>CAZQQN010000023.1:0-44879 GCA_964595485.1 uncultured Sphingobacteriales bacterium | reverse complement strand
ATGCTGCATTATTGTTACGCCTTACAGGACTTATACGCCATTTCCAGCTTGTAGGGCCTTCATCAGTAAGATCTTTAAAGTTTACAACACCATTTGTATCCACGTAATTTTTATCAGCTATAAAATTAGCAACAGGGACGCCGGGATTAATAACATCAACAATTTGCTTTGCGGTGTCGATCCCAAAACAACCGGCTGCTACTAACCTGACCTGGTGAGTACCTGTATCTGGGAAAGCCCAATCTAACTTAGATTGATTGGTCCTTCTTTGAATACTATCTACATACCATTTATTATTATTGGATCCTGAAACATCTTGATAACGGTCCGGTGAATTAACAAAGGCAGTACTTGGACCGGTTAGTACAGGAGAAGGTGATGGAGCTTTTTTAACAGGCTTTTTTACCTGGGTAATCCTAAAATTATCAATCCCTAATTCCTCATAAGAGTCATCATAATCGAATTTTATAACATCTATATCCTCAACGCCGTAAGAAAGGCCGTTAGCGTTTAGCAGAGAATCAAGACTGTAGTTATGGAAGGTCCATGGGCCACCGCCAAAACCGCCTGGTACATTACTACTTGACCAATCAACAATCTTATCAAAGTTATTTCCATTGTCTGATGAAACCCTTATACCACGAGGTGTATACCATTCTGACCCATCTTTATCTTTAATCCAGTATTTAAGCCTGGCCTCTTTATTATTTACCTTTTTTAAATTGACACTCCATTCAACTTCTGCGGGTCCAGGCCTAAGGTTTAAATGATTGGGGCTACCATTGGGACCACCACTTTGAACTGAAGCAGAGCTGTTAGTGGGATTCCAATTAGAAGGTAAATTGCCATTATTAAAGTAAGCCCTTCCCAGAAAAGCATATTTATTGAGAACTTTTGTTAAAGAATCATCACTGGGATCTGGATCGCCAGGAAAGTCTACCCAAGCTTGTATATTTTTTCGGCCGTCACAAGCAAGCCCTATTTCACCGACCGTAACATCTTTAATAACAAAAAAGGAAGGAGGATTCCAATTAAAGGTATCATACTGATTCATAAGGGAAGTCTTATACCCAATTGTTAATGTCTCACCGGGACTAAAATTATACCCGGATAAATTAGCTACAGTAACTTCTAACTCCTCGATCCCATAATTATTTTTAAACTTCTGAGGCTTTTTAATGGCGTTCAAAGCAAAATTTTGCCCTTCTACTTCATAGGCAGATAGCAATAAGATACAAAAACTTATTCCCATCAATACACTTTTCAAGGGATTAATTCCGGCTGCTAACTTTTTGTAAAGAATACTTACCATAGATCAAGTTTTTTTAAGGCAAGGGCGAATTAACTACTGTTAATTCACCCTTGCTTTAAGTTTTTATTTATTCAGATACAACTATCCGTTCCACACTAACCTTGTCATTGCTTTGGTAACGAACGAAATAAACACCTGCGCTTGCGTCTTCCAGGTCAACCTGGTAGCTACCATTAACTTTCCCTTCATCTATCAGTTTCACTTGTTTACCCATTGAATTCCTGATGCTTAACTTACCATTTTCGCTGTCAGGATTATTTAATTGAATGCGCAATTCTCCTTGTGTAGGATTAGGATAAACATCAATGTTTATTCCGCTACCACTGGCTTGCATACCGGATGTGGACCTAACCCTAACATCCCTTGTTATTTCAGTTGAATTACCAGATGGGTCCTCGGCACGGTAAACAATCTGGAAGAAGCCGCTAGGCTTATTATTGTCGATATAATCGGTAAAGTAGCTGCCGGTAGTATCCACATCAACTTGGAAAGCTGGGTAATAGTTATCTTCAATCTTAATGGTATTGGCAGATTCATATTGCGTTCTATTCCAGCGCTCGAGATTAATGACGCCAGGCCCTTCCAAGGATAATTCAGGAGCAACGCGATCTACCACTGAAACAGTAAATTGAATTGAATTCCGGTTACCACTACTATCGGCATAAACCACTTTCAAATCATATTCGCCTAATTGAGAAGCCTTCCTTGAGGGGAAGTTCAGCAAGAAATCCCCGGAAGTTTCTACAATGGTGGGCTCTGTGTAATTATCGGTTGCGGAAATATTAGACCGGAAATTCAAAACATTACCAACATCAAAAACGATGGTATCACTGTATTCCGTACTAATGACAGGAGCAGAAGTATCTCTGACTTTCACCATACGTTTTAATTTGGTTACGTTTCCAGAGGGATCTTCAGCCCGGTAAACAATTTCATAATTGCCAATCTCAAAAGGATTTACACTACCATTCACATTAAAATTAAGCTCACTATTGCTGTAGTAATTGTCAGTCAAGTTGGAAACCCCCGGATCATTGTATTGATTGTTAACATTGACTGTTACGGTTTGCTGGCCATTAAGTGAAAAGCGTGGGCCAGAGGTATCAACAACTTTTACGTGCCTTGTTTTAGTTGCTTCATTACCAGCATTATCCTTTGCGGTATAATTAACAGGATAAAGCCCAAGGTTAAACTTATCCAGCTGACTACTATCAACAGTGAAGTTGCTAATACCTGAACAATTATCCATCAAACCATTTACACCGGGGTCTGAATACTGGGTATTAACTCCCAATACTACGGTATCCTCCCCATTAAGCGTAAAACCAGGCGCTTTCTGGTCGGCCCTTACCATAAAGGTTTGTTGTTTTACACTTTGGTTACCATTGTTATCGGTAACACTGTAGGAAACGTTGTAGACACCGGCGGAGGAAGAGTCAACACTTCCCGTAACATTGAGGTCATTCAACTTACCATCTACTACGTCCATGGCATAGGATTGGTTAAAAACCTTTTGCGGAGAGCCACAAGGTTTTAGATCAACCGTGTCACCCCGCGAAAGCATGATTTTGGGTCCTTCAGTATCGTTGACCACTTTCACTAAGTAATCTTCAAATTCACCATATTGATTGGGCCCACAGGGATTTTGGGATAACCTATCCAGGTTGGCTGCAACACGCATCCTGTAATTCCCTGTTGAGGCAGTACTTGGAATAGATAAATGGGTATTTAATACAGTGCCCGCTAAGCCCTTATTGTTGGCCACAACCTCATTGGATTGAAACTTGGCATCCCGGTTCAGGTCAACCCAAACCTTGTAGTGCACCTTGTTAGCATTGGTCTGACGCTCAATGGTTAAGTCGTAGGTGCCACCCTTCGCTAACTCAGGTGTTGCGGCTGACTTTAAGTAAGAGGTATAACCACTCTGTCCTATTGAAGACCTGTTGTCCAGCTTACCTAATTTAACCCGGCTTATGCCGATATCGGTATTCAGGTTGGACACATTCGGGTCACAATATTCGCGAACAGTAATGTATGTATTTTTGGTGGTTTTACCTACAGCGTTAGCGTTGGTAGTATCCGTTAAGGTAACATTGTATACCCCATTATCGGTAAATTCTATTTCCGGGTTTTTACTGGTTTCATCGGTACCGTTAACAAATTGATAAGTATTGGGCGAGAGTGTCCATTTCCTGTTTTTGATACAGGCATCGGTCATCTCTTCCAATGTTACTGATTCACCAACCTGTAAAAGAACGCGATCAGCGGTAAATTTAACATTGGGTTTTTGATTCGATACCTGGGGAGTAATTATCCGCTTGCTGGTATCTTGCTTTCCACAATTAGAGGTAACCAAGTGAATAGTATCCATAGAACTGTTATCTATCGATACAGTAACCGAATCGTCAGTGGTTAAAGGTGAATTATTAGCGGGTAAGTCGTTGAAATACCATTCATAGGAAGGGTTGATAACATTGGATTCAGCATTAAAAGTCACCTTTTCACCTAAACAAGTTGCGGTATCGCCCTTAATTGATGGCTTAAGTTCAGGTAGCGTATTGGTCTTTCCATTATAGCCTAAGCTAAAACCGCTGCCTTTTGGGTTGGAACCGGATACAAATTGAACAAAAACAGCTCCTGATTTAGCAGTGAAAGTTTCCTGAAAATTGGGATTAGATTTATCTCCGGTGAGCCCCCTTGAACTGTAGGCATTTTCGTCCCACAAAGGCTTACCCTGTGCACTTTTTCCGTCATAAATACGAAGGAAACCACTTCCTTTCTTTAAGTCCAGTTCATCTAATGTTAAATTGATCTCCTGGGCACATGGATTGATTAAGAAGGAGCAGCTGGCATTCGCAGGATACTTAGGATCAGCGCCATCCTCAATAAACCCGATTGAATCCGTGCGTCCTTTTCTGGCGCAAATATCCTGAACATCCTTAACACGAAGGTAATCTTTTTTACAATTAGTATCGGGCGTTGTATTCAAGCTATTCCCCGCATACAAACAAACATCATATATACCGGGTTGCGTTGAGAAAAACACTTCCCCATTTTTAGAAAATTGGCTACTTGGGGGTATAAAAGTATAACCACCCGTCTTAGGTGAAATTTCCCATTCAAATGAAGTAGGACCGTTGGTTGATTGGTCTTTCAATACTGTTCTTTCGCCTATATCCAGAATATTTTTGGATGCGATAAAAAATGCTTCCGTAGGATTGCTTGGGGTAACAGTACTGACGGTATCATAAAGCGTATCTTTTTCAATACATGGAACCTCGGTCCTGAGTTCTATAGCATCACCATCGGAAAAGGAATTGGTAAAGGACTCGTTATTAGAAACCGGAACATCATTAACAAGCCATGAAAAATTGGTCGCTGATTGAAACTTGTTTGGAGAAGCTTTTCCGGAAATTGTAGTCGGACTATTTTCATAAATGGTGGAGGGTTTCTTAATCGCAAAGGAAGGATCACCACTAACGGTATTCACATTAACATCGTAGTCTTCAATTTCACCCCATGCAGATAATGCAGGCACCCGACAATAATCGCTTGCGCTAATTGTTTGAGAATATGAAACCATAACCCGCATGCGGGTTACGCCCCCTTTTGCAGAACATGGTATTTCAATATTCCAATTATGCGATGTACTCGTACCTGAGGATGTTTTAAGTAATTCACCCGAGCTGAAATTCCCATCCTGGTTTAAATCCATCCAGATCGCTGCCCCGCATCTACTTGCACTAGGATCAAGATCAATTTTTACATTGTAAGAATCTCCCTGCTTAACAGAAATGGGATTTAGGTTGTTAAAATAGGTAACGTCGCCATCATTGTTACATCCACCCGAATTATGGGAAAAAGAACCAAATTCGAATAGCTCAATGGCATCATCGAAGTTACTACAATCATCTGCCTCGGAAGCAGCACAGTAAGGGGAAACATTTGTTGTTTGACCCGTAGCAAGTGTCGTAAAACCTATTAACCCCACAAGGCTAACTGCACAAAATCTCAATAAAGATAAGCGTTTCATAATTCCCGTGTAAAATTTCTTACTCATAAGAGGTTATTTTAACTATTTAACAATTCAATTATAAAGAAATGGTTAAAAAAAACCAAACTACTAAACCATCTCTTTAACAACTTACAACAAAAGCTTTGTTTCGTTTTGTCAAAGCTTCTATTTACAATACTTGAGAAGCCAGTCCTGAACAAATCAGAACTGGCTACTATTTTTTACTTATTGATCATAACCTTTTCAACATTAACAATACCCTCATTCATGTACTTAATGAAATAGGTGCCACTTGAGGCATCACTCAAATCTACCCGGTATGTGTGATCATGGGTTACTTCGTTGGTTACTTCCTTAATATGCTGACCTACCGAATTCAGAATCACTAAACGACCTCCTGGTTCACCGCCTTCTCCTGTCTCAATCCTGAACTTTCCATTGGTCGGATTGGGATATACTTCAAACGATAGCCCATGGTCTTCACTTTCAACAAGTCCACTGCTATTGGTGCCTACATCTACAACACGCGTTGTGGTGGCTACATTACCCGCAGAATCTTCTGCACGATACGTAATACCATACAAGCCCCTGCGTTTACCTCCTTCTATGTATTTGGTGAAATACGTGGACGAACTATCTACTGCTCTCTCGGTTACCATATGGTTATCAGTGACCGTTAAACCTGTGTCCGTACTTGCGTAAACCGTCTCATCCCATTGTTCTATGTTTACCCGTTCAGGGCCGTTCAGCTCAATCGTGGGCGATTGATTATCTATTACCTGTACATAAAGCGTCAGCTTAGTACTGTTACCACTGCCATCACTGTAAGTCCAGGTGCCTTCAAAGACGCCTAAGTGTTCGGCCTTGCCATCATTATCCAATATCCCGAAATAACTGCCCTGTTTATTAAGGCTGATACTCGTACTACTGTTATCGCTTACCTGAACTCGATTGCTTATATCAAAAGCTGTCCTTACAGGAATCGTTACCGTATCTCCGCCCGATAATTCACTGCTTATTCTCGGCGATACCTGGTCCCTTACTATTACAGTGCGCTCTTTTACTTCCTTATTACCCGATCCATCCGTTACCGTGTACGTCAACGTGAAGGTGTCAAGTCCGCCTGTGAATACCTGACCGTCTATCCTGAGTGACAGGTCCGCGCTTTCCCAGTAATTATCCGTTAAAGACGCAATACCAGGCTCCTGGTAACTACTATCAAGGTCCACGTAATACGGATCACTACCCGATAAACTGAAGGACGGTGCGGTCGTGTCTATTACCTTAACTTCCCGCTCTAGCTCTAGCTCATTGCCTGCCTCGTCTCTTACAATATAGCCATACGTGTAAACTCCAAGCTCATTCGTGTCTACATTATCTATCGCCTCTACAGCTGCTATCCCGGAGCAATTATCCTTTACTCCACTATAACCGGCATCTGTGTATTGTTCGCCTACATGCGTGACTGCAGGATCGGGGCCCTGTATACTTCCGCTCGGCTTAACCTGATCCCGTGCTACTTTTACAATGCGATACTTGACACCAGTGTTACCCTGATTGTCCATGATCTCATAACGAATCGAGTCATAACCACTGCTCGAGGAATCTACCATAACAGTCCGCCTTACCGTGTCTAAACGACCGTCTATGTTGTCTACAGCGTACGTTCCCGTGTCCATCGTGCTTAACGGTAAACTGTTACAAGCTCCCAGCATAACCGTATCTTTACCCTGTAATTGAATGGCAGGACCCGTTATGTCCGGCGTGACCTTTAGCTTGTAATCCTCAAACTCACCATTCGTGTTCGTAGCACATGGTTCATTGCCTAAACCACCTAAATTCGTCCCTATGCGCATGCGTATGTCTCCGGTCGCTGCTGTGTCTGGTAACGTGAAGGTCGTCTGATATTGCGTGTAATTTCCTCCCTGCTTGTTCGCTATCACTTCCGCCGGCTCATCAAACGTGTTATCTCCGTCTATGTCTATCCATACCTTCAGATCCATCTCATTGTAAGACGTGTTACGCATTATCTCCAATTTCTGCTGAACACCCTTCTGAACATTGGTCGAATACTCATCATAATAATTCGTGTATCCGCTCTTCCCTATTGAACTCTGGTTGTCTATACTGCCCAGCTTGACTCGGCTTATGCCTATATCACTCGTCAATGAGGTTACACCCGGCTTGCACTGGACTTTGATGTAACAAGTCTTCTTTAAACTTACCGTGTCAGCCGAATTGCCTACATGTAGCGTGACTTCATAACAACCTGATTCGGTGAAGGATACTTTCGGCGATACGCTGTTCGCATCTCCCGACAGGTAATTAACACCCTTCGAGAATTCCCACTTGTAATAGCTCGCACAATTTGACGAGGTATCAAACAGGCTAACAGTTTCACCAACCAACGGCGTGAATCGATCAGCATAAAATCCCGCAGTTGGCCCTGTCGTAGCTTTCTTTACTTCTACCTTTTTCGTTAGCGTGTCAAATCCTCCACAGTTCTCAGCTATCAAGGATAAATTCCACGTCCCGGAATAGGGAAAGGATACGTTTATATCCTTTGAACTCGAATAAGTGCCCGTGTTACCTGAAGCACCTGTGGTATCCCAGCTGTAGGATGCAAATATGTTCTGGCTCGTATTCGTATAACTTACCAGCTCTCCAGGGCATACCGTATCAGGACCCTCAAAAGCTGTCTTTGGCTCGCTGAACTGCTTATCCTGGCTTAAGTACGTGAGGTTAAAACCGGACGCTACATCACTACCATCCGTCTCAAACTCTATATAAGCATAACCACTCTCTGCTATGACATTCGCCGGTACATCCTTTAGCTTACCCGTGAAACCATCCATACCAAATTTTCCCGTATCCCACAAGGGTTTACCATTGCTGTTCTTACCATCGTATATCCGCAAGTGATCTCCTGACTTCAGGTTAAATTCCCGTATGTTGATGACCATTCGACTACAGGTGTTAATCGTGAAATCGCACGAAGTATTGTTGGTGTAATCATTGCTCACCCCACCATTGTCATATATCCGGCCAAAACCATAGTTCGTGCTGTTACGGCTGCAGATGTCGTATTCTTCCCTGACTCTGATATAATCCTGCTTACAAGTGGTGTCTTTACCAAATTTGTTACTCGCTACAAGACAAACATCATATAATCCACTGCGTATAAACGTTACTTCCGGATTTTTGGCCTGATCATTATTAGGCTGCCCTAAGCAGGCTGTTGGACCGGTAGAGGGATAAATGTATTCATTACCAAAAATAAATGGCGTAATATCCCAACTCCACGAGGTAGCTCCTCCCTCGGATCGATCAAATAACTGGATCGTCTCTGACTTATCTATGATATTACGACTGGCAGAAAAATCCGCTACAGGGGTCGATTGCTTTTTGATGTAGACAGTTTTCGCAATAGAGTCACTGCCTTTAGGATTGGATACAGCCAGGGATATGGTGGTGGATCCGGATTTTGCAGGGGTAAAAGAAAAATCATTACCGCTCCCCTGAGGAACACCATTGACATACCAGGTCCGATTAACATCCCTGCTGGAAAGGTTATCTAAACATAACTTAGTGCCAACATAACCCGTATCAGGTGATGAAAAATTGGCGGTAGGCAGCTTTGGCTTATAGGGGTAAATGAGTTCAACATAAACATCGTAGGAAGAATTGCTACATATTGGGTCAAGCCCACTTCCTGAATTAGTAGTAAAAGTTACCTTACCGTCATTAAACCATTTGCTTAAAGTAGCTTGCGAGACAGAAAATGTTGTTGAATTGAAACTTCCAGGACACTGGTTGCTACCTGCCCTTCCCAATTTATTGCCATTTTCATCAATTAAATCAATCCATTCGGTACCTGAATTTAAATCTCCCTTGAAATAAAATATTACTTTTCCGGAACCATTTGGGCTGCGAAAAGGACCGGAAAGGTTCATGGTAAGATTATTGGTACCTCCTTGGCCACTATAACTTTTAACAGCACTTTCGGCCGTATCATTAAGGGTTTGCCCGCTACTGTGAAAAGGCAAAAACATGATACCCACTAGAATAAGAAGGGAAAAATGCTTTAAATACTTGCTGCTGAACGTGTAAAGTGGTTTCATACAATTACATTTTGTCGTTTTAACGATTAAACTATTTGCAAAAATAAAAAGTTCAGGATTGGATGATTTTCATCCAACCCTGAAATGATTTCGTTCAATAGGACCCTAACGGGTTATTACAACCTCTTCAAGGGTTACACCTTGATTACCCTGATATTTTATGAAATAAGTACCACTTGAGGCATCACTCAAATCTACCCGGTATGTGTGATCATGGGTTACTTCGTTGGTTACTTCCTTAATATGCTGACCTACCGAATTCAGAATCACTAAACGACCTCCTGGTTCACCGCCTTCTCCTGTCTCAATCCTGAACTTTCCATTGGTCGGATTGGGATATACTTCAAACGATAGCCCATGGTCTTCACTTTCAACAAGTCCACTGCTATTGGTGCCTACATCTACAACACGCGTTGTGGTGGCTACATTACCCGCAGAATCTTCTGCACGATACGTAATACCATACAAGCCCCTGCGTTTACCTCCTTCTATGTATTTGGTGAAATACGTGGACGAACTATCTACTGCTCTCTCGGTTACCATATGGTTATCAGTGACCGTTAAACCTGTGTCCGTACTTGCGTAAACCGTCTCATCCCATTGTTCTATGTTTACCCGTTCAGGGCCGTTCAGCTCAATCGTGGGCGATTGATTATCTATTACCTGTACATAAAGCGTCAGCTTAGTACTGTTACCACTGCCATCACTGTAAGTCCAGGTGCCTTCAAAGACGCCTAAGTGTTCGGCCTTGCCATCATTATCCAATATCCCGAAATAACTGCCCTGTTTATTAAGGCTGATACTCGTACTACTGTTATCGCTTACCTGAACTCGATTGCTTATATCAAAAGCTGTCCTTACAGGAATCGTTACCGTATCTCCGCCCGATAATTCACTGCTTATTCTCGGCGATACCTGGTCCCTTACTATTACAGTGCGCTCTTTTACTTCCTTATTACCCGATCCATCCGTTACCGTGTACGTCAACGTGAAGGTGTCAAGTCCGCCTGTGAATACCTGACCGTCTATCCTGAGTGACAGGTCCGCGCTTTCCCAGTAATTATCCGTTAAAGACGCAATACCAGGCTCCTGGTAACTACTATCAAGGTCCACGTAATACGGATCACTACCCGATAAACTGAAGGACGGTGCGGTCGTGTCTATTACCTTAACTTCCCGCTCTAGCTCTAGCTCATTGCCTGCCTCGTCTCTTACAATATAGCCATACGTGTAAACTCCAAGCTCATTCGTGTCTACATTATCTATCGCCTCTACAGCTGCTATCCCGGAGCAATTATCCTTTACTCCACTATAACCGGCATCTGTGTATTGTTCGCCTACATGCGTGACTGCAGGATCGGGGCCCTGTATACTTCCGCTCGGCTTAACCTGATCCCGTGCTACTTTTACAATGCGATACTTGACACCAGTGTTACCCTGATTGTCCATGATCTCATAACGAATCGAGTCATAACCACTGCTCGAGGAATCTACCATAACAGTCCGCCTTACCGTGTCTAAACGACCGTCTATGTTGTCTACAGCGTACGTTCCCGTGTCCATCGTGCTTAACGGTAAACTGTTACAAGCTCCCAGCATAACCGTATCTTTACCCTGTAATTGAATGGCAGGACCCGTTATGTCCGGCGTGACCTTTAGCTTGTAATCCTCAAACTCACCATTCGTGTTCGTAGCACATGGTTCATTGCCTAAACCACCTAAATTCGTCCCTATGCGCATGCGTATGTCTCCGGTCGCTGCTGTGTCTGGTAACGTGAAGGTCGTCTGATATTGCGTGTAATTTCCTCCCTGCTTGTTCGCTATCACTTCCGCCGGCTCATCAAACGTGTTATCTCCGTCTATGTCTATCCATACCTTCAGATCCATCTCATTGTAAGACGTGTTACGCATTATCTCCAATTTCTGCTGAACACCCTTCTGAACATTGGTCGAATACTCATCATAATAATTCGTGTATCCGCTCTTCCCTATTGAACTCTGGTTGTCTATACTGCCCAGCTTGACTCGGCTTATGCCTATATCACTCGTCAATGAGGTTACACCCGGCTTGCACTGGACTTTGATGTAACAAGTCTTCTTTAAACTTACCGTGTCAGCCGAATTGCCTACATGTAGCGTGACTTCATAACAACCTGATTCGGTGAAGGATACTTTCGGCGATACGCTGTTCGCATCTCCCGACAGGTAATTAACACCCTTCGAGAATTCCCACTTGTAATAGCTCGCACAATTTGACGAGGTATCAAACAGGCTAACAGTTTCACCAACCAACGGCGTGAATCGATCAGCATAAAATCCCGCAGTTGGCCCTGTCGTAGCTTTCTTTACTTCTACCTTTTTCGTTAGCGTGTCAAATCCTCCACAGTTCTCAGCTATCAAGGATAAATTCCACGTCCCGGAATAGGGAAAGGATACGTTTATATCCTTTGAACTCGAATAAGTGCCCGTGTTACCTGAAGCACCTGTGGTATCCCAGCTGTAGGATGCAAATATGTTCTGGCTCGTATTCGTATAACTTACCAGCTCTCCAGGGCATACCGTATCAGGACCCTCAAAAGCTGTCTTTGGCTCGCTGAACTGCTTATCCTGGCTTAAGTACGTGAGGTTAAAACCGGACGCTACATCACTACCATCCGTCTCAAACTCTATATAAGCATAACCACTCTCTGCTATGACATTCGCCGGTACATCCTTTAGCTTACCCGTGAAACCATCCATACCAAATTTTCCCGTATCCCACAAGGGTTTACCATTGCTGTTCTTACCATCGTATATCCGCAAGTGATCTCCTGACTTCAGGTTAAATTCCCGTATGTTGATGACCATTCGACTACAGGTGTTAATCGTGAAATCGCACGAAGTATTGTTGGTGTAATCATTGCTCACCCCACCATTGTCATATATCCGGCCAAAACCATAGTTCGTGCTGTTACGGCTGCAGATGTCGTATTCTTCCCTGACTCTGATATAATCCTGCTTACAAGTGGTGTCTTTACCAAATTTGTTACTCGCTACAAGACAAACATCATATAATCCACTGCGTATAAACGTTACTTCCGGATTTTTGGCCTGATCATTATTAGGCTGCCCTAAGCAGGCTGTTGGACCGGTAGAGGGATAAATGTATTCATTACCAAAAATAAATGGCGTAATATCCCAACTCCACGAGGTAGCTCCTCCCTCGGATCGATCAAATAACTGGATCGTCTCTGACTTATCTATGATATTACGACTGGCAGAAAAATCCGCTACAGGGGTCGATTGCTTTTTGATAACTATGTCTTTGGCTATTGAATCTGATCCATTCTTATTTGAAACAGCAAAGGAAACTGTAATCGTACCTGAACTTTTAGGCGTAAACTTTAATGGGGATTTTGATCCCTTTGGCAGACCATCAACATACCATTGTTTTTGAGAAGCATATTGAGAAAGGTCTTCAACGCAAAGCTGAGTCCCGACATAAGCAGTATCAGGCGCATCGAAATTGGCTGTTGGTTTACTTGGCCCAGGACCAACAGCAATGATATTATCAATACCTGATCCCCCTAAGTTATCTCCCGTTCGTTGTTTCCATTTGATTTGAAATTTGTGTTTAGCACTATAACCGGAAACATCGACCGCACAGGTTTTTCCATAACCGCCTGAATTCACATGACCGCAATCCTTGATTTGAGTTCCATCAACCAATACAACGAATTTGGATCGCTCAGGGGTACCACCTCCAATAATATCAAATTTGACAGTATCAACGCCATTAAGACTAACATCTTGCCATACACTCGCAGAAGCGCTAGCCCCAAACCCGGTATTACCCGTCCAGCTTACTCCAATCCAATTACTTCCATCTGTTTGGTTACCTTGTTTATTGGTTAATGAGCCTTCTGAGCTACAATCGTTATATTTCCAGACATTTGGTTTTTTATAAGTACCTCCATCACAAGAAACTGATTGTGGGCTTGTCCATTGCTCAAAACTAGGATCCTTGAACGGGTTAAACTGAGCTGACACATTTTGCGGAAAAGCAAAAACAATTAGCAATAAAACCGACCCAACTAAAGAGCCTAGTTTTGACCCAAAGTTGAATTTGTAGCATTTTTGCATAGACACATAATTTTTTCGATGAATACAACTTTTAAAAAAGACGACCCTTAAATAGTAATATTTAAATTTAACTTACCTTCAAAATCTTTTAAAAGAATAAACACTTATAAAGATTTTTTAGAAAGGACAGTCGAAATTATAAAAAACTTTTAATGTTCCAAAACAATGAAAAAAATTATAATTATGGTTTAATTAGCTGCAACCTGGTAATACTTAGGAGTAGGTCTGAAACCTGTTATAGATTTTATGAGATTTACGTAAAATATTTAATTCCAGTCCCTTTTCCTGATTAAATGCTTACTATTAAAAAGTGTTGCTAGCCCATTTAAAAATAATCAAAAAAATTTTAGAACGCTTGATTCCTCAATTAACCTTAGCCATTACCGAACATTGTAAAATATCAGGAATAATTTTCTCCATTTAAATAGGATTTTTATCTGATTGCCGGCTAAATATTCATCATTTATTTTACCATTCCCAAACATATTTTGCAAGGTAATTGATTGTAAAAAGAAAAACTAAATGGACACCATCACCCAAATCACCCTTGGCGCAGCAGTAGGCGAAGCAGTTTTAGGGGTAAAAACAGGGCACAAAGCAATGCTTTGGGGCGGATTAGCAGGCTTGATCCCTGACCTGGATGTGATACCCGGTAATTTCATGAACGATGTGCAAAGGGTTGATTTTCACAGGGGTTTTTTCCACTCCCTTTTATTTTTCATAGGTATGACCCCGCTACTAACTTTCATAGCGCAGAAAATTCACTCAGGCTATCAGCATGTTAAAAGGTGGGAGTGGCTACTATTATTTTTCCTTGCCCTTTTCACGCACGCCCTTCTGGATTGCTTTACAACATGGGGAACTCAGCTTTTTTGGCCTTTTGAGTACCGGGTAGCCTTCCAGTCAGTCTTTGTCATTGATCCCGTTTACAGCATACCTCTACTAGGCGGTGTAATAGGTTCTTCCATCACAAAAAAGAAAACAAATTGGCATTTTAACTTCAACCGGCTTGGGCTTTTAATCAGCTCAGCTTACCTCATTTTCACATTGGCTAACAAACAATATGTCAACCATCAGTTCAAGGAATCATTAAATGAAAAAGGAATCGCCTACCAAGATATAGAGTCAAGGCCTTCGCCTTTCAATAACATTTTGTGGTCTGCTAACGCAGAAACCAAGAAAGGTTTTTATACAGGCTATTATTCCCTATTAGACAATAAATTTCCCATAGATTTTACTTACTATCCCAAAAATAAGGAATTGCTTTCAGATTCTTTGCGAAAAAAGCCTATCTTTAGTAAACTTTTAATGATAACGCAGGGCCAATACATTGTAGAAAAGCAGAGTAAAGATACATTACTATTGCATGACTTGAGATTTGGCCAGTTAGCCGGCTGGCTTCCAAAAGATGAATACCCGCAAGCCCGGAATTTTGTCTTTACCTACCGTATCAAGCCAAATGTTGTTTTAAATAGCCCTAAACCAGGTATAACACGTGATAGACCAGATTTTAATTTAAAAGAAGGGCTATTTGCAGCATTTTGGGAAAGATTGAAAGGAACTGACTGAAACTTTTCATTCGGTTTTTGGAATACTTTTAAGTTGATCTAAGCACCCTAAGAAATAGTAATCCAGAATAAAAATTACTTTTTAGTACCCTGTTCTATAGGTTACAAACCGGAAGTCATACCTTTGTAATTTCAAATATATCATTGCCATGAAAAACGATGATGACAGCAAAAAACGCTACATAAAAGATCGTAAGTTAAGCCCGGAAAGCCAGATGATGTCTTACGGGTATAACCCTGAATTATCAGAAGGAGCGATTAAAAGTCCCATTTTTCAGACCTCTACTTTTGTTTTCAAAACCGCTGAAGAGGGAAAAGCTTTTTTCGAAGTAGCTTACGGTATACGGGAACAAGGTCCCAAGGAAGACCTCGGCCTTATATACAGCCGCCTGAACAACCCTGACCTGGAAATTTTAGAAGATCGCCTCACGCTCTGGGACGAGGCTGAAGCCTGTTCGGTTTTTGAAAGTGGAATGGCAGCTATTAGCACCAGTATGCTGGAGCTTTTGACACCTGGCAAGGCAGTAATTCACAGTGAGCCTTTGTATGGCGGAACTGATTACTTCATGAAGCATGTGCTGCCCAAGTTTGGCATAGAAACCTATGGATTTACAGCGCCTGGAAGCCAGGAAGCAATCCAGCAGATCATTGATGAAAATGAATTAGGGGACAAGCTTGGTATGATATACGTTGAAACACCAGCTAACCCCACCAACGCCATTATTGATATGGCTATGTGTTCAGCTTTGGCTGAACAATACAGCACAAAAGAGCAAAAAACCTATTTTGCCGTTGACAACACTTTTTTAGGGCCACTTTGGCAGCATCCGTTAAAGCACGGAGCCGATTTGGTCCTCTACTCCGCCACTAAATACATTGGCGGCCATAGTGATGTGATTGCCGGGGCTTGCCTTGGTTCAAATGAAATCATTAACCGGATCAAAACCCTGCGAACATTCATGGGGAATATGGGTGGGCCCTGGTCAGGTTGGTTACTGCTAAGGAGCCTGGAAACCTTGAAACTGCGAATGACCAGCCAAATGAAAAATGCGCGGTATGTAGCTGATTACCTGGCTGATCATCCAAAAGTGGAAAAAGTGTATTATTTGGGTCACTTAGAGGAGGGCAATCCGGAATATCAGGCATACAGGAATCAATGCTCAGCACCTGGTGCTATGATATCATTTGACATTGTAGGAGGTGAAAAGGAAGCCTTCCGGTTTTTAAATAGCCTGCAATTATTCAAGTTAGCTGTAAGCCTCGGCAGCACAGAGTCTCTTGCAGAGCATCCAAGTACAATGACCCATTCAGATGTGCCGCCGGAAGATCAAAAACTTTACGGTTTCACATCTCAAATGATACGCTTATCAATAGGCATTGAAAACCCTAATGACCTAATAGCTGATATAGAAGAAGCTTTGAATCAAGCCTAAAAAACTAAAGCTGGATACTTTTATTGGTTACAACAATGAAACCTGGCGTAAATTGCAGGTTTCAAAAATGGAATTGAAGGAATCAATGGAGTAGATTTTTGGCTAATTTACCATTTAAGCCAAGGTCTGCAAGTATCAGATAGTATGCCTTGCAGAAATCTTATCGGTGGGGATACCCATCCAGGTCATCATAGCTATCATCCTGCTCATAATCTCTGGGATCCTGCCTGCCATCATTCGCTACGGGGCAAGTATTATTGCTACAGCCAGAAACCATCAAGCAAAGACATAAGGTAATAATTGGGAAAAACCGAATTTTTGACATTCAATAGACCGTTTTCAAAACTTGCAATTTAATAAACTTTTTCCCATACATAAGAACAACTGCAAAATTAATATGCATTTAAGATCAGCCTCAATTTTCATCTAATTGCCATCGAATAATGGCTACTTCCACTTTTGTCCTAAGTAAAGTGACCACGGGAGGACTCGAACCCCCAGCCTTCAGAACCGGAATCTGATGCTCTATCCAGTTGAGCTACATGGCCATCTGTTAAAGCAAAGTTAAACATTTACCCATTAATTCAATGAACGAATTTTTTTGAGATCAATCACGGTGCACTTCGCAATGCCAAAGAGGCAGCTTGAAAAAAGATTTATGAGAAAGCCTTACTTCAAAACCAAACTAATACCAAACATCAGGCTATACAATAAAGTAAAAAGGGAAAGCTTCTTTAGATGAGGAGCAAAATCCTCAGGTTGCTGTCCTTTCCATATACTGCGGCCATTCAAATAAAACAAAACAAGGACCAGTAAAAACAAATATTGCCACCAGGCTTGGTAGGATTTAATGGCATAAGCTACCGAAAAGAGGGCTCCTAACGTCAGTAACCACTCATGGTAAATTTTCGCCTGTCGAAGGCCAAGCCTGACAGGGATGGTTTTTTTATCGCTACCTTGATCAGAAGGAAAGTCGCGAAGGTTATTGATGTTCAATACACAGGTTGAAAAAAGGCCCATCGCAAATGCCGGTAAAAGTACCCAAATATCAAAACGCCCGACTTGCAAAGAGTAAGCACCGCCAACGGACAGTAAACCAAAGAATATAAAAACCGAAACATCACCGTATCCCTCATAACCGTATGGTTTTGAAGAGGCAGTGTATTCATAAGCTGCTATAATGGAAAAGATCCCTAATAACAATAATAAGCCTGCTGCCCTGTAACCAATGACATCCAAACTTAGGTAAAGTGTTGCTATTCCTGATAAAAAGGCGAGAATACCCGTTGCAATAACACCTTTTCGCATTTGTTCGGTGGTGATCGCTCCGCTGTGAACCATTCTCTCAGGGCCGAATCGCGCTTCATTATCCGCTCCATGAATAGAATCCCCGTAATCATTGGCTAGATTACTCAGGATCTGAAGCAATATGGCAGTTAGCATGGCCATACCCCCAACAAATGGATCAAAAGCCTGCTTTTGTAGCGCTAACAAATTACCCAGTAAAATCCCGGAAACAGCTAACGGAAGTGTTCTTAACCGTGCGGCCTTTAACCATGATTGAATACCTGCCATACTATGCAATCCGTTTAGCGCAAGTTTTATCAATTCAAATCACTGTAAAATTCAGATGCTCCTGTTGATAGGTATAAAAACAAAGCGATTTAAGTAAGGAACGGCATTCTCAATCATTAATCCTATTCTACGGGTATCTTGGATAATTTTCATAGTCTGGCTTTCGCTTTTCTAAAAAGGCATTTTTCCCTTCCTTAGCCTCATCGCTGAAATAGTATAACAATGTCGCATTCCCTGCCAATTCCTGTAAACCGGCCTGACCATCTAACTGGGCATTGAATGCGGATTTAAGGCAGCGAATAGCCATCGGGCTCTTTTGCAGGATTTTTTCTGCCCAATCAACGGTTTTACCTTCCAATTCTTCCAGAGGAACTACAGTATTGACCAAACCCATTTTTTCAGCATCTTCAGCAGTATATTTTTCGCATAAATACCAGATTTCGCGTGCCTTTTTCTGTCCCACAATACTGGCCAGGAATGCTGCACCAAATCCACCATCAAAGCTACCAACTTTCGGACCGGTTTGCCCGAACATAGCGTTTTCAGCTGCAACTGTAAGGTCACAAACAACATGCAGCACGTGACCGCCACCAATGGCCCATCCAGCTACCATAGCTATAACAGGTTTTGGAATGGACCGGATTTGCTTTTGTAAATCCAAAACATTCAGTCTGGGTACCTTATCAGTGCCTACGTAACCACCATCTCCCCTGACTGATTGATCACCGCCACTACAAAAAGCTTTACCTCCTTCACCGGTTAAAATGATTGCCCCTATTCTTTCATCTTCCCGGCAAATATGCATGGCATCGCTCATCTCACTAACCGTCAATGGCGTAAACGCATTGTGAACTTTGGGACGGTTGATACTAATCCTGGCTATCCCGTTGTAATACTCAAACAGGATCTCTTCGTATTCTTTAATGGTTTCCCAATTAAACTGTCGTTCCATAAACAGGATTTTTGGTTTTATACCCTTAACAAATTATTCGATGTAAAGTGCTTCCTTTGCCTTTTCCACGATTTTTTCCGGATTAGGCAAGAACGCTTCAACCAAGTTCGGTGCATAACTCATTGATACATCGGCACCAGTTACACGCTTAACTGGAGCATCCAGGAAATCAAAGGCATGTTTCTGAACCTGATAGGTGATTTCAGAACACATGGCAGCTAACGGCCATGATTCTTCAATGGCCACCACACGGTTCGTCTTTTTAACAGATTCCGCAATGGTCTGATAATCCAATGGCCTCAGGCTACGTAAATCGATCACCTCTGCTTCTACATCATATTGGGATTTCAATTGGTCAGCAGCTTTAAAAACCTCTTTCATCATTTTACCATAGCCAACCAGCGTAATGTCACTGCCAACCCGTTTTATTTTCGACTCACCGATGGGTATGGTGTAGTAATCTTCCGGCACAACCCCATTATCCCCATACATGACTTCTGATTCCATGAAAACCACAGGATCATCATCTCTTATGGCAGTCTTAAGCAATCCTTTTGCATCGTAAGGATCAGAGGGAACAAGAACCTTCAAGCCCGGTGTATTGGCTAACCAATTATCAAAACTCTGAGAGTGGGTAGCGCCCAATTGACCTGCTGAGCCTGTCGGCCCACGAAAAACAATGGGAACGTTAAATTGCCCCCCCGACATGGTCAGCATCTTAGCTGCTGAGTTAATTACTTGGTCAAAGGCCAATAAAGCAAAATTCCACGTCATGAATTCAACGATCGGTCGCAGACCATTCATACCAGCACCAACACCTAAACCGGCAAAACCAAGCTCGGTAATTGGTGTGTCTATCACTCGCTTTTCCCCAAATTCCTGGAGCATCCCCTGCGTTACTTTATAAGCGCCCTGGTATTCCGCTACCTCTTCCCCCATGAGAAAGATGTTTTCATCATTACGCATTTCCTCATTCATGGCTTCTCTTACGGCCTGACGGAATTGGATGGTTCTATCTTCTGCCATAGTGCTTTAGATTTAAAACATTACAAAATTAGGGACTATCATGTAATTTTGTTTTATTGACGGTGTTTATTGTATCGCCTTTATCAAAAGGGCTTAAAACCCGAAGCCCTATTTCCTTAGCTGTCCCTAATAGTGATAGCCATTTAGCGACAATGGAATAGATTGGCTAAGTTAAAAAAACATTCGATACTATTTTGATGCTTCAAAGTATTCTTGGCGTGCTTTAGGACTAATCTTGAAAAGGCCTTCAAAAAATTTTAACAATAACTTAACAAGTCGGGAATGATAAAGCATTGAAAGGAATTTAACTTTGTAAAAGTGAGGTTTACGATAAGCAATGGCAAAGTGGAATCAGTATTACATCAACCGGGAAATAAGTTGGCTCTCCTTTAATCACCGGGTATTACAAGAAGCAAAGGATAAGCGAAACCCGTTATTAGAACGTCTGAAATATTTGGCGATTTTTGCGAATAATTTAGATGAATTCTTCAAGGTACGGGTAGCAACGCTGAAGCGACTTATCCATCTTAAATCAACAGCCAAAAAAGAATTAAATGAACCGCCTGAGCGTCTGCTAAGTCGTATAAAAACGGAGGTTGTCCATCAGCGTAGAGAATTTGACCGGATTTTCAAAAAAGAAATATTGGAAGAATTAAAGCAAGAAAGTATTTATTTCTTGAATGAGAGGACCATCAACGGAGAACACCAAAACTACCTTGAAAATTACTTCATTAAAGATATTCATCCAAGGCTTGAACCTGTTTTCATTGAAGATGACGGTCAACCCCTCTTTATGCGGGATAATTGGATATACTTTGCAGTCCACCTTAAAGACGATGATGGCGAAGAAAATGCCTACGCTATACTGAAATTACCCGAAAATCTGCCAAGATTTATCACCTTACCTCCTTCAAGCGGGAAAAATTATGTCATTTATATCGATGACATCATTCGTTTTCACCTACCGGATATTTTTCCGGGTTTTCAGAATGCTAAAGCTTATGGATTTCGTATCTTAAGGGATGCCGAATTAGATATTGAGGGAGATATATCCCGAAATTTGCTCCGGAAAATAAAAGAAAGCCTTAAAAAACGAGAACTGGGAGAACCGACCAGGCTTTCCTATGACCCGGAAATTCCTGCTGGTTTGCTACAACTCATCAGTAAAAAAGTCAATATAGAGCCGGAGGATACCATGTTTGCCCGGAAGTATCATGACTTTACAGACTTCTTTCATTTCCCCTTCCAGAAAAGGCAAAACTTGAAATTCAATCCTATGCCTCCTTTACCTCACCCAGCCTTTGAAGGGATCGATGATTACTTCAGCGCAATTGGGGAACAGGATCAGCTGCTCCACCTTCCCTATCAGCGGTTCACTTACATCTTAAACTGGTTAGAACAAGCTAAAAATGATCCGGACGTAACCCACATCACAATAACGCTTTACCGGTTAGCGAAGCATTCAGAAGTTGTTCAAAAACTCATTAAGGCTTCTCATGCCGGTAAAAAAGTTACTGTTTTCATAGAGCTGAAAGCCAGGTTCGATGAAGCCTACAACATTCATTGGTTTAATCAACTGGAAAATGCCGGTGCTGAAGTATTATACAGCATGGAAAGGCTTAAGGTGCACTCTAAATTATTGATAATCAGTAGACGTGAAGAAAACAGCATACGGCAGTATGCTTATTTTAGCACCGGTAACTTCAACGAAGACACGGCCAAAACCTACAGTGACACCGGTTTATTTACTGCTGACCAGGATTTAATAGATGAGGCTCAAAAAATCGTGGACTACCTAACCCAAAACACAGAACCGGTTGCATTCGATAGCTTAATGGTTTCCCCATTCAATCTCAGAAGGCGCATAAACCAGCTCATTGATAAGGAAATTCAACAGGCTAAGAATGAGAAGGAGGCTTGGATATGGATCAAGGTCAATAGTTTGCAAGATCCTAAAATTGTTCAAAAACTTTACAAAGCCAGTAACAGCGGCGTTCATATTTACTTGATTACACGCAGCATATGTTCCCTTGTTCCCGGAATAGAAGGTGTTAGCAAAAATATCCAGGTAATAAGTCTGGTTGACCGGCTTCTTGAGCACAGCCGAATTTATGCCTTCTGCAATGGTGGTGATACAAAAGTTTATATGGGATCCGCTGATCTCATGAAAAGAAACCTGGATCAACGCATTGAATTGGTATTCCCCATTAAGGACGAAAAATGTAAACAGGAAATCCTTTATTTTTTGCGCTTGCAATGGGCCGATAACCAAAAAGCACGCTGGATTGATGCTCGGCAATCTAACGTCTACAGAGAAGAGGGTTTGGTAAAAACAAGAGCCCAGTATGATTTTTATGAGTCATTAACAAAAGCCATCGAAGAATCCAATGCCCAAGAAGCAGGTTATCAAAGTTGGCATTGAATGGAAATACCTTAGTTCTATAAAATAGTTTCTGCTGAATTTTAAAGAACTTTCTAAAAACCCGCTTTTAAGTGAAATAACGGGTTTCTATAACTTCCTCCCTCGCATATTGCTCCTCGTACAATTGCTTGATTAGCCCATCCGCTAAACCAATGGTAGGCACATAAATTCGTTTGATACCCGCCCAGGCCATTGCGTTTCGGAAGATCTCACAGGCTGGAAGGATCACATCAGCCCGGTCGGGTTTAAGCTGCATTAACCGAATGCGCTCTTCATAGGTATGTTGCTTTAGCGCTTCATAAGCTTCCATGATATCCTTGTAACCAATCCGCTTCTTTTTCTTTTTCGTTTTCCCATACATCTTGATCAACTTATTGATGTTCCCGCCTGAGCCTATGGCATACATCTCGCCATGCTCTTTTTTAACCGTTTGCAACCAACTTTTAAGCCCCTGCCAGTCCTCTTGAGTGACCAAGTCATTCAGCAATCGAATGGTCCCAATTGGGAATGATTCTGATCTTTGAAAGGCATCATTGGCAAAGAGGGAAATATCGGTACTTCCACCACCTACATCCATGTATATACAGGCCTTTTCCGGATCTATTTGGTGGGATATATCCATGGAATAAAGAATTTTGGCCTCTTCATGGCCGTCTATGACTTGAATACTAATACCCGTCTCATTCAGGACCTGCCCAACAATTTGCTGACCATTCTCAGCATTACGTAAAGCAGATGTGGCCACTGCCCTGTAATTCTCTATTCCATATACCTCCATTAGCGATTTAAAACCGCCCATGGTTTTCATGATTTTATCATGCTTTTCGGCTGATATTCTTCCATCGTTAAAAGCTTCCCGGCCAAGCCGTAAGGGAACGCGTATTAAAGATTCTTTTTGGTATTGAACAATCCCGTCAAATGCAAAAACATTTTTAATAAGCAAGCGGATGGCATTTGAACCAATATCAATGGAAGCCAGGCGCATATAACATTTATTTTAATTAGGTTAATTTGTCAAATTTAGGGGAACATTAGCAGATTAGAACTTAAGTTACCATTAAAAAAACTTTTGCTAATAGGAATAGCTGCCAGCAATCCTAACATTGCCTTTTGAAAAACAGCTGACAATAATTGGTTAGCGCAGTTTATTTTTTTGCCATCCGATTGCTTTAATACAACACTAACTTTTCAATAAAACTTCAGTAAACCGCTACAAATAATTTAGCGGTATGATTTGGTGGCCCTCGCATAAGGTAATTAAAGGCAAAAACAGCTACATAAACCGTTATCGATACTTTTTAATCCTTTTTAATTCTATCACCCAAACCCTAAAACCATGGAAAAAAGACCTGTAGAGTTAGTTGTCATTTCGGACACGCATTTAGGTACCTATGGCTGCCATGCTGAACGCTTACTCAAGTACCTGAAAAGCATCAATCCAAAGACCCTTATTCTGAATGGGGATATCATTGATATGTGGCAATTCAACAAAAAGTACTTCCCTCGTTCGCATATGCAAGTTGTAGGTCATATTACCTGGTTAATGGAGCAAGGGGTTAGCATTTACTACATACCCGGTAATCATGATGAAATGTTAAGACGCTTCGACCAATTTTCAATAGGTAGCCTTAAAATTGTCAATAAACTGCTGCTTAACCTCAATGGCGCTAAAACCTGGATTTTTCACGGAGATGTATTTGATATAACAATGCGTCAATCCAAGTGGTTGGCCAAGCTTGGCTCCAAAGGCTATGATACCCTGATTCTACTTAACAACATGGTTAATTTTTTAATGGAGAAAGCAGGTAAAGGCAGAATTTCACTATCACAAAGGATTAAGTCCGGCGTTAAAAGGGCTGTTAAGTTTATCCAGGATTTTGAAAAAACAGCCACTGACATCGCCACCTCAAAGCACTACCAGACTGTGATATGCGGGCACATTCATCAACCAACCAATAAAAGGGTATCGAATGAACAAGGCTCAGTTCAGTACCTGAATTCCGGGGACTGGGTAGAGAATCTGACAGCCCTTGAATACAACAATGATACATGGATCATATATCGCTACCATGAAGATCCTTTAGCCAGCAATATCGTTTTAGATGAGGAGGATAACGCTTACTTGGAAAATGATGAGATTTTCGAGCAAATGTTAGCTGATTTTTTTAGCCACCCACAAAGAGCTAAAGTATCTGAGGAGCCTTAACATTGCTTCAAAAAACTCATAAAACAACTCAAATAAAGGGTGTAAAGCTGCCTTAACTTTTTGGTAAAGACTTATTAACCATAGCATTATAAGCTTTAGGCTTATTCGCAACGTGATCTCAAACAGGTGGTAACTAAATGACTCTTATTAAACCTCGAATTGATAAATTGCAGGACCAGGTATTTAATCAAATCCATAAAAATAACCTGGTTTATAACACCTGCTGGGAAGATCCCCGCTGCGACCGCGAACTCCTTACTCTGAGTGAAGAAAGCCATGTCATAATGATCACCAGTGCAGGCTGTAATACCCTTGACTATCTACTTGATAGCCCAGCTACCATCAAGGCTTTGGATATCAATCCTAAACAATCCGCTTTACTAAACTTAAAATTAGCAACCTTTAATCACGCTACTTTTGATGACCTTTACAAGCTTTTTGGACAAGGTTACCATCCCAAATGCCAGCATCTCTATGCTGATAAGCTACGCCCTCACTTAACAAACTATGCAAAGGAATACTGGGACAAAAAGATCCGTTGTTTTAAGGACAAGCGATTCAAAGGCTCCTTTTATTTTTACGGGACTTCTGGTCATTTTGCCTGGTTATTTAAACAATACCTGAAAGTAAAGCCCAAGGTAAGGTATACCGTTCATAAATTATTGGAAATCAATAGCTTATCTGAACAACGAGCCCTCTACCAAAAAATTGAGCCTAAAATCGTTTCCTCAATGGTAGAATGGCTTCTTAACAAACATTTAACAATGGCCATGCTTGGTGTTCCCAGAAGCCAAAGGCGCCTAATCATTGATGATTACCCTGGTGGGCTTATAGCTTACATTAAGGATAGCTTGAGAGCCGTTTTTAAAAGGACTCTCATGCAAGATAATTATTTCTGGCACGTTTACCTGAAAGGCCATTATAGAAAAGACTGTTGCCCCAACTACCTGAAACCCGAAAACTTTGATAAAATCCGCAAGCAAACCTATAAGGTAACGAATAGAACATGTTCTGTTAGCGATTTCCTGAAAGAAAATCCAGGTCATTACACCCATTTTGCCCTTCTTGACCACCAGGATTGGTTAGCAGCAAACTCACCAAAAGCCCTGGAGGTTGAGTGGCGCTTGATCTTAAAAAATAGTCGGCCAGGGGCAAAAATTTTATTCCGGTCAGCAGCAAGAGAGGTGGATTTCCTTCCGGAATTTGTGAAGAAGGCGGTGAGGTTCGAAAAAGTAAATGCAGAAGACATCAAGCATCCCGACCGGGTAGGTACTTACGCTAGTGCCTATCTGGGAATTGTTAAATAATATAAAAAGCAATTTAGTTTGACAATCAGTAGAAATAGTGACCAGCAAGCAATCAACATTCAGCGGTATTATCAACTTCAATCACGTATCTACGATGCTACGCGTTGGGCTTTTTTGTTTGGCAGGAAAAACCTGATAAAGCAACTTCCTTTTGACGTTAATGACGATTTTAATGCCCTTGAAGTGGGTTGCGGGACTGGCCATATATTGTACCAATTGGGCTCTCATTATCCGAGGGCTTCGATGACTGGATTGGATATTTCTGCAAGTATGCTCAATAAAGCAGCTAAAAAGCTGAATCCGATCTCCGACCGGGTAATCCTTTACGAAGGAACGTTTAATGTTAACTGGCTACCCCCTGTTGGATACGATGTGATCATTTTCTCCTACACGCTAACTATGCTAAATCCAAACTGGCCCTATTTTCTGCATTTGGCCCAATTTTTCCTGAACCCCAGTGGAAAGATAGCCATTGTCGATTTCCACGATACGGACTGGTCTGCGTATAAACGATTCATGGCACTTAACCATCTGAACGTAGAGGGGAAGATACTACCCTATATTCAACAACAATTCCAACCTGAATTTAAAAAGATCTCACCCGGTTTATTCGGGATATGGCGTTACTTTAATTTCATCGGATCACTGGAATAGTTGATTTAACTACTATTGATTGAAAGCTTACTAAGGTGTGATTTTCCTTCAAATTAAAACCTGCGTAGCACGCAGATAACTTGCCGTTGAAATTTGATATTTTTGTCCGTAAGTTGAAATCCCAATGTGCAAATAGTTATGAAACTTTCAGAACCAACTACCCTCAAAAGCATAGCAGACTTTCTCAAAGCCGAATTTAAAGGGAACCCTGAACTCCAAGTTCAAGGGCTCAATGAAATCCATAAAGTGGAAAATGGAGACCTAACTTTTGTCGATCATCCGAAATATTATGAGCAAGTCCTGAATTCTGCTGCAACAACGATCTTAATTGATAAAAATGTGGAGCCCCCAGATGGTAAAGGGGTGATTATCATTGATGATCCTTTTGCCGCTTATAATCAACTAACAAATTATTACGATCCTTATTACAACCCTTCCCTTGACGACTCAGGATCCAACCCTTTTTACAAAGGTGAAAACGTTTCTTTTGGAAATGGGACCAGTATTTTCCCGGGCGTTTACCTCGGTAGCGATGTTAAGATCGGCAGGCATTGTACCATTTACCCCAATACGGTTATTTATTCAGGGACTGAAATTGGGGATAATGTTGTGGTACATGGAAATTGTGTAATTGGCGGAGATGCTTTTTATTTCAAGGACCGTGGCACCTACCATGATAAACTGCAATCGGTTGGTAAAGTATCGATAGGCAATAATGTAGAAGTAGGCGCTTGCTGCACTATCGATAGGGGAGTATCCGGTGTAACTTACATCGGAGAAGGAACCAAGTTGGATGGCCAGGTCCACATCGGCCATGGGGTTGAAATCGGTAAACACTGTATCCTGGCAGCCCAAACCGGTGTAGGCGGAAAAACTATTTTAGCGGATAGAGTAAAATTATGGGGGCAGGTAGGAATCAATAAAAGCATACACATAGGGGAAGGAGCCGTTGTTCAGGCTTGTAGCTGCGTTAGTAAATCAATACCGGGTGGGGAAGTCTATTTTGGTTCGCCTGCGGTACCCAAGGCACAGGCCTATAAAGAAGTCGCAGCTATACGCAAATTACCGGATTGGATGAAAGCCATCGACAAAAAACTGAAATCCCTCATTAGCAATTAGCGGAGATTCTATACAATGCTTATTCAATAAAGAATAAAATAACCGCCACTTATGATCACTTAAACGTCCCCTTTACTACTTAGCTCTCCTACCATCCAAGTAATTGAAAGGGTTAGGTAAACCTGACAGCTATGAGCATGGGCATCAAACAATGAGCAGTATTAGCCATTAAAGGTTAAAATGCATTTGCTTGTATTGCTTCAGTAATTTAAAGCTTTGCCGGTGCAAGGGAGATGAACCATATTGCTCAATCGCTCTCCGATGAGGGGGAGTAGGGTAGCCTTTGTTCCTATCCCACTTGTACACAGGATAATCCTGGTGATAAGCTTCCATTAATTGATCCCTGTATACTTTGGCTAATATGGAAGCAGCGGCTATAGAAGCATAAAGCGAGTCTCCTTTTTTGATGCAATGATAAGGGATATCACTTTGGGTATGAAAATAGTGGCCGTCTATTAGCAAACTTTCAGGTTGAAGATTAAGGGATGATACCGCTTTATTCATAGCCTTAACCGAAGCTTGCAGGATATTCAGCTGATCAATTTCCCTGTTATCCACTACAGCAATACTAAAAGCCTGCGCATTGGCTTTTATTTTATCCACCAGACCTTCCCGCTTGCCAGGGCTTAATTGCTTGGAATCATTAAGCGAGGAAATTAAGCGCTTTTCAGGGGAGATAATAACCGCTGAAGCGACAACAGGTCCGGCCAGACAGCCCCTGCCGGCCTCGTCACATCCAGCCTCTATAGAACCTTTGTGTAAATATTTGTAAAGTCGACTCAAGAGCAATATTTCATTAATGAAAGGGTCGAATTTAGGAATTCATTTTGAAGCCCTCGCAAATTATTAGACCAGGCTTTACCTAACTGTTAAATGGTATGTAAATAGCCTGAGAAAGTTTAACACTGGTAAAACAGACCATCACTGTTATCTTTATTAATTTCGTAGCTTCAGTAGAACAAAAAAGAACCTGATACCATGCAAGGCGACATCAAACAGTACATTGAAGACAATAAGGATCGCTTCCTTAACGAGTTATTTGAATTGTTAAAAATCCCATCCGTTAGTGCAGATCCCGAATTTAGCGATGATGTGGTTGAAGCTGCCAAATACGTCAAAAATAAATTGGAAGAGGCAGGTGCTGATAAGGCGGAAGTTTGCCCAACTGATGGCAACCCTATTGTGTATGGAGAAAAAATTATTGATCAAAACGCTCCAACTGTATTGGTGTACGGTCATTATGATGTTCAGCCCGCTGATCCCTACGAAAAATGGGATCAACCGCCATTTGAGCCTGTCGTAAAAGATGAAAAGATCTATGCGCGAGGAGCTTGCGATGACAAAGGCCAAATGTATATGCATGTAAAGGCTTTTGAATTCATGAACCAGACCGGAAACCTTCCTTGTAACATTAAGTTTATCATTGAAGGAGAAGAAGAGGTCGGTTCGCCCAATGTTTCCGCGTTTGCCTTGAACAACCAGCAGAAACTAAAGGCTGATATCCTGTTACTTTCTGATACAGGAATGATCTCCAATGAGCAGCCTTCAATCCCTGTAGGACTTAGAGGGCTTTGCTACCTTGAAGTCGGTGCTCAAGGACCTAACCGGGACCTGCATTCAGGGATTTATGGCGGTGCTATTGCAAATCCTGCCATTGAGCTGTCTAATATGATAGCCTCCCTAAAAGATGAGAATGGCCGGATTAACATCCCCGGTTTTTACGACAAAGTTCAGGAACCTTCGGATGAGGAAAAAGCCAAAATGAAGGATATCCCCATTTACGATGAAGAATTTAAAGAAGCCGTTGATGTGGCGGCCCTTAATGGGGAAAAAGGTTACTCGGCTTATGAAAATACCTGTTTAAGGCCATCATTAGACGTAAATGGTATTTGGGGTGGTTATATCAAAGAAGGAGCTAAAACAGTCTTACCGGCGGAAGCACATGCTAAAATTTCCATGCGCCTGGTGCCAAGCCAGGATGAGGATGAGATTGCTGATATTGTCGCTCAACATTTACAACACATCGCCCCAAAATCAGTCCAGGTCAGGGTGGATAAACTACATGGCGCTAAGCCAGTGGTTGTATCAACTGACCGGGATGAATACCAGGCAGCCAGCAAGGCCTACCAGGATACCTTCGGCAAGGAGCCTTTACCAGTTAGAACCGGTGGCAGTATTCCAGTAGTAGCCTTTTTTTCTCAACAAATGAATATGGTACCCATAATGATGGGCTTTGGTCTGGATTCGGATGCCATTCACTCACCCAACGAAAAGTTTGGGCTATTTAACTTTTACAAAGGCATTGAAACCATTCCCCTCTTCTATAAACATTTGATGGCTCAGAAGCAATAATATTGTACTAAATAGTTGAAAGAGCAGGCAATGATTCGCCTGCTCTTTCTATTTGCTTCGACTAACGGATAAGTTTAAACTGACCTTTCCGGATGATCACATTTTCTTGAACATTCCTTAATCTTAACTGGTATAGGTATGTTCCGGGCGGCATTTTCTCTCCTTCTGACCTTCCATTCCAACCCTCATCTTTCCCTTGGTAAATTTTTTCACCCCAGCGATCAAATATTTTCAAAGTGTACTTTTCTAACCCAAACCCTATGGGTGAAAAGCGTTCATTCTTACCATCGCCGTTTGGCGTAAAAGCATTCGGTAAATGAAGCGAATAAAACGAAATAGTCAGAGAATCCATTTTCAGGTACTCGCAACCATTATTATCCAGGTATTTTAATTTGACAGGGTACTTCCCGTTTTCTTCATATTGATGACTGACTTCCGGGCCCTTAGCTTGATTACTATCGCCAAAATCCCATTTTTCATTTTTGGTGGCCGGGTTATTTTCTTGATAAATGACTTCCTGGCGGGGATCCGGAGTCTCAGGCTGAATTGTTATGTCAGCATCAACGCTAGCGTGCTCACTAACTTTAATGGTATCCGTAGCTTTCCCACAGTCGTTGACCACTTTTACCCAGTACTGACCGGGGCCCCGTACATTAATAGCAGAAGTATCTTGTCCTGTATTCCATGTATGTTCAGATTGCCGCGTAAAGGTCCTTAACAACAGGGAATCTTCTTCACAAATCGTTGTATCAGGGCCAAGGTCTATTTCCGGTTCTACACATGCAAAGCAAACCTGCTTTGGATTGAGGCTCAAGTTATTTAATGCCGGTTCATGTGAATAATCATTCCATTCATTAGCTTTAGCATTAACTTGTTGATCCGCCAAAGAAAAAGCAGCTTTGGGTGCTTCGTTATAACTCAAACGGGAAATACAGTTATTACCCTTATCCAGGGAATTAGCTTTGATGAAAACCGTTTCAGAAGCCTCATTGGGGTCAAAACTTTTCTTCCCGGCCATGAAATAGATCTGCTCATTCGCTAACCTAAGTAAGGAAAAAGCCCCGGAGTATAAAGGACTTGGACTTTCTTTATCCTGGAAATAACGCATGAATTCAAATTTACCCTGGCCTGTAACCTTGATCAATGTAGGTAAATTTCGGGGGTTTGCTCCACTTGTATTGACACGTCCGGAAACCAAAACGCCACTGTCCGGAGTAACGGTAAAGCCATTCACTTCAACTTTACCTACGCCGGGATATTTCAGCTCTTTGGTTTGCCAAATAAAATCCCCTTCGCCCGAAATCCTTACAACCATAAATTGGTTCTGATTTTTTGTAGCTAACAAAATAACTGCATGGCCGTTATTCAAAATCTCCATGTTTAAAACCTGGCTATAAGCGGTTTTAGTCTTCTTACTCCATTCAACTTTCCCGGAAGAATCCGTTTTCATTATCGTATTTCCCTGGGCAAGCAGGCTTCCATCATCAGGGGTTTTTCGTGCCTCACCACTTGTTCGGGATTTTGCGTAATCATTACTTTGAACAACCTGCCCGCCCGTATCAACTTCCATGAGAAATGGTACACCATTGTTACCATCAGCGTCTACCTGGTGAAAACCATATACCATGTAATGATCGGAATCATTAACCCAGATACTTTGCGGAGATAATTGACTGAATGGCCCTTGCTTGCTCTCAAAAGTTTTACTGATGGAGGATTGGCCATCCTTATCCAAACGCATAATGGTCATCCTGGTACCTCTTGAATACGTAATAATCACGCCATTATTCGGACCTACAGCAATATCACCCACCTCACCTTTGCCAACATTGGTAAGTTGCTTACTCCATATAACCTGACCCAAAGGATTAAAGCGGATGCAAAAAATTTTTTTATTGTCACTACCAGCCATTAGCACATCATTATTAGGTGCATTGGCTAATGTAATATCAGTCTTGGCAGCCATCTTATAGTGGTAAACAAAATTTTCCTGTGCATTACACAGTTTAGGTGATACCCATAAGCATGTAAAAATAATTAACACAATGAAATGCCCTTTTAACCCTGGCCCATTTAAAAAGGGATAATAATGATAAATTCGACCATCACCATTCATAAAACAAAGATGTTAAATTGAATAACCCAAGCTGAAGAATAAGGGGATACACCCGGGCGATAGCTAAAATTGTGAAGAATATTCATATCAAATACCACTTTTCCCCCAGTGCCTTGCCGGTAACCAGCACCTACCATAGTTCCGGGTTGCCATACCCGAACTTCATCTGAAAACGTATTAGAGGTACGGTTACGAACGTTCATTAATTCTACTCTACTTACGGCTAAAATATTACTAAATAGGCGGTAGTTGGTAAACAACATACCACCATAAATATGATCCTGAAACTTCAATCCTGGATTATTGATACTAATATAGTTATAGGTACCACCTACACCGGCTATCCACTTTTTATTGACTCGGTACCCGATTTTGGGCGATATTCTGATGGAAGTAGTATTGCCAAAAGAAAGTCCTAAATCCCCACCATAAACCAGGCGGTCTGAAAAGTCTTTTTCCGATAATCCCTGATCCTCCTCCTTATCATCTTCTTTATCAAGCGCCCTTGTAGGCTGAGCAACGGATAGCAAAGGGATTAGTATTAGGGTAACAACCCCTTTAAAGATCTTTAGGGTTTGCTTATCCATTAAAACTGAATTCATGCATTTAGTCTTTTTGTCAAAATACGACCTAAGTAAGTTATGGCGCAAGTTAAAAACATCTCCCTATTAACGAACGCTAAAGGCATTGATTGCTTAAAAAAGGGGGGAAAGAAAAGCCATATCATCAGGTCAAGCTGACAGACACTCAAGGGAATATGCCTATTTGACGATTGAGTTGGTCAAAATGGCTTTTATTCTAATAAAGTTGTGACATTTTTACAGGAGACCTGATTCTAATTGAATTGGGAAAAAATTTTGAAACAAAGATGACTGAAATCAAAATTAGCCGAACAGAAAAGGAGGGTATCGAGATATGAATTTGAATAATTTCACCATAAAAGCACAAGAAGCGATACAGAGAGCGCAGGAAATGGCTATGAGTAACCAGCAGCAAGCTATTGAGCCTGCGCATATCTTAAAAGGGATGATTACTGAAGAAGAAAATGTGGTTGGTCATTTACTGAAAAAATTCAATGCTAACCCGGATCATATCAAGCAACAGCTGGATGAAATCATTGAAACCCTGCCCAAAGTTAGCGGTGGCGGGCAGCAATTTTTATCCAATGCCTCCAACCAAGTTATCCAACATGCTTTTCAATATGTCAAAGAACTTGAAGACGAATACGTAACGGTTGAGCATTTGCTCCTTGGTATAATGAAAGGCAATGATAAAACAGCCCAGCTTTTAAAAGATGCAGGGGTTAAAGAAAAGGAGCTTAAAAAAGCCATCAGCGATTTAAGGGGAGGCAGTAAGGTCAAAGACCCGAGTGCAGAAGAGAAGTACAATGCCCTTGAAAAATATGCCAACAACCTGAACGAGCGAGCCCGTTCAGGAAAACTTGATCCGGTTATCGGAAGGGAAGAGGAAATCCGGAGGGTAATCCAGATATTATCAAGGCGGACCAAAAATAACCCTGCCCTCATAGGGGAAGCAGGCGTTGGAAAAACCGCTATTGCTGAAGGCATTGCATTCCGTATAGTGGATGGAGACGTCCCGGAGAACCTTAAAACCCGCACTATATACTCCCTTGATATGGGTGCCTTGGTAGCTGGCGCCAAATACAAAGGGGAATTTGAGGAACGTCTCAAAGCCGTAGTCAAGGAAGTTACGGGATCAGACGGTCAAATTATCTTATTCATTGATGAGATCCACACCCTTGTCGGAGCCGGTGGGGGAGAAGGTGCCATGGATGCAGCCAATATTCTTAAACCGGCCTTAGCAAGGGGCGAATTAAGGGCCATTGGCGCTACTACGCTGACCGAATACCAAAAACACATTGAGCAGGATAAAGCGCTTGAAAGAAGATTCCAACAAGTGCTTATTGATGAACCAGACGAGGAAGACGCGATTTCTATTCTACGGGGCCTAAAAGAGCGCTATGAAACTTACCACCGGGTAAGGATCAAGGATGAGGCGATAGTGAATGCGGTTGAGCTATCTGATCGGTACATTACCGATCGTTACCTGCCGGATAAAGCAATTGACCTGATTGATGAAGCCTGTGCCAAACTTAGGCTTGAGATGGACTCTTACCCGGAATCCTTGGATGAACTCGAGCGCAGGATTAAGCAACTGGAAATCGAAAAAGAGGCCATGAAGAAGGAGGAAAGCGATGATCAACTTGAGAAGATTAACCAGGAATTGGCTGACCTGCAAGATCAGCGCAATGACCTTAAATCCAGGTGGCAAGAGGAAAAAGATGTCATTGACGATATTCAGCAAACCAAGCAGCAAATTGAAAACTACAGGTTAGCAGCGGCGGAAGCTGAACGGGTCGGTGATTATGGTAAAGTGGCAGAATACCGATATGGGAAAATTCAAGAAGCCCAGCAACATTTAAAGGATCAACAGGAAAAACTGCAGGAAATCCAAGGCGAAGACCCTATGATCAAGGAGGAAATAGATGCTGAGGATATTGCAACCGTTGTTTCGAAATGGACCGGTATACCTGTTAATAAAATGCTGGAAAGTGAAAGGGAGAAACTCCTCCGGATGGAAGACGACCTACATAACCGCGTAATTGGACAGGATGAAGCCATAGAGGCCGTATCTGACTCTATCAGAAGAAGCCGTTCAGGTTTATCGGACCCTAATCAACCAATAGGATCTTTCATCTTCCTTGGTACAACTGGTGTCGGTAAAACCGAGTTAGCCAAGTCCTTAGCTGATTTCCTTTTCAATGATGAAAGCATGATGACCCGCATTGATATGTCCGAGTACCAGGAAAAACATTCTGTTTCAAGATTAGTAGGAGCACCACCGGGTTATGTCGGTTATGAAGAAGGAGGACAGTTAACCGAGGCAGTTCGGCGGAAACCCTACTCAGTAATTTTACTGGATGAAATAGAGAAAGCCCACGCAGATGTGTTCAACATCCTGCTACAAGTCTTGGATGATGGAAGACTTACTGATAACAAGGGCAGAACTGCCAATTTCAAAAATACCATCATCATCATGACTTCAAACATGGGTTCCCAACTAATCCAGGAAAATTTTGAAAACCTTGACCCCAATGAAGACTTCACAGGTGTCATGGAGACCACTAAAGTGGAAGTCATGAACATGCTGAAAAAGAATATCAGGCCGGAATTCCTTAACCGGGTTGATGACACGATCATGTTCAAACCCCTGAACCAGGATGAAATCCAGTCTATAGTACGGCTGCAAATTGATCACCTGACTCAGAACATTGGCTCCAGGAAGATCAACCTGAAAGCTACAGAAGCAGCCATTGATAAATTAGCAAAAATGGGTTATGAACCCGAGTATGGTGCCAGACCGCTTAAACGGGTTATTCAGAAGCAGATCCTGAATGAGTTATCCAAGCTTATTCTCGGGGATGAGATAAACCCTGAAAAGCAAATCCTTGTAGATGTAGGGGATGGGAAAGATTTTACTTTCAAAAATGTCAAAAAACCTGAGGAACAAGCACCCATTAACCCGAACTAATAGGTGGGCCTAAGCATCCCACAATTTATAAAAGGGTACTAGCCAGGTGCCCTTTGTGAATAGGCCATAAGCCAGCAATCGTCTATGTATTGTTACCGAAAAAAAAACCAATTTTTAAAAAGAAAGGCAATACTCAATTAAGGCGAATAAGAGCTTTAATTCCTGCCGGATAAGGAATAAAGGTTGGCATTGTTTATGTACAACTTGGATAACTTAGCTTAAAACCAAAATAAAAGGGGAGAAATCAATATATGAGTAATAAATTCAATAAAGATCCATTTGAAGACGCTTTCAGAGAAGATCAGTTTGAAGAGGAAAATCCCGAATTCATTTCTTTAATGTCCGGTAACGAGGAAGAGGAATTAGATCCCAATAGCATCCCGGACGAAATACCTATTCTGCCACTACGTAACACCGTTTTATACCCGGGTGTTGTCATACCAATAACAGTAGGCCGGGATAAATCTATCAACCTCATCAATGATGCGAAAGACCAAGATGCATTAATTGGTGTAGTTGCCCAAAAGTCCACATCAGTAGAAGATCCTGGTAAGGATGACCTCTATGAGATCGGCTCCCTTGCCAAGATCATGAAGCTTATGAAAATGCCCGATGGTAATGTAACCGTCATTATTCAGGGCAAAAGACGTTTCCAAACTATAGATTTTACACAGGAAGACCCCTACTTCAAAGCGAATATTCAATCTTACGATGGCGAAGAAAGCGAGGAAGAAGAAAATGATGAGCTCAAGGCAATGATATCTTCCATGAAGGATCTTGCTAACCAGATCATTCAAATGTCTCCCAACATCCCTTCTGAAGCCACTTCAGCCATAAAAAACATCCAAAATAGCCGATTTCTCATTAATTTCATTTCCTCAAACCTCAATGTTGAAGTTGATGAAAAACAACGTTTATTAACAATTAAAGACTTAAACCAGAAAGCAACAGAAGTTCTCCAGCAATTGAACGAGGAGTATAAGATGCTGGAGCTAAAGAACCAGGTTCAGAATAAAGTTAAATCTGACATTGATAAACAGCAGCGTGATTACTTCCTCCAACAACAACTAAAAACAATCCAGGAGGAACTTGGCCAGGATAACCCGGACAAAGAGATAGAGGACATCAAGGAAAGGGCTCAGCATAAAAAATGGGGAGACGCTGTTCAGGAGCAATTTGACAAGGAGTTGAAAAAGCTCCAGCGGATGAATCCCGCAGCCGCTGAATATTCGGTAATTTTCAATTACCTGGAGACCATGCTGGACCTTCCCTGGAACGAATACACAAAGGATAAGCTGGACCTTGAGAAGGCTCGTAAAGTCCTAAACGAGGACCATTATGGCCTTGAGTTCGTCAAGGAGCGAATACTGGAGTATCTGGCAGTTTTGAAACTGAAAGGGGATATGAAAAGTCCCATTCTTTGCCTTTATGGACCTCCTGGCGTTGGTAAGACTTCCCTTGGTAGGTCCATAGCCAGATCTTTAGGCCGGAATTACAACCGTATGTCCCTCGGGGGTCTGCATGACGAATCAGAGATTCGCGGCCACCGCAAAACTTACATTGGCGCTATGCCTGGTCGCATTATTCAATCCATCAAAAAGGCCCAATCCTCTAATCCAGTACTGGTATTGGATGAAATTGATAAGGTAGGTCAGGATTTCCGGGGGGACCCTGCTTCCGCTTTGCTCGAAGTATTAGACCCGGAGCAGAATGCCAATTTTTACGACAATTACCTGGAGGTTGAATATGACTTATCGAACGTCATGTTCATTGCCACTGCTAATAACCTGGACTCAATTCATCCAGCACTTAGAGACCGGCTGGAGATCATTGAGCTAAACGGTTATTTACTTGAGGAGAAAAATCAAATTGCCAAAAGGCACTTAATTCCAAAGCAGCGGGAAACACACGGTTTAAAGGGTAAAAGTTTCAAAATCAACGACAAGGTAATCAAGGAAGTTATTGAAGGTTATACACAGGAGTCCGGTGTCAGGATGTTGGAAAAGCAAATCTCCTCTCTTGCAAGGTCAAAGGCAAAATCAATCGTCTTTGAGGAAAATGAATCCCCTCAAGTTAAAATGAAAGACCTTGAGAAGATCCTTGGCCCGAAGAAATTCCAAAGAGACGCTTATACCAGTGATCAACTACCCGGGCTTGCTAAAGGTTTAGCCTGGACACCAACGGGTGGAGAAGTTCTCAACATTGAAGTAAGCTTAAGCCCTGGTAAAGGGAAGATCAATCTCACTGGTAAGTTAGGTGAGGTAATGAAAGAATCTGCCCATATTGGGTATTCTTACCTTAAGGCTAATTATAAGCAATTCGACATCAATCCCGATGCCTTTGATAACTGGGACGTTCACGTTCACATTCCGGAAGGCTCGGTCCCGAAAGAAGGGCCGTCTGCCGGTATCACAATGTTGACAGCCTTAGCATCCGCATACACACAACGGAAAGTGAAAGAAAGCTTTGGCATGACCGGTGAAATGACCTTGCGGGGTTCAGTTTTACCAGTTGGGGGTATTAAGGAAAAAATTCTTGCCGCTAAGCGACAAGGGATTAACCACCTTATTCTGAGCGCAAATAATGAGAAAGAAATCAACCAAATTAAGGAAGATTACATCAAAGGGGTTCAATTTCATTATGTGAAGCGGGTAGAGGAGGTGATTGAGCAAGCCCTTGAAAAAAAGCAGGTTAAACAGCCTTTAGCGGTTAATAACCCCGAATTTGTCACTCACACAAACGGTAAACAGAAAGAAAGGCAAGCCAATCAGGAATAAAATTGGCTATAGCGGATATAGATGGCGCAGGAGTTTTTCTGCGCCATTTTTTTGTCCTTTATAATTTGAGAAGTAAAGAAGATAGCTGTAGTGCTTGACAAGATTCGCAGCTAAAAAAAATGCAGTGATGTCAGTTTATTTTTCTGCACCTAACCCAAAGAGCTTAGTATTTCCAAAGCCAAAGATGACCTATGCCCTACCTCTTTAATGCTTTTCAGGGGTTATAATAAGTTAACATGTTAACCTCCATCCTATCATTAATGCTGCAAACCACTTCTCGACTTGTTAAAACCAAAAGGTTGGTTTTGTACCTCTCACTCAAAAAAACCTGATTAAGATAAGCAAAGTAAGGTTAGTAGTTTTATCAGGAGTAATATGATACTTGAAGAACCTTATCATACCCTGGCCAATTAAAACCAAATGTTAGAGCTTCCTACTATCCAATATAATATTCGCGAAAACGTTTTTAAAGCATGAAAACTTTTTGAATTACCTGCCTTTTCAACCATAAGTTTTACAATTCAAGATTGGCGGGCTTTATTATACTATTCAAAAGTTTTTTTCGCTATAATTTGCTATTTTTGAGCTATGAAGCTATTAATGCTACTTTTGTTTTTTGTCGGGAGCTTTTTTCATTTCTCATCGGCTCAGGTTGGGGGTCATTCAGTTTTCAGCTTACCAGCTCTGCCAACCTCAGCGCGAGTGACCGCTTTAGGAGGAAATCATATTTCAACAATGGATAAGGACATTACTTTAGCCGCAGAAAATCCGGCTTTACTTAATCAAGGTATGGATGGCCATGCAGCACTTTCCGGTTCTGATTATATTTCTGATTCAAAATTTGGGCAAGCTTCTTACGCCAGGCACTACAAGGAGGTAGGGACCTTTATGGCAACCATGAACTTCCTGCAATATGGTAATTTTACAAGGGCTAACCGGTTTGGTAATAAGTTAGGGGAATTCACAGCAGCTGAATATAACCTCAAACTTTCCGGCTCCCGTAAAGTCAATAAATTTTCAATGGGTTTTGCTATGAATTTCTTACTAAGCAACCTGGAAAGCTACTCATCTGGAGGAACTTACCTTGATTTTGGGGTAACCTACCGGGATACGACTAATTTAACCAACCTTTCTTTGGTTGTTAATAACCTCGGCACCCAAATTAGCACTTTCTCAGAAAACAACAGGGAACCGCTGCCCCTCAATGTTCAATTAGCTTTTTCTAAAAAGTTTGCTCATATGCCCTTACGCCTAACCATTCTGGGCCATCATTTGAACATCCCGGATATTACGAATCCGGTACCGGAAGATCAGCTTCAGACCGACCTGGGAAGTGGGGAGCCTATTGAACAGGAAGCTTCGATTGGTGAAAAAATATTCCGGCATTTCATCATTTCGGGGGAGCTTATTTTTTCGGAAAATTTTCATTTACGCCTGGGCTATAATCATCAAAGACGCCAAACAATGACACAAGAGCAAAACAAAGGTTTGGTCGGCTATTCGGCAGGATTAGGGATTCAAATTAGTAAATACCGCATCAGCTACGGGCGGGGTGGTTTCCACGTTGCCGATGCCACCAACCATATAACAATCTCAACCAATCTTGACAACGTTATTAAATAAGGTTTACTGGAGGCTTTTAGAAACCTTAGCTATCTCAGTGCCGTTTTTTAAAAATCCTAAAAGAGCAAAATTAAGGTAGCTTTTTCAACTTACCATTGTCCAGGCATTTTCTCAATAATAAGCATGTACCAAAACAATAAGCATCTTAAAATGAAACCCCTTAAAATCAATGGCATTGGAAAAAAGGTTGCAGGGGCCTATTACTCCTAACATAAAAGAAGCGCCTTAAGCCTTAAGGTTTAGTCAAAAATATCTTTTGCCTTATCCTTGGCCTTATCCTTTGCTTTTTCTTTGGCCTCTTCTTTCTTCTCCTTGGCTTTTTCCTTTACTTCCTCCTTCTTCTCTTCAGCTTTTTCTTTAGCTTGCTTTTTCCTTTTTTCAGCCCTTTCTTTAGCCCTTTTTTTGGCCCTTTCCTTAGCCTTTCTGGCTTGCTCTTTACGTTTTTTCAGTTCTTCCTTGGCTTTTTGTTTAGCAGTTTCCTTAGGACCTCCGGAACCATCCTTAGTACCGCCAAAAGAGGGTTCAACCTTTGGATTGCCGGCCTTTCCGGTTATTTTAAAGTCAACCAGCAAACGATCGCCTCCCGGAATATCTACCTTATCACCGGCAATTTTATTCACTAACTGGCCAGCCTTCTGCTTAACCATTTTAGCCGGTACATCAGCCCGCAAGTTATAATCAAGTGTTTGGTCCAACTTCATGGACCCGGTTAGCTCAAATTTAGAATCCTCAACATCAAAATTAATTGGTTCAGTTAACCGAATACGCCCATTGGCTATGATATAGGAAGGCTTAATATCGGTCAATACAATTTTCCGGTAAGCATCATCCTGAAGAACATCAGCAACTTTGTCAAAAATTTCATGCTCACTAATGACAGCTTTATCCACTACCAATTGACCTTTGCTGTATAAGCTATCGTAAATTGGGGTCAGATCTTTTTTCAGTGGAGTATTGAATGTCACATCTGCATCGAATTGCCCTTCTGCATTAGCAGCCACAGGTGCATATTTCCTGAGTGTTGCAAAGGTTTCATAGGCCTGTTGAATACCAAATTGCTCAATTTGAAGGTCAAAATCAGTTATGGGGCGATCAGGCTGTTTGGTACCATATTTCCCGGATGCCATCATGCTCCCGTCAAACATGTTCATCTTAAAATCCTTTAATTTTATGGATTGATCCCGGATGACTATACTCCCCGAGATATTCCGCATATCCATATTGTCATAGATTAAGCGCTTCATCAGATCGGCTTGTAAGGTAAAATCAATATTATCCGGTATGGCTGGTGCCTCATATTCATAGCTTTCGCCTTCAGCAGCAGATGGCTTTTCAGAAGCCTTATCCGCTGATTCACCTGCTGATTCTGCTTCTCCCGAGGCAAGCATTGGGTTGAGGTTCATGTAATTGGAGTTCACTTTCAAATCCCCTTTAATGGTTTTCCCCTTCAAGGCATAGCCAAGCATGTTGTTAACTTCGCCCTGAGCATATAGATCACTATCGCCCAGCTTCATGGCAAACTTTTTCAAATTAGCTTTTTGAGGGGTCAAGCTGAGTTCGCTTTCTTCAATTTTCACAGTCTGGTTCAAATAAGGAGCGGCATACTTAAAATTGCTTAACCTTAGATTCCCCTCTGCTTTAAACGCATCATACCGCTCTTCCTCTATGGCAGAATAGGAACCTTTGATACCTAAATCGCTTTTGAGCATACCAGCTAATTTCGTTTTATCCCCTACAGGCATTAAATCTTTAAAATGCCCTAAGTTCACTTTCCCCTTCATTCCGGCATCTACAAAAGGGTCTGACATAGGGTTTTTTAGCAACATGGTTGCATCAAATGGGTTATTGCCAATCTCAAAATGCATTGCTTTAAGGTTGGTTACCGTATTGTCTAATTTCCCATCCGGACAGTTCACATCCAATTTAAGATTCACATTCTTCAATGATTTAGGTAGGTCCGGGTATTGAAAATAGCCATCATTGACAGCCATGTGGAACTCATAAGCCGGGTATTGCTGACTATTATAAGTTCCATTAACCTTACCCTCAAAGTTCATTGACCCCTTGGTTTCAATGGATTTATAATCTTGCGTGTATATCGTTGGAACCAGGGACAATAAGTTTTTAAATCCTGTTTCCTGGGCATTAAAGGTAATATCCGTGTTAATATCCTTCCCTGGCATAGCGACAAAACCATCAAAAGCCAAAACAAAATCATTTAAGCTAAGCTTATTCTCCTTGAAGGTAAATTTCATCTTTTTCATATTCATCTTTAACTCCGCATCCAAACTGGTATTTACCTGCTCAAGGTAGTGAACACCGCCATAACCTACTGTGAATTGGTCAATGGCAGTTTTTGTGTCAAGGTCAAAAATATTCAGGGTAAAGTCACCACTTCCTTCATGGTTTAAATCCTTTAACCTGGTATAAAAGTCAAGGGCCCGATCATCGTAAACGATCTCACCTTTATTAATTGAATATTCATTCATGGCTAATTGAAATGTCCCTCCCCCACTGGCTTCACTTGATTCCTTTGGCTCCCCTTCTTTCGACTTTGAGGTATCAGCGGCCATGATGTTATAATTAGCAGTGCCATCTTTAAGCACTTTTACACGGATGTCGGGTTGCTTCACATGGAGACCTCTTATTTTCATTTGATCTCCGCTAATCACGCTCATGATGTCTATGGTAGTTCGAAATTGTTTAACCTGTGCTAAGGTATCTCCTTTGAAAGGCGCTTTGTTCACCACTTCTATATCCTTCACCGTCAGAGTCATATTGGGGAAATTACTGAATAAAGTAAGGCCAATGTCGTTACTGAAATTTACCTTGGCCTCCAGGTTCTTATTGGCCTCTTTCTTCATGAGGTCCAGAATATTGTCTTTGTAAAAGTAGGGGACCAGGATCATGGCAAGGATCAACAACACAATTACACTACTGAGGATAAGGAAAAACTTTTTCATAAGATCATTATTTTTGGGGCTTAACAAAGATAAACAATAATCCGTGACAATATCCTGAACGTATATTAAGCCCTTTCATTGCCTTGTTGCCAACAGCTTTAACCCATATAGCCCTTTGAGAAATCTTAACTTACCAACGACTCAATTAGCAAAACTTAAAATCCTCAAACCGGCTAATTCAGTCTAAACGGGATATTTAAAGCTTATTCATGGATGCAGAACCCTTTATAACATACAAACTGGCTCATTTTTAATCCGCTCAATCTAAAAAATTCGATTGCTAACTGCAGGGGATGGCAAAAACCGAAACACCTCATAAAAGGACTGAGAGCGCTTAAGGTAATTTTTTATCAATTAGGGCTAAAAAGCAAGCATAGCCCTTGGATGGCAAAGAGATTTTGTAAATTTGCTGAATGAATTTGCCATTGCTTAAATGAATCCCATGCGCTTAATAGCAATTGGGAGAAATTAACTCCAATGCCTTTAAATGTTTTTTGTCTGGCAGAATTTTGAGCAATGAAAGCTGGTCACATAGCTCAACTGGATAGAGCATCTGACTACGGATCAGAAGGTTGGAGGTTCGAATCCTCCTGTGACCACTCCCTTTATACAAGATTACAAAAGATAGGAAAAAGACCCTTTAATTAACTTTACCCTATCTGCCAACCTGCACCTAATAAAAATTATGGAGTTTTATTGGTTCCTTTAATCCATTACATCACCTGAATAATGACGGTAGGTAACCTGAATCCTTACATTATAGGATATCTTTCAGGATTGGTCACTGAGCTTCCCAGCCACCATCTGTCGCAATTATTTGCCCGGTTATTAAGGAAGCTTTATCCGAACAAAGCCAGATAACAGCCTCAGCTACCTCCCAAGGTTTTCCAAGCCTGCCCATTGGTATGCCGCCTAATATTTGCTTTTTGGTTTCCTCATCTTCTCCCATAATACGGTCAATCATGGGCGTTTCAACAGGGCCGGGACATACCGCATTTACCCTTATCTTCTGCTGAGCATATTCCAAGGCCGCATTTTTAGTTAAACCAGAAATCCCATGCTTGCTAGTAGCGTAATGAGGAAGTCCCGGAAAACCAACAATGCCGGCAACAGATGAGCAATTAACAATAGAGCCATGACCTTGCTCCAACATCATTTTCAATTCTTCCCTTAAGCAAAAATAAACCCCTTTAACATTGATATTGAGCAACTTTTCCAAGTTTTGGGTATCACTATCCGCGGTCGGGCCTTTATCGCCTTCAACACCTGCATTGTTAAAAGCCCTCTCGACATTACCATAGTTAGCTTTTACTTCCCGGAATACTTCTTTCACTTCCTCCTCATTACTGACATCACATTTAAAGAATTTAGCCTCAAAGCCCTCATCCGCAATGGCTGCTACAGTTGTCTGAGCACCTTGCTCATCAACATCAAGAACAGCTACTCTAGCACCTTCCCGAGCAAATGCTATGGCAGTAGAGCGCCCTATTCCAGATGATGCTCCGGTAACTAGGACCGTTTTGTTCTGGTGTAAATTTTCCATAGGATTGGGTTTTTATGATGTTTTAGTAGTTTATTAGGTGGTTTAATAACTTCAATTGAATTTAAAGTCCTTTTTACATTCATTAAACTGGTGTTTGTAAATCAAAATGATTGCTGACCCG
>CAZQQN010000022.1:11295-46484 GCA_964595485.1 uncultured Sphingobacteriales bacterium | reverse complement strand
GTGTTGTGTCTTCGATTCCAAAAACTAAATAACCATGTTGCTTCTCATGGTAACATGCACTATTGGAAAGAGCCGATAAATATTCCCCGATTTCCTGGGGTTATAGTTGTTTTCTTTAAACTCCACCCACTCACATTCCTTAGGGAGGGTTTGAAGGTCCTTTACTAAAATTTTTAAATCTTCAACATCCATGATGGAATATTTCGGAAACCGCTTATTCTATAAGCTTGATTATTGATCTTCCTGCAAAGAAATCAATTTTAAAGAAAACTTCCCAGGCGATAAATTCCATGCCTAATCGCTAATTAAAGAATGTCCGGAAGTTTATGGTTACCACTGCCAGGCCTGCGGAATGGCTTTTGGCGAACGGTATGGGAAGTTGCCAGTGGTTTTATTCGTGTCCATCACCGATATCCCCTTGCTCAAAAAGATGAGTCTTCAGCCATTGACCCGGTAAGGGATTGGGTTTCGCTTTGTCCAAATTGTCATGCGGTTGCACATATAGGAAAGGAGGAGCCTTTTGCTGTTGAGGAATTGAGGGAGATGTTGAGCAGCAACAAAACCTAACAGGTCAATTATACTTAAATTTAATTATAAGGCTTAAATTGCAAAGGATAAAGTAGCCATAATGGAGCCATTCAATCAACGCTATTTTTATGCCTCACCATGACCAATTGCAAAGTCTCCTGAAAGACCTATCCGCCATTGATTACGTTTCCCAAAAGCAAAAGCGAATGAGCGGTTTAACGTTTTTTCGGTCTTAATGAAGGCATTGGATGAATGGCGTTTAAATTCCGGGACCCTGGGTGAACTATTAGACGCCAAAGGGAGCCACAGGATAGGCTGGGCTTCCCTGGCATTTTAAAATGATGCGGTTGCGCAAGCAGCAAGTTCACCGCCTGTTCTGATTATTGCCGGGAACCGTATGCCGTTTCAAAATGCGTTGTTTCTCCTTCTTCACAAGAGTTCGGCTGCGGAAGCCCCATAGTTTTTTGCGCGCTTCACGGCCGGCTTGATCAATATCCACAATGGGTTTGGGGTAGGATTGGCCAGCTTTAAAACCGGTTAAATCCTGCTCAATGACCGGGATTTGCCAGGGCTGATGAATATATTGGGCCGGGCATTGCTCAAGTTCGGGCACCCAGGCCTTAATGAACATGCCTTGCGGATCATGGTCTTTCGATTGTTTAATGGGATTGTAAACCCGTACCGTATTGATGCCGGTAACGCCCGCTTGCATCTGCAACTGCGGAAAATGGATGCCCGGTTCAAAATCCAGGAAATCCCGGGCCAGGTGCGCACTGATCATAGACCAGGGGAGCCACAGGTGATGCGTAGCCACAGAAGTTAGCATAGCCCGCATGCGAAAATTCATATAGCCGGTCTTGTTCAGGCAGCGCATGCACGCATCAACAAGGGGTAATCCCGTCTGGCCGTCCCGCCAGGCCCGGTAACGATCTTCATCATAGCATTTGATCAGTTCATCGTATCCCCTGTTCAGCGAACGAAACTCCAGTTCAGGTTCCATCTCCATCTTCTGGATAAAATGCCCGCGCCAGCGAAGGCGTGACTGAAAAGCGGACAAAGCGCCTTTCCAATACCCCTGGTTTCGAACCGATTGGCTAGCCTGGAAAACCTGCCGCAAAGATACATTACCCCACGCCAGGTATGGTGAAAGCCGGCTACAGCTTTCACGGCTTTCCTGAGGCTTGGAAATATGCTTGTTGTAACCAGCAGCCCGCCCTTGTAAAAAACTGCTTAAAACCCTGTTGCCAGCTCCCTCTCCGCCTTCCTGGAAAGGTTGGTTAGTTCCATTATTGCTTGCTGGTAGGGCTGGCAAATGCTGCATCCAGGTATTGACCAATTCCCCGTTTACAAAAGCGATAGCCCCTAAATCAGAATCTGTGGTATCTTGCTTCATAAAGCCATACCATTGCTGCGCCCAACCCTGGCGATCCCGCATCCCCCTTTTTACCCCGTGCTGGGGAAATTCAAACCATGGGATACCCTGATCCCTACACCACGACCGTATTTCCTTATCCCGCTCATATGTTACATAAAGTCCCGTTTCCTGGTGCGAATACAAGCCTTTGATGGGTACCAGTTTTTGCAGGATTTCGAAAGCTTCTTTAGCCGGTGATTGCACGCGTAAAATTTGCGTTCTTTGTTGCTTTAACTGATCATCGAGGTCATCAAGGGATTGCTGAATGAAAGACAGGTGGCGATCAGCCGTGTGGTCATGGTTTAGCAAAGCCGGTTCAAAAGCATAGCATAACAAAACCGGGTTACCGGACTTTGCTGCTTCTGCCAGCGGCGGGTGGTCCTTAAGCCTTAGATCCCGCTTAAGCCAGACCAGGTTAATGCCTTGTAGAGCCATACCATCGAAACAATTGGCATAAAACCTGGTTTACAAAAAGCCAAAAAGCGAACCATCCCCCTTTTAACCAAAAGCCCGCGAAAGCCTCTCCAGGTTTTCATTAAAAGAATGGCTCCGCACACAGACCATTTATTGTAGCCCAATAGCATTTAGACCCTGCGTGACGGGATTAAGCCAAAAGCATTCGGTTGATTGACCATCCTTAAAATTTGTGGTAACATTGTAAAGGAAAACCATTACAGTCAAGAATATGCATTCACCATTGACCAACATTGCGGCGCTCCTTTTTTTGCTCATAACCGCCTTTCCTGGTTTAGCCAACCACAGTGAGGATGCCGATTTTGATATCCGGCACTATGCCATTAACCTCCAGCCCAACTTTAACCAGAATAGCTTGAGCGGCTATACCACAGTAACCTTTGTATCCCGGAAAGATGACTTCAAGCAAGTACCGCTGGATCTGCTTAGTTTCAATGTGGATTCTGTGGTTAGCAACGGTCAACAGCTATCCTTCAACTACAATGACACAGCCCTGACCATTGATCTGAACCAAACCCTATCCAAAACCGATACCGCTGCCATAACCATTCATTACAAGGGCAATCCGCCCACAGATCCATCCGGCTGGGGTGGCTTTTATTTCAGGAACAATGTGGCATTTAATTTAGGAGTTGGTTTCCAGGCTAAGCCCCATAACTATGGCAGGGCCTGGTTTCCCTGCAAGGATAATTTTACTGACCGGGCCCTGTATGATTTTCATATCACCACCAAACCAGGTAAGAAGGCCTTTTGCAATGGGCGCTTGCAGTCGGTAGATACACTGGGAAACGGGAAACTGGTTTGGCACTGGTCAATGGACCAGACACTCCCCACCTATTTAGCATCAATGGCAGTTGGGCCTTATGCCACGGTCAAAGAGATGTACCAGGGTATTAATGGGCGTTTCCCTATCCTATATGCTGTCAAGCCAGAGGATTCCTCAAGGTTAAAAAAGGGCTTCCAGAACATGCCGGACGCCCTTGAAGCTTTTGAGGAATTTTACGGGCCCCATGCTTTTTCTCGCGTAGGTTATGTATCGGTACCATTTGCCGGTGGAGCCATGGAACATGCAACCAACATTGCTTTTCCCAGCGGTAGTTTAGGTAAATCTATTAGCAATGAGCGCTTGTGGGCGCATGAGCTTTCTCATCATTGGTGGGGCGATTTAGTCACTTGCCATGATGCCGAAGAAATGTGGCTTAACGAGGGATGGGCCTCTTTTTCTGAATTTTTGTACCTGGAAAATGCCTACGGCCAGCAAGCTTACACAGAAGCCGTTCGCGATAACCATTTCAATGTGCTTACGCAAGCCCATAAAGATGACAATGCCTACCGGCCATTGGTACCGGTTCCCCACAGTGTTACCTACGGCACCCACAGCTATGACAAGGGGGCGGATGTGGTGCATACCCTCAGAAGTTACCTGGGTGACAAGCAATTCAAAAAGGGCGTTAACCGCTTTCTGCAGGAAAATGCCTTTGAAGCAGTTTCTTCTGCGGAATTGAGGGATTCCTTAACAAGCTATACGGGCCAAGACTTGACCAACTTTTTTGACAATTGGGTTTTCAATCCAGGCTTCCCTCATTTTGCCATTACAAACCTGGAGACCAACCGCAATGGAAATTTGACAACGATTGACGGCACAATTCAGCAAAAAATCCACCAAGCGCCTTCCCTTTACACAGGAGTCCCGCTAACCATTTCAGCAGTGGATAACAACTGGGATACCATGAACTACAAGGTGATGGCATCGGGTAAGGAGACGGATTTCAGCTTCCGGGTGAATTTTGAACCACAAATGGTAGCGCTTGATATGGGCAGTAAGATCAGCGATGCCAAAACCACCACAATCAATAAGGTTACCAAAGCTGAATCTTTCAATCTCAATCGGGCATTGATGAAAATAGATGTCAAGAATCTTCAGGACTCTGCCTTAATGTTGGTTGAGCACAGCTGGGTACAGCCGGACCCTTACTCAGGGAGTAATCCGGGAATAAGGTTGTCAGATGCCCGCTATTGGACGGTAAAAGGTGATTTCTCCGATTCTTTTAGGGCCGAGGCAGAATTGAATTACAACAAACGGGAAGATCCGGATAGCCTTTCATTGGATAACACGGACTCATTTCGCTTAATGTACCGCCCTAATACCCGGCAGGATTGGAAAGTTTATCCCGATTACAGCAGGAACTTTATCCTGGATAATGGCATCATCACGATCGATCAGCTTATACCGGGTCAATACTGCTTTGCTAAAAAAGATGAGGAAGCGTCAGGATTATCGCCTGATACAAAGCAGGGTAACAAGGCCTTGGACATTTACCCGAATCCAGCCAGGAATGCGCTAACCATCAAATACGATCCGGCTTCAAAGCCCATTAAAGCTATCACCATTTACAGCATAAACGGGCAGGAGGTCATGCACAGCGAGACGGAGTCTGCCAATCCCCTCTCTATCTCAACACAGTCACTGGATTCCGGCCAATATGTCCTGGAAGCCCATTTTAGCAATGGCGATAGAAAACGGCAACAATTCATTCTGGAAGACTAAAATCATAGCCCTGCGTTGCCAACCTTTGCTGAAGCCTAAGGAATAAGTACTTTTTAAGCCAATTGGCTTTATCAGCAGTAAGAACTTCAATAACACGGTCGCTTTGCATCCAAAACAATGGCCTTGGCGGAAGTAACACATTTCCCCTTTTTTCCCGGTAGGCCATAGCCAAAGCAGTTGGTTCAATGCTGAAGCCTTTCCGGCCTTTGTTCTGCCACTTTTCAATAAGCCGGTATCGTTGAATCTCTTCCGGGTTTAGGTGATCGTAAAGTAGTGTATCCCGCTTATAATCCTGCTTCGATGGATCAGGCCTGTATTGAATAACTTGCTGCGTGGCTCCCTGTTTTTTGACAGCGGAATCAGACATTGACCGTTGAAGGCTATCAGAAGGATAACCGTTTATTTTTCCGTCCACAGCATGCTCATAAATGGCCAAGTGAATTTGCTGAAAATAGCGCTCTTTGTTATGCTGATGCAGGGAATCAAACTTGTTATTGAAAGTTAAGCTTCGCTGAATAAGCGAATCCCCGGAAGTTTTACCATGCTTATCTGGTGTCAAAACCCGGTTAAGTTTTTGCGAATGCGATACCAATTTGAAAATTCGATGCCGGGCATGGTTAAAAAGCTTTTTTTGGTGGGAGCGGCTTAAATGGCTAATAACATCTTTGTAGGGTATAACGCAAAGGGGTTGCTTACCGGCCGATATCCCTCCTGCTGAAGGTTCGTAGATAGGCTCCAGGCTGTGTAGGGTTAAATCAAAGCGATTCTCCTTAATAGACCATTCCCATTTCACGGTTACATGGTATTCCAGAAATCGCTTCTTATCAATGTTATCGATGAAGTTCTGCCTGAAGTTTTCATTGCTCAAAGTACCATCCGGCGTTTCGTAACCCCTTAACCGGGCCCGGCTTTTAATTTTATCCAGCTCGTAAGCTTTGGCCAGTTCATTGCTTCGGTATCCGGTAAGCTTCCCGTCAAGCAATCCTTTGAGAAGTGATAAATGGATGGGGTAAAACCTACTGGCCTTTTGGTTTGTGAATTGTCCGCTTGTATCAAGTAAATCAATGGCAAATGTGCTGGTGCTGTAGAAAGGGGTTTCTACGCCTGTTACTTGTTCCTGGCTATTGTTGACCGGTTTACAACCCTGAAGAATGGCTACGATCAGGACAAAAAGCGCATATTTATTACAATGCATAAAGCTGAAACCGTTTGCTTCTCCAATAATCAAACTTAATGGGATATGGCTAAAAATCCAATTCTAAAAGAAGAACCCTTTTTCATTAGAGCTAACCGGTAATCAATAAGACTGCCATCAGCCGGAATGGTTTAAAAAGGCACTGTAATTATTCGAAAGAAAAGGTAAATGGTTAAGCTTCCCAGAGCACATTGACGTAAAACTGATCAGGATCAGTGAAAAGGGCCTTTTCATTGAATCCGTGCTTATCTCCTAACTGGCGGATTTGTCGAAGGGAAAATTTATAAGAGCTCTCGGTATGAATCGGCTCCCAATCATCAAAAGTAACCGTTTGATCCAATGCACCGATTCTCACTGAGTGGGCATGCTTAGCTATTAGTGAGCTCTCCACAGCCCCTTCGAAAACATTGTAAGAGGCATTGAACCGAAAATTATTACTATCGAAATCACCATCCAATTCCCGGTTGATTCGTTTTAACAAGTTGAAATTAAAAGCTTCCGTAACACCAGCTTTGTCATTATACGCCCTGTTGAGGATATACGGCATCTTCTTGAGATCAAACCCCATCAGGACCATGTCACCGGGTTTTAAACTGCTTTTGAGTTGCTTCAGGAAATGATCCCGGTCAGCAGGCAAGAAATTACCAATATTGCCCCCTAAGAATAAAAGGAAGTTCCTAACATGAGATTGTTTATTCAGGTAAGCCAGGCCATCAAAATAATCAGCCACCAAACCCTGATAGTCTAATTGAGGCAAACACTCGCTAAAAATGGCTTTAAGCCTGTTGATAGCGAGTTCAGAAATATCCAAAGGCCTAAAGCTGAAGGATTTGCTATTTTCAAGAAAATGCTGAAGTAGTATGTAAGTTTTTTCTCCGTTGCCGGCGCCTAACTCAACCACATTGGCTTGACCATTCCCAAGGTAATAAGCCAGATCATCCTTGTGATTTTTCAAAATCGCTTTTTCGCAACGGGTTGGATAATATTCATCCTGTTGCATAATCTGCTCGAAAAGCCTGCTACCTTCATCATCGTAAATGTGCTTGGTTAACAATTCTTTGGGCTGTTTAGACAGGCCGTTGGCAACATCCTTGGCAAAATCAGCTTGAACCAGGGCGGGAGAGGGATCTGAGGTTTCCATCAGTCAGGGTTTTTAGCGATTAATTTGTTCATTGACATCCCTATTAACAATGCTTAAGCCTTAGGGTTTACCTATCCGCTGCTAACCTTATTCCGGAAAACTGGAATTGCGTACCGGGCGGAAAAAAGTTGCGGTAAGATATCCGGAAATGATTTTTAGGGGTAGCACATGAGCCTCCCCTTAATACCATTTGGTTGATCATAAACTTGCCGTTGTACTCACCCAGCGCACCGGCAGCTGGCCTAAATCCAGGATAGGGCAGGTAACTGCTGTAAGTCCACTCCCAGTTATCGCCGTAGATCTGTCTCAGTATGTTTTCGCTATTTTCGTTCGGGTTGGCAGGGATCGGATGGAAGTAACCATTATCCACATAATTTCCGACCGACAGATCAGGGGACGTTTGCTTAGCAGCAACTTCCCATTCAAATTCAGTAGGTAGTCGCTTTCCTTTCCAGGAAGCAAATGCCTCTGCCTCGTAAAAATTAACATGGGTAACCGGCATATCCGGCTTAAGGGGTTGCCAGCCTGCTAAAGTCAGTTCATGCCATTGACCATCAAATTTCCGCCAGTAAAGGGGACCATTCCAGCTACCATTTTCAAGGTCTGACCAGCCATCATCCAGCCAGTAGTTAAAATCCTCGTACCCCCCGTCTTCAATAAATTCCAGGAATTCAGCATTGGTAACCTGCCTGTCCTGAATTTTGAAGTCATTGAGGTAAAATTTATGAACAGGGGTTTCATTATCCATGTGAAAGCCATCCCCGTTGTAGCCTATATCATGAAGTCCGCCTTCAACATTAATAAAGTTTTGGGTTTTATAATCCGGATTTTGAAATCCTTTATTAAACGGATTATTGGTAGTGTACCCCGAAAAAACCGGGCTCATGGAAAGGATGTATTTAATATCAGTAGCCAGGAGTTCCTGGTGTTGCTGCTCATGATTACAGCCTAAAATGACAAGGTCTTTAAAGGCTTCCCATTGATCATTGCTTACCTGATCAAAAGCATCCTCCATTCGCTCATTGATTGCCTCCCGGTACTCGTAAATATCATCTACCGTTGGTCGCGACAAAAAGCCCCTTTGTTGGCGGTCCCATTGATCACCCACATTTTGGTAATAAGAATTGAAAAGGAAATTATATTGTGGGTGAAAATCCTTATAACCCGGTACATATTCCCGAAGGATAAAAGCTTCAAAAAACCAGCTTGTATGGGCTAAATGCCATTTAGGCGGGCTCACGTCAAGAATAGGCTGCGGCACATAGTCTTCTTTTTCAAGGGGGCTACACAAGTTTTCGGTCTGGGAACGGGTCTGTTTAAAATATGCTTTTAGTTGATCCGGTTTCATAGGGCATTACCATTTTCCTTTTGATCTTTTTAAACCATTCAATACCTCGTAGGTTCATAACATTTTAACCACGGGTTGCTAATCTAAGAAGGATGGGCTAATGTGACAAGCATTTTGGAAAAATTGACTCTTATCAAGTAATTATTTACCCAATAGCCGAAGCCCCTTCCATTAATAATTCACAGCCTTGCCTTTGCATTTTTCTTTCAATCGTGATCCATTTTGAATAGATCATTGTACGTAACCGGAAAAGACTTGTAAAAAACTTAGCTGGAGGCCCTAACACCCATTTTGCGCCTGAAAAAAATCGGAATGTTGGCCCATGCTAAGTAGTGACTTTCATTTGGTTTCCGGTTCATAAATCGGTTAATTTGTTTAAAACCCAAATCTATAAACTATGAAGACTGATGCTTATACAAAAGTTGTTCTGACAGTCATTGCTGTCAGCTTGGTTACACTTGTAATCCAAAACCTTGGCATTGTTCAGGAAGCCCGGGCTAATTCTGAGGAACCTGGCAAACAATATGTTAACCTGCCGGTTAATGAAGATGGAACAATTGATGTCAGGGTTAAAAAAGATTTATCAGATGAGATAATGGACGTCAACATTGTAAGGGTAGCTGGTAACTCCTCGCGTGAAGGCTTGCCCATTAAGCCAGCTGAGCACTCACTGAATGTGAACGTGGAAGAAGTTGGTGGTTACCAGGTCTACGGTGCCATTCCTACCAAGCGCGAGTAACCAAACCCGGAAGGAAATGATGTTTTTCCATGCAGAAGCATTCGTTAAGTAAATCCACTTTTATGCGGGGTTTGCAGTGTAGCAAATCCCTTTATTTGTACAACCATTACAAGCAATTAAGAGACCCGATAAGCGCTAACCAACAAGCTTTGTTCAATCGCGGTCATGAAGTAGGAAGCTTGGCCTGGCAGCTTTTTGATGGAGGCGTAGATGCCCGTGCGGATAATAAATTCAACTACACCCAGGCGTTTAATAAAACCCAGAACCTGATAAAAAAAGGCTTTTCCAGTCTTTTTGAAGCTACTTTCCAGGAAGAAGGGGTGCTGGTAATGGTGGATATCCTTCATAGAAAAGGAGACCACTGGGTTGCCTATGAGGTAAAAAGTTCAACAAAAGTGACCCATAATCACGTAAGGGATGCAGCCTTGCAGTGCTATGTATTGCAAAAAGCCGGAATTCCCTTATCAGATTTTTTAATCCTGCACATTGATAAGCGTTACCGTAAACAAGGCCCCATAGACCCTGAAGGATTATTCCAGGAAAAATCCATCATCAATGAGGTCTTAAAAAAACAGGATTTCATAGCTGAACAAATCGATCATGCCCGTTCCGTTTTAGCAAAACCGACCGTTCCCAAAATACCCATTGGTGAACATTGTACCAACCCCTATCCTTGCGATTTTATTGGTTATTGCTGGCGTCATGTACCCAACCACTCCGTGTTTGAATTAGGCTTCCTGGAAAAAGAAACCAAGTTTGAACTGTATAAAAATGGCTATGAAACCATTGAGCAAATCCCGGCAGATACAGATTTTTCAGAAACCGTAAAAATCCAGGTTAATAGCCACAAAACCCAGCAGCCTCACGTCCAAAAAGGAAAAATCATCGAATTTTTATCGCGGCTGAGCTACCCCTTATTTTTCATTGATTTTGAGGTTATTATGCCAGCCATCCCAATATTTGATGGCACCAAACCCTATGAAAAGATTCCGTTTCAATACTCCCTGCATTTCAAAGAAACCGATAGCAAGCAAGCTGAACACTATGAATTCCTTGCTGAACCCGGTAATGACCCCAGATATACATTCCTTACACAATTCTTGGCTGATACAGAGGGAACAGGTTCGATCATTGTATTTGAGGATCAATTAGAAAGGCGGATCCTGAATAAGCTAAAAGCGCTTTATCCCGCTTGTGAAGAAGAAGTTAATGACCGGCTTGAGCGAATGATAGACTTAAGACACCCTTTTAAGAACCTGCACTATTACCATCCAGCCATGAAGGGGAATTTCAGTTTAAAAGCAATTTATGAGGCACTGATTAACACGGATGGGGACCAGCAGTCCGGAATTGAGCACGGTGGCATTGCATCGGTCATTTATGAGCAACTAATTGAGGAAAATGATGACGTCAAAATGGCAGAGCAGAAAGAACAACTGCTCAGGTATTGTGAAAGCGACACCTATGCTTTGTTGAAAATATTCGAGGCGCTGGCAGATTTAATAAATCAGCCATAAATCAATGCCCTACCCCTTTTTATGGCTTTGGGTATTGTCTTTTCCGGCTTGTGTCTTTTTATTACCCGGTACATTCACATGGCCGTATGGACAGTGTCTACAGCCAGAGCCGCAACAATAACCCCTTTTTAAATGGTAATTTTCGGTTAAAACCATCAAGCCATCATCATTGAAATAGAAATCTTCTCCTTCTTTAATTTCTTGCGGCATGATTATTCATTGTTGTCCATTGAATCTTCGTAGATAGCTTTCTCCAACATTTGTTTTTGGTAAAGGTCATGGTAATAGCCCCCGGCTTCCATTAGTTTATCATGATCACCTTGCTCAACCACTTCCCCGCGATCCAATACAATGATCTTATCAGCATTTTTGACCGTGGAAACCCGGTGACTGATGATGAACACAGTTCGACCTTCCATGTACGCTCCCATCCGGTTCAGTATCTTAGCTTCGGTATGGGTATCAATGGCTGAGAAGCAGTCATCAAGGATCAGGAGCTGCGGATCACTTATCAATGCCCTTGCTATGGAAACCCGCTGTTTTTGCCCTCCTGATAGTGTTATACCCCTTTCACCCAATTTAGTCTCAAATCCCTTGGGAAACTGGAGGATATCTTTTTTGACTTCAGTTATCTCGGTTACTTCTCTTAATAAGCTGTAAATACGATCCTTATCTTCTGAGTTTTTCCAATCAAAATCCGTGTGGTAACCAAATAACAGGTTATTGGAAATGGTATCTGAGAAAAGGAAATCATCCTGGGGAACATAGCCTATCTGCTTGCGAAAATGAGCTGGATCTAAGCGGCTTAGCGATACTCCCTCGTATTCAATACTACCGCTTGTTGGATCATAAAGCCTTAGGAGCATATTGGCAACGGTGGATTTACCGGAGCCTGTGTTCCCAATGATTCCTACTTTTTCCCCCTGCTTCACATGCAGATCAAAATTCTTCAAGGCCTTTATGCCAGTATCCGGGTAGGTAAAGGCAACATTCTTAAAATTAACATTGCCTTTAAGGGTAATTTGCTTGTTTTCATCGGAAACAATATCAGGAGGCTGATTCCATAGGTGGTTAATACGTGCCTGCGAAGCAGCTGCACGCTGTACGATGGATGTTACCCAGCCAATGGATGCCACAGGCCATGTTAAGAGGTTTACATAAATAAAAAACTCCGCAATATTTCCGGCTGTAATGTTGCCGGCCATCACTTCCAGGCCGCCTACATAGAGGGTAAGCAAGGTACTTAAACCGATCAGCAAAATGATGATGGGAAAGAACAAGGAATTGACAAGTACTAAACCCATTGACTTCTGCCGGTAATCTTCACACTCTTGTTCAAATTCCTTTGAAACAGGACTTTCAGAAGTGAAAGCTTTGATCACCCGGATTCCTGAAAACATCTCCTGAACAAAAGTGGTTAGGCGGGATAACTGACCCTGAATCTGTAAACTTTTATTTTGAATAATCGAGTTCACGTAATAAATCGACCCGGCCAGAATCGGTAAAGGGATCAGGACATAAAGGGTTAATTTAACGTTGACCGTCAACATGATGCTCACGACAAGAATTATCAGGGAAGACAAATTGATGGTATACATTACAGCCGGCCCTAAATAAAGCCTAACTTTACTCACATCTTCAGTAATCCTTGCCATCAAATCCCCCGTATTGTTACGCCGGAAATATGCTAAAGACAGCTGCTGAAAATGATCGTAAATGTCATTTTTCAGGTCATATTCGATATGGCGGGACATAACAATGATGGTTTGCCGCATCATCACCATGAAAAACCCTTTAATAAGAGCCATACCTACAACAACGCCGGCAAATATGAGCAGTATCTGCGCAAAAAAATCATATATGGCGGATTGCAGGGCAAAGCCCTGTGTCAGGTTGTATAGAAAAATGTTTTCTTTGACCAGGTCAAAAGCATGGCGTACCACCTGGGCCGGAAACACCCCGAAAATATTGGATAGAACCACAAAAAAGCTACCCAGTATTAAATGCCATTTGTACCTAAGAAAGTATTTATTGAGTGTTTTGAGTGCCTTCATATTTGTATTACCGGAAAATAATGCACAACAAATCGCTTATTGAAAGCTATGCAACGAATTCATTCATTGCCCATAACAATGTTTAAAAGCCAACAAAAGTTTGAATAAGCGCAAAAAATCAAGCCTTAAATAATGACTGTTCCTTCATGGCTTGCTACTTCGGTTGCAAAATTAGGATTCATTTTTTTGTATCAATCTTTTCCCGGGAAATGTTACATAAAACCCCAATAAGCTTTTTATGGCAAGGTTTTTTCTGATTCCAGCATGAAAAAACGAAGTTTGTTTGGTTTGGAACTATATAATAGAAGAAAACCATTTGTTCAGTGAAAATTAACCTAAAAGCCTGTTTTATGCATAAGCTCAATACCCTCCTTAGTTTGATAATGATAGCCTTCTTAATGGGATTTGCAGGAGATAAATCCGAAGTGGATTGGTACAGTTGGAACAAAGGGTATTCAAAAGGATTGGAAAGTAATAAAATTATATTAGTGGATGTTTACACTGATTGGTGCGGATGGTGCAAAAAAATGGATAAAACGACTTACTCCGACAAAGATATAGTGAAAACGGTTGAAGAAAAATTTATTCCGATTAAATTCAACCCGGAAGAGAAAAAAACCTACAAGATTGATGGCAATGAAGTCGGAGGGAAGCAATTACTAAAGATTATTTCAAGCGGTAATCACAGTGGTTATCCATCAACTTATTTCTTATTTCCTTCTCAGCGTAAAATTAGAAAAGTAGGTGGTTACCAGGGTCCAAAAGACTTCAAAAAGACCCTTCAAAAAATTCTTGCTTTCAAAAAGCAATTGGATAACCAAAAGCCCAAAAAAGGAGACTCCTGATACAACCATTGAGCCCTTAATGGTTCAGTAAATTTTATGCGTCTACCCAAAAAGAATGAGGTTCTCGAAAACCTGCATGTAGAGGATATTGCCAATAAAGGCAAAGGATTAGCCCGGGAAGGCAACCTGGTGATTTTTATTGAAGATGTGGTACCCGGGGATCAAGTAGATGCGAGAATTACCAAGCGAAAAAAGAGCTACCTGGAAGGGAAACCGGTTCAATTCCACACATATTCCGATGACAGAACAACACCGTTCTGCGAGCATTTTGATCTTTGTGGTGGATGCAAATGGCAACACATACATTATGAAGCCCAGCTTAAGCTTAAGCAGAAATACGTCTACGATAACTTAACCCGTTTGGGGCAAGTTGCTGATTTTGAATACAGGGACATTACATCAGCCCCTGATACACAGTACTACCGCAATCGCCTTGATTTTGCTTTTACCAGTAAGCGTTGGATCACCGAAGCCGAAAAGGAATCGGGCGAAGTGATTGATAACCGAAATGGCGCAGGGCTTCATATACCTGGCCGGTTTGATAAAGTGGTGGATATCAAGCATTGCTATCTCCAGAAAAACCCTTCAAACCCCATTCGACTGGGTTTGAAAACTTATGCCGATAAACAGGGCTATTCATTCTACGATATCCTTAACAATAAGGGGCTACTAAGGTCCCTGATTGTAAGGACAACCATCCAGGATGATACAATGGTAACCGTTATGTTCGGACAACAGGATGAAGAAGCCATTCAGGATATCATGAATTTTCTTAACCAGGAATACCCACAAATCACATCCCTTTATTACGTGATCAATGAAAAAGCCAATGACACGTTTTATGATCTACCGGTCCATCATTTCAGCGGCAACCCTTTCATAGAAGAAAAACTGGATGGTCTTAAATTGCGGTTGGGGCCTAAATCCTTCTACCAAACCAATTCTAAAGGAGCAAAAAAGTTATTTGACACCGTACAATCCCTGGCAGCTATAGAGCCCCATGAAACGGTTTACGATCTTTACACGGGCATCGGTTCAATTGCCTTGTACCTGGCAAACCAAGCCAGGCAGGTTATTGGCATTGAAACCGTTCCTGAAGCCATCGAGTACGCCAATGAGAATGCCCGGATCAATAACATAGAGAATGCCCAATTTTTTACCGGCGAAGTACGGGATATCCTTGACGAAAATTTTATGGCAACGTATGGCAAACCTGATGTTTTAGTAACTGACCCACCCAGAGACGGCATGCACCCCAAAGTTGTGGAAACCATTTTAACCGTTTTACCAAAACGGATTGTTTACGTCAGTTGCAATCCATCAACACAAGCAAGGGACCTGGCAGAACTTAAAGCTTATTACAGGGCAGACGTGGCTCAGCCAATTGATATGTTTCCCCATACATTTCATGTTGAAAATGTATTACTTTTAACCCGCAAAAATGATTATTAAATATGAGTGAAGAAGAACGTCCATCCCACCCCATCATTGATAGCCTGGAGCAAGATTTGAAGTTCTACAATGACGCTATCAAGGAAGTGGCTAATGAGGTACTGAACAATAATTTATCCGAATACCCAGTATTCATTGCGCACGAAATCCCTATCAGCATTGGGGAGTTAATATTGGATAAACAGGATTTCGAGCGGACATGGAGTATAAGTGCCATTACCCTGGAAGAATTGGTAGAAGCACAAGTGATAGAATCTGATAAGCAGGATGAATTCAAAAAGATTTACAAAGACCCCCAGCAATACATTTGCATTTTCCTGATCAGTGAAAAAGGCGGTAATTTTGTATTCTTCCCTTACCAGGATAGCGAAAAATCCGGAGCTGATGAGGTGAATGAATAACCGTTCTGATAAGTTTAAATGAAGAAACCATTACCCAATACGGCCAGAAGTTATCTACTCAACCCTAACCATTGAATCGCAATTGGCTAAAGAGGCTTTGATTTCCTGTATTTCAAACTTACCGCCCTCATTATCCCAGGCGTTGTAAATGTAAGTCATTAGCTGGGTAATATCGTAATCGCTCAAACTTTTATTACCAGGCATTTTAAGGTTATAAGCATTGCCATTCACCATTATATGCCCATTCATGCCATACTTGATGATACATGGTACTAACTCCTCATTGGCCTGCATGTAATCAGCTTGGTTTAAGGGTGGGTATAATTCCTTGAATCCTTCTCCATCAGATTTGTGACACCGCTGGCAATGCCTTTCATATAAAATCTGGCCGCGCGCAAATTGTTGACGCTTAGCTTTCTTATCCTGACTACCACATCCCCCTGCTATTAATACAATCCCAACAATCGTTGCTAAAGAAATTAAAAAGCTGATCAATATCCAGTTTTTCATTTAGCGGGCCTTAGTTAAGCAGGATAGCAATGTCTTTCATCAATTGGTCAACAGATTTGGGTTTGGTTCCATTGTAAATACCCCTTATACGCCTTTTCTGGTCAATCAGGAAAAACTGACCGCTGTGAAGAAAACCACCCGGCGCAGTGGAGTCTTTTCTGGCTGAGGCCATATATCCCTCCCTGCCGACATGGTAAATCGAATCTTTGTCCCCCGTAGCAAATTTCCATTTATCGCTTGAAACCCCCAGCTTGTCAGCATAATTTTTCAAAGTTTGTGGGGTGTCTCTCTTAGGGTCTACTGTATGCGAGAGAAACATGACATTTTCATTGTTTTGATACTTTTTGTACACCCGGTGCATCTGCTCCGTCATATCCGGACAGATGGTGGGGCAATTGGTAAAGAAAAAATCCGCTACATAAACCTTACCCTCAAAAGTTTTCTCGGAGATTTTCTCTCCTTTCTGATCGATAAACCGGAATTCAGGAATTTTATGGGGTACGGTATCTGTAACCTTTTCGCCATTCACTTTTTTCGTTACCACTTGATCAGGGCCTAAGTAAGGCAATTTCTTTTCATTACAGGCAGTAACCATTGTGAGCGCACAAAAAATAAATGCTATTCCTCCTCTGAAAAGCTTATTCATGGTTAATTATTTTTTTGTTCAGTAACCAAATCCGCCCCTTTTTGAAGGCTTTTTTCCCAGATTTGCTCCAATGCCTTTACTTCCTTGAACAGGGTATCCACCCTTTCTCTTCTACGGGCTACTGAAAGCGTATCCGCCACTCTTTTATATTGCTTAGTCCACTTCCCCATCCAATTCATCATCTTATCATTGGCCTTGTTTAAGTCATTGATCGTACTTTTTAATTCTGCGGCCTGGGCACCACTTTTAGATTGCTTCAACCTTTTTTCAAGTTGGCCCTTGACCCTTCTCAAACTATCCATTTGGGGCATGATACTGTCATGGATGGCCATTGCTTTATCCTCTTTTACCTTAATAGCCTCTGGTAGTTGCATTGTTTCTTTACCAGCGCTTTCCTTAGCTCCTTCCCCCGAATTAGTTTTTTCTGATTCCTTTTTATCATTGGCACAACCGGCAAGGAATAGAAATGGAATAGCCCATAAAAAGGCTGGAAATCTTAGTAGCTGTTTCATAGTCCTTTTATTTGAATGGCAAAGGTACAGCATTCTGTTTAGCTGGCATTTGAAATTCTTTTACTGGAAAACAATCTTCATAGTGATTAGTTGCTTTTGTGTAAGCAGTTCCTTTCAAGTTAATTAAAAACCATTAACAGGTAAAGAAAGGAGGCAATATAACATCATGTCTTTGAATAGCCTCCGGAGATATTAATAGTAGCCCTTATTCTTGTAGCATGATTTTACTTACTTTGACTAAATAAAAAGCAGTAGTATTTAAGGAATTATTATCAATGCGTGTTGCTAATTAAATTTTGACAAGATTAAAAGCCATTGGACTTAGTAAATATATCAGAATCCATTATTGGAAGGCCACAAAAAAGCATTTTAATAAAATAAGCTTTTAAGTTAAAATCAAAATACATGTTGCATGTCAAAAATTTTTCCGATTGTTGAACCTTTTAAAATAAGCCATTAACAGCAAAGCATTATGAGTAGTAATGAAGAGCACAGTAAGAAGCTAAATAAGGAGTTTGAAAAGCATAACTGGTTTGCAGCAAAACCCGGATCAATCAATAGTAACCGGCATTTTGATGTTCATCCGCCGGTTTTTTGGGTATCAGCGATTCTGGCGATCATTTTCATTGCCACCACGCTTATAATAGGTGGCGAAACCATGTCTGGCTATTTTCAGTCGACACAGGAAGCTATATCAAATAAAGCAGGATGGTTTTTCATTTTATCGGTGAATTTCTTCCTCCTTTTCATGATAGTTATTGGCTTTAGTAAGCTCGGATCAATTCGTTTAGGCGGACCGAATGCTAAACCAGAATTTAGTACCACCGGGTGGTTTTCGATGCTTTTTAGCGCAGGAATGGGTATTGGGATTATCTTCTACAGCGTAGCAGAACCCATGTTTCACTTCGGCGAACCACCAATGGGGGAAGGGGGAAGTATTAAGGCAGCGGAAACCGCCATGAGCTTCACCTTTCTTCATTGGGGTTTGCATGCCTGGGGGATTTATGCTTTGGTTGCTTTGGCTTTGGCTTTTTTCTGTTACAACAGGGGTTTACCACTGTCTATTAGGAGTGTATTTGAACCAATCTTTGGTAAGCGGGTATACGGAATATTAGGCGATTTAATTGATATCCTGGCCGTACTTTCCACGTTATTTGGGCTGGCCACATCCCTTGGCGTTGGTGTGACACAAATCAATGCAGGGTTAAGTTTTCTGACAGGAATGAACCAAGGCCTTTTACCGCAGGTCTTACTCATTGTCGGAATTACCCTGGTTGCCACCCTTTCGGTGGTTTCGGGGATTGATAAGGGCGTCAAATTTCTTAGTGAACAAAATATTCGGATAGGCGCCGTCTTAATGATCTTCGTCACCATCGTAGGCCCTACCCTGTATATATTCGACAGTTTTGTACAAAACTTGGGCTCTTACTTTTCCCAGGTTTTAAAGATAGGGTTCTGGACCGAAACCTATAAAAGCACTGAACAAACAACCTGGCAGAATGATTGGACCGTTTTTTATTGGTCATGGTGGATTGCCTGGTCCCCTTTTGTTGGCACGTTTATCGCGCGTGTCTCAAAAGGCCGAACAATCAAGGAATTTGTTTCGGGGGTATTGTTGGTTCCGACCCTCATAACATTCTTCTGGTTATCCGCTTTTGGAGGGTCAGCACTATTTGAAGAATTGATGGGTAGTGGTGGGATCGCTGAAGCAACCAGCAATAATATGCCTACCGCACTGTTTGTGCTGCTTGAGGAATTTCCGTTGGATATTATCTCCTCCACTCTGGCGGTAATTCTTATCGCAAGCTTTTTTGTCACTTCCTCCGATTCAGGGTCGCTGGTTGTAGATAGTCTTACTTCCGGGGGAAAAATTGATGCCCCGGTTGGTCAACGAATATTCTGGGCTAATACGGAAGGGGCAGTAGCTGCTGTTCTATTGGTAGGTGGAGGATTAAATGCCCTCCAAACGGCTGTTATTACAACCGGACTTCCTTTTGCTTTTATCCTTCTGCTAATGTGTTATAGCCTCTATAAGGGGCTTCAGAATGAATACGCCGAGATGATGGAAAGACAGCAAAAAGAAGAGTGGGAGTCTTATCAAAAATTATTAAAAGATTTGGTGGCTAAAAGGCGAAGCCAGGAGAAGTAGGAACAGGATACCTGGACTTGCCTTAAAAACTGATTAGTAGGTTTGTGAGTAGCTAAATAAAATGACAGCATTATGTACCAGTTTAAAAAACTTATCGTAGCATTGGATCTGACGAACATGGATGATTTAATGATCAAATACACTTCCTCCCTGGTTAAATTACTCAAAGTGGATAAAGTCATATTCCTGCATGTAATGCAAACAATGGATTTACCGGAAGATGTTAACGAAATGCTGGATGAAATGGAGGAATCCATGGATGAGGTTGTCAGGAAAGAACTACAGGAGAAAGTTGATGAAAATTTTGAAGCCAATGATAGTGTAGAAACTGAGCTAAGAATAAAGAAAGGCAATCCTACAGATACCATTCTCAGGGAGTCGGAAGCAGAAAAAGTAGACCTGGCTATTTTAGGCAAGAAAACAGGGTTTAAAGGTAAAGGAATCACCACTGGCAAGATTGTTCGCTTGATCCATTGCTCCACCCTCATTTTACCGGAATCAAGCCAGGCAAACCTGGAGAAAATACTGGTACCCGTTGATTTTTCCAGGCATTCCCAAATGGCACTTAAACAGGCAATGAAAATAGGGGAATACGCAGATTCCGAGATTGTATGCCAGAATGTTTACAGCATACCCATTCACTATTATCCCTATATTTCCGCAACGTCCAGAATGGAAAAACCCATGTTGGATAAAGCTAAAAAAGAATATGAACAATTTCTGAAAAAAGTAGCTAAGCCAAAGCCTCAAATTCGCTGCGAGTTTACCAAAGATGAAGGGGATGATGCTTCGCAAAAAATTTATGACCTGGCTGTTAAGGAGCAAGTAAACCTCATTGTTGTTGGGTCAAAGGGGCTAACCAATACCGCTTCATACCTCATCGGTAGCACTGCTGAAAAACTCACAACCTACGATAAAACCATCCCACTACTCATATTCAAAGATAAAGAAGAAAATTTCGGGCTTTTAGACATCCTTTTTAACCGGTAAGAAGGGGAACCTCATTCAAAAGTCACTTCATGTTTTATTGCTTAGTAATGAGAACCATGAGGGCGCCCTGGAAGGTTTTTCAATGATTCATTCCTGATCATATGCTGGTTTGAATGTTCCTTGTTTACAAGTTTTTTTTTACTTAATTTTACCCTTTATCCGATAAGGGAAAATTCAGCTTTATGGTATTGAAATCCAATAAATGGTGGTTAACCACCAACTTGCTTCTCATTTCGCTTTTTTTCACAATACCTGGGTGTCAAAATAATAGCCAGCAAGGAGAAACTAAGAATGGAGAAGACACATCAAACGTAGAAGTTAAACGTTTCCTTGATTCCATTCACAAAAAAGAAAAAACCTCAAGTCAAACAACTGCTGATTCCCGCCAAAGTGGGCAAACTAATAACCAAAATTCTGCGGGAGACGATCCTGAAAACATAAGTGATACACCGGGAGAAAAGGAATCGAACGATCAAAAAACGACTGCTTCTGAGCTGAAAGAAAAGGGATCCCAATCCAAAGGGGATTCAGCGGTTATTGAAATTGGTTATGTCAACTGGACAGAAGGTATAGCCATGACTCACCTTGTTGAAGCGATCTTAGAGGATAAGATGGGTTATACCGTGCATAAAAGGTTGGGCTATGTAGGGCAGGTTCTTGATTCTCTTTCCTGGGGCACCAATGATGTATTTCTTGATCATTGGGTAGCAAGGGATACCGTTTCAGGAGAAATGAAGGAGTTTGAGGACCTGGGCGTGAATTTCAAGGGAGCCAGGATGGGAATGGTCGTACCGGATTACATGGATATTGAATCCATTGACAGCCTTAATGCTATTCAGGATAAGGCCGGTAAAAGAATCATTGGCATTGATGCCGGGGCAGAAATCATGGAAAAAACCCGCAAAGCCATAAAATCCTATGACCTTGATTATAAATTAACTGTCTCCAGCGGTCCCGGCATGACAAGACAATTAAAAAATGCCATAGATAACAAGCAACCCATTATTGTCACCGGGTGGTGTCCTCATTGGAAATTTTCCCGTTTTGACTTGAAATTCCTGGAAGATCCGAAGGGCGTTTATGGTGCTACAAAAAATATACACACGTTAGCCAGGAAAAGCTTTGAAGCTGATCATCCAGAGGTAGCCCAATTTTTGAAGAATTTTGGATTTAACGAAAACCAGCTGGGTAACTTAATTGAAGTATTTGCCGCCTCTGAAAATTGGGATAAAGCCACCGATCAATGGATTAAGAACAATCAAGCATTGGTTAAAAAATGGTTAAAAGAGCAACCTGAAATTTAACCCAGCCCGCCTTTAAGTTAACCGCTGGATGCTACCCGGCAATAAAAATTTGATTTGGGCACATGCCATTGCTGGTTTGTATCAAATTAGATGATGCATTACGGATAACCTTCGATGGCTTATTTAATTTTCATCAAAGGAAGGAAAGGTCCTGTTCAAACTTATTCATGGCAATATTGCATTCCGCCTGATTCCTTCACTCACCATTGTTACCAATGTTTTTTGGATCTTCCAATTCAAGGATCCCTTTCTCACCAGAAGGAGAAAGGAATCCGGGATTTGATAGTAATTAGCAATTCTTACCTTCCGAAATATGAATATTGTTAAACCACCAATATCAAGAAACGAATCAGGCATTGCCTAAGCGGAAAAATTACGGTTGGAACCAATTTAGCCAAATCAATAATAGAGGCCTCTACAAAAAGTGTAAGATTGAAAAGCAATCATTACTTTTAGGCATGATTATGAGCAAATAGTATGACGGTTGAAATTGATATAGGCCCCGAAGTGCTCGAATGATGACTACCAAGTGAAATGTTTGGTTAATGAAAATAACTCGTTCAAATCTTCTGAATTTTGAATTATTATTCTCCTAAGTAATCGAAATTAGGGATTAGTTAAAAAAGTGGCACTATGACTATAAAAATGAGAAAGCTTTTTTTAATCAGCCTATTAACAGGTATACTCTGCTTTTTGAATTTCCCGGAAGTACATGGCAAGGGTAAGACTGACAGTATGGTAGCGTCTTTGGACAATACTCGGGCCGATACGACCAGAGTAAATATGCTACTAAAGCTTGCTAAAAAATTCCCTTATACCGACTCAGGGATTGCTTTTTGTAACAAGGCGATAGACCTAACCGAAAAAATTTATTATCCGGAAGGGCGTGCCAAATCCTTTAAGACGAAAGGTATTCTGAGCTGGTACCAAGCCAAGTACGCAGAAGCATTGGAAAACCTTTTGAAAGCGAAAAAGGCTTATAAGGAAATTGGTAATGAAAAAGAAGTCGCCAGCGTAGTGGCTAACATTGGTAGCATCTATAACAAACGGGGTGCTTACGATGATGCGCTTCAAAAATATTTTGAAGCCCTGCCAATTATCGAAAAGCTGGATAAAAAACTGCTATTATCCAAGTTATTCAACAATATCGGTGACATTTATACCAAACAAAAGAATTATGAAAAAGCCCGGGAATACTACAAAAAAAGCATAACGATCAAAAAAAGGCTACAGGACAGCAGCGGGTTAGCAACGACTTTTAACAACTTAGGGAATGTTATATACGAGCAAAAGGCTAAAGCCAATAAGGATGTCACTGTCAAGAAAACGAAAAAAGCGTCAGACTCTGCAAGAGCCGTTGAAAAGCTAAAAAAAGCCCTATCCTACTACCAACTTTCACTTGAGTATTGCGGGAATAATGAATCGTACCAAGCCAGGGCTTACAAAAACATAGGATTGGTCTACCTTGACCGTGGTAAACTTGATTCCTCCCTGCATTACACCAATAAAGCCTTACAATTGAATAAAGAAGCAAAAAACGTAGGGGGAAGGATTCATGCGTATCTTGGTAAAGGAGAAATATTCTTTAAGCAATCTCAATGGAAAAAAGCCATTGATAATTTTCACAGTGCTGAAAAGTTAGCTCGCAAAATTGGTAACACGCTTCAGCTTAAAAATGCCTCAGAAGGTTTGGCCAAAGCCTACAAAGCAATTGATGAATACGAACAGGCCTACGAATACCTTAAAAAGGAAGCTAATCTAAAGGATACCCTGTTTAGCCAGGAAAGGGCAGAACAAATCCAAAAAATTGAACTTAAAGAGAAGAGAAGGAAAGCGAAAAAGCAAGCCAGGCTGGAAAAGAAGAAAGAACAAAGAAGACACAGGCTTCAATATTCCGGTATATTCATAGGTTTAGTTTTCCTTTTTGCCTTTGTATTTTTATCAGGAAAGTTTACCTTACCCTTCAAATTCGCAGAAGGTTTCATTTTCTTTAATTTCATATTGTTGTTTGAGTTTATCCTTGTCATCCTGGATCCTATTATTGATGATGTATCCGGAGGGGCACCTCTTATCAAATTAGGTTTTAATGCGGTATTGGCCCTTTTCATCTTTCCTGCGCACAGTTTTTTCGAGGATAAATTGAAAAAAAGAGTTGTTCCAGGTTATATCCCTTATAATCAAATGAAGAAAAGTTGAAAACATCAAGAAATACACTAAGCCATGTTTAAAAGTTGGCAACCCAAAACAGCAGACGATTGGTTTAAAAACTACCTTAGCTTTCGTCATGAAAACCCCATTCATGCTCCTTTAAGCGATTTAGGACTCGACAACGAAAATTTTCAGGATTCTGACCCGGACGAGGCAATCTATTACTTAGTACAACCCACCGGTTTACTTTATGGTTTTCCCAGTTATTTACCGCTTAGCGACTTAAGCCTTGGAATGATCCTTAGGCAACCCAAGGTTATGGAAATAGCCAAGCTGGTTTTCACGGAAACCTTGCTGTCTGTATTGGTAGCTGATATGGAATCCAGGGAGCTTTACAGGGAAGATCCAAATAAACGATTCTTTACGGCTTTGCAGCAACTGGTATACTTTTTCATCCATTCTGATCATGGGTATCAAGCAATTTCTCCGGAAGAAGGGATAGCCAATTTCCCCGAAAAATTGTTAAAAAACTGGGACCAATGGTTAAACCGACAGCTTAAGCAGAACAGCTCCTATACAAGCCTTTCTTCGCGTTTACCTAATAGCTTCACATTCCTGGAAATGGTGGTTTGCCTTGGTGATCAAAGAGGCCAAGCCAATCATGAATTTAATAAACCTATTAACAGACAAACTTTTTTTAATGATGCATTCCAGGTTGTTCATGCTGCCATCCAAGCGAATGAGGATGTAGACAAACAAGAAGAAGCGCTTTTGGAACAATTCATGGCTTCCGCTGCTTATAAGAAAAGCACCAAAACCAACCTTAAGCAATTGGTTCACGAGCCTAAAAAACCGGATGAAATCGCTTTCACCTCTCACCATCCTTGGCTGATTAAAAGGTTTTACCTGGAGATTGCTATCCTCTTCATCATGTCAGACCGTCAAATCGATGAAAACGAGGAAGCATTCATTAAAAACCTTGGTAACAGCATGGGTATAACCCATGAAAGCACTGATGAAGCCATCCTGGCCCTCGAAGTATTCATCGCTCAGAACCCCAAAGCTTTTCAACAGATCACAACCAAAAACAAGATAAAGGAATTAAATGGGGATGTTCAAAAACGGGCTCAAAAAGCTGTTAAGGATAACAAGGCAAAATTACACCAGGAAATAAAAGAAAGCCAGGAACTCTATCAACTTTTAATAAAAGCAAGAACCACCAAACTATCCAGCGTTGAAAAAGAAAAAGTTCGCACTCAATTAATTGATATTTTAAAAACCATCCCAGTTTTTGTTATAATCGGATTGCCGGGCACTTTTATGACTTTACCATTCCTGATATCCCTGTTACCTTCCCAGTTTTTTCCCACGGCTTTTCAGAATATCAAAAATGACGCAACGGAGGAGGATGATAGTAAGCGTGGGTAGAAAACCATGCACCTTTAAGGCACTATCAATATAGGATAAAACCTTTTTGTAACTAACTTTTCTTTTTTGAGCCAATCAATTGTAAAAATACGATTTGTATTTTAAAGCTTTAGCATAAAAAATTTTATTTTTATAATCTTTAGCTAATTTTATTAACCTTTCAATTGAATCTGATAAAGCGATGTTCATTTTATTATCATTCGCGAAATAATACTTGAATTTTTTGCAGCTTGTTTTGAGGTATTCCTTTTTGTTTCCGGTAGAGTCAAACCATTCCTTCGCTTTTTGGGAAAAATTCAAGGCCTTTTCAAAATTACTTGCCAAATAGGCATTCTCAGCCTTTTGTTGCCAATAATTACCTGGTGTTTTTCCCTTAAATTCAGTCCCAAAGGCGGATAAACCACTTAAATAATAAATGATGAAAACAACCAAAACAATAACACCTTTCTCACCTAAAATTTTCATAAGACAAGGTTCTTCTTTTAGTTAGGAGTTAAACTTCCATTGAATAACTAAGGTAATAAAACTAAACAAAATAATACAAAAGGATTATATCAGCGGTTAAGGTTAATAACCTCAATCAAAGTAGCTACCTTATTTAAGATGAGGAATCTAACCTTGATGAGCATTAAACGAAACGAGGAGTATGAAACCCCTCACTTTGGAGCAGTTTATTTTTATCCCAAGGGGATGCATCAAAACCGAAAAATTCGGAAATTTTTCGGTTTTAAAAGTCTTTCAGCCAAAAAGTAAATTATTGATAATCAGGTTTTAACTTCAAAGTGTTAGGTTCGATTTTGAAAGCTTACAAAGACTTTAGATACACCCCCACCTATAAGCCCCATAAAATCCGTAATATGGGCTGACCTCATTTCCTCCGCATACTTGCCGAAGGCTTAGGTTTTGTTCACCCAAACTTCGTGGCAAAACCAACCGAGAAAAAGCCAAGCTTATTTTTCAATAGGGGCGCCTACAACACTCCCCCATTCAGTCCAGGAACCATCGTAATTGCGAACTTTTGGATACCCCAATAGTTGATTCAGAACAAACCAGCTGTGTGCTGACCTTTCACCAATACGGCAATAAGCAATGATCTCCTTATCGGGGGTTATGCCCTTGGGTTCATAAAGGTTACGGAGCTCATCCTCGGATTTGAAAGTACCATCCTCATTAACAGCTTCTTTCCAAACGATATTCTGAGCACCGGGTATATGGCCAGCCCTTTGAGAACCCTCTTGCGGCAAGTGTTCCGGGGCAAGCAACTCACCCGAATATTCCTGAGGTGACCTGACATCAACAAGGCCAATGTTGTAGTCATTGCTCACAGCATCATAGACATAATCTCTCAAAGCCCTGATACTTAGATCCGGGTCTTGTGCTTTGAAAGTTTTGGCTTGAATATTTGGCTTTTCAGTAGAAAATTCACGGTTTTCATCAAACCATTTCTTACGGCCACCATCAAGGATTTTTACGTTAGGGTAGCCATAATAATGGATCAGCCAAAAAGCATAGGCAGCAAACCAATTGTTATTGTCACCGTAAAGAATGATAGTGGTATTGTTATCAATCCCTGAATTGCCGAGCAACTTCTCAAAGTCAGCCTTACTTACCACATCCCGGCTGGGATAGTCCTGCAAGTCTTCACGCCAATTCCAGCCAACAGCGCCTGGTATGTGGGCCTGATCGTAGGCTGTTGTATCAACATCGACTTCTACCACCTGCTGTTGATCTGCATGAAGGTTGTTAGCTAACCATTCCGTGCTTACTAATACATTGGATCTTTTTGCATCAGTCATAATAATTTGATTTTGAAGATTTTACAAAAATTTTTGAAAGAAAAAAATGCTATACCCAGGTTATCAACATTCAAGTAAATGAATCAAGCATCATCGTGATCATTGAAAAAACTCAGGATGATTTGCTTTTAAAAAGCATTTAACCTGAATGCAATCTGCAAAAGGGGGTGAAGCTACTAATGACAACAGCAACAACAGAAGCAAGAAGATGTATACTGCTTCGTAAAAGGGTGTTTGTTGTTAAGATAAAGTTGCTGTGTCATAGCATAACATAGTTTAAAGAAGCTTAAATAATTTTCATCTTCATAACAACAGCTGTTCCCGATCTGTTCAAAACAATGATGTTAAACCAAAAGATTAATGGAATGCGTTGGATCTGCTTCCCTTTAAAAAAGATTATAGCATTTGAATTCAATGCATGCTACTGAACATAACCATGCTATTTCACAATTTTTTTCAGTGTTTTGACAAAAAGTTTGGGAATCATAGCCCTATGCCTTGGTTAAATGATAAGATTAAGATAGCCTTGTTACCGGCTTTAATCGTTTTATTAGGAACCGGTATATGGTGTGGGGTGCAAAGCTATCAAAATACCAAAGCCAGGGTAGATTTAAAAAAGGATTACAGCATAGTCAATTCGATTACTTATGGGGTATTTTCGCCCAATAGCTGGAAAAATGAAGTTAAAGCCATTATTGACAATCGAATTGATGAGTTCGAATTCAGCAATAAACAGGATAGCCTGGTTAGGGTCCAGATCCATGTCATGCTGGACCAATTAATATCCCGCATAAAAACCCGGATAAACAAGGATAACGATCAATTAGAAGACAAGTTAAGAAAAGTTTCGGTCAACTTAATAGTTGATTGGGAAGACCTGAGGAGCCAAGTCCCGGCTTATACTAATGCCATCATGAAGGAGTTAAAAAAAGAGCGGAGTAAAAACCGCCTTAAGGCTTTCCTGCATAGTAAACTGGATGAATTGGCAGCCAAAACCTATGATCATTCCGACTCTCTGCGCCTTCATCAAATTTATGGCCAATACAATAAAGCTGACCGGGTTGCATTCAATGCCTACTTCCACAATAAAAAGCAAAAACTGAGGCAAGAGGGAAATTTTTACACTTACGCATTGATCGGGATCATACTAATCCTACCCATACTTTGGATCGTCTGCTGGCAGCAGCAACATTTACATCCTTTGCTATTTATATCCTCAGTACTACTGGGGCTTATCGTTTTGATAACCGGCCTCAGCTCTCCAATGATTGCCATTGATGCAAGGGTTGATGCTTTTGAATTCATTTTATTGGGAAAGACAATCTCATTCCAGGATCAAATCCTTTTTTACCGTAGTAAAAGTATACTGGAAGTCGTTCAATTATTGCTGAAAAGTAAAAGCCTTGACTCAATTTTAGTGGGATTTTTGGTACTGGCTTTCAGTGTTTTATTGCCCTTTGCGAAATTAGCTGCCAATGGGCTTTACCTTTTTAGCAGTTCTGGCATTCGTCACAATCAAATAATCCACTGGCTTACTTTTAACTCAGGCAAGTGGTCAATGGCTGACGTCCTTATCATTGCTATTTTCATGGCCTACATAGGATTTGATGGCATGATCGCCAGTCAAATGGATTTATTAACATTTGACAATGCAAAGCTCAGCACCATAGCTACTAACGAAACCTCGCTTCTGCCCGGCTTCACTCTTTTCCTGAGCTTTGTGATTTTTAGTTTAATTTTGTCTGAAATTCTAAGCCGTATTACGAAAAAGCAGGCTTCAATAGCTGCTAAACCGAATGAATAAAACGCCTTTAAAAAAACGCCTGGCACGGATCATTTTCGAGGCAGACACACCCTTAGCAAGAGCATTTGATACTGTCTTACTTCTTGTCATTGTAATTAGCATTATTCTTGTTGTGCTGGAGACAATTGATCCGGTAAGGCAGGTGTACGGGCAACAGCTTTATTTAATAGAATGGGTGATCACGATCCTTTTTACCATTGAATACCTGCTGCGCCTTTTTTTAGCCAGGCACGCCTTTCATTACGCCCGCAGTTTCTATGGCATAGTCGATCTACTGGCTATTATACCTACCTACATCAGCCTAATTTTCCCGGACCCGCATTACCTCATTATCATTCGAGGCTTGCGATTATTAAGGCTATTCAGGATTTTTAAGCTCACACGCCATATAAGAGCAGCTGAAAATATAAAACGCGCCTTAATAGCAAGTAAAGCCAAAATAACGGTTTTTCTCGGTTCCACCTTATTCTTAATGATGATCATTGGTGCCTTAATGTACCTCATAGAAGGCCCGGAGAATGGTTTCGAGAATATCCCCATTAGTATTTATTGGGCAATTAATACCATGACTCCCGTCAGTGAAAGCGACTTAATAGCCAAAACCCCCTTAGGGCAGGTATTTGCTGCCATTTTAATGATCATGGGGTATGCCTTGCTGGCTATTCCGTCAGGCATTGTTTCCTCGGAAATAACAAGGGCTTCTATACACCAACGAAACCAACGGGCCTGCCCCTCCTGTAAACGCACAGGGCATGAGAATCAGGCCGAATTTTGTAAGTACTGCGGAGCTAAACTTAATTCATCAAATCTTAAATATAATGAGTGAAGTAATTTCCAGCACGCAAAACCTCTTTGCTTACTACAAAAAACTTGGAGAGCAAGCAATTCAGCAGCTTAACGATGACGAAATTCATTGGTTAGCAGATCCCAATGCAAACAGTATTGCCACTGTTGCAAAACATATGGCAGGTAACATGCTATCAAGATGGACCGATTTCCTGAATGCTGACGGTGAAAAGGAATGGCGCGATCGCGAAACGGAATTTGACGATACCCTATCCGATAAACAAGCCCTGCTTTCTTACTGGGAAAAGGGGTGGCAATGTGTATTTGATGCATTGGAGCCACTTTCCGATGATGACCTTGACAGAACCATTTACATTAGGAATCAGGAACACTCCGTTTTAGAGGCTATTCACCGACAATTGACACACTATGCTTATCATGTGGGGCAAATTGTTTTCATAGCCAAAACGATAAAGTCAGATGAATGGCAATCTTTATCTATTCCCAGGGGTCAATCCGATACTTTTAACCGGGAACACTTTAATAACAGCTAATGAAATACCCTTTCAAGTAAATTAATTTTGGGACGGTTTTCAGGCTTTTAGGTTTTCTGGCCAGCGTTTATATTTGGCAGTAAAATCAGCAATTACCCTATGCGCTATTCTCATTCCTTCCTGATCTTCATTGCATTCATCCTGTTTCCCTTCTTTACTTATGGGCAACAACTTTTAAAAGGGAAATTCTGGAAAAAACAAGCTTTAGAAGATGTGATGCCAGCGTGGCAGAGAGCAGTTTTTAATGAGAACTCAGGGGGATTCCATACTTATCTCAAAAGGGATTGGACGCCATATAAAAATGATCGCCAGTACCCAGGCATGATCGCTCGTCAACTGTTCAGCTTTTCAGCAGCCTATTTGATGAGTGGAGAGCAAAAGCACCTTAAGCATGCCCATAAGACTTTCAACTATTTGGTAACGCATGGATGGGATGAAAAACATGGCGGTTGGTATGAATCCATTAGCGGTAACGGGAAAGCGGTGAATAAAGCTAAAGACCTTTTTATGCAAACTTATGCCATTACCGGGCTTGCCTTATACCACGCAGTAACCCGGGACAGCACTGCTAAGGCCTACCTGGATACAACCTATCAAATTCTAAGGGAGCATGCCTGGGATGAGAAGCACCAAGGCTATTACGATAAATTGACCCGGAATCTATCGGTCGCAAGCAATAAAAAGGATTTTTCACCGCAATTAGCACCAGCTTCTGGTTTCTTAACTTACCTTTATCCTACCACCCGGAAAAACGAATACTTGAAGCATTTTGAAACCATCGTGAATATGGGTTGGAATAAAATGAGGCATCCACAAAGGCCTTGGATCATGGAAAGTTTCACCAGGGATTGGCAATTGATAGATGGGCAGAATAAGGCCATGAATGTGGGTCATAACCTTGAAGTAGTTTGGCTTATGCTTAGGCTTCACCACCTGACGGATAAAATGGCTTACAAAAGAAAGGCTCTTGAATTAACCAACCCCCTGAATACACAAGCTTTTGATCACAGGTCAGGTGCCTGGCATCATAAAATACCAATTGATAACCCTAAACTGAAAGATTCAACTGCTTCTTGGTGGGTTCAGGCATATGGTAATATGACCCAGCTTTACCTGTATCGCGTAACCGGTAGAAATCATTTTTTAGAAAAATTCCGCAAGGGGGCTGAATTCTGGAATAATGCTTTTTTGGATGAGACCTATGGCGGAAATATACTAAAAGTAAAGTTGGATGGTACCATAATCAAAGGGGCTAAAGGTGTAAGAACCAAAACCGCTTATCACGCTATTGAGCACGGCTTGCTCAATTACCTCTACCTGAACCTATGGGTCCAGGAAAAACCTGTTGAACTTCATTATCATTTGGAAAAAACCAAGGAAGGGCAGGAATTTTATCCTAATTTATTAGCCGATCCCTCGGTAATTATTAAAAAAGTTGAGTTAAATGGTAGCGAGTGGAAAGCTTTCCAACCCGAGAAAGGCCTTATCACATTGCCTGCAAAAGCAGCAGTGAGCCTTAAGGTCACTTTTAAAGCCAAAGAATAGAATTGCAACATTTCGTTATTCTGCCAGCTAGCAAGATGAACCCAAAATTTTATAAGTGGTAAAGGACCAATTGAATTTTTCAATCATCGAAAGTTGCACATAAAACTCAGACCAAAGAAAAGGTTTAAAATATTCGCAAATAACCTGAGCAGCGATCCAATCAACTACCTAATTCGCCGGCACCTGAATGACATTCCCGTTTAACTCGATTTTTGTTTGAAATTTGGCACTTTCCTGGGCCAGAATACCGTAAATCCTCTGGACATCCTCTTTTCTTGCTCGCTGAAGCTGGAATCGATTTAAAACCATGGGATAAATGTTTAAGGAAATCAGTTCACCGGTTTTTAGATCAACCTCCGGAAAATACATCAGGGATATATCAGTTGGGTATTTTTCGTAACCTTCAATCCCTTCAAAATCGTTTATAAAATCACCGGCACTGTACAGTATTAATTTCCCCTTGTACACTTCCAGGCCTTTTGGATGATTGGAAGAGTGCCCGTGGATAAGATCTACCCCGGTTTTATCGATTAAATCATGGGCAAACTGACGCTGCTTGTCCGAAACCTCATAACCCCAGTTCTCTCCCCAGTGAATAGAGAGAATAACGAAATCACCCGTTTGTTTAAAAGAATCCACCCTTTTTTGAATCCGTTCAACAGCGACATCATCCAGGCGCGTTATAACGTTTAATCCGGGCTTATCTTTTGTGGCCCTCCAGGCTCGCTTGATGCCACTGCTTTTGGTGGCATACCCAAAAACAAATATACTACCTGCAAGGGTGTTGTGAATGGCAGGATCTTTTGCTTCGTTTTCGGTTTCCCCAGCACCGGTATAAGCTATGTTTGTCTCTCTTAACACTTGCATAGTCTCCAGCAACCCTTCCTTTTGCCAATCCATTACATGGTTATTGGCAAGCGAACAAATGTCAATGTTAAGCTTTTCTAAAACTTTTACATTATCCGGGTGCATTCGGTAATGCACACTCTTCCTTTTTAATGGGTCATCGTTTGTGGTGATCGCTGTTTCTAAATTAGCCAGTGTAAATTCAGGATTCATTCTATTGAGTACCTCAAAAGGCCCATTCCAAATATATCGATAAGAAGCAGGTGTGTTTATCTCACCGCTTTTTTGTTCTGCAATGCTAACATATCGCCTGGCATCCTGAATAAATGGTTCGTGAAGCTCCGGATCAACAGAGGATGGCAGGATTTGGTCGATTCCCCTTCCGGTCATGACATCACCCGCTAAAAACATGTTAACAGTGGTAGGTGAGTATCCCTTCTCATTTAGCGCTATGCTATCTTTAACAGGGACGCTGTCGATCAGTAGGATCAGAATTATTATGACAATAAACCTTTGCAAGGCTCTTTGTTTTCAAAAATAAATAACTATTATAAATTTAAATGTAATTTTTAAACTTTGGTTAATTTTAATCTCAATTTTTATTCCAGTATTGATCAAGCTCTATTAAACGAGGATTTAATCAATTCGATCATTACCTTTATGGTCAACAGGCTAACATTAACAATCGTAGGACTTCCAATTAATCCCTCAAACATTTCCTATGTCTTACAACAAATCATTTATATAAAATAATTTCACTTTAAATCAAGATAAAAAATTTGAAAGAAAAGAAATGTTGAATAAAAAAAATTTGTCAGCATCCTTGCATACAACTAAACCTGATTTGCTTAATTTTGAAGGTATTAAATCGTTAAAGCTAACTAACATGAAATACGCTTATTTACTTTTAACCGCTTTACTTTGTTGTTCAGGGTTTATTACAACAGGACAAGAATGGCAGGAAAAAACTGATTTTACCGGGCAGGAAAGAGATCATCCGGTTGGTTTTGCCATTGGAAGCAAAGCTTATGTTTCAACAGGCTGGTATGAAGATGCTAACGAGAATCCTTTTATTCTAAGCGATTTTTACTCGTATGATGTGAAAAATGACTCCTGGCAACAATTGAATGGTTTTCCGGGGCCATCACGTGGTTTTTCTATAGGGCTTTCTCATCAAGGCAAAGGTTACCTTGGTTTTGGACTTGGGGCAAATGGCTACCTTAATGATTTATGGCAGTATGATACAGCCACAGGACAGTGGCAGAAACTTCCCGACTGTCCTTGCGCAGGAAGAAGACACCCCGCATTAGAGGCTATAGATGGAAAGATTTATGTTGGATTAGGGGATAATAGGAATTCAGGTAATTTGAAAGATTGGTGGGTTTTAAACCTTGAAGAAAACCAGTGGAAACAATTACCTGATTTACCAGGGCCTCCCAGGCATCATCCTTACCATTTTACCGTAAATGGAAAACTATATGCCGGTATGGGTCATGGGCCAAGTGGAGCTCCAGGAAGCAATTTTGCTGGTGTTTTGGATGATTGGTATCAATGGAACCCCAAGGATAGTTCCTGGAGAGAGCTTAAGGATTTTCCTGGTCAACCCAGGGTTGCCGGGGCTCAATTCTCCTTCAATGGCAAAGGCTATGTTTTAAGTGGGGATGGCGGCGATCATGGTTATATGGATTCGGGGCAACTATGGCAATATAATCCAGCAGATTCTACCTGGAAAGAGTTACCCGCTCATCCGGGCGTAAGCTTATGGGCACCAACCAGCTTTGTTTCGGATAGTAGCGTTTATTTAACAGGCGGGCTAAACCGGAAAACAGATGAAAGGAAAGCCAAGTTATGGCGTTATCCTTTCTTACAAGATGATACGGATCAAAGTGATAGCACGGATCAAAGTGATAGCACCACTTCTGTAGCCAACACAGAAGCCAAAAACCTGAAGATTTATCCCAATCCCACTCAGTCAAAGCTTAATATCCCTGAAAGTTTAAAAGCTCAAAAGTTTGCTGTTATCAACACGGATGGAAAGACCCTCAAAACTTTCAAGGGTAACAAAAATCAGATTGATGTGGCTGGCATTCCTGACGGTGTTTACATCCTGCGTATTCAGAAAGCGGATAAAAAGGAGCAAATCCGTTTCATCAAGCATTAAACGGTCAGCAAGAATATAAGCAACCTAGGATCAAAGCAGTCAATGATTAGTTTTCCATTGGCTGCTTTTTTATTCTACAGCAACTTGACAGGTTTCCCTTCAGATTAATAAGCCGTCAATGGCTAAGTCTTGTTTGTCAGCGAAAAAATATCCAATGCCCCACCCGAACCATCAGCGCTTCATGGCACAAATAACCAGGTAAAACCCATAACCCACGGGTTACTTACCCGAAAGCTTTTGCGCATATCGTTTGGCCCCTTCTTTGGCTGCCTGTATGTTATTTTTCAATCCCTCGAACTTAGCCCGGTTGATAGCAGAGCCTTCAAAATGCTTTTGAAAGATTTCTTCCGTCAT
>CAZQQN010000022.1:0-11285 GCA_964595485.1 uncultured Sphingobacteriales bacterium | reverse complement strand
TTTTTTGAAAATTTATTCCAGGGGCATACATCCTGGCAGATATCACAACCAAAAATCCAACCATTCAACTTATCACGGTAATCTTCCGGGATCTTTTCCTTCATTTCAATGGTAAAATGGGAAATACATTTGCTACCATCCACTCCGTAAGGGGTGATAGCCTCGGTAGGACAGGCATCAATACATCTCGTGCAATTACCACAATGGTCAGCAACCGGAGCATCCGGCTTTAATGGCAAATCAATAATAAGCTCGCCAAGAAAAAAATATGACCCGGCATTTTTGTTAAGTATGTTGGTGTGCTTTCCCATCCATCCTACACCAGCCTTTTTGGCCCATGCCTTATCCATTACAGGTGCCGAGTCTACAAAAACACGGCCATTGACGTCACCTATTGAGTCGCGTATGTAGTCCAATAAAGCTTTAAGCTTTTTCTTCATCACTTTATGGTAATCCCGGCCATAGGCATACTTTGAGACTTTATAGTAACTATCGGGGTTTTGTTGGTTTTGACCGGGATAATAATTGTACATAACTGATATCACAGACTGGGCACCATCAACCAATTTCCTGGGATCTAATCGTTTATCAAAATACCGTTCCATGTAGCTCATCTCTCCCTGCTTTCCATTCTTTAGCCACTGCTCAAGTAAAGGCGCCTCTTCTTCCAAAAAGCCTGCTTCTGCTATGCCGGCAAAGTCGAAGCCAAGTTCGTTTGCCTTTTTTTTCACGGAATCCGCGTATTCCTTTTGCTTTAATTTGCTTACCATTCGTTCATCTGATTCTTTGAGAAAAACGCAACCGTTTTACCAAATCTCAAATTCAAAATTATTAAGATGGAAGGCACTTTTTTAAATCCATAGCATGTTTTTTTACTTGGTATCTCAAAATAAAGATTAAAAGGTCTTAATATGCTAAAAGATATTCAAAATCGCCATGATATAGAAAATCTGGTAGACCGGTTCTATGAAAAAGTCACTAAAAACCCTTTATTGGGGCCAATTTTTAATGGTGTAGCCAAGGTTGACTGGAATCATCACTTGCCTATCATGTACAACTTCTGGGAAAGCCTCCTTTTAGGTGGCCAGGCATATGAAGGCAATCCTATGGAGAAGCATATTCAATTATCCAAAAAGGTCAATCTTACTGAAAAACACTTTCAAACATGGCTGTCCTTGTTTTATGAAACGGTGGATGCCAATTTTCACGGTAAAAAAGCTGATGAGGCAAAAAAACGGGCTGAGTCGATAGCTGGAATCATAAAGTACAAGGTAAAACAGCCCGCCAGGTAAATTTAAAAACTTTAGGTTCGACAAGTTGTTGCATAGTTGGGTAGTAAATAGCGTAATTTTACGCTAAAATGTGCGAACAAACTAGCCATTAGAATGGTTAAAAATTAGAATTTTTTCAATGATATGAGTGGAATTTGGAATAGATTTGCACCGGATATTTTTAAATGGTTATTCAGTTGGTATCTACAAGACAAAATTGTTTGGAGATAATGATGAAACAGTTGAAATCAATCCTTTTTCTACTTCCTGCCCTTACTTTGTTATCATTTTCAGCCATTGCTCAAGACACAGCATCAGCTAAAACCGACACAGCTTCCTCAGAGCAATCCGAATCGGCAAAAATCACTGCTGCAAAGGGTGAAAAGTTATACCAAGAACATGACTGTAACACTTGCCATAAAATCAATGAGGAACTAGTCGGTCCTGCTCTCGCTGGGGTTAACGAAAGAAGGCCAGAAGAGTGGTTGATAAAATGGATCCAAAATTCCCAGGAATTGGTAAAAGCCGGTGATGAGTACGCGGTTAACCTTTTTAATGAGTACAACCAGACCATCATGCCGCCGGCTAACGTAACACCGGATGAAGTAAGATCAATTCTTGCCTACATAAAAAGTGAAACGGAAAAAGCCCGGGAAGCGCAAGCTTCTGCGGGAGGTGGTGGGTCTTCAGGCCCAGAGAATATTTATTCCGAAGGTAGCATAATGAATGATGGTACTTTTAAGACCCTCGCAGCCCTTACCATCTTATTGCTTTTAGTACTTTTCGTTATTTCAGTCAATATTTTAATCAAATTCCTGAACTATAACAACAAACTGCCCGATATTAACTGGTTTAAGGTGAATGCCTATTTATTGGGTTTATTTTTGGTAGCCGGCTCAGTTGGGATTGTTTATGAATTTAATATCCACACCCAGTATCTACTTCCGGAAGCAGCATCTGAGCATGGATCGAGCATAGATCAACTATTCCTTATAACCTTGATCATCACGGGCATTGTTTTCATTGTTACCCAGGTTTTACTATTCTTCTTTTCCTTTAGATACACTGGTCAGAATAAAAGTAAAGCCCTTTATTACCCGGTTAATGACAAACTTGAGATTTTCTGGACAACCATCCCCGCTATCGCATTGGCCATATTGGTTATCCTTGGTTTTATATCATGGCGTAACATCAACAGTGCTCCTAAAGACGATGCGCAGGTCATAGAAGTGTTTGCCTATCAATTCAACTTTAAGTTCAGGTATCCAGGTAATGATGGAAAATTAGGGGAATCTGATTTCACGCGGATAGAACCGGGCGAGAATCCCCTTGGATTAAACCCAGATGATCCGAATGCGCAAGATGATATTATAACGAGTGATTTACGTTTGCCCCTTGACAAACAGGTTGTTTTTAAAATTCGCTCGCGAGATGTGATACACAGTGCATACCTACCCCATTTCAGGGTTCAAATGTATGCTCAGCCCGGTATGAATAATACCTTTAAATTCACTCCCACCATCTCGACCGAAACAATGAAGGAAAAAGTCGATAATGAGGATTTTCAATACGAAATGGCTTGTAATCAAATATGTGGTGCAGCTCATTACAATATGAAAGCCAAGGTTTGGGTTGAAAAGCCTGATTCATTGCAGAACTGGCTTTCAGAGAAAGAAACTTTTCAGAAGCAGCAAGAACAATTTGCTAAAAAATAGATTGGATAACTTTATAAAAACTTTATTGTTATGAGTGCTGAGGCTTTAACACATGACGAAACCCATCATGAAGAACATCACGAGGAGAGCTTTATAACCAAATACATTTTCAGCCAGGATCACAAAATGATCGCTAAACAATACCTTTTGACGGCGATCTTTATGGGCCTGGTTGGGGGCCTGCTTTCCTCATTATTTCGTTTGCAACTGGGCTGGCCGGAATCCAGTTTCCCATGGCTTCAGTCCATTCTTGGTGAATGGGCGGAAGGCGGATCGATCGACCCCAGTTTTTACCTTGCCTTGGTGACAATGCACGGTACCATTATGGTATTCTTTGTATTAACCGGTGGGCTATCAGGGACATTTAGTAACTTATTGATTCCCTTACAGGTAGGCGCCAGGGATATGGCTTCCCCATTTATCAATATGCTTTCCTATTGGCTGTTTTTTGTTTCCACGGTTATCATGTTGGCATCCTTATTTATTTCAAGTGGCCCGGCAGCAGCTGGATGGACCATTTATCCACCGTTAAGTGCATTACCCCAGGCAATGCCCGGTTCGGGATTAGGCATGACCCTCTGGTTAATATCCATGGCCATTTTTATTGCTGCCATTGCTATGGGCGGCCTTAATTACATCAGTACAATTCTGAATATGAGGACCAAAGGCATGACCATGACAAGGCTTCCTTTAACAATTTGGGCCTTGTTATTGACTGCTGTCTTAGGATTGTTAACATTCCCCGTTTTATTTGCCGCTGCAGTCCTGTTAATTTCAGACCGAAGCCTTGGGACATCGTTCTATCTAAGCGATATCTTTATAGCAGGTGAACCTTTGGTTAATCAAACCGGAGGTAGTCCACTACTATGGCAACACCTATTTTGGTTTTTGGGGCATCCCGAAGTATATATTGTCCTACTTCCTGCATTGGGTATGGTGTCGGAAATTCTGGCTACCAACTCAAGAAAGCCTATTTTCGGATACAGGGCCATGGTCTTGTCCCTCTTCGGTATAACCATTCTTTCTTTTCTTGTATGGGGACACCACATGTTTACCACAGGCATGAATCCGTTCCTTGGGTCAGTATTCATGTTTACCACTTTACTAATTGCAGTCCCTTCGGCGGTAAAAGTCTTTAATTACTTAGCAACGCTTTGGAAAGGCAACATTCAATTAACGACCGCAATGCTTTACAGCATCGGTTTTATTTCAGTTTTTATATCAGGCGGGTTGACAGGTCTTTTCCTTGGTAACAATGCCCTGGATATTCCTTTGCATAATACTTATTTCGTTGTGGCCCACTTCCACATCGTTATGGGAAGTGCCTCAATTTTTGGAATGTTTGCAGGGGTTTATCATTGGTTCCCTAAGTTATTCGGAAGAATGCTGAATAAAAAGTTGGGTTACCTACACTTTTGGTTAACATTTGCGTCAGTATACCTTGTCTTTTTCCCTATGCATTTCATGGGAATTGATGGTGTTCCAAGGAGGTATTATTCATTTACCAGTTTCCAAACATTTAATGAGTGGGTCGATCTTAATACCTTTATAAGTGTAGCGGCTATTTTAGGTTTCCTTGCTCAACTGATCTTTGTTTACAACTTTTTCAACAGTATGTTTAAAGGTAAGAAAGCAAATCGCAATCCCTGGAAATCTAACACACTTGAATGGACAACACCTGAAATACAACCGGGTCACGGTAATTGGCCTGGTGCTATACCTGAGGTTAAAAGATGGGCTTATGATTACAGTAAACCAGGTATAACAGCGGATTTTTTGCCTCAGACCATAAGTGACGATGACCTTGAAAGGGGCATTGAGTATGACCGGGAAGACTATTATCCGCTTGACCATCAACAAGGTGTAGGTGGTGAGGCAGAAGAAGAGGATACAGAAAAAGAAACTGAGCCAACCCAATAATGGGAACTCATCTAAAAAAAACTCATGATAGCGGATAAATCGTTATCCATAAAAACGCTTGAAATCATACAGGAAAAAATCAGGGATTATACCCAGTTGATAAAATTGAGGTTAACCCTTTTAGTGGTTTTCTCAAGTTTGATGGGTTTTTTATTGGCCTCGAATTTAGGAGTAGGTATTGATTGGGGAAGTTTTTGGCTATTGTTGGTTTCAAGTTTTCTAATTGTTGGCTCTTCTAACGCTATTAATCAAACCATTGAAAAAGATTCAGACAGGTTAATGAGCCGAACTGCCAATCGCCCATTAGCGGAAGGTAGAATGGATGTAAAAGAGGCGGTTTTGGCATCTTTGATAATGGGCTTAGTTGGCGTTTGCATCATGGGGATTTTCCTTAACCAACTCAGCGCCCTATTAGCTTTTATCGGTTTGGTCATCTACGGATTTGCTTATACGCCGCTAAAAAAAGTTAGCCCAATCGCTGTTTTCATAGGAGGAATATCAGGAGCGATACCCCCTTTTTCCGGGTATATAGCAGCTAGCGGAGAAATTACAAGTTTCGCTATTGCCTTATTTACTATTCAGTTTTTTTGGCAATTTCCTCACTTCTGGGCTATTGCCTGGGTAATGAATGATGAGTATGAGAAAGCAGGAATCAAACTTTTACCGATGGGGTCAAATAAAGACAGAATCGGGGCTATTCAGATCATGATGCTGACACTAATCTTAATTCCCGTCTCTTTGGTACCGGTAAAATTAGGATTTATATCATTAGTCAGCGGTGTGATATGCTTATTATTATCGGTAATCTTTTTCATTCAGGCTGTAAAGCTTTTTTACGACCTTAAAGATCGTTCAGCCCTTCAGCTCATGTTCGGTTCTTTTTTGTATTTACCCCTGATTCTTGGTATACTGTTTATTGACCAACTTTTTGTTTAAAAATGACAGCAGAAATATTGAATAATCAAACATCAAATTACCGGGTACACCCTCTGAAATTCACAATGTGGCTTTTCCTGGTGGTTGTTCTTATGCTTTTTGCTGCTTTTACAAGTGCTTACATTGTAAGAAGAGCTGAGGGTAACTGGGAAGAATTTGCTCTTCCGGATATTTTTCAATTATCAGTTCTTATTGTATTACTAAGCAGCATATTTATGCAACTAGCCTACTGGGCTGCTAAAAATAACTATTTGACCCAGTTAAAACTCCACCTATGGGTCACCTTTTTACTAGGCATTGGCTTTCTGATTAACCAATATAGTGGGCTTTTGGCCTTAGTCGATCAAGGTGTTTACTACGTTGGTAATCCCTCAGGATCGTTTGTCTATATCATTGCTTTTGTTCATGCTGCTCATATTTTAGGTGGGCTAGCTTTCCTTATCAGTAACATCATATCCGCCCATAGATTCAAAATCAATGCAGGTTCGCTGTTAAAAATACACCTTTGTACCACCTTTTGGCACTTTATGGGTGGGTTATGGCTTTATTTATTCATATTTTTGTCAGTGTTACGTTAAGAAAAATGAAAGTAAATGGCTACTGAAACAACCGCACAAACCTCTCAGCAACAGACAAATGCATGGGAAGGTAACCGCCTTCCTTTTGGGTCCAGCTACGGGAAATTAATGATGTGGTTTTTCCTCCTTTCTGATGCTTTTACATTCTCTGCATTGTTGCTTATCTACGGCTTCTTAAGGATGGGATCTACAAATTGGCCAAACCCGGAGAAAGTTTTTGATAGTGTACCTTTCGTTGTAAGTAGTGGTGCACCACTTGTTTTTGTTGGCTTGATGACATTCATTCTTATCTTAAGCAGTGTAACGATGGTGTTGGCTGTTGAAGCTGGTCAGAATAAAGAAAGATCAAGTGTTATTAAGTATTTAATTGCCACCATTATTCTGGGAGCTACTTTTTTAGGATGCCAGGCTATGGAATGGACCCACATGATACAGCACGGTACAACCCTTTCCGGGAACCACCACGGAGATGTTATGTTCGGGCAATTATTTTTCCTTATTACAGGTTTCCATGGTTTTCATGTTTTTAGTGGATTAATTTTAGTGGGTATTTCAGCTATCATGACTAGCAGAGGCGTTTTTGAAAGAAGAGGGCATTATGAAATGGTAGAGAAAATTGGCTTATATTGGCACTTTGTGGATTTGGTTTGGGTTTTTGTCTTTACCCTGTTCTACCTCATATAGTGCAGAGAACTTTTAAAGATTGTCAAACATTTAAATAGTTAAAGTTTAGAATATGGAAGTTTCAGAGACTAAAAAGGGACTTCACGTTCCCCATTCTAACAAAAAAGAGATATTCTACGCTGCTATCGTCCTGACGCTCCTAACAGCGCTTGAGTTTCTTATTGCTTTTACTATGGAAGGTGGAACCTTAAGGACGGTAATATTCCTCGGCCTTACTTTTCTGAAAGCTTTTTATATCATTGCTTATTTCATGCACCTTAAACATGAGAAGATAAACCTCATGTACTCAATTGTGCTACCTTTTTTGTTTATCTTTTATATGATTGCTTTGCTCATTTATGAGGGCATTCAAGTTTAAAACACCTTTATGGGTAAATGAGGAATTTTAAAAAAATACGGGTTATTGTCGTAATATTCCTCGCCTTCCTGTTACCATTTTTGGTAACTTTCTGCCTGCACACCGGGAAAAATCATTACAAAAAGCTCCCTATACTTGGCCCCAAGCAGGTTAAAAATAATGATACGGTTTATCATAAAATCAGACCTTTCATCCTAACTTCCCATAAAGGCGAAAAGATCAATTACAAAGAGGATCTGAGGGACAAGATTCTTTTGGTCCATTTTTTTTACACTGACTGCCCTGACCATTGCATGGAACTGATCCGGAAACTTCAAAGCCTTAACTACAAATATCAAGACCTGAAGGATTTTAAAATCCTTTCCATAAGTTTAAAACCTAATTATGACGATGTTCAAAAGCTAAGAGACTTTGTTAATAAGAATGGTATTAATGATGAAAAATGGCTCTTAATGACAGGTAATGAGGCTAAAATCCAGGATTTGGCCATCAATGATTTTTTAATAACGGTTAATAGAACGAAAAATACGTCAACTGAAGGTGAAATAGAACACGGCGATCAATTTATCCTGGTTGATAAAGAAAGAAGAATAAGAGGTTTTTACAAAGGCACAAAGCGGGAGGACTATAAAAAACTAAAAGATGAGATAGTTGTTTTATCAGAAGAGGAATCCTAAAACTTATGCTAGTATTGAGCGAGAAACTCTGGCTGCGTCTTATTTCCGCTATATCGGTTTTGGTTGTTGGAGTCGTAGCTTTCCTGCTTATTCAATCTCAGGGAATGGATGCCCCTCTGAATGAGAAAATTTACCTCTTACCGGAATTCAATGCTTACATCAACGCTTTAACTTTCCTTTTGTTACTAATTGGGTTTGTGCTTATTAAGAATGGAAAAGTTGTTGCCCATCGCTCTGCAATGGTTAGTGCATTCATTTTTTCTGTTATTTTCCTTATTTCTTATTTAACCTATCACTATGGAGCCCCGCATACCAGTTTTGGTGGTGAAGGACTGGTCAAATACATTTACTACTTTATCCTGATCTCTCATATACTGCTTGCCATAACTGTAGTTCCACTGGCATTGATTACATTGTTCCGGGCATGGAGGATGGATTACTTTAAGCATAAAAAAATTGCAAGGTGGACCTTACCGATTTGGTTATACGTTAGTTTGACTGGGGTAATTGTTTATTTAATGATAGAACCTTATTACCCGGTTTAAAGAATTGGATTATGAAAAAAACAATGAAAAAATTAGCATTAATTTTAGGACTTTGGTTAGCTTTCATCAGCATTACGCCGGCCGCTTTTGGTCAATGTGCCATGTGTAAAAAAAGCGCCGAGGATGCTAACGCTCAGGAAGAAACAAAAATTGCTTCAACGTTGAACAGCGGCGTTATATACCTCCTTGTGATGCCATATTTAGCTGCCGGTGTTGTTGGGTATGTTTGGTACAGGAAACAGAAAAAGGTAGAAACCAGCGCATAAAGTTCGGCTTTTTCTTCCATGGCTTTAAAATCAATCTTTCAACTGAAATGTCCCCGCTGTAGAAAAGGAAACATGTTTAAATATCCTACCTATGGCCTGCACTTCACAGATATGCACACGAACTGTGAAAAATGTGGCCTACAGTTTGAAATAGAACCTGGCTTTTTCTGGGGTTCCATGTATATTTCCTATGCTTTGACAATAGCTTTAAGTGTCATATTAGGTATTATCATTTACATAGTAAGTCAATCAAGTAATGTTTGGTTATACGTGGGAGTAATTTCAGGTTTTTTAGTGCTTTTATCACCTTATAATTTCAGACTAAGTAGGGCTATTTTGCTTCATGCCTTTTCTCAAGTTCGTTATGATCCTAATTTCCTTAAAAATGAAAAAGGCGGCAAATAGTGGTTAAGATTAATAAATTATCCAGCTAATAATTAGTTCAAAATTGCCAAGCTACAATTTAAAAAGCAGAACCTGGCCTTATAATAAGACCAGGTTCTACTCAAAAAAATGGGAATAGGATAAGCTTTTATTTGATAAGGTTGATGGTTCCCTCTTTCTTAATATTTTTACCGTCATAATCCTGAGCTTTTATAAGGTAGCTATAGGTTCCTTGCGGAACTTCTTCCCCTTTATAAGAAGTATCCCACCTAAAATCCTTATCCGTGGATTGAAAGATTATCTCTCCCCAACGGTTAAAAATAAGTATTTTAAAATTCTGAACATTTTTTACACTAGCTGAAAAATTATCATTCAATCCATCCCCATTTCTGCTAATAGCGTTTGGAACAAAAATGTAAGGTTTGGCAGAGACTTCTATTGTTTTACTGATTGAATCCAAACATCCGTTAGGATTAGTGCAGAAAAGAGAGACATCGTATGAGCCAGTGTCACTGTATTCATATGACGGTTCTGGCTGCGTAGTGGTAAACCCATCTCCGAATTTCCATAAATACTGCTCAGCATTGCTTGATTGATTATTTACTATCACCTCATCCTTTCCAAGTTCATAACTGTCTTTATCTTTAGGTTCCCTTAAAGTAAACTTGGCTTTTGGTTCGCTACTTAGACGAACTTCTGAATAAGCGGTATCAACACATCCTTCATTGCCATTCCTGGCTATCAACCTAACCCTGTACACTCCAGGTTTTTCAAATAAATGCTCAACTCGTTTTCCTGACCCGGATTCTTCCCTTTCAAAACGCCATTTAAATGTATTGGCATTGATACTCTTACTGGCACTAAAAACGGCATCTTTAGGAGCACATCCCTGTAAATCTTTGGGACTTATTCTGGCATTGATATTTTCCAGGTAAACACTTTCATTAACATTGGTATCACACCCCTTATTAGAAACTACTTCTGCTGCTATTTTGCCTTGATTTGATTGTAAACCTCCAGTAGCTTTACTATGCCAAGTCACATTAATTTCTTCTCTGTTAGATTTATTAATGTTACCACTTTGAACATCCCACTTAATTGTGTCAAGGTGATTGCCTTTCAGTTTGTAAGCCTTTTTAGATTTCACGCAGGGACGGATCTTTCCAACAATTTCAGGTTTGGGTGTTGGGTGAATATTAATAGTATTCTTAACAGTCGTATCACAACCATAGGCATTGGTTTCATGAACTTCGATAATTCCACTATCTGCATTCAACCAATCCACCCTAATTTTATTGGGTAAGACCTTTTCCTTTGTACCGCCTATGACATTCCATTTATACTGACTATTGGGTGTGACGGGTGTAAAATATTTGGTATTTTCAGAGAATGCGCATAGGTTAGATTTACCTTTTATCGCTGGCTCTGGCTTAGGGTCAATTTCAACACTTGTCGAATCATAATTAAAACATCCATAACCATTAATCACCTTAACTTTTAAATTACCTTTATTCTGAGCTTCAAACCACTTTACTTTAATTTTATCACCACTCTTTTCGTGTATTTCACCACTTTGAATAGACCATTGATAAATATAATGGTCACTGCTTTTAACTTCCTCATAAGTAACACCTGGTTTGAATTCACAGGCATTCGTTTTACCCACAACTGAAGGATAGGGCTTTTTATGAATAACCACTTCTTGTTTAATGGTTGTATCACAACCTTCTTCGTTCGTCTCAGTCACTTCTACCTGACCACTGCCATTACCGGACCAATCTACCGTGATGCTATTGCCACTATCTGTCGCTATCGTGCCGTTGGTAACGCTCCAACTATACGTGTGGCCGGTCTTATCTGTCGTGCTGTAACCATGGGCAGTGGTGTACTCACAAACCGTGTCATTGCCGCTGATTGATGGCAAAGGCTTCGGTTCTACGTGGATGTCCTT
>CAZQQN010000021.1:3903-47477 GCA_964595485.1 uncultured Sphingobacteriales bacterium | reverse complement strand
CAAATCCGCAGGCTATTCCCTAACGTTGATTTTAGACCATCATTTTTTGAGGAGGAGTTGAGTTTGTCCAGTATCAATGATAAGTCATAAGCCTTTTGAGAATCTGCCACCCAATTGTATGTACTTGCATCTTTTTCAGAAGCCGGTTGTGAGATTCCCTTTCTCCAATGCTTATGAAAGTTTTTGCACCCCGCTTACAGGTGATTAAATGGGTAGATTTATAAATACGGCATTTGCTTTAAGCCGGTCATGCTTTGTCCCTCCCCCTGTCGTCTCTCCTCCAGAGGGGGGGTGTTTAGTTTCTATCTAAACAAAATTAAACCTCATTCACTTGGAACCCATTTCCAATACGGCTTATGCATACCAATTCTTTATCCAGAACTAAGAAAAGTCAAAATTTTTCGGGAGCTAAATGCTCAAAGCCTTTACCAATATAACGATATAATTACCTTGCCACGCAAATCTAAGGTTCAAACTCAGGTTATCATAACGGTTGCCTAATCAAGTGAAGCTTGGGTTAATTGAGATTTTTTACGATTTTCTGGTCACGAGGTTCATTATAAGTATATTATTCATTTAAAATTAAAATATTATATTCGGTTTATCAAAAGTTAAGCTTATGGCGTCCAATATTTATCAGAAAGGTGATAAGGGCCCAAAAATTCGGCAAATACAAGAAATGCTGAAAGATGCTGGTTACTATTTATCGGTGGATGGGATATATGGCTCCGAAACCCAGGATGACGTTAAGGATTTTCAGAAGCAACAGGGGTTGGCGGTAGATGGGAAAGTTGGGCCTAATACCCTTGATATACTACGTGAAAAAGCTCAGAAGGAAACCAAAAAGAAATCTCAGCAAAATACCTTTCAAAAGGATCTTTCCGAGCAGGAAACAATAAGAAGAACTCAGCAACTACTTTTTACCATTGGTCATGATCTTGCCATTGATGGGCTTTATGGTCCTGAAACTGAATCCAACCTGAAGGATTTCCAGGAACAAACCGGGTTAGCTAAAACCGGGGAAATCAACCAGGAAACGAAACAATCCTTGTTAGTTAAAATGGAAAGTTTGCCTGAGCCTAATATTGATCAATCGTCTTATCCTTTAAAAAGCAATGCTTACATAAGAGAAAGTTATCCGAAAAAGACTATTGTTATTCACCATACCATGGGGCATACCATAGACGATAAGGGAAATGAAAAGATGAGCCATGTAAACCATTGGCAAAATTTAGAAAACCGGATTGGAGCAGCCTTTTCCATTTCCTATTTTGGCCGTATTTATCAGCATTTTGACCCGGAATACTGGCTATACCATTTAGGAATAGAAGGTTCCGAAAGGGATGCAGAGGCTATTGCCATTGAGTTGTGCAATGAAGGGGCTTTGAGTAAAGAGGGTGACCATTTTACCTGGTTTAACGGTAAAGTTACTTACAAACGACCTCAAGATGAACCCGTCCATCATCCTTGGCGCAAACAGGAATATTGGGCACCCTATTCACCGGCCCAAATGAAAGCACTTATTCAACTTATCCGGCACCTAATTCAGGAGTTTGGTTTAGCTCCAGACTTGATTCCCCATAATGCCTATGAACCAAGTCTTTTGGAAGGAGACTTTGAGGGTATTTACACCCATTCCAATTTGAGGAAGGATAAACTGGACGTCTCACCGGCTTTCGACTACGATTGGCTCCAAGCCGGATTGGAAGCTATAAAAATGGTTTAACCCCGACCGACCTATTAGTTGATTATGAGCTTTAATAACGAATCGCCTGCTGTCATTTTTTCCCATTACTTTTCACCAAAAACGAAACGTCATGAGCTTTAAGAGCCATCGTATCTGGGCTTTACTGTTTGCCGGTATCATCCTTATAAGTGGCCTACTCTATTACCAGTATACCAAAAATCAGGAACAGCTTCACCAGGAAGGGATTACCAATATTAATGTGGCCAGGACCCATTTCCTCAATATTCTCAATGCTTACGCCAACGAGAAAGAAGGGGATGATTTCGTTGAAACCCTGGATAGCATCAGTCAGGATCAATACCTCTTAAAACAAAAAATGGGTCTCTTGATGAATGATTTTGGGGAAAGCGATTTTTTTGACCGCCTTATTATCACTGATTTCGGTGGGAATGTAATTTATCCGCACCAACAATTTCCGGTTAAAAAGCTTTTAGCACAACAGGATTCTATTGATTATGGGATTAAAGGAGGGATTACAAATTTTAAAATTACCATTTCCAATACGAATTACCGGGCTTACAAAGTCCCTGCTAATTTCAAAGGAATTGATTTCAATCTTATTGGGCTTATTGAAGCAAAAAAATTCAGTAAGGCCGGTTTAAACCAAAGCTTCCCCTTGTTTTACGGGTTGGTTACGCTGATCCTTTTAGCAATAGTGGCTTTCCCGCTTCTTGTCCTTTTTGCCATGAGTGACGGGGATATGCTTACCCGTTCCCAGGTAGAATGGTCTGTCTTTTCATTGATCTTAATTGCCACCATTATCAGCTTTACCCTTTCTTATTGGTCTAGCAACGATCAAATTTATCAACATCAAAAATCCGATGCCAAGGAGTTAACGGAAGCTTTAGCTACCAACCAGGATAAGTTTTTAAGTAGACAACAAGAAGGCCTAAACCAGGCATTTGGCCTAAAGCCCTATAAAGACGCCAATAATAAACCTGAATGTATTCAAGGCAGCAATCTTGATACCTGTTTTACCTTGATTCGGGAACCTTCGGTAGAAAGTAATTTGCCCTACCATGAAGTGATAGCGATAAAATCCGATGGCTTGATTTCCAAAATAGTGTTTTCGGATAGTAATAAGGTTACGAACTGCGAAGAACATAGCCTGCCCAAAATTCCTGGCAGGCACTACGTCCAAAATGCTGTTAAGGATCGTTTTTATCTCGGCTCTCATTACTCTTACACCAAACATAAGCAGGAAGGGGTCCTAAGCCGGAAGTTGGGTACGCATTCAATGAAAGGGAAAGGTTGTGCAGATTCTTCTTTCATGCAGGCCATCACTTTTGACATGACCCCTTTAAAGGAAGTTAGCTACGATACTATCCTGGATTTGAAGCATTTACTGGTAACCCATTCGGGACAGGTTTTTTTTCGTTCTTCTGCTATCAAAACACCCATTAACCACCTTAAAAGTAGCATAGGAAAAGCCAAATGGGAAGCCGTTAAACACCTGATGGATAACACCCATGGCAATGAAAAAGCATTTTCCATCACGTTAACGCTTGATGGTCAATCCTATGATGCTCGTTTTAAAGAAACTCAACTTCAAGATGCATTGCATCTTAAAGAACCTGTTTGGGCTGTGGTTTTATTGGATAAAAAGATTGACCACCTTCACAATTGGGCAGTAACGGTGAAAGGCCTTATGGGTTTAGCCCTGCTTTTTACTATTTTTCTTATTATTTATGGCCTATACCGCTTTTTTACCAGTGAAACCTTACAGCTTAATGTCCAATCCTTTGAGCGATCCTGGCTAAAACCTACACCCTACAAGGCTAAAACCTATATTTTCCTCTCTTTCATTATTTTACTCCATATTTTGTTTTTCCTTGTTTGGTTATTCAGTCATGATATCCCGATTCTTAGTTGCATGGGACAGGTATTCGGATTAGATTATTTCAAAAACAATATGTGGGTGATGATAGCCCTTATTGGGGAGTCCGCGGCCTTTATCTTCTTAACTGTTTACATTCTTTTAAGTGGAATGGCAACACGAATAATGGCTATGCAATTGAAAATCCAGGATTTGCTTTTGGTTGGCTCGTTATTAGTGCTTATTGGCTTGCTGGCGGGTTTGGCTGAACAAATGGCTTCGCTGCAGTGGGGGAACCAAGGTTTCCAATGGTCTATTTTTATCGGTTTACAGGCTTTTTGTCTTTTCCTTACCGGCCTGTTTTACTGGTATGAAAACTATTACACCACTAAAAGCTACCATGCCAGTTATTTGTCCCACTACACCATTTTTACGGTCCTCGTTATTGTATTTTCCGGGTTGATTCCCGGTTATTTAATTCATCATACTGCCTATCATAATGAAAAGAAGCTTTGGGATAATGTGACCCAAAACAAAGCTAAGGAGCATAAAGACACTGCTGAAAGTCAAAAGACTTCCAACTTTCTCAAAATGGTTGAAAAAGGGCGAAGGAATTGCCTGACCTTATACACCATCCCGGATTACTCCAGTGCCAAAAATTATAGTTATGCCGGTATTCACAATTTAAGGGAAGCTTTGTATTCAGAAGATGGTTGTGATACTTCTGATCGCAATTCTCCAAATGATAATGAAACAGGTGAGGCAGAAAACCAGCATGATCATCCTAACAAGGACCATGATCATCCTAATGACGAAAGTGAGGAGATCAAGGCCGTATTTGGCCTCAGTTTTCTGATTCTTTTGATTGGTTTTTATTTCCTGGTGAAAAACCTAACCAAACGGGTTTTCCTGAAAGATCACCTCCAGTCGGAAACCGGCTCAGAAGGATTACCCGGTGCTTATAGTTACATCATTGGCCTGGACCCTCATAAGGCTGTTCATTTCCTTCACCAACACTGGAAAGGGCCGCCTCCGGTTCAGGTGGACCTGGCCGAACCTGAAGCGGAAAAACAGCTCCGCAAAAAATTAGAGCAAAAGGAGCTTAAAAGTGGGGTTTTGATCAAGAATATGGAAGGATTGATTGAAGACGAACAATTGGCTAAACAGGTCATAGACGTTATTCACCAATGCCAAAATCAAGAAATACCCGTGGCTCTGACAGGTATCAAAACGTTGAATGAACTCAAAGAGGCCTTACTGGAAGGGAATGAGGCTATTCGAGAAGCATGGTTGACTAGCTGGAATGAGGCTTTCGAGTATTTTGGTACGAAGGTGGTGCCATTGAGCTACGGGACCGACTTAAACGAAGAAGACCGGGAAAAGGAGAGGCATGCCAGTTATTTCATGAAGAAACTTTACCAGGAAATTCCCTACGGGCCGAATTATCAGCAACTTTCCCAACACATCAGGGAAATATGGGATAGCACTTCCGGTCAAGCTGCCTTACATGAATCAACTTACAACAAAGCCATAGCCAATATCCAGATTTTCAATAGTGGCTATTACCAGGGAATTTGGGATAAACTTTCGCTAAGGGAAAAAGAAATGCTATACAACTTTGCTACTGAGCGTTTTGTCAATTACAATAATGTGGAAACGCTTCAGTGGCTTTTTAGAAAAGGGGTTATAAAAGAGGAAGAAGAAGAGGGGGAGTTTGTACTTTTCAATGACAGTTTTGCGAATTTTGTAAAGGATGCTCCCACCCCTGAAGAAATGAAAGCCTTTGAAAATGATAAAAGGGTCAACGGGAACATGAAGAATATGCGGAATGCCCTGTTGACTTTCATATTTGTGATACTGGCCGGTATCAGCGTCCTGAAACCTGAATTGGTGGACCGTTACGTAGGCGCCCTTAGCGGAGTGCTGGCTGTTGTGAGTACTTTGGCTTCGGTAATGGATAAATACGGCTTTAGCAACGGGTTTTCAAAAGTCCGGGATAGCCGGTTGTGGAAGTGGGTTAAAAAGCGAAAAGAATAGGAATGGAAAGCTTAAAATGACCAAGCGCTGATTACAAAACACAGCCCATTGTTGCTAAGATAAACCATAACAAATTGTATACCGGTCAGGAATCGGGCGGTGAGGAAAGAGCCGATTCCAAAAAGGCAAGCGGAAAATCGGTAAACCAACGGTTGATCAGCAAGAAACCGCCAATGGAGGCTAAAATTACGAAAGTCTGGCCAATGGCTATCTCTGCTATGCAGTAAGTCATCTGCAAGTTTGAGGAGTGCCTGAAATAAGGCATTATGGTTTAAAAATTTTAACAAACTTCAATTAAAACAAATTGAAAAAAATTGAACGGAAACCGCTTTTGATAAAATGATTAAAAATTGATTTTCAGGTAGAATTATTAAAAGATGGCTAAAAAAGTCTCCAATCAATGAATATACAAAACTTTCTGAAATATTTTCCATAAAAGGCTTTTAGCTTATAAACCCAAAAAACTCCCGGACAATACTGAACTGGTTTTAGTGCTTTAAATTATGGCAATCTTTTTTCAGTAAACTTCGCTAAAAAACTAAATAGGCTAAGAATCGAAACCTTAACCGGTTTTCCTGATAAATTTTACAAAAAGGGGGTCGTCCGGTATCCCTTGGCCTGAAGTTTATCCCTTAGTTCACTTATGTATGATGGCCCAACTTCACAACAGCCGCCTACGATAGTAGCCCCATCTTCCACCCAATTCATTACCTGGGAAGCGTAGTTTTCTTGGTTAAGATCCTGACGAGCTGTCAAGGAATCTACGGTGCCACCGGGCTTTAGCGGTTCAACAGAGGTAAAACCATTGGCATAACCTCCGAATGGTATATTGATACCTTCCAAATTATCAAAACCTTTGGCGATCGTTTCCGGAAAAGAACAATTGAATAGCAACCCTTTCAGATCATAACTTGCTAAGGCGTCAATGGCTTCGGCAATGGTTTCACCGGACCGGAGCTTCCCCGGCTCCTGGTCTGAAAGGGTAAAGCTTAACAAGACCGGTTTCCCGCTTCCCCGGGTAGCTTCAACCGCTGCCTTAGCCTCGCCTATGCAAGCAAGCGTTTCGATCAGGAACAAATCAATAAGAGGAGCTTGAACATCAACGATTTGCTGATATTCTTGCTTCATTGCTGTAAATGACCGTTTGTCAGATACATAGCTGCCTACCAAGGGAGAAAGACAACCGGCGATATTTACTTCCTGTTCCGAAAAACCCGCTTCGCTTCTGGCCTTATAAGCAAGCTCAAAAGCTTTTTGTTGCAGGTTTTCAAACCAGTCGCTGTAACCGTGCCTACCCAAACGGGTTGGGGTGCAGGTATAGCTATTAATGGTTAGGACTCTGGCCCCCGCTCTTATGAAGTCTTCATGAACCTTTTTGACTACCTCCGGATTGTCCATCATGACTCTGACAGACCAGAGCGGGTGAGCCGGCTCACCAGCCTGGCGATGAATTTCCTGACCAAGGCCTCCGTCCAATAATACGATATCCCTCTTTTTTTCCATTTAATTAGGTTCGCTGCCTAAGCAACAATTTAAAAAAAGTTTAATCAAATGACTTATTGCTACTTTTAATTTTTTCATTATTCATCAATGGCAGCAGTGAACCTTTAATAGGATTGTGCTTAGCTTTTAAATTCGTGGTATCTTCAGTTTGCTTGTCAATGATTTTAATACCATTGGTTAAGTGATCCCTTTTGTCAGAATACTCCTGGTAAACTACATATTGGTAATTTCCCCTTGTAAAATAAAGATACCGTGTTGTTTTTTGTAAATCGTTTATTATGGCATTCTCTGAATGAAAAGCATAATAAAACTTTTTCCAGGAATTCTCTTTTTCTGACGGATATTCAAGTTCAACCTTATTAAGTGTGCCAAAACGATAAATCAGGTACTTATTGGCCGTATCTTTTGCAATGACAAGTTTTTTATCATTTTCCGTTCTAAAAGTTAATAAAGCCGTTTCATTGCTTAAAATATAAGAGGTGGTACTGGGCTTTATTAGGCCGGCACTTCCTAACTGGTAATTACCCGGTTTTATTGAGTCCAATTCGCAATGATGGGTATTTTCTCTCCATTCTCCTTCATATTCACTTTCAATGCTGTCTATCCGAATCTCTTTGCCTTGGATTTTAATCGACCTTTTTTCTTTAATAGAATAGTATACCTTTCTTCCAGATCCTGTAAACATGCAATACGTTCTGGCCTTAAACAATCTTTTTTGTTCCTTGATACTCCATATTTGAATACCTTTTTCCTTACTTCCAATACCTGTGCCTTGAGTTTTATGGGACCATCTAACGATTAGCTCTTTTGTGCTATCATCAGTAAGTTCTTTTAAAAAGCATTGATGCTTAAAATCATCAAACCCATCAAGAAACTTACGTTTTAATCTACTGTCTTTAAACATAATATAAATTTCACGGGAGTCAAGAGAGGGCCTTAATTCGAATCTATTATTTGAGGAACAATCAATCGAATCCTGGGCAAAAAGGCTTTGGGTTGGGAATAAAAGCGCTATCAACAAAAAGGTCCGAGCAAGTTTCATTTTTCTTTGCTTAAATGATACCCAACTTACCTGTGGAGTAACTAAAACTTTACAAACCTAATACCTTAATGTTGAATAAGATAGCCTTTAGGGGATATTATTGCTAAACCTGGTGCTCATTAAAAAGAGATCTGATAGCCTTCAATAGATACCTATATTCGGGGAATGCTATTCACGTGTTAGATTTGGCCCTCTATTCGCAATCACCATTTATGCAAAATGATGATCAAAACCTGCTTGATCAGGATATTTTGTCAAGCTACTCCTATTTTGGTAAAGTGCTTGGCATCATTTCCCTTTCAATGTTCATCAACCGGTTTGTATTTTACGGTTTCCGGAGTTTCTTTTTGTATTACCTGACCACCGAAAATGGGTTAGGGCTGCCTTCGCAAGAAGCTTTAGATTATTATAGTCTCTACAGCACCGGGGTTTACATTGCTTTCATAGTAATGGGTATTCTTGTTCTGGGTATTAAGCGTTCGGCTCTGAGTGCGCTTATTGGTCAACAGTTAGCCATTTTGGGTTATGCTGGTTTTTTATTGGCACCTGAAATTCCGGTTCCGGTCCTTATAGGTTTAATTATAGCAGGGGAGGGGTTGTTCCGCATAGGCATTTTTGTAGCTGCGGTTCATAACTTTTTAGCCGGTGGTAAGGCAGGAATAATCACCGTCACTTTATTATACCTGGTAATCAATGCAGCCGCCTTTTTTGCATCGTTATTATTTCCCTTTATATGGGATAATTCCGGTACAACGCTTACTTTGACTCCCATCATTATATTGGGTGTTATCAATTTGTTGCTTTTAAGATCTTTATTACCTTATTTACAGGAGGCCTTCATTTTGATGCCTAAAACCATGCCTGATCTCAACTTCCCGGTGAAAATAGGTGCTACCGCTGGTTTAATTATCGTTACAAGCCTTTTTTGGTTCATTTATGAAAGCCTTGATGTTTATTTCATTAACGAGAAGCTTAACAATGTAAGCCATGTAAAATTGTTTGGGGTTAACTTGGCTAAGAACTGGATCAATAGTTTGCCAGGTTTGATCCCCATGTTTTTTTGCGCGTTACTCCTGCTCCTGTATTTGTACAACAGTGCTAAAAGCCTTACCTATCACTTATCAACCGGCTTAATAACTGCAGGTTTGGGATTCATGATGGTTTTAGGGTTTAACCAATTTTATGATCCCGCGAAACAGGATTTTACCATGTACTTCCTAAGCCAGTTTTTTGTGGGGATATCAGAAATTTTTCTTATGATCGCGGTCCTTGTTACCATTGCCAAATGGTATAAGCCATGGCTGATGGCAGCAGTTTATGGGTTGTATATGGGGGTCGTAGGGCTAGTAACAAAAGCCAGGGGCTTACTTTTTGGGGAGGAGTTAAATGATCTAAATACCTTTTTAATTTTCATCCTGTTCTTATGTGTGCTGATGCTAATCGGTGGTATCGGTATTTTTTTCAAAAAAAACGAGCTACGCAAGATTAGTCAGGGATGAATAATGTTTTAGGCCATTTCTATAACACTAAACATTCGCGAAAATCAAAGTTTCATAAATGTCCCTATTGTTTTATGAGGTACTTTAGCATTTTTATGGTTTTAGTTGCGGTCGCATTGGGGGCAACCTTCATTAATGATGCCCAGAAGCAATGCCTATCTCCACAAATAGCATTCAATGTCGATCATGAAACCGTTGAGGAAAGGCCGGGGTTTGATTATTCGTGCTTAAGCTGTAAGAGCGCGGGTAAGCCTATGTTTACCTGCTCAGCTCAAAATGGTGATCAAACACGTAACCTTGAACGGAAGGTATATTTTACTTTTAATCTCCAATCCAACGCAATCACTTCAGGGTATACAAATGCTGGCATTACTGTTAATCAAAAGCTATTTAGCCTTTTACTTTATATACTAATGATGGTAGGATTTTGGTACTTTTTATTTAAAGTCTACGCAAAAAAACCTGTGATCGAAGATAAACAAAAGGGTAACACCCATCATCCCACAAATTACAAACCTGCCAAAATCAGTTACTTAGTATGGCTCAACAATGGGTTAAAACCTGCTTTCATCAGCACCCTGTTCGATTTAGCCAACAAGGGATTTTTAAAAATGGAGGTTATAAAAGAAAACGTTTTACTGGGTATGAAGCAGAATGGGGGGCTATTTCATATAAATCGAAAGAAATATGAAAATTCAAAAAGTGATTTAGCTGGCCATGAGGAACACCTGTTATCATTCTTGATCAGTGAAATAGCTAACAGTGATTGCCAATTCACAACCAAACAAATCAGACAAGCGGGGGAAAGCAAAATGCAGGATTTTAAAAGGCGCTGGTACAAAGCGATTAAAAAAGAAGTTGATGCAGAACAATGGATTGATCAGACTTCGTTTACCGGGAGAAAGATCGGAATACTAGTTTCCCTTTTATTAATCGCCATGTTCGTATTGCTTGCGGTGTTTTATGGTGGGCTATTTTTAATACCGGCTGTTATGGCATTTCCCTTTTTCATTGCTTCTTTTTTTCTATTCAGGAGGACGGAGGAAGGGGAGGTTATATACCAGCAATGTCAGGATTTTAAAAGTTATTTAGCGAATAGTGCTTACCAATTAGATAGTAACCAGGTATCAAAAGAAAGCTTCTACCAGTACTTAGTTTATGGGATCGCTTTGGGTTTGGATGGTTTCGCTGTAAAAAAAATAGCCGATGACTTGGATATTAACTACCCTGACACTGAATCCCATATTCTGCACGGGTCAACTGCTACAGATCACAGGAAAGGAGAAGCGATTTATCAGATAGCTCATGCAACAGGCAGTGCTTTTAATTCCTCATCCGGTCGCAGTGGTGGCAGGAGTTTATCGGCATCTGGTGGTTTGGGGCCAGGCTATTGAAAGTTCTCAATAAATAGTCAATATGACGGTGAATTTTTAGATTAAACCCAAATTTTTTTCGATGAATTTTGTATTTTTATAGATGAATTTTAGATTTGTCTTTAAGAATTGCTTAAAGAAAGCAAATAGGAATAAAAAATGGAAAGAAAAATACTACTCACCGGTTATTATCCCTTTTGCGCTGTGTTGCCTTAAAACAGCGCACTTTATTAGTAGCTCTTTATTAAGAGGAAATAACCCGTATTTCTCTTTCCTGGTTTAGTTAAATAGAATTCAGTGCTTATGCTAAAAATTAAAATCCATGCACAGAGCATGGCAAGGAAAGAGGTAATAGCTTTGATAGCTCTTCTGGCATTTGTCTCAGCAAAAGCTCATGATGGGCCCGGAGGAATTGCAAGGACCAATGGCAAATCAAGTTTGGCCCTGTGGTTAAGGGCGGACCAAGGTGTTAAAACTCAGGTCAATCCCAAAAATGGTAACCGTAAAGTAAAAGAGTGGAAGGATTTAAGCGGGAACGGTTTCGCTTTAAGCCAAACCAATCCCAAAAATATGCCACATATTAAGAATTCGGGCGTTAATGAAAAACCTTTCATCCAGTTTCAGCAGGGTGACAATGATTTCTTAACCGGATCGGGTTTCAAAGGGCTTGTTAATAAAAGGGATTACACCATATTCATTGTAAGTGAGACGGCCCCGGTGGGTGGCCAGGTTTTACTAAGCGGAGTTAAATCGGTCGAAAACGAAAGAGGCAAACCAGGTCTTTTCATAGCTAAGCCGAAACCCTCAATTCATCCAAATCATGAAGCAGCTTCAAATTACAGGTTTACCCATCGTTGCCCTTTCCGATTATCCCAGAAAAGTGGCAAAAATGTTTATACCACGCGCAATAAAAAGCCTCAGGGCAATACGAAAATCCTGGGATTTATTAAGAATCGTACGCAAAAGCAAAAGGTGCTAATAAATGGCGAGGCAGTCAGCCATACCGCTTTATCCAATGGTTCCAATAAGCCATTTTCATCAGAATTAAACCTTACCATTGGCTCCTTGGCCAAATGGATGAATGCCATGAACCTTCATGGAAAGATTGGGGAAGTGATCATTTTTAACCGGGCTTTGAGTGAGGTTGAAAAGAATACGGTTCAGAAATACCTGCATAAGCGTTATGGTATTAAGCAACAAGGCGATGATCGTGTAGAGACTACACCCGCACCTGTTCAGGGATTAGACGGAATGGGGCGGTCAGCTGGAAAAGTGATAAGTAGCATTGAAACCGGTTCAATGAGCATTTACGATGGTAGTTATTTAGATGGCAGGGAAAGTTACTTATTCGCAGGTTATAAGCCCTTAAGCAATGTCCATGAATTCACCAACTCAGTTGATTTTCCAAAAACAAGCGATAATGCATGGTGGTTGGATTTTGACAGGCAAAATTCCATGGAAGATGGAGGGATCATCAAGGTTGCTTTTCATTATACAAAAGGTCAAAAACAACCGGGAAAATCGGATAATTACCGGATAATACTGAAATCACCGGAATCCTCATCAGGAGAAGTCATCCCCATTAAACCAGAGATTAGCCATAACAAGTTAATTTTTAAACTGGATACCAAGGTGATTCATGAATATTTCCCGAAAAACAAAGGATGGTTAGTACTTGGCACAAAAAAACCATTCAATGCCCCACTACCTGAAACTATTGATCCAGGATACCATAAAACGGAAGATAATAACCAAACACTGCTGAATGAACACCACAACTTTTAGATGTTGCGTTAGGTTTGAATTTCTTATTTAGGGGTGTCTTGCCAGGTATTGATTTTTTTCAAAATTCCCATTTTTTAATTAATTACCCGGCAATGGCACTCCCTGAATAAGATTAATTTCAATGAGGTAATTTATTCCTCAATAGCCCATATACGTATGTACCGGCTAAAGCACTTAACGTAGGTACAATAATGACCGGAAACCCATTACCGATTAACGCATAAAGTGGACCTGGACAGGCGCCAGCGATACCCCATCCAAGCCCAAATATGATTCCTCCGATCAGGTAACGGGGGATGCTGAAAACTTTTGGGCTTAAGGCTAAGGGTGATCCATCGGCTGCTTTCACATTCAAGCGTTTAAAAAGGAAGAATACAATAGCCAGGATTGCTACAGCACTGAAAATAACACCATACATATGAAAGGATTGAAAGCGGAACATTTCCTGGATTCGAAACCACGAAGCTACTTCCGTTTTGATCAGGATAATGCCGAATAATATACCAAGTAATAAATATTTGATGTATTGCATGATTGTGATGTTTTTAATTGCTCAGTTTAAATAATTTCCTATTGAGCCAATGATTAACTAAAGATAATGGGTAATATAAGGTGGGTCATAAATAGACCTCCTATGAAAAATCCTACCACAGCCAGTAATGAAGCGGGCTGTAAATTAGACAGCCCCATGATCGCATGGCCAGAGGTGCAACCGCCTGCATAACGCGCACCAAACCCGACTAAAAAACCACCAATAACCATCACGAAAATTCCTTCTACTGAAAGAAGGTTTTCAAAGCTGAAAACATCGGTCGGTATAAAACGATCAAAACTCGAGATCCCTAAAGCCTTTAAAGAAGTTATTGTTTCCTGACTGATGGCAACTTTACCACCGCCACTCAGGAAGGCTCCAGCAATGATACCTCCTATCAAGATGCCCACAATAAATATGATATTCCAGGTATCTTTTTTCCAGTCAAATTCAAAAAAGCCACAATGATTGCCCGCACCTCCAGCTGAACAAAATGTTCGAAGGGTATTCGATATACCAAACGGTTTATTCCCGAAATAAAGTAATAAAGTAACGGTTAAAGCGATCATAGGTCCACCTACGTACCATGGCCACGGTTGGCTAAGCCACTCTATCATAATGAATTGATTTTGCAGTTATTAAATGATCCTTTTTAGTTGCCGGATTCTGTTTCTCCGTGCCAATCAAGGATGCCCCCATCCAGGTTATTCAGCTTTTCGAAGCCCTGAGTTCCCATGATAGCACAGGCTTTGGCGCTTCTCCCACCACTTCTGCAGTAAACAAGGTACTCTTTGTCATCAGGAAGCTCATCAATTTTATCCTGGAAATCCGGGTCCTGGATATTGATGTTAATAGCTCCGGGTATGTGTTTTTCCTGGTATTCTTCAGGTGTGCGAACATCCAGGAGCAGTGTTTGGTCGTTTTCCTTCAGCTTTTTCTGGAAGGTCTGAGGATCAATATTTTGAAACATAAATTTTTTATTACTTTTTAAATTCAACAATCGCTTAGTAATGGGCCAAATAGACCTATTTTTACCCAAAGCAGGGCACTGACTTAAGCCAGTGCTGCTTTGATCTCTTTAATGCTTTCGCTCACATCATGAATCTCTGCTTCGGGGATGTGATTTTTTAGGATGCTGGCCCCAATCGCTGACCGGTATCCTCCAGCGCAATGCACCGCTATGGGTTTACTTTGGGGAACATCATTCCATTTTTCACGCAATTCATGCAAAGGAATGTTTAAGCTATTATTAAACACGGGTTCACTTTCTACTTCACTTTTATTGCGGACATCAATAATGGTATACTTTTCTGGATGATTATGAATATCATCGGGATTCGGCTCATCGGATTCTAAAGGTTGATTTTCATCTATAACAGCGGCTCCCTTGATCAATTGCTCATAACCAATCTTGGCAGCTTTGTAAATGACTTGCTCCAGGTTTTCCTTATTATCCGAGACCAAGTAAAAGTTTTCATTGGGGTCAATCAAAGAGCCAATCCAGGTTTCAAATTTGGTATCGTCCGGAATGTTGATTGCATTCGGCAAGTGGCCCTTTTTGAATTTTTTGGCTTGTCTTGCATCAATAACCAGGGTTTGTCCATCTATCTCATTTTCTGTGCTCAAGCGGGGGACCTGTTTGATCCCTTCTTCTAAAGATTTTACGCCACTGGCATTGATAGCGACATCATAGGCAAAATATTTCGGAACATAAGGTTGCCCTTCTAACAAGGCTTCAACAAAGTCTTGCTCATTGTTAACCTTCAATGCCCAGTTGCGCTCTTTTTCTTTGCCTATGGTACTATACGTTTCGCTACTCATGTTTTTTCCGCACAAAGAGCCCTTACCGTGAGCAGGATAAACCATAACCTCGTCTGGTAGCTCTTGGAATACCTCTTTCATGGTGGTGAACATTTTCTTTGCCAGCTCTTCACGTTGAGCCTGGATTTTTCCGGCCCCTTCGCGCAGGTCTGGCCGACCGATATCACCTACAAAAAGGGAGTCGCCAGTGAAAACGGCATGGGGATTCCCGTTTCTATCGGTTAACAAATAAGTGTTATGGTCGGGTGAATGACCAGGTGTGAAAAGGGCTTGCATCTTAACTTCACCAAATTGCACTGACTCTCCATCATCAATTGCCTGGTGGGGGTATTCCACCTGCATTTTGGGATTGACATAAATGGTGGCTCCATGCCTTTCATGCAGCTCCATGTGGCTACTCGCAAAATCCGCATGAGGATGCGTCTCGAAAACAGCCACAATTTTGGCATCATTAGCTTCTGCAAAATCCTCATACGGTTTTGGATCCCTCGCCGGGTCAACTACTGCTACTTCATTGTCACTTAAGATCGCATAGGATGCATGGGCTAAGCCATCGTCAAAAAATTGTTGCACATTCATAATAATTGCATTTTTTGTTGAAATTTAAAAATTTTATTGAACTTTAATCGCTCACTAACCTGAGCCTTTCATGATTTCCTTAAAGATTATATAAAAAGCCATTAGCAAGACGAACCAGCCAAAAGCGGGTTTAAGCTTCTTACCTTCGATGAAATTACTTAGGTAACTTCCCAGGAAAATACCTCCTACTGATATGGCTGAGAAGGGTACTATTAAAGCCCATTCTAATTTGTACTCATTCCCTATGTCACCCAAAAAGCCCACCAATGACTTAATAGCGATGATCAATAAAGAGGTGCCAACTGCTAATTTCATTGGTAAACGGCCGATCAAGACCAGCGCAGGTATGATTAAAAAGCCTCCACCAGCGCCAACCAGACCGGTAAGTACACCTACCACAGCTCCTTCTAAAAGTATTAATGGAAGGTTGAAATGCGATTTGGCTTCCTCTATGCTTATCTCATCCTGCTTCTTTTGGCGAATCATTGATATTGAGGTGGAAACCATTAAAATCGCAAAAATGAACATTAGTAACATACCTTTTTCCATGGTGAAAAGCTCCGTTTCAAAAAGGGTGTCCGGTATCCAGGGAATGATCAGCTTCCTGGTAAAAAAGACAGCTAAAAGCGCCGGCACTGCAAATACAATAGCTGTTTTATAATTCAGCAGGGATTTTCGGTAATAGTTGTAAGAGCCTGCTAAACTGGTAAGCCCTACCACAAACAAGGAATAAGCGGTCGCTTGAACAGGATCTACACCAAGCAGGTAAACGAGGATAGGAACGGTTAGAATGGAGCCACCTCCTCCGATCAGTCCTAACGCTATTCCTATTAAAAGGGCTCCGGCAAAGCCAGCTATTGTCACTATATCCATTGAATTAATTAGATGTTTTGGCCTTATTGGGTTTAAAAAATGTCACACTTTTGCATGCAGCCGATGATCTGGCTTATCTGCTCATCCTTAAGCTTGTAGACGACACTTTTACCGTCCCGGTGAGTGGTTAATAAACCAAGATCACGCATTTTAGCGAGGTGGTGGGATAAAACCGTTTGTTCTACATCAAGGGCTTCCTGAATAGCGCCTACAGACATTTCTTTACCATCACTTAGCTGATCAATGATCCTTAGCCTTACGGAATGCCCAATGCCTTTTAGGATGTAGGCTATTTGGTTAATCTTGTCAGCACTGACCTTAGCGCCTTCAGTGTCTTTTATTTTGCTTTTTGTATTCATAAGCTTAACAGCTTTTAAGAATGAATAAATTTTCAAATGAAAACCTGCTCATATTTACAAGTGAATGTAAGAAAAAGTTTCAAAGCTTAATTGCCTGGTACTATTCTTTGGTTAAGTTATTGTTAGCCAATATTTTATAGTTACTGTATTGAGGCGCTTTTTTAACAATGGTGCTAAGGATAAATGGGATCAGACTTTTAATTGCTACTTAGACTTGGTATTGAATGGCTGTCTTACCAGCGAAAAAACGTAATTTTTGGCATACAATGCCAACATTATGCCCCTTGTGACCATGAACCCGGAAAATGCCAGCCATAGCCCATGGTTACCCCAAATGGGTTTGAAGAAGAAATACATTGGTAAGAAAACAAAGAAGGTAGCGGTAATGAGGGTATTACGCATGGGTTTACTTTGGGTAGCTCCGATGTATACCCCGTCCCATATAAAGCCGGGCGTGTTCAAAAGCGGAGCGGCTATCACCCAAGGTAAAAAGGGTAAGGCAGCCTCATAAATGGCTTGCTTGTCCGTGAATACGTACAGTAACTGCTGCCCAAATACCCCATAAAAAAGGCTTACCAACGCAGCCAATCCCATGCCCCAAAGGAAGGAGTACCGAATGGCCTTACGCAAGCCCCCTTCATCCCGCAAACCTGTATATTTCCCCACTAAGCTTTCAGAAGCAAATGCAAACCCATCAACGCCGTAGGCCAGGACGTAAATAAATTGGAGAAAAATCTGGTTGACAGCCAATATATCTTCTCCCATAGCGGAGGACTTAGCCGTGAAAAAAGAAAAGGTGAAGATCAGGCATAATGTACGTATGAAAATATCGAAATTGACGGCAAAAAACCGTTTTATAGCTTTGAGTTGAAGGATTGCCTCTTTTTTGATAAATGCCAGGTAGGAACGGTATTTTTTTAAATATAAGCCTAAAGCCAATAATACGCCAAGCGATTGGGCAATGACAGTGCCCAGCGCTATGCCTTCTGAAGCCATGCGGTAGATGTAAACCAATATAATATTAAACAGGATGTTCATGATATTGGCAAAAAGGCTAACAATGAGGAGATACCGGGAATTTTGCATTCCCATGAACCAGCCATAAAAAGCATATAAACAAATGGTGGCCGGTGCTGCATAGATGCGGATTCGAAAATACTCGCGGGCATATTCCTCCACTTCCTGTGAACTGTCTACCAACCAAAAAGCGATGTTAACTATCGGCGTTTGCATGCCAATAAGGAGTACACTGGCGGCTAAAGCGGTCAATATTCCTCTCCCAAGGATATTTATGATTTCACTGCTATTGTTTTCGCCATAGGCCTGGGCAGTGAGTCCGGTTGTCCCCATTCTTAAAAAGCCAAATCCCCAATACAGGAAATTGAAGATCATGGTCCCGATCGCTATGGCCCCTAAGTGCGCGGTGGAGGCTTTATGACCCATTAAAGCAGTATCCACAACGCCTAATAGAGGTACTGTTAGGTTGCTTATAATATTAGGTATTGCTAATCTGAGGATCTCGCGGTTCACAACGCAAAATTAGGAAGGACTGACAGTAATTTATACTATGCCCGCTATCCAATTTGTACTAATGGTTTTTTTAAGTTTGAGTGGGCAGATTTAGATGGATTATTATACAATGGCAGGATCCAACAAAAACTATTTGGAACTTTTTTAAATAACCTACTACTTTGTAATGCATTTTAGTGTTAAGCTACAAATCATTACCGAAACCTACATCGCATGAGCTTAAACAGAGAAAATTACACGTATGAATCCATAAAGCAACTTATTGCTGATAAAGGTTTAAAAGTTACCCATCAAAGGATTTTAATCATGGAAGCTTTTATCCTTGCTAATGAACACCCAACTGCTGAAGTCCTTTACAATGAGGCCAAAAAGAAGAGCCCGACCCTATCTTTAGGAACGGTATATAAAACCCTGGATGCTTTCACGGAGGCAGGATTGGTTAACAAGGTCAAGACCGATGAGGATACCGTCCGGTACGATGCGAATACAAAAAAACACCATCACCTTTATTGCGAAAAAACCGATCAAATCATTGATTATGAGGATGAAGAATTAGAGCAGTTACTGAATGACTACTTTAAGCGAAAGGGCATTAAGGACTTTGAGGTTAAGGATTTCCAAGTGCAGTTAACCGGCCAGCTAAAGGGTAAAAAAAGCCAGCCGCAGAAAAAGCGTTCTGCTCAAAGGTAATTATGACATTTCTTCATCTTCTGTGAAAACCAGGCTTTTTGCAATTTTATTGAGTTTGTCTGCGTGTTTCTCTTGCCATTCCTTTTTTGCCTTGATGTAAAAGGTTACTCGTTTATTATTCTTTTCACGGTAGTAAATCAATTTATTTTCCTTTAGGCATTTGATACCAGTTTCACCATCCTGAAAGGAAAAATCAACTTCTTCCTTGCAATCAGGCCTGTTCAAATCCTTCGTAGCCTCGCTGAGTTGTTGTCCATATACCCGAAGATCCGCATCTTCATTATTGGTTTTAAGGAAAAAGCCATCCTGGTTGGCGCTACGTTCCTGTATTTCCCATTCCTTGGGAACGGCTAACCGGAAATTGAAACGGCTATTGGTAGCCAATTTGAAGTCTTTATCCTGGCTTATGCCAGTTTTAGCTTTTTGATCATCTTGATTCTGTTCATTTTGGGCGTCAGGGGCCTTCTTATCCACCTTATTTTCCTTTGTAGATTCGTTTTCACTATTAGCTTGAGAGTTATTGCCATTACCCCCGAAGCAACTACTAAGGAAGATTAAGGCCAGAAGAAATAAAACATATCGCATTCGGAAATTCATAAAGCAACTCTTTTAGAACGAATGTAAGAAATGTGCCGGAAACTTCTTTGGCTATTGATAAAAAGTTAAAGCGGCTAAAGTTTTTAGGGGTTTTTGGTGAACGAATACAACCAGTAAAGGGTTAATTGGAAAAAATCAGTTATGCGTTATACCATCGCGAATTTATTTATTGCCCTTTCCTTTACTTTTTTATTCGGAGCCTATTACCAAGGTCAATCCGGGCAAAAGGAACCTGAAAAGGATAGCCAAAGCAATTCTATGGAGGCTGGTAAAGACCTGAACCGATATTCTATGTCTCTTACTGAATGCCAAGCTATTCATGACAGGATTCGAAAAGAAAAAGATGACGCTTCCCTAAGAAAGGGGCCTTGGCTACTGCAAGGCAAACAGAATAAGTGTCCTGTTTTTAAATCTATTGATTACAAGGCGTTGGCTTATCTTCCGGAATAAAGTATTCTGTCAAAGCGATTAAGCTTTATTACATCTATACCGAGGATAGACAAAAATAACCATAGCTCTTTTGTCCTTTGAAAAGCCTCTCAAACCATACTTCGTGTGGATGGTATTTCATACCTGCTAAGCCAAGATTTATTACCATGATTTAAAATAAGTAAATAAGGCAGGGATTAAGTTTCCCTGCCCTAATAGCTTACGAAGCAGACTCCTCATTTAACTTGTCAAGTACGCCCATAACTTCCCTTACGTGGCCAGCTGATTCCTTCAATTGTTTATATTCCTCATCGTTGAGGTTAAGTTCAATAATTTCTTCTATCCCATTCTTACCAAGCTTAACCGGAACACCCAGGTAGAGGTCATTTAATTGATACTCTCCCTTTAGCCACGCACAGGCCGGGACAATTTTCTTTTGGTCTTTAACGATCGCCTCGGCCATTTGAGCAGCGGCGGTTCCCGGGGCATACCAAGCTGATGTACCCAGTAGGTTAACGATTTCTCCACCACCTTTTTTGGTTCGGTCAACAATTTCATTGATACGTTTTTCGGTCAACAATTCGGTAACAGGAATACCACTAACGGTAGTGTAACGGGGTAGGGGCACCATAGTGTCTCCATGACCGCCTAATAGCATAGCCTGGATATCAGAAGGGGAGCAATCCAACTCATAAGCCAGGAATGAGCGGTAGCGTGCTGTATCCAAAACGCCTGCCATTCCAAATACACGGCTAGAATCAATATTGGCGGTTAAGTAAGAACAGTAAGTCATCACATCCAGAGGATTGGAAACGACAATAATCTTGGCATCAGGCGAGTATTCTATAACCTGTTTTGTCACCGATGAAACAATACCGGCGTTTTTGGCAATTAAATCATCCCTTGTCATTCCAGGCTTCCGTGGTAGCCCTGAAGTGATAACCACGACTTCTGAATGAGCGGTCTTACTATAATCATCCGTGCTGCCGAATAACCTGGTATCAAAACCTGCAACAGGGGCAGTTTCCCACATATCCAACGTTTTTCCTTCAGCCAGGTTTTCCTGGATGTCTAAAAGGACAATTTCGTTAGCTACGTTACTTCTGGCTATGGCATCTGCACAGGTTGAACCTACATTGCCGGCACCGATCACACTAATTTTCATGGGTATAAGCTTTTTTAGTTTAACAGATTTTAAAGCAAAATTAAAGCTTAATTTGAGGAACGGAACACTTTGGTGATTTAATAACCTATGGTCGGCGTTTTAAAATGAAATGCTTTTCCTATCAAAAAAGCTTGAAAGGATTGTTTATCCTTATTTTTTTAAGTAGAAAAGGTTCCTAAAGTTTGTTTTAAAGTCATTTTAGGCGGAAGTGGAGAGTTTCTGATGGAGGACCTTTAAAGCCGGTAGTTCCTCTCCAGCTATAAAAGTTAAAAGTGCCCCGCCACCTGTGGAGATAAATGAGGCTTGATTGATCAGGTTGAATGTATCGAAAGCCGTTGCTGTGTCTCCACCGCCAATAAGGGAATAAGCTCCTTCCTGGGTAGCCTCGGAAACAGCCATAGCTGTATGGTATGTTCCTTTATCCAGGCCGTCAAATTCAAAAATGCCTAATGGCCCATTCCAAAAAATGGTACGGGAGTTCTTGATAATGTCAGAAAAGACCTCAATGGTAACTGGTCCGATATCAGCGCCAAACAAATCATCTGGTATTGAATGAATATCCCTGATCACTTTTTCTGATTCGTTTGTAATGGCATCAGTCACAACGCAGTCAGTGGGTAAATAAATATTGACATTATTTTGCTTGGCTTCCTTAAGAATAGAATCCGCCAAATTTAATTTATCACCTTCTACAATAGATTGTCCTACATCATAACCCTGTGAATGCAAAAAAGTAAAAGCCATACCACCACCGATTAGGATATTATCCGCTTTTTGAATAAGGGAACGGATCAATTGTATCTTATCGGAAACCTTAGAGCCGCCTAAAAGAGCCGTGTAGGGATGCTCTGGTGTATTGACCAAGTGGTGACCATGTTCGATTTCTTTACCCATTAGCAGCCCTGTCATCTTTTTACCTTCGGGAAAATAGCGGGCTACAGTGTAAGTAGAGGCGTGTGCCCGGTGAGCTGTACCAAAGGCATCGTTTACATATACTTCCGCTAAATTTGCTAATTCTTGGGCAAAATCTTCATTGCCATCTTTTTCCCCGGAATGAAAACGGAGGTTTTCCAATAACAAGGCTTCCCCATCATTCAGGTCATTTTCTGCTATACGTTCCGCTTCATCGCCTATACAATTGCCGAAAAAGTGAACATTTCGCTGTAAAAGCTTTGCTAAATGATCTTTGATATGCTTGAAAGAATATTTCTCTTCATATTGGCCTTTGGGCCTTCCCATGTGAGAAATGAGAATTGCTCGACCGCCATCACGGAGAATTTTATTGATAGTTGGTAAAGCTGCCTTAATTCGTGTATCATCTATTATATGGTAATGCTCATCAAGTTTTACGTTAAAGTCTACTCTGACTAAAGTTTTGTATCCTTTGAAATTAAAATCAGCTATTTTTTGCATGAATGATTTTTTAACCTGATTTTTAAGCATTTAAAAGATGTTAAAGGGCTGTTTTCCTTCTAAGGCAGTGCAAAGTAATTAAATGTCAGTTTTTTTAAGAAATTGTTAAGTGGTAATTTCCTCGAACAAGCCAAGGTCCTTATTCTTCCTTACATTATCCCAATGAAAGTATTTCCCATTCATGGCTATGTACACCCCTTCCGGCAAAGCCTGAACAAATCCCAGCGCACTTCCTAAATTGAACATACCATCTGAACTACCGAACTTGTAAGGTATCATGGCACCTGTTAGCACGATTGTCTTACCAGAGACCTTTTGCCCCAATGCCTTTGCTGTTTCGGGCATGGTATCTGTTCCGTGGGTTATTAGAATTTTATCTTCTGTTGCATTCCGGCACTTCTTGGCTATTAAATCGCGTTGCTCCTCTGTCATATCAAGGCTGTCAACCATCATAAGGGTCTCAAGGTTAGTTGATAAGCGTGAACGACCAAGGAATAACATATTTGGCAAATGGGTCTGCTGAAATACCAATTCCCCACTCAGCTCATTGTACTCTTTATCAAATGTTCCACCTGTTGCTAAAATTTTGATTTGCATAGCCATATTTTTAAAGCATTGAAAATTCAGTAGAATTCACTTCTTTCAGGGATAGGGGTTTTTATTTATGGCAATTCCTTGTCCGAGGGAATGAGTAATTTGGGTAAAAAGCAATAACGTCTTGATAAGACAAAATGCACGGTTTATCAGAGATAAATTTAACACGAAAGGGAAGCTTAATGCTTTATTCACAGAAACAACGCTCATTTAAGAGTGTATTTTAAGTAAATTTAAGCAGCAAATTTAAGGTTTTGCTAAGGCTATCTCGTATGGTTCGCCATTATTGACGCTTTTATTTCTTTTTTCCAGAATGGGTAAACATAAGAAGCCGAAAAATTGAATTTGAGTAATTTATAACCAAAAGGGTATTTTTATTTTCAAAAAAAGCGAGTAAGGAGACAAAAATGACGCTTACGGGAATTGAGGGTTTTTTATAAATTCGTTTTTGCAAATTATGTATTCAAAAAGTTAAAATTACCATGTCAGAAGCTATCCAGATAGCCATGGAAGACCTTAAAAACTATGGCTTAGAAGCAAAGGAGGCCCAAAAAATTTACGATATCTTACAAGATGAAGTTAAAGAAAATGGAGGTGAACAATGCTGGTTCCGGTTAGCAAAAGAAGCATTAAAACCGGATATGCCGGCAGGTTTGCATCAAATGCTTTTTCAAAGGTTGTTTGAACAGGATGATCAGTTCAGCGATGCCCCTCCAGCTTGGAAACCTGATCCAAAGACTATTGAGAATGCCAATATAACACAATTACAAAATGAGGTTGGGGTAAAGGATTATCACGAGTTTCATCATTGGTCTGTTACTAACCGGCAAGCTTTCTGGGATTTAATCATTTCTCACCTTAACATTGAGCTCCGAAAGCCTTTTGAAAGAGTTGTCAAATTCCAGGGGAATATTGAACAACCTCAATGGTTAGCCAATAGCGAGCTAAATATTGCAGAGTCATGCTTTAAAGCTCCAGGAGATGCCAATGCCATCGTTTATGGCAAGGAGGATGGTAGCTTGGGGCGAATGACTTATAATGAGCTCCATTCAAAAGCCAATCAGGTAGCCAATGGTCTTCAATCCTTAGGTTTTGAGAAAGGACAGCGCGCAGCAGTAAATATGCCGATGACCGCAGAGTCTGTGGCTATTTACCTGGGTATTGTCAAAGCCGGTGGAGCAGTGGTTTCTATAGCTGACAGCTTAGCACCCAATGAGGTAGAAAAGCGATTGAAAATAGCTAATACAGATTACATATTTACACAAGATGTGATACCAAGGGGAGGTAAAGAATTACCCCTCTATGAAAAACTGAAACCATTGGATGGGTTACCTGCCGCTATTGTCCTCCCCGGTACCGATAATGTTAAGGTAGAACTTCGAGAAAGGGACTGTACTTGGGATGATTTTTTAGGAGAAAAGGATTTTGAAGCTATAGCTTGTCATCCGGATGATTATTGCAATATTCTTTTCTCTTCCGGTACTACGGGTGAGCCAAAGGCTATACCCTGGACTCATACTACACCGATTAAGTGTGCAGCAGATGGTTATTTACATCAGGACATCAAGGAATCTGAGGTAGTTGCATGGCCTACAAATATCGGCTGGATGATGGGACCGTGGCTTATTTTTGCTGCTTTGATCAACAACGCCTGCATAGCATTATATTACGGGGCTCCGACAGATCGAAAATTTGGCAAGTTTGTGGAAAAATCCCGGATAAACATGTTAGGCCTTGTCCCCGGTATGGTAAAGCGATGGTTAGAGACGAATTGCATGGAAGGTTTGGATTGGTCCCATATCCGTGTCTATAGTTCAACAGGAGAGAGCTCTAATCCCCAGGACTACCTATGGTTAATGGCTCGAGCCGGGTATAAGCCTGTTATTGAATATTGTGGTGGGACAGAAATAGGTGGAGGCTATTTCACCGGTACTGTGGTTCAGCCAGCATCTCCGGCAACTTTTTCCACACCAGCTCTGGGGTTGGATGTGGTTATTCTAAGTGAAGAAGGGAATCCTGCTGAGAAAGGAGAGCTTTTTGTTGTACCACCCTCTATTGGTTTAAGCAATAGCCTTCTTAACAAAGATCACCACAAAACTTATTATGGCGGCGTACCAAAGCCTGGTTCGGATTGGAAGGGAAGCCTGGGTACACCTATTGGTCAGCAAACAGCTAACCTAGGGTATGAGCCAATCTTGAGAAGACACGGAGATGAGGTTAAAAGGTTACCAAATGGTTACTACCGAGCACATGGGCGTGCTGATGATACCATGAATATCGGGGGCATTAAGACAAGCTCAGTAGAAATTGAACGCTTGCTTGACCTTATTGATGGAGTAAAGGAAACAGCGGCAATAGCAGTGGAACCGCAATCAGGAGGACCCAATTTATTGGTGATATACGCAGTACAACAGGAAGGGGTTGACCACGATGAGGGAACATTGAAGAAAGCTTTTCAGGACGCTATTAAGCAACAACTGAACCCGCTTTTCAAGGTATCGGATGTAGTACTGACCGATAAATTACCCAGAACTGCTTCCAATAAAATCATGCGAAGAGTCTTAAGGGATCAATACCAAGAAGCTTAATTAATTATTGAGCATGCTATATAGCAATCTGTGAATTCTAATTAATTATCGTTTGAAGGATGAAACACGGAGATTTTGTTCATTATTCCATTGGAAGTAAGAATGCCTTTGTCCATGTAGAGGCAATTCATAACAAAAATCCGGGAGGAGAATTTTTTACAGGTGAATTAGCTGATAAATTAGCTGCTAAAACAGGAGCCTCCTTTCTCCAAAGTTCAGTATCCAGAGATTTAATGGATTTGAACAGGCCAAGAAGCCCTTTAAATTATCCTGCTATTGACGAATACCGCTCGGCATTAGGCCAAATTTTTTCAAGGAAAGGTTTTACCAATGAGCAGGGGGTTTTATCTGTTCCTGTACTTCACCTCTCTTTTCATGGTATGAGAAACATATGGGGTAGAAATTTGGAGGTTGGAACCGGTTATGGCAATTATTGTGATCCTGGCATAAAAAAATGGCTTATTAATAAAGTAAATGGCTTAACCTTAAATGTCGGTATTGATGATATTTTTCCTGGTTACACCTTGAAATCGGTGCTTAGGCAAGGAGACATCTACGGTTCATCCAGTTTTACAGGATTTGGTGATAAAGTAAATACTATACAGATCGAGATAAGCAGGGATTGGAGAAGGAATTACAAGGAAACCTTGGTTGAATTTTTCTCAGAATTAATTCTTGATTTTCAGCAATCTTTTGCTGAAAGCTCAAAGGCAAGGGGCTCTGATTTTACCCCTACGTAACTTTAACGTATATTTGTGCCTGAATTAAGGTGGTAATTGAGTGGTTATGAATTAATTTTAAATTCGCAATCAAAGCTTGATTTGGAAAAAAGTTATAAAATTAAACGGTTTTTTAATCCTGTTGTTATTTAGTAAGAAGTTTTTTAAATATTATACAATAATCTACAAACGTTTTCAAAAAGCATGGCAGTTCTTATTTTCTTTTTTGTTCATTGGTATTTTTCCTTATTCTTTCAAACTTTCTTTCATCACAGGTATGCGGCACACAGTATGTTTAGCATGAATCGTTTCTGGGAAAGGGTGTTTTATTTTTTGTCCTTTATTGCTCAAGGTTCATCTTACTTAAGCCCCTATGCCTATGCCATTTTACACAGAATGCATCATGCCCATGCTGATACCGAGTTAGATCCGCATTCGCCTAAATACGATAAGAATCTTTTTTCCATGATGTGGCGGACTAAAGAAATCTACAATGATATTTTCTCAGGGAACTTAAAAGTTGAAGATAAATATAAAAAAGGTTTACCCCATTGGTTTTCACTTGATAAATTAGCTGATAAATGGTTTATTCGAATTGCATGGGTTGCAGTTTACGTTGCCTTTTATTGGTTTTTCTCTCCACACTGGGCTTTTTATTTGCTTTTACCACTTCACTTCGTAATGGGGCCTCTCCATGGTGCTATCATCAATTGGTTTGCTCATAAATATGGTTATAAGAATTATACCACAGAAGATACTTCTCATAATCTTATGCCTGTTGATTTCCTTATGTTAGGTGAAGGCTTTCATAATAACCACCACAAGTACCAAAGAAACCCCAATTTTGGCAAAAGATGGTACGAATTTGACCCGATTTATCCGATCATTATTGCCTTTAATAAACTTGGTATTATCCAATTAAATAGAGCCAAAAGCGATTAAGGCCGCCTTTACCATTGGTATAATCTGCTATTGATTGAGGTGTTGGATAAACTTACAAACATCCATTCAATGATTTAAACAGCTTATGATTAAAGTTATTTACAAGTCGGTTTTAAGGCGACTTATTTGGGTTTATTGGGTTCATTCAACAGGTTGTTAAAACCGAACTTTATTCATAACGCATGATCGGGCAAATTAATAAAGCTTCTGTTCAGGAATTTTTAGCCCTACTTCTCATTTTTTTATACGGTTTGCTGGGTGTATTTTCAATTTCTGGAGATAAAAATAAACAAAACGAGGAAGCTACATCCGATCCTTACCAGGTGCTGAAAGTAGAGTATGATTCGCTCTCCAGCTATTCAGAAATCCAACCTGTTGATAGTAATTCAGTAAAGCCTGTATTGTATAGTAACGCTATATCTTTGGCTTCTCTCAATACCAGGGAAAAAAAGGCTCGCTTCATAGATTTGATGCTGCCGGCTATTTTAGTAGCCAAATTCCGGATCAGGGAACAACGGAAAAAGGTTAAAGCCCTTTTGGATAAGACAGGGGAAGAAAAGTTTTCCTCGGCTGATGCAAGCTATCTTAACCAAAAAATGGAAAAATACCGTTGTGAAGATACCCAAGAGCTTATTAAAAAGCTTCATACCCATCCGCCCAGTATTGTCTTGGCCCAGGCTGCCTTGGAATGTGGGTGGGGTACCTCTCGATTTTTTGTTAAAGGTAACAATGTTTTTGGTATATGGTCCTATGATTCTGACGAGCCACGCTTAAAGGCTTCTTATTCGAGAGGGGACAAATCAGTTTATGTAAGGAAATATGATAACCTGGCCCTTTCCATCGAAGATTATTTTCGTACAATTGCTCGTGTACCAGCTTACCAGGAATTTGTCAAAAAGCGATTAAAAACCTCTGATCCAATAAAATTGGTACCTTACTTAAGAAAATATTCCGAACAGCGCGAGATCTATGTAAAGCGGCTTAAGAATATTATACGGTTAAATGACTTTACTAAATATGATAACTACTACATCGACTCCTCTTATATCAAGTCAGTAAAGGAACTACCATTATGAATCATTCTGCTAAGCGCATTCCTTTATTCCTTGTTATTTTGGCTTTTCCAGGGGTACTCTTAACCTGGTATTCAGGTATTAAAGGCGATAAAGGGGCGGTAAATCATTCAGCTGCAAATGGCACTGTCGAAAGTTTGGACCAGCATGTGGTTTGTTTGGTTTACCACCGCTTTGGTAATGATCGGCATCCTACTACAAACATCGATACAAAATTATTTCGGAAGCATTTACAGTATTTAAGTGATAACAATTACCAAGTGCTTACCTTTGGTAAAGCTGTAACAAAACTCAGATCAGGGGATTTAGATAACGGTAAGTATGTTGTTATTACCGTAGATGACGGCTATAAAAGTTTTAAGAAACAGGCTTTCCCAATTTTAGAGCGGTTTGGCTTTAATGCCACCTTATTTGTTAATACTAAGCAGGTTGGGGGGAGTACTTATTTGGATTGGCAAGAGCTAAAGATGCTTAAAAAATCAGGTATCGAGATCGGGAATCATTCCCATGCCCATCCACACTTTTTGAATAAAGTAAGTAAAAGTCGCATAAAGGATTATTTCACAAATGACCTTAAAAAGGCTCAGGAAGCATTTAAAAAGTACTTGGGCTATAATCCCAAACTATATGCCTATCCTTATGGAGAATATAACCCTGCTATGGCCAATATTTTAGACAAATTTGGATTTAAGGCTGCAGCGGCACAACACTCGGGCGTACTCTATAAAAACAGTAACTTTTTCGGAATCCCTCGTTTTCCTATGACAGGCCGTTTTGCAAAAATGGAATCTTTTAAGCGCAAAATTTCCATGAAGGCATTACCCGTAAAAGGAGAATCCCCTCAGGAAACCATTATTAATGAAAATCCGCCAACTTTGTCATTAACTTTTACGGGAGCAGAAAAAGTAAATCTGAATAACATTCAATGCTTTGTTTCAGGCGATACAGCCTGTAATATTAAGAAAGACTTATCTGCTGATCCGCCGAAAATTCGTTTTAAAGCCAGTAACCCGCTAAAATCCAGACGTGTAAAATATACTATCACGGCACCCAGTAAAGGGAATAACCAATGGCACTGGTACAGTAAATTATGGGTTCAGCCTGATAAAGGGGAGTACAAGTAAATAAATTTTTCGCAGATTTCTAATTACTTAAATTTGCGCTATTAAAATAATCCGCCAGTTTTTATGGATCCAGAATCGGAAGCAAGAGAACATTTAGTCAGGCTAATTGATGGACATGAGGCTTATATTTCTTTCGAAAAAGCCATTGAAGGAATTCCCCATGGTTTAAGAGGGATTATACCGGACAAATTACCGTACTCTATCTGGCAGCTTGTTGAGCATATTCGTCTTGCTCAGCATGATATTCTGGAATATAGCAAAGATTCAAACTTTAGTTCTCCCCCCTGGCCTGAAGGCTATTGGCCTAAAGGTAAAAGCCCGGGAGGAGAGGAAGCCTGGAATAATTCCTTAAAAGCCATAGAAGATGACCGGGAGGAAATGAAGTCATTGGTTAAAAGCCCTCTCAACAGCCTTTTTGAACCTTTCCAGAATGGTTCCGGCCATACCTTGTTCAGGCAAGCTATGCTAATAGCCGAACACAATGCTTACCATACCGGGCATATCGTAGTTGTAAGGCGTTTGCTTGGCATATGGTCATAACAGGCTTTGGACCCTCCCCATTATTGAAAGAGCGGATAATCCATGAAACCTAATAAGCCAGATATTTATTTTCATGTTGGTTTAGGCAAAGTGGCCTCTACTTTCCTTCAACATCGGTTTTTTCCCAAATTGAAAGGTATTTGTTACATACAGCGTACCAAGTATAGATCCGCTCCAAAAATTATTCAGAACGGAAAGTGTAAAAAATATTTGGTTTCCAGGGAGTTTGACAGGCAGCTGCCTGATGAGATTGCCTGGTTCTCACGGTTTTTCCCGGATGCTAAACCTATCCTCTTGTTGAGAAGACATGACCAATGGGTCGTCTCCCAATACAAGCGCTACCTTAAAAATGGCGGGAATTTAGAGCTTGATGCATTCTTTGACCTTGAGCAGGATAAGGGGGAGTGGAAATTGCATGAGGTTTATTTTATGCCCTATATTAAGGCCTTAGAGCAAAATTTCTCCAATGCTCCTTTGGTTCTTTTTTATGAAGATTTTCAAGCTGAACCAGAAGGTTTTTTGGACAAAATTGCTGATTATATAGATGCAACTTATGATAGGGCTTCCGTGGACCAAAGGCCCTCCCATACCGCTTATTCTGATAAACAATTAAAATTCATCCGAAAATATGGAAGCCGCTGGTTTCACCGGGATAAATCCAGCCATCGGAACCCATTACTAAAGTGGATAGGGCGCAGAGCTGAAATGTTGAAATCTTATGCTTTCCTTTACGCTGCTTTATTAACCCCGGATTATAAGTTGGCAGATGAAGTTTTATACCCACCTGAATACCTTCAAAAAATAAGGGAATATTATCAGTCTGATTGGGAGGCCTGTCGAGAATATTCTTCTCGGAATACATTTGAGGGAGATTTCTTAGACATCAATGATTAGCCATTCTATTTTTTAATAGGATGCACTTATGTCTATTTATGCCTTTAGAATAACCCTGGCCTATTAATGGTATATTTGCTTACACTAGCTTGAGTACCTTATTTGACAGATATTCGCTAAATTTAAATTTTGTCAAATATGGCAGCAGAAAATCAGTCATAAAGTAGTGCAAAGAGGATTTTATAATAAAAGAAATAGAAAGTTAAAAATTAGACGATGTTCTTCATTCTATCGAAATTGCTGATGTTTTTATTCAAGCCGATAAACTGGATCGTTATAGCTTTTTTGAGCGCTATATGGCTTAAAACTCCATGGGCAAGAAAAGTTGCTTTTTATACAGGCTTAACAATGTTACTGCTTTTTACCAATCCTTTGCTTAGTCAATTAGCATGGAATGCTTGGGAACCGAAACCAGTCAAATTTGAGGATTTGGAAGGAAATTTTGAAGCAGTAATCATTCCTGGGGGGTATACTCATGCTGTAAAAGAACCACGGGATAGGGTACATTTTAATAAAGCGTATGATCGATTAGCAAGGGGCGTTGAATTGTATAAGAAGGGTAAAGCTAATAAAATATTGTTAACAAGTGGTTCCGCACAATTGGTAGGAGAAAAGGTTAAAGCTTCTTTGATCGTAGAGGATCATCTATCTAAATGGGGGATTCCGGAAGATGATATCTTGGTAGAAGGCAAAAGCCGGAACACCCATGAAAATGCAGTGTTTTCCGCTAAGAAACTGAGAAACAATTTTCAGGGAGGTGATTATATCCTGGTTACCTCGGCTTCTCACATGTACAGGGCAAAGCGGTGTTTTGCTAAAGAAGGGATACAGGTGACAACCTTCCCCGCGGATTTTAGAAGCGGTCGGATTAAATGGGAGTTAGATAACCTTTTATTACCAAATGCTGGGGCACTTAGGGGATGGGAAATTTTGATAAAAGAGTGGCTTGGCATTGCTGCCTATTGGGTTTTTGGGTATTTGTAAAAAGAATTTTTCTTAAAATACCTTTGGTTTAGTTTTAGCTCAGGAATAAAACAGGTGAAAACCATGTTAAAAACTCATTCTACTTATACTCCAAGTTCCTTTAAGGTTGGATTGAACCATTTTTAAAAAATTTTTGCTTTCAAAAGAAAAAGTAGGTTTGTATGAGTAATAAGATCACAAAAGAACTGATTGACAAGGGTTATACTTATGAAGAGTTTAAGGAAAGGGTTAAAAATTTGTATGACGAGGGGAAACCGACCAGCGGGGAGGATTCTGATATGCCTCTCCTTGAATTTACAAATTTGAATTTAAACCGAATGAAGCGGAATGAAAAAACCAATAAAGTCAAGCCGGAAGTTGAAGCTAATTTAAAGCAACTATCGACACCTTGTTATTGGCTTGTTCTTGTAGAAGGCTGGTGTGGTGATGTAGCCGAAAACTTACCTATACTCAACAAAATGGCTGATGTAACAGCTAATGTGGAATTAAAACTCATTTTCAGGGATCAGAATCTGGATATAATGGATCGTTACCTTACCAATGGTGGAAGATCCATACCAAAACTAATTTGCTTGGATAAAAATAGTTTAAAGGAATTAGGTACTTGGGGGCCGAGGCCTAAGCCATTACAGGAATATATTGAGCAAATGAAGGCCAAGAAAGATCCTGATCAATCCAAAAAGGACTTCGTGAATGCGATTCACGAGAGTATGCACAGTTGGTATGCTAAGGATAAAGGTGAAACACTACAGGATGAATTTCTTACCTTGGTAAAAGATTGGCAAACAGTTAAAGCCTAATACATGTTAGTTACATAGCGGTATAGTTTCTGATTTCTTTTAATTTTGCAATGTAAAATAAGTGGTTTTTATGTTAAACCTTGATGCAAGCGTTGATAAAAGTTCAGGATTTTGCTTTGGCGTTGTGTATGCGATCGAACTAGCCGAAGAATACCTGGATAGTTATGGTAAATTATACAGCCTTGGTGATATTGTCCACAACGATGAGGAAGTAAAGCGGTTAAAGAAAAAAGGGTTAAAAACCATTGATCATGATCAGCTTAAAGAACTTCAGGGCGAGCGCGTATTGATACGCGCTCATGGTGAGCCACCCGAAACTTATCAAATTGGTGTTGAGAATGATCTTGAGCTTATTGATGCTTCCTGTCCAGTTGTATTGAAACTTCAGCATCGCGTTAAGAATGCTTATGAGCAAAATAAGAAACCGGTTTACATATATGGCAAAAAAGGCCATCCGGAAATGAAAGCCTTATTGGGGCAGATGAGCCAGGATGCGGTAATCTTTTCCAGTCTAAAAGAACTTGAAGACACTGAGTTGCCCGAGGAAATCCAGCTTTTCAGCCAAACCACTAAAGATATATCACACCTTTACGAAATAAGGGATAAGCTTCAGGAAAGAGGCGTTGAGGTAGATCTTCATGATACTATTTGCCGCCAGGTATCAAATCGAGATACAGAGTTAAGAGATTTTGTACTTAATTATGACAAAATTGTCTTTGTTTCTGGGACTAAATCTTCTAACGGCAAAGTCCTTTACGAGGTTTGTAAGACTTACAATCCAAACGCTTATTTCGTATCATCGGCAGAGGAGGTCAAAAAGGATTGGTTTGAGGAAAGTGAAACAGTTGGTATTTGTGGCGCTACTTCAACCCCTCAGTGGTTAATGGATGCCATTAAAGAAAAAGTGGAGACTTTTTAACACCATTCTGCCCATTGGATTATCCCTAATGCCTTTATCACCCTGTGGAATCAAAGAAAAAGGGTTTTAAGTAGAAGCCATCGAATCTTTCATTACTTTCTCCATTTTACGGTAAAGTGTATCACTTGCTGGTACCAAAGGTAAGCGAAGTACATTTTTAATAAACCCTTTTAGGGTTAAAGCAGCCTTTATGCCTGTAGGGTTACCCTCGGCAAAGGCCAACCTCATAACGTCCATTAGTTTATAATGGTAATCACGAGCTTTTGTAAAATCATTATTTAATCCAGCTCTTACCATTTCCGAAAAAAGCAAGGGGAATCCATTTGCTGTTACAGAAATTACCCCGTCCATACCGGTCCCTAAATAGGGGAGGGTTAAATGATCGTCACCTGAGACTACCTGGAAATCCTCAGGTTTTTGTTCTATGATCTCCATAACCTGCCATGGGTCACCTGAAGCCTCTTTTATACCTTGAATATTGGGATGCTCTGCTAATTTCAGGGTCGTTGAAGCTTCTATATTTTTTCCGGTTCGGCCGGGAACATTGTAAAGAATTACTGGCAGAGGTGAATGATCAGCAACTTGGCTAAAATGCTGTAAAATGCCCTCTTGATTGGGCTTGTTATAATAAGGGGTGACGGATAAAATGCCTTGGCAGTTTGTCAAATCAGTCGCTGATAAGTTTTCTAACAAAGCGTTAGTGTTATTACCCCCTAATCCAATGACTAAAGGAATTTTGCCCTTTGTTTCTTCACGGGCAATTTGTATAACCTGTTTTTTCTCATCATTGGTTAGCGTGGCTGACTCCCCTGTAGTACCCAGCATGACCAAATACTCAACTTGACCTTTGATTAAGTACTGAATGAGATTCCGCAGAGCCGAATCATCTAATTTTTTTTCCTGGTCAAAAGGCGTAACCACTGCCACCCCTGTACCGCTAATATTCATAATGTTTAATTTTTGTGAATGCTGTGCAGATAGTATTTAATTGTATCAATTAATTGGATCAAGGTTGTATTTGGGTGTGCATCGATCATAAAATCATACAAATTAGCGTAATCGGGCCGGTAAACCCCGATTTTAAAATCAGCTTGTGCAATAGCCATGACGTAATGAAGCGGTAAACATTGATTCAAACACAAGGAAATGACTATATCATACTTTTTGTGTGAAAAATCTTCGATAGCAGAATCTTTCGGAAGGTCAAAAAAAGTAAGGTCATTATAGGTAATGAAACTGTAATCTTTCGTACTCAGAACATGGTCGGGATCATCTTCAAAATCATAATATTCAAGTAAAGAAACATGCTTACCCTTGTCTTTAAGTTCTTTTTTTAAGGCCTTTACTGCCTCACTATCTTTTTTATCGGCTGATTTGTACAAGATACCTATTGAATTAGCCTTATCAATATTAAGCGGATAAGGCTGGCTACCCTTTCGAAAAATCCGCCTTTGAAGCAAGAAATTTGCAAATAGTACTTTTAAGTCCTGAACAATCGCCATTTATAACCCTTACTTTGTTTTAACAAGAGAACCTTTAGGAGTAATTCTCAAAGGTGTTTCCGAAAAATCCGCCTTTGTTAGCTCACGTATTTTTTTTGCTGCCCTGTTTTGAGGGTCTGGTTGAGGCCCGCCCTCACCCTTTTGTATGGCTGAAACAATCGTTCCTTTGATAAAAGCACCTTTTTCGTCTGTTTTTACCCTTAAAATAGGTGCTAACCCGTTAACCCCAGTTGTATTAAACCGCTTATAAGTACAAAAATTACCCAAACTATAAGCAATGATTCGGTTTTTATACAACTCCATGGCCCTTGGTACATGGGGGCCATGTCCAAGTATTATATCACCGCCTGCATCTATCATTGAGTGTGCAAACTTGTAAACATTACCCCTATTTTCACCATAATACTCTTCCTCTTCACGCGTCACATGTTGATGATCACTACCTTCAGCGCCACCGTGGAATGATACTACTACCAAATCGGATTTTTCATGTAATATCCTCACCAAATTTTTGGCTTGATCAACCTTTTCTATGCGTGGTGTCCCATTATTCGGGGAAAAAGCTGCAAAACCTATTGTTAACCCTCTTACCTCAATGGTGTTGGTTTTCAAAAAATTCAAACCTGCTGCTTGAATACCTGCGTTTTTTAGTACTTCCACTGTTTTTTTTCTGCCAGGGGTTCCAAAATCCCCACTATGGTTATTAGCTAAGCTTATCAAATCAAATCCTGCTTGTTTGAAAGCAATTACATAGTCTTCAGGTGTTCGGAAAGCGTAACAGAGACTGTCAACTTCGCAGTTCTTAACTAGTTCGCCGGTATCCATCAAAGATGACTCCAGGTTGCCGAATGTAATATCAGCATTATGCAGGATATGCTTTACGGGCTCAAAGAACTTTTTAGGTGAAAAAGGGGGCAAGTATGATGAATCCGGGAAATTAGTCCCTAACATCATGTCCCCAACACCTATGAGTGAAAGGGTGTCTTTTTTTTGAATGGTCTTTTGGTCATTGTTCTCCTCAGAGGCATTATAGTTTTTTAGAGTATCAGGGGATTGGGCTGAGGCTAGCAATAAGAAAGACATGGTAGCCCAGCTAAAAACTATTTTGTAAAAGAATATCTCACTGATTGTTTTCATCCAGGTAGTTTTTAATATCCAGTAAAAAAGCCCTGGTCTGCTTAAGCGTCTCGGCCATTTCGTATTCTTTATTGGCCATTCTATTTTGGTTTTTTAAGATCACTTTAGCATTGTCAAGGGTGTGACCTTTTTCTTTAACCAGGAAGTGTATGAATTTTAGAGTTTCAATATCCTGAGAAGTGAATAATCGGTGCCCTTTTCTGTTTTTTTTGGGTTTGACTTTCTGGAAATGCTTTTCCCAGTATCGAATTAGTGATTGGTTTACTGCTAAGGTATCTGCTACCTCTCCGATGGTATAGTACTTTTTAGGACTTCCTTTCGCTTGCTTAGTGCCAGTCATTTTAATCAAGGGATTGATTAGAACGATTGGCCAATTTAACCATTTTTTCGTACTGTTTCGGATTAAGGTCGTTGTGAAAGAAATTAATAGGATTAATTGCATTACCATCTTTTCTTACCTCGTAATGTAAATGCGGCCCTGTCGATAAACCTGAACTCCCAACGGTTCCTATTAATTCTCCCCTTTCTACATTTTGTCCCTTTTTTATTTCAAAACTTTGTAAGTGGGCATATTCTGTTTTATAACCATAACCGTGATCAATCACAAGTTGATTACCATAACCGCTTTTTGAATATTCTTTTGTCACGACTTTTCCCTTACCGGTGGCATAAATCGGGGTACCATGAGGTGCTGTAAAATCTATACCATCATGGAAACGGGTTGTTTTGTAAATTGGGTGAATGCGATGGCCAAATCCAGAAGCAACCCGCTCTAAATCATCATTGGGAATGGGCTGAATAGAGGGAATTGAGGCTAACATTTCTTTTTTCTCCGAAGCTAGCTTAGTAATATCTTCATAGGATTTCGTAAGAACGTATAGCTTTTTAGAGAGCTTATTAAATTTCTTATTTGTTTTTTTAATTACCTCTGAATTAGAAAGCCCTTTTAAGTCTTTGTAGTATTCTACACCGCCATAACCAGCATTCCTGACATTCTCGGGCAGAGGTTCTGCCTCAAAAATAACCCGGTATATCTTTTTATCCCGCTTTTCAAGGTTGTCTACTACTTTTTTCAACCGGTCCATTCGTTCATTCATCATCTCAAACTTAGTCTCGTAATTTTTGACTTCCTGTTTAAGTCTTCGTTCTTCAGGAGAATCATAATAACTTAATAACAGGGCTATGATGAATATTGATAGCAATATGGCCAGAGAAAGGATGCCTGAAAACTGTAGCAAACGCTCTCCAAAGTTAGGCTTGTAGGGCTGATAGGTTAACCTGGAATGGTCAAAGTAATATTTGTTTTTCCGCATCCTTCACTATTTTGCTATCGCAAAATTAAAAAGGTATTTCTCAACAACACAATAGTGTAGCATAAAAAGCCCCTGAACTTGGTACGGTCTTATAAAGCAACAATTTAACATTTTCTATTTATGAAGCTAATTTGAAAAGCTGCAATCTTAGCATTTAGCAAAATAAGCTTATATCCAGCCAAGTTTTTAATCAATTCAGCACCTTATATTTAACAAAATTTTTGCTTATAGAATGTGTAAAAGAGAGGTCTGTATCCTTAACGTCTGTTCAGCTTTAAAAGTCATTGAGAAGAATACTTAACAATCGCTAAAATAAAGCTTTAAACGACTGAAAAATTTAATAAACCCGTTAGTTTAAGCGATTTTACAGAATGGTTTTCTGGAGGGTAAAAAGCCTTGAAAATACTGTTTGCAAGGAGTTTTGGCTGTATTGCATTTTTTATGAGGAAATGTTATATTTGTTTAAACAGGTAGTAAAAAGGGGAACTTATGAATAACGGTAATCAAATCACACCGGAAGAATTAAGGGCTTTGATGGATGAATATGAGGTCAAAGTCATTGATTTAAGACATCCTGAAGATTACGAGGAAGGGCATCTGAAGGGCGCTAAATTGATCAACTTAAGTAAATCCCACTTTGCTTTCGAAATTGATGAGTTATGTAAATCCAATACATACGTTGTTTATGATGAAAATGGTGAAAATAGCAACTCCGCAGTTTCATTAATGAAGCAAAAAGGTTTTGAACAAGTCAGGAAATTATGGGGCGGTATAAAAGCTTGGAGGGAAAATGGCTACGAGGTGGTATGATGATCTTAGGGGGTGTACTAAGCTCATAAAAATTATTCTTTCATAAACCTAACTTTCTTCTTAAAGCCTGGTTGCACCTGGTATTTTAAAGTTTAAGCTCCACAATTTCCCTCTTGCGACCAGGAGAAAAAAATCAAGGGTTGTTAACAGATGCCAGCCAAATATAGTAAAGTACCTTACAGGGGGAGAGGGGCAGGTTTTAACCCCAACAACAAGTTTAACAGCCTAAATAGGGCGGAAGCAGATAATTCTTGTATAGAAGATTCTTCAAAATCTGATACGCAATACTTTAAAGATAACCCGAAATCAATAATTAATCAAGTTAGTAGCCCGGATTTGGGTATGTATTATTCAGTAAACCCTTATCAAGGATGTGAGCATGGTTGTGTTTATTGTTATGCAAGAAATACGCATGAATACTGGGGATGGAGTGCAGGTCTTGATTTTGAGACTAAAGTTGTCATGAAGCCCAATGCCCCAGACTTACTAAAGAAAAACTTTAATGATCCTAAGTATGTTCCTTATCCGGTGGCGATCGCAGGCAATACTGATGCTTATCAGCCAATAGAAAGAAAAATGGGAATCACCAGGCAGTTATTACAAGTATGCCTTGAATACAAGCATCCCGTTTCGCTGATTACCAAGAATTCTCTCATACTCAGGGATGAAGACTTATTAAGGGAATTGGCTGCCAAGAACCTTGTTAAAGTTCATTTTACCGTAACTACGCTTGATGAGGATTTGCGAAGAGCCATGGAACCAAGAACCGCTCCTGCCGGTAAGCGTTTGAGTGCAATCCAAAAATTAAGTGGTAGCGAAATTCCGGTGGATTTATTGTTAGCACCTGTTATACCTGGCTTGAACGATCATGAAATGCCAGCCATTCTTCAGGCTGCTTCGAATCATGGGGCTCGCTCCGCTTCTTACACCTTGGTAAGGCTCAATGGTGCCATAAGTGAAGTGTTTAAAGAGTGGCTGAAAGCCTATTTTCCCGACAAAGCCAATAAAGTTTGGCATCAAATCCAGTCCTGTCACGGTGGTCAGGTTAATGATAGCCGATGGGGAAAAAGGTTAAAAGGAGAGGGGCAAATAGCCGAAATGATAAAGAATTTATTTAACTTGCACGTTAAGCAAAATTTCAAGGATAAGCCTAACTTTGCTTTTAACTTCAATGCCTTTTGTGGAGCTGGGGCCTATCAACAAAAGGATTTATTTGACCAATAATCAAGAAATGCCATGGCCATTTTTGCTTTAATTTATACGTGCCTGTCATTCTTAGCATACTGGCTACTTTATTTCCGGGCAGAAAATCGTTTGGATGGTTATTTCCAGGATGCTTATTCTAAAAACCTCGGATTTACCATCTTTCACCGGCTAGTAGGATTTTTGTTATTTGGTCTGATACCCTTGTTTGTTGGGATATTTTTATTGAATGAACATTGGAAAGATCTGGGATTACTGCTAGATTATCCTAAAGCCTTTTTAGCATGGTCTGCTGGCGTAATGATTGTATTAATTCCCTTTAATATTCAAATAAGTAAAACAGCCAAAAACCAAGGTAGCTACCCACAAATGAGGATTCAGCAATGGACACCATCATTGTTTATCTTAAATGCCGGCTTGTGGATCCTTTATTTAATGGGGTATGAGTTTTTATTCAGAGGGATGCTATTCTTCTCTACGCTATCGGCATTTGGCTTTTGGCCCGCGGTATTAAGTAATTCAGTTTTATATGGGCTGGTTCATGCTCCCAAAGGCAAAGGGGAAGTTGGTGGTGCCTTTATTTTTGGTATTGTCTTATGTTTAGGCTGCTATTATTCTGGTGGTTTTTGGTTTGCATTTTTTATCCATGGCTTCCAGGCAATATTTAACGAGTTTAATGCTATTCGGTTCAACCCGGAAATGGGTTTCAGTAGTGAAGGAGATGTTTCAACCTACCGGGATAAGCTGAATTAATCAGGAATTATTCCCAACTTGTTGTTTTAGAAAACGCACATACTCATGAAGTGACCTTTCCAGGATCTTAAAAATTTCCTGGAATTCTTCCTCATCGCCCCAGTAAGGATCCGGAACATTTTTGTCATCCTTTGCTAGCCTGTCAAAATCCCTTAGCAGGTAGAATTTATGGGCATACTTCATCTCAGGGTCCATATCATACAAGGAACCCAGGTTATTTTCATCCATGGCTATTATGTAATCAAACTGTTCCAGATCATTGACGGTGACTTGCCTGGCAGGATTATTTAACTCAATCGCATTTTCTTCTGCAATTTTGTAGGTTCTGTCATCCGGCAGCTCACCAATGTGCCAACTACCTGTTCCAGCTGAATCAATGGCTACTTTATCATCAAGGCCTTCTTTCTTCAAAATCTTATTCATAATGCCTTCAGCCAGTGGAGAACGGCAAATATTCCCTAAGCAAACAAAAATAACCTTTTCCATATTGTACGATTTTTTGCAAAATTCAGGCAAAAAGGGGATTTAGGCAAAAAACCTCTTTATCAAAGTATGGGACTAAACAGGCGGGCAAAAGACTCCTTGGATTTTTCGTAAAGCGGTCTTTGCATATAGGAGGTTAATTCTAATTCACGTGAATTGGCCATATCTTCAAGAAAACTTGACTCCAATTGCTGGGTGGTTTCTGTGTCATAGATAAGGCCATTGATTTCCAGGTTCTGGTCAAAGCTCCTTATATCCATATTGGCACTTCCAACCGAAGAAAAAATGCCATCGACCATCATCAGCTTACCATGTGTAAAGCCATTCTGGTAAATGAAAACGCGTACCCCAGCCGTAAGCATTTCTTCTATGAAAGAAAAGGAGCTCCATTGAATGATCCATGAGTCAGATTTACCGGGCATTATTAGCCTTACATCAATGCCACTAAGGGCGGCCGTTTTCAAGGCTGTAAGGATACTTCGATTAGGAGTAAAATAAGGGGTAGAAATAAAAATGTATTTTCTGGCCGTAGCAATGGCTGAGAAATAGGCCTGCATAATACTTGCCCATTCTGAATCAGGTCCACTGGCCACTATCTGAACGAACTTCCCGCTTTTTTCTTCAATCTCCGGAAAGTAACGCTTTGCCTTCAGGTTTTGGTTGCTGACGAAATTCCAATCCGTGAGAAAAACAGCCTGCAAGCTTTTTACGGAGTTTCCTTTAAGCTGGATATGCGTGTCCCGCCAGAAACCCAGTTTTTTGTCACCATACAAGTATTTATCCCCAATATTCAGGCCTCCCAGGAAGCCAACTTTGCCATCCGCGACTATTATCTTTCGATGGTTTCTGTAGTTGAGCTTACTTGTAAGAAAAGGGAAATTCACTGGTCTGAATGGAAAGATTTCAGCGCCTGCTTTCTGTAAAGATTTTATATAGCTATTAGTAAGAGAAGAGCTTCCTACCCCATCATAGATGATACGAACTTCTACTCCTTCGCGGGCTTTTTCTTCAAGTATTTCCCGAATACTGTTGCCGATTCTGTCGTCTTCAATGATGTAAAACGCTAAATGGATATGGTCTTTGGCATTTTTTAAGGCATTGATAATGGCCGGGAATGTTTCAGAACCATTGTTCAGTACCGTCACTTCATTTTTACCGGTTAGTAAGGCCTTACTATTGTTAATAAGCAGTGTAATGATATTGGATTTAGCCTTTGCATTGCTGTTGTTAAATTCCTTATTGTTCTCAAGGTCAAGAAGGTGGCCCCCCTCTAAATTGCTTAGCTGAGCCAGGTCACTTTCAGCTTTTTTAGAAAATGTTTTCCGCTTCCTGAAATTTCTGCCAAAAAATAAGTAGATAATAATACCAATTAATGGCAGAAGCACCAATACAAGAATCCAGGCCAGTGTTTTAACAGGATCTCTATTTTCTAACAGGATTAAAAATATGATGAAAATGATGGTAACTGGATAAATAACTCCTATTAACCAAATGATAAAATCCCAGTTGCCCAACCATAAAAGGTTCAATGCATTCACCATTGTTCAGTATTATTCAAATAGAGGTAATTTTATTCGGGATTGACCATAAACTGCTTGTATCCCTTCTCTTTGTCACTAAACCAGATCAATTTATAGATACCGGGGCTTATCTTCAACGGAAGTGAGAAAGCTGATGCTGTATCCCGTTGATTTTCAAACGTTTTTTCGTAAACCGTTTTTGCTTTTAAGTTCACCACTTCTACAGAGTCAATCGGCTTATTGGTGAGGAGTTTTAAGGTTGAATCGATAACAAGTGGTGATAGCCATAAATCCTGGTCTTGGAGTGGCCTAAATTCTTTTAACGAAAAATCTGCTACCAAAGGAAAATGATCTGAAGCAAGTTGCGTGGTTGAATCCGTCAATGAGGAGGAGCGTAAAATTGTATCACGTACATTGGCTGTATTAAGGGTGAATGATTTTAATACTTTAAGCTCATTCTTCGGATAAAATACATAATCAAGTTTACCCGCCGGCCACTGACTTTCTGTATTCTCCCAGGTGTACGTCATCAGGGAATTGGTTATCCGCCCTTTTACTGAATTTAATTGATTAAATGTTGGTTCTCCGGTGGTACGGGATTTTAACATAGTAAGTGTTTCTTGCTTTCCAACTAAATTGAAATCGCCGGCAATTACTATCGGGGTATTTGGTGACAGGCTTAATTTTCCACCATCTTTCTGGGCTGACCGGATAAATTCCCGTAAAGCTTTTACTTGTTTTTGGCGTTTATCCTCTTTGTCACAACAAGACAGATGAGCGTTAATAAAAAGTAAGGATTCTGGTAATTTGGGTTTATCCAGAAGGTTATGCAAGGTGGCCAATAACCTGTAATCATCATGGATTTGTTGAGCATGCCGAATAGGAT
>CAZQQN010000021.1:0-3893 GCA_964595485.1 uncultured Sphingobacteriales bacterium | reverse complement strand
ACCTTGAAACAGTGATATTGCCGGAACCTTTCTTTGATGCATGTAAGCTTTGGTCTTTCGATCCGGGTATTGCCCCTTTTAAAAACATTTTAGCTGTTTTGGCTTCCACCTCCCAGCACTCGTTAAAGGCGATGAAGTCTGGTTTAAGTGCCCTTAGAACGGATTCAAAGTGAGAATCCCTGACAGAATCTATCAACCCATTATTCAGGGTGTTGTAAGTAGCAACGCGAAAGGAGGAGTGCTTTGGTTTTTCAAGGGAAATAGGTTCTGGAGTTGATACTACAGAATCAGAAAAGGAGTAAAGAAAGGAATCCCGGCTTTTGGGGAAGGAAACCTGGGCGGCTTTGTCATAAAGTTTAATACCTATGGTGTCCGCAAGCTTTAGTTGTATGTCATCCGGGGTGATTATAGATTGAGGGACGGCTAACTCAAAGTGTTTGCTGGTTACTGTTGGCATTAGCCGGATGCTCAGTTGGTCAAGGTTATAAGTATGTTGATCGTCTTTGTTAATATAAACGGTTTTTCTGTGGAAGTCAATGGCAAGTTCAGCACCGATCTGACCATTTATATGACCCGTTTTGTCATTGTTGTCAGCGTCAATGAAACAATAAATTTGACCTTTTGCAGGGTTACCCCCTGTTATGTTAGATTCATCACTCATGGAGAATTGTATAAAGAGATTACTTGGACCCTTTGTCAGGTTGAGACGTCTAAAAGGACTCCCTTCAGCAGGTTTATTAGCTTTTTTCAAAACTGTGTGGGGGATGTTGTTCCATTCGGAAATTTTCCCGTCAATGAGCAACCTTTTTTCTTGGGCATTCGTATACAATACGGTGAGTTGATAGAGAACTAAAAGTGGAAGCCATTGGATGAATGTTTTTAAGGAAACCCGCCCCATGAAAGCTCTTTTAAAACAAAAGTAATGGATAAAAATTGAGGATAAAGCATGAATTAAGCGTAAATTTGGCAACAGATTAATGGAGAGAGCCTCGAAAAATTTCGCTTTAGAGCGTTTTTCATTAAGGCAGGATTTTTGAATCATCAGAACAAACCAAAATAAACTACCATGAAGAAATTAATGACGACAATCTTACCGGCATTTTTACTTTTTTCTTGTGTATTTGCCCAGAAAGAAGGGCATAAAATAAAGATCAAAGTAGATGGTTTGGAAGATACCCAGTGTTATTTGGCCCATCATTTTGGCAATAAGAAGTATATCAAAGATACCATTCAGATAAAAAGCAATGGTGTAGGTGTTCTTGAAGGCAAAGACAAAATTCCGGGTGGCGTATACTTGTTTGTTTTACCTTCTAAGAAAAACTATTTTGAATTCCTTATCAATAAGGATCAGCATTTTACACTTAGCACTGAGAAAGGTGGATTGGTAGAAAACATGACAATTGAAGGAAGTTCTGATAATCAGGTTTTTTTTGAATACATCGAGTTTTTGAATAGCAAACAAGCAAAGGCTGCCAAAAAGCAAAAAACCTATAAAAGCCTTGAAGATAAAAGTAGTGAGAGGGCTAAAAACCTGAAGGCTGAAATTCAGGAGGCCAGGAGTAAGATTAATGAGAAGAAGAAAGAAATGATTAACGAACACCCTGAATCTTTTTATTCTTACATCCTAAAAACCATGAAAAAACCAGAGTACCCTGAAATTAAAAAAGAAGACGGTACTATAGACTCAATGAAGTCTTTCATGGTTTATCGTAAGCGGTTCCTTAATTCAGTTGACTGGTCTGATGAGCGTTTACTTAGAAGCCCGGTCTACAGGCAAAAAATGAAAACTTACCTTGAGGAGCTAACTGCAAAAAATCCGGATTCGATTATTAAAGCTGCTAATGAAATTATCTCCAGGACAGACACGAGTAATAAGACTTTTAAGTATGTCGTGAACCAATTAACCAACAAGTACGAAAAATCCCAGATAATGGGTATGGATAAGGTGTTTGTTAACCTGGCTGAAAAATACTATTTGACTGGAATGGCCGATTGGGTTGGCGAGGATCAGCTACAAAAGATCAAGAAACGTGTAAGGAGAATTCGGCCCAACCTGATTGGTAAACAAGCGCCACGTTTGACAATGGAAAGTATAAAAGGCAATCCGGTGGCCCTTTACGATATACAAGAACCGGTAACTGTATTATTTTTCTGGGATTCAGATTGTGGCCATTGTAAGGATGCAATTCCTAAGTTAAAAAGTGTTTATGACGAATTCAGTGATAAGGGCTTGGAAGTTTTTGCTGTTAACATAGAAGATGAAGAGGAAGGGTGGCGAAAATTTGTGAACAAAAAAGACCTTCCCTGGATTAATGTTCAGGATCGTTATAATAAATCCCGCTTCCGGAGCTATTATGACATCTATAGCACTCCGGTAATTTATGTTTTAGATAATGAAAAGAAAATACGAGCCAAAAGGATTGGCGTTGAAAAATTACAAGACATAGTGCCCAAGCTTCTTAAAGATTACAAACAATCAAAAAACGAATCGGATTCAGGCTAAAAAAGTTTTGTAAATGAAACCTATACGCCTAACAAGCATTCCCTTATTAGCTTTTTTAATAGTCAGCTTACAGGCTTGTGGACAAAGTGCTAATGTTGAATCAAATCAAAAAGCCAAAGCTATGAATGAAGACCAATCAAATAAAATGGATAAAAGTGATAGTTCCTGGAAAGCCCAACTAACAGAAGAACAATATCGTGTAACTCGTGAGGCTGGAACAGAAAAGGCATTTTCAGGTAAATACTACGATCACAAAGAAAAAGGTTTCTATAATTGCATTTGTTGCGGCCAAGCGTTATTTAGCTCAGAGCATAAGTTTGAGTCCGGCACCGGATGGCCTAGTTATTACAAACCTGTTAATGAAAGTAATGTTGAAGAAAAAGTTGATAAAAGCATGGGTATGCAGCGAACTGAAGTGGTTTGCTCAAATTGCGATGCCCATTTAGGCCATGTTTTCGAGGATGGCCCTGAGCCTACAGGATTGCGTTATTGCATCAATTCTGTAGCCCTGGATTTTGAGAAAAAAGAATAAGCTTACTTTTTTAGTAATTTGGCGGTAATGCAAAAGTTTCATTCCTTTGCACTACCAAAAAAGAAAGGCTTTATGAATAAACGAAATATCACCATCCTGGCGGTCATTGTAGTTGGATTAATGGCCCGTTTTCTACCTTTACCTCCTAATTTTGCAGCCATTGGTGCGATTGCTCTCTTTGGTGGTGCCTATTTTTCAAACCGTATCTTAGCCCTGATTCTGCCATTGGCGGTTTTATTCGCCAGTGATTTAATATTTGGGTTGATTGACCCGCAAATGGCGTTTTATTCATCACAGCCTATTGTTTATTTAGGATTCATTTTTATTGGTTTACTTGGCTTTACCTTAAGGGGAAATAAAAATCCCTTGAAAATTGCCGGTGCTTCTCTTGGAGGTTCTGCTGTATTTTTCCTTGTGTCTAATTTAGGCGTATGGTTAACCTCTGCTATGTATGCTAAAACCATTGGCGGATTGATAGCTTGTTACGGGGCAGCTTTACCTTTCCTGAAATACACGGTTAGCGGAGATTTAGTCTTTAACACGGTTTTCTTTGGTGCGGCTTATTTTATTAGTCAAACCAGCCCAAAATTATTAACCGCTTCCGAATAAATTATTCTCTGAACCAATGTAAAGGGGTTTGTCGCTTAATGACAGGCCCTTATTTTATGTTGTTATAAAAAGGGATTACTCTACTACTTCTTAGCCCTTGAGAAAGCAGTGGATTTATTAAAGCTCTATTTCTGTGGATTTGTGAAGTTTATTCCCACTCTATTGTTGCCGGCGGTTTAGAACTGACATCGTACACCACCCGGTTAATTCCCTTAACTTGGTTGATGATTTTATTGGAAACTTTACCAA
>CAZQQN010000020.1:0-48109 GCA_964595485.1 uncultured Sphingobacteriales bacterium | reverse complement strand
CATAATTGAATGAGCAACCAGAGCTTTCACATTGTGTACAACTGGATTCACAGGTAGGGGTGACATCTTTTACACTAACACCACCTTGTTTATTTTTACTAATGTTGCCTGCTGAACCACCAGATTTACAACCAATATTTAAAGTGGGTTCTCGCAACCTTACTCCTTCACAATCCCTATATACAGAAAGAGTAACTTCAAAACTGTCATTGCCCAAACATTCCCACGTAATATCTGAACCCATAACGTGAGTAGCCGAAGTATTTTGCGCAAATCCTGCTAATAGTAGGAAAACACCTAATATTTTGTAAAATAGTCTCATAATATGTGATTTTTCCATGTCTACAACTAATAGAAGCAAAAGTAACCTTTTTTTCAAGAAAAAAAGTTCATAATGTAGTTGACTCAAGGGCTAAGAAGCCAAACAAGAAGTTTTTAATTGAATGTGCTTTTAAAAGGTAATTTTTTCCTTAGCAATGTAAAAAATTACCGCTGATCGTAAACTATTTTATATTTGCATTGAAAAGCATCACATTTTAAACAACTAAGGAATTATGAAGACAACACCCCTAACCGAAAAACATGAGCAATTAGGAGCTAAAATGGTAGAATTTGCAGGATTCAACATGCCTGTTTATTACGATGGAATCAAAGATGAACACCATACCGTCAGGAATAAGGTAGGGATTTTTGATGTTTCCCACATGGGGGAGTTTAAGATAACGGGTTCCGAAACGGAAGCATTTCTTCAAAAGATTTGCTCCAACGATATAAGCCGGTTAGAACCCGGTAAAGCTCAATACAATTGCATGCCAACAGAACAAGGAGGTATTATTGATGACTTGATTGTTTATAAATTAGCCGAAGAAGAATATATGGTGGTTGTGAATGCGGCAAACCTTGACAAGGATTGGGATTGGATTGATAAACACAGTTCATCTTTTAAAGTCGATATCAATAATATATCCGATAATACGGCTTTGATTGCAGTTCAAGGTCCAAAATCTCTGGAAATTCTTCAACCTTTAACAGGTCATGATTTAACTTCAATAAAATTCTATACCTTTCAAAAAGGGTCTATTGCTGGCATTGATGATGTTATCATTTCTGCAACAGGATATACTGGTGAAAAAGGATTTGAATTTTATTGCCATCAAAAGGATGCACCTGCTCTGTGGGATTCTATAATGGATGCTGGTAAAACTCATGATATCAAGCCTGCTGGATTGGGGGCCAGGGATACCCTTAGGCTTGAAGCCGGGTTAAACCTATACCAGAACGAAATGGATGAAAATACTTCTCCACTGGAAGCACGTATGGGCTGGATCACTAAATTGGATACTGATTTCATTGGTAAAGATGTCTTGGAAAAGCAAAAAGAGGAAGGTGTTTCACGTAAATTAGTAGGTTTTGAATTACTGACTAAAGGAATACCTAGAACAGGATGCGAAATTTTGGATGAAGAAGACAATGTAATTGGTGAAGTAACTTCAGGCACTCAATCGCCAACTTTTGGGAAAGCAATAGGTATGGGCTTTGTAAAAAAACCTTACGCCAAATCAGAAACTGCTATAAAAATAAAAATCAGGAACAAAACAGCGGATGCTAAGGTTGTTAAATTACCATTTTACAAAAGCCAATGATTGCCAAATCTCAAAAATCCTACGCATATGATGAAGGTAACAGAACTTGACGTTTGGAATTCAGCTATGGATCTGGCTAAGAATGTTTTTGAGCTTTCCCGCAACTTTCCCGAAGTTGAAAATTTTGGACTTTCCTATCAGCTCAGGACTACCGTAACCAATGTGCCGGCCAATATTGCTGCAGCAGCCAGTCGGAAGTACGGTAAAGAGTCTTTAAAACATTTGTTCCAAGCGAAGAGTGACATCTATTACGTAGAAACTCAGCTTTACCTGGCTGAGAAACTGGCCTACATCACAGAAGAGGAATTGAATGAAAACCTCGAGACACTTGACTCGGCTAGGAGATTACTCTTTGGCTTCATCAAGTACTATAAAAGGGCTACCTAACTGGGATGAATTTTTTAAAGTTTGGGATTTAGAATTTGGGTATTGATGTTTGTTTATCGCCGGTTTGTATTCCTTATTATACCTTAAAAGGTCGTGTCGTTGTTGTTGTTGATATTTTAAGAGCAAGCAGCGTTATATGTACTAGTTTAGCAAATGGAATTCAGTCGGTAATACCGGTTGCTGATATAGAAGAGGCAAAGCGATATAAAAAATCAGGTTATATTGTTGCAGCAGAAAGGGGCGGTGAGTTAGTAGAAGGCTTTGACCTGGGCAATTCTCCCCAAGAATTCCCTAAAAATCGCTTTTTAGGCCAATCGTTGGTGCTTACTTCCTCAAACGGCACCCAAGCGATAGAATCTGCTAAGAATACGGCATCCGAAATTTATGTGGGTTGTTTTAATAATGCAAGTGCTTTAATTGCTTCTCTAAAAAAAGCTGCTAAACCTATTCTGATTTTGTGTGCTGGCTGGCGTAATTATTTTAGTCTGGAAGATAGTGTTTTTGCCGGCTACTTATTAAAAAGTATGGAAAATCAATGGGCAAGAGAATCTGACGCTTCCTTTGCTATGCAGACTCTTTTTGAAGCAAATGCTGAGAATTGGAAAAATTATCTGAAAAAGGGTACGCATCCCAATAGACTTGAAGAATTTGGCAATAAGGCTGACATAGATTACTGCTTTTCAGAAGATGAAGTGAATGTTGTTCCTGCTTATCGAGAAGGAGAATTGGTTGCCTTGTAAAAAACCTTTTAAATGGGGATCAAATTAAAGAAATCATTCTACCTAAGAAAAGATGCCTTAACCATTAGCCGTGAATTGTTAGGAAAAGTATTGGTATCCAACCTTTCAGGTAGACCTAAAACATCGGGTATGATTGTGGAAACAGAAGCTTACATTGCCCCGGAAGATAAAGCTTCCCATGCCTTTAACTATAAAAGGACTAAACGCACAGCTACCATGTTCATGGAGGGTGGTACTGCTTATGTTTATCTGTGTTACGGCATCCATGCAATGTTTAATGTGATAACGCATCAGGTTGGCATACCCCATGCTATTTTGGTCCGTGCTATTGAGCCTATAGAGGGTATTGACACCATGTTGCAACGCAGGAATAAGGCTAAAAAAGAGAGAACTTTAACCGCTGGACCAGGTTGCGTTAGTCAGGCTTTAGGTATTACTACCAAACTAAATGCTTCCTCAGTCTTAGGAGATCAAGTATGGATTGAAGATCGGGGTAATGAAATAGTTGATGACAATATAAAAGCTACCTCTCGGGTGGGAATTCCTTCTGCCGGCGAGTATAAAGATAAGCCATGGCGATTTAAGGTCGCAGATTCGAAATGGACCAGTAAGCCATAAGCTAATAAATAGCCTAAGATTGCTTTTCAAGAATCATAAAGCATTCATTCCCCATTCGAGGAGCTATTGAATTCTTACATGGCTCCAAAGCAATGATTTTAAAATATGGCTCAAAATATTGCTTATATTCTTGAATATCGCCTCCAAAAGGAGGCCCATCCTTGTTTAAGGGAAATGTGAATAAGACACCAACTAACCTACCGCCGTTTTTCAACAAATCATACATTTTGCGAGCATAGTCAGGACGATAAGAGGGCTTTAGAGAGCAAAAGAATGTTTGTTCTACTATCAAATCATAAGCGCCATTGTGGTTAAAAAAGTCCTCGCAGTAAATTTTGATCCTATCCTGATAAAACGGGTAAAATGCTTCTTCTAATTGCTCAACAAGGAATTGGGAAATATCTAATAAATGCAGACTTGTAAACCCATTTTTCAGTAAATATTTAGCCTCGTAGGCATTCCCACAGCCTGGAATTAAGATATCGAGATTTTTATTCCTGATTTGATCAAAGTATCTTTTTAGTGGAGTTGATGCATACCCAATATCCCAACCCGTGTTTTCATTGAGATATTTTTCAGTCCAAAAACCTTCTTCAAATGACATTTCAATTGATAATGAATTGCTTAATGCTCATTCTTGGCTTTTGCTTTAGCCCGCATATATTCCCTATTCATTCGCGCAATATGATTCTGGGAGATTTCTTTAGGGCACTCAGCAGAACATGCCTGGGTATTCGTACAATTACCAAATCCTTCCTCGTCCATTTGACCTACCATTCGCTCTGCCCTTTCTTCTCTTTCAGGTTGACCCTGCGGCATAAGGGCAAAATGAGAAATTTTTGCTGAGGTGAACAGGCTTGCCGAAGCATTTTTACAAGCTGCTACACAGGCACCACAGCCTATGCAAGTAGCTGCATCAAAAGCTTCATCTGCATTTTCCTTAGGAACGGGTATGTTATTGGCATCAGGTGCTGACCCTGTGTTAACGGATATGTAGCCACCTGCTTGATTGATACGGTCAAATGCCGACCGATCAACTACTAAATCCTTAACAACAGGGAATGCCTTGGCGCGAAAAGGTTCCACATATATGGTATCCCCGTCATTGAAATGGCGCATAGCCAATTGGCAAGTAGTCGTGCCTTTAAGCGGCCCATGGGGTCTACCATCGATCATCATGCCACAGCTCCCGCAGATTCCTTCTCTGCAGTCATGGTCAAAAGATACAGGTTCTTCGCCTTTCTCAATCAAACGAGTGTTTAGCACATCCAACATTTCAAGGAAGGACATTTCCTCAACAACATCTTCTACAGTATAATCCTTGAAACTTCCCTCGGTTTGAGCGTCTTGTTGACGCCAAATTTTCAAATGGATTTTCATAAGCTAAGCTTTTTACCCCTTTTTTTATTCATCGGAAGGGGTTATTACATATTATTTATAACTCCTTTGCTTAAGTTCAACCTCATCAAACTCAAGGTTTTCTTTATGCAATTCTTCTTCTTGATCTGGACCTTTATACTCCCAAGCTGCCACGTAGGCGAATTCTTCATCCCGTCTCAGGGCCTCACCTTCTTCGGTTTGGTATTCCTCACGGAAGTGACCACCACAACTTTCTTCCCTATGTAAAGCATCCTGAATCATCAAAGCGCCTAACTCAATAAAATCCGCAACGCGACCAGCTTTTTCCAATTCGGGATTCAGGGCATTCTTCTTACCGGGTATTTTGATATCACGCCAAAACTCTTCTTTGATATCCTTTACCATTTGGGCCGCCTTTTCAAGTCCTTCCCGGTTTCTTGCCATACCGCAGTAATCCCAGATTATTTTACCAAGTTCACGGTGAAAGTAATCAACGGTCTTTGTCCCATTGATATTCATCAGTTGATCAATGCGGTCATTGACTTTCTTTTCCGCTTCTTCAAATTCTTCACGGTTGGTATCAATTTTTGGTGTTTTGATCTCATCGGCTAAAAACTGGCCAATAGTATAGGGTAGAACAAAATAACCATCCGCTAAGCCTTGCATAAGTGCAGAGGCACCCAGTCTGTTTGCTCCATGATCTGAGAAATTCGATTCTCCAATCGAGAATAAACCCGGTATGGTTGTCATTAAGTTATAGTCAACCCAAAGACCGCCCATGGCATAGTGAACTGCGGGATAAATTCTCATCGGTGTCTCATAAGGATTATCACCGGTAATTTTTTGGTAAATGTCGAAAATATTACCGTAGCGTTGGCTTACTCCATCTTTACCTAATCTTTCGACAGCATCCCTGAAGTCAAGATAGACAGCATATCCGGTTGGTCCAACGCCACGTCCTTCATCACAAACTTTTTTAGCAGCCCTTGAAGCCACATCCCTTGGCACTAGGTTGCCAAAGGCAGGGTACCATCTTTCAAGGTAGTAATCCCTTTCTTCGTCCGGTATATTATTTGGTTCGCGGGTATCATTTCCATCTTTGGGCACCCACACCCTACCATCATTCCGTAAACTTTCACTCATTAAGGTTAGCTTGGATTGGTATTCTCCGGAAACAGGTATACAAGTGGGATGTATTTGGGTAAAACACGGGTTGGCAAAATAAGCCCCGTGTTTGTGAGCTTTCCACGCCGCAGAAGTATTTGAACCCATTGCATTGGTTGAGAGGTAATAAACATTCCCGTAACCACCAGAAGCTAATACAACAGCGTGCGCGGAGTGTCTTTCAATTTCACCGGTTACCAGGTTACGAGCAATGATGCCTCTGGCCTTACCATCAATGATCACCAATTCAAGCATCTCATGCCTCGGGTACATTTCTATCTGGCCATTAGCAATTTGGCGGTTCATGGCTGAGTAAGCACCCAGCAAAAGCTGCTGACCTGTTTGACCTCTGGCATAGAATGTTCTTTTTACCTGTACGCCCCCGAATGATCGGTTGGCCAAAATTCCTCCATATTCCCTGGCAAATGGTACTCCCTGCGCAACGCATTGGTCAATAATGTTGGCGCTAACTTCAGAAAGTCTATGAACATTGGCTTCGCGGGATCGATAATCACCGCCTTTTACCGTGTCATAAAAAAGCCGGTAAACGCTATCCCCATCATTCTGATAATTTTTGGCTGCATTAATGCCTCCCTGAGCCGCAATGCTGTGTGCTCTTCTCGGGGTATCCTGGAAACAGAATGTTTTAACATTGTAACCCAGCTCTGCCAATGAGGCTGATGCAGACCCACCTGCCAAGCCAGTACCAACCACGATGATATCCAAATTTCTTTTATTAGCAGGACTGACCAGCCTCATTTTTGAGCGGTAGTCGTCCCATTTTCTTTCAAGGGGCCCTTCTGGAATTTTAGCGTCCAATGTCATATCACTTGTTTTCCTTAATTAAAATAAAAATATATCGGCATCGAAGCAAATGCTGCCGGTACCACGATAGAGAAAATAATTCCGATGTACTTAATGATATTGAAATAACTTGAATGCCTTAAACCTAATGATTGAAATGCACTTTTAAAGCCATGGCTTAAATGGAGGCCTAACAAGACCATGGCTATAACGTAAAAACCAGCGTAAAATGGGTCATTAAAAGCTTCTTTCACAAGCTGATCCATTGGCGTCTCGTTTCCAAGGAAACGGTGTTCCACGAAAAAAGATTTGAGGTGTATAACCAGGAAGATTAAGATAATACTACCTGTTATACCCATATTCCGGGCTGGCCAATTTGAATTTGGTGAAGACTTTTGTACAGCATATTTTACAGGTCTGGCTTTTCTGTTTTGGATGGTAAGTAATATCCCATCTATAATGTGAAAGATAAAACCCGCAAACAAAATAATTTCCATTGTCCTAATGAGCGGGTTGGTAGACATGAAATGCGCATATTCATTAAATGCTTTACCACCGTCCGCTTTGAAAAGCAACAAATTACCGGATAGATGAACCACCAAGAATGAGATTAAGAAAAGGCCGGTTATCGCCATTATGACCTTCTTCATAATTGAGTAAAAAGTGCTTGTTTCGGCCATTTTTGTATTTTTAATATTACTTGCTGAATGTTTTTACAAAAATAACAAAAAAACAAATTTCCTGTTTAGCGGTTTTCTGGTATTTAATTAAGGCATTTATGTTTATTTGAAGCAATATTTTCTTGGTATAAAAAAAGGGGGCATCCTAATGGATAACCCCCTTTCATTGCTATTTACAGGCCATACTACTTAGCTGCAGCCCATGCTATTGCCGCAATTCAAGCATTTATAGCAAGTGCCGCTCCTCATGGTTACATGACCACAAACGTCACATGGTGGAGCATCACCCATCATGTCGCTGAGTTGCTGGTTGGTTTGTTGGATGCTTATTTGCTCTTCACTGGCAGAACCCCCATTTTTAACTTCTTGTGTTTCATAGGAGGTTTCTCGGGGGTTATTAGACTCTTCAGAAATTTCCTGGTCACTACTGGTAATGGAAGGATCTTTGGTAGATTGGTTATCACCATGCCCGTTTTCTTCAGAAGGCGAAGCTTTTTGAACCAGGTCTGTTCTCCCCATGTATTCAAATCCAACTAAACGGAAGATGTAATCTACAATAGAAGTGGCAGACTTGATGTTTTCATGCCCTTCTACCATTCCACTTGGTTCAAAACGGGTAAATGTGAATTTCTCCACGTATTCTTCAACCGGAACACCGTATTGCAAGCCTATTGAAACCGCAATAGCAAAACAGTTAAGCAGAGACCGGAAAGAAGCACCTTCTTTATGAACATCTACAAAAATTTCACCCAATGTGCCATCGTTGTATTCACCGGTTCTTACGAATAAAGTTTGGCCACCAATCTTAGCTTTCTGCGTAAATCCGTCTCTTTTATTAGGGAGCTTTTTCCGTTCAACTATGCTTGAAAGCTGCCGCTTAAACTGGGTGTCTTTGGACTCCGCAATAATTTTCTTGGCTGCCTCAAGCACTTCGTTTGGCGTGAGTTCATCCAAAGATTTGCCGCCCCCATCTCCGACAGCTTTTTCAATGGTTTCGCCGATTTCTTCATCCTTTCCTTTTTTCTGATCAGATTGATTAGAGAGAGGCTGAGACCATTTACTGCCATCACGGTACAGGGCATTGGCTTTCAGGCCTAAGCGCCAGGAAAGTTCGTAGCAGCCCTGTATTTCTTCAACCGTTGCCTCATTGGGCAAATTAATGGTTTTGGAAATGGCTCCTGAAATGAAAGGTTGTGCGGATGCCATCATGCGAATATGCCCATGAGGCTCTATGAATCTTTCTCCTCGCTGTCCGCAACGATTAGCACAATCAAATACCGGATAATGTTCCTCTTTCAAATGGGGAGCGCCCTCAATCGTCATAGTGCCACAGACATATTCATTGGCTTCAGAAATTTCTTCATCTGTGAAACCCATTTTCTGGAGCATGTTGAAATTGGGGTCATCATATTCATTTGGTTTGAAACCAAGCCGCTGCATAGTACTTTCGCCAAGGGTCCATTTGTTAAAGACAAAATTGATAGCAAAGGCTGATGGCAATTGCTTTTCAATCAAGTTTATGTCATTGTCATTCAGCCCCTTGCTTTTGAGGGTGTCATGGTTAATGGCCGGGGCATTTTCCAGGGTGCCTCTACCTTTGGCGTAATCAACAATGTCTCGAATCTCGTCTTCTGAATAGCCCAGGTTTTCAAGTGCTTTGGGAATGGTTTGGTTAATGATCTTGAAATAACCTCCACCGGAAAGTTTTTTGAATTTAACCAATGCAAAATCAGGCTCTACACCGGTTGTGTCACAATCCATTACCAAACCAATGGTACCCGTAGGTGCTATTACAGTGGCTTGGGCATTCCTGAAACCGTACTTCTCACCCCATTGGAGTGCTTTATCCCATGATTCGCAGGCTGATTTAAGCATATAGTCAGGGCAGTATTTTGGGTCAATACCTTTTGGTAGGACACTCAGCCCTTCATAAGCATTTTGGGCGTTATAAGCTGCGTATCGGTGGTTACGGATCACCCTTAGCATATCATCTTTATTAGCTTCGTACCTGTTGAATGGGCCTTTAACGGCTGCCATTTCAGCGGATGTCGCATAGGAGGTGCCCGTCATAATGGCTGTCAGTGCACCACAGATGGCATTTCCTTGCTCACTGTCATACGGTATACCGGAGGCCATGAGTAAAGAACCCAAATTGGCATAACCCAAACCCAATGTTCGATAATCGTAAGACTTACGAGCGACTTCCTCAGATGGAAATTGTGCCATCAATACGGAGATTTCAAGGGCAATTGTCCAAAGCCTTGTAGCATGTTCATACCCCTGAACATCAAACTCAAGCTTATCTTCATCGTAAAACCGCCTAACATTCAATGAAGCCAGGTTACATGCGGTATCATCCAGGAACATATACTCGGAACAGGGATTAGATGCTCTGATTTTACCGTCTTGAGGACAGGTGTGCCACTCATTAATAGTAGTATCAAATTGGATTCCCGGATCAGCACAATCCCAAGCCGCGTAGGCTACTTGATCCCACAAATCCCTGGCATTGAGGGTTTTCATGGTTGAGCCATCTGTCCTGGCCGTTAAATGCCAGTCTTCATCATTCTTAAGGGCCTGGAAGAATTTGTTATTAACCCGGATTGAGTTATTGGAGTTCTGGCCGGATACTGACTGGTAAGCTTCTCCTTCATAATCACCGGAATAGCCAGCATCCATGAGGGCTTTCACTTTTTTCTCTTCTTCCACTTTCCAGTTAATAAAGTCTTCTACTTCCGGATGATCAATGTCAACAACCACCATCTTAGCGGCTCGCCTTGTGGTACCACCTGATTTGATTGCACCAGCTGCCTGGTCGCCTATTTTAAGGAAAGACATTAAGCCAGAGGATTGGCCGCCACCGGATAGTACTTCATTCTCACCACGTATACCAGAAAAGTTTGATCCGACCCCTGAGCCGTATTTGAAAATACGTGCTTCGCGAACCCAAAGATCCATGATACCACCTTTGTTAACAAGATCATCCTCAGCTGATAAAATAAAGCAAGCATGAGGCTGGGGTCTTTTATAAGCGGAGTCAGATTGCTCCATTTCGCCTGTATCAGGATTCACATAATAATGCCCTTGGGGCTTACCTTCAATACCATAAGAGGTATAAAGGCCTGTGTTGAACCACTGAGGAGAATTTGGCGCTGCATGCTGTCCTAAAATCATGTAAACCAATTCCTCGTAAAAAACCTGCGCATCTTCTGAGGAAGCAAAATAATTGTAGGTTTCACCCCATTGACGCCAGCAATCTGCCATCCGGTGAGCCACCTGCTTGATAGAAGTTTCATGGCCAGTAGAGCCATCTTCCTGAGGAACCCCTGTTTTCCGGAGGTATTTCTGAGCCAATATGTCTGTTGCTACTTGAGACCATTGCTTAGGAACCTCCACATTGTTCATTTCAAAAACCGTGTCACCAGAAGGATTCCTAATGATGGATGATCGTATTTCATACTCAAACTCATCATAAGGACTCACATTATCCTTCGTGTAATACCTACTGATTAAAAGACCCTGCGTAGGTTTTTCTTCTTTTTTTGTCTTTTGTTTCCCATTAGTGTTAGCCATAATACCTGTATTTTGATCTTAATTAATTAACTGCTTAGAAAAGAACCTTTTAAGCTCACAACCATTAAAAGGAACGTCTAACAAAGCTACTCGATTGAGGTGTGGTTAAAGAATCTTTGAATTACATTTTATTAACAAGGATGTGGAAAAGCCAGCTCGATAGATTTTCAAAAAGCTTTAAAAATTTCCTCATTTTATGTGTTGAATGACGTTGCCATATATCGCAAATAATTTTATCTACTTAAACATAGCATTATCTAATGCTTTTCTCCTTTCTTAAAATATCTGGTTGCAGGCTAAATGATTCCACCTAATAAAAACTTATGCTTGGAATGCCCCAAAAAAGCTTTTTCAATCAAATGATTTATATTTGCTCGGTAATAAGCATAGCTATTATTTAATATTCCCGTTTCATGCAATATAACATAATTGACAAAATTTACCAAGGCAAGGCGGAAGGTAAAAAGTTTTTGACCTGGCTTATCGATCCTGATAAGTACACTAAGGATGGTTTAATGGATAGCTTGAGCGATATCAAGGGTGGTGGAATTGATTTTATTTTTGTAGGAGGAAGCCTGATGATGGCCGACCATCTTGATGACTGCCTAAATTTAATTAAAAGCCAAACCAATATACCCGTTATCTTATTCCCGGGAAATTCCCTGCAAGTTAATGAAAGGGCTGATGGTCTATTGTTCCTCTCTCTAATATCCGGTAGAAATCCGGATTTACTAATAGGCCGCCATGTTGAAACGGCTCCAATATTGAAACAAAGTAACTTAGAAGTTTTGCCTACTGGCTATATGTTAATTGATACTGGCCGGGCTACTACTGCTTCTTACATAAGCCATACTTTTCCGATTCCATTTCATAAAGATGATATAGCATTAAGTACGGCTCTGGCCGGAGAAATGCTTGGGTTAAAATTCATTTACCTGGATGGTGGTAGCGGAGCGCAATCGCCAGTTAGTCCTTCCATGATCAATCGGGTGGCTGATAATGTGGAAATCCCTGTAATTGTGGGCGGTGGAATAAGGGATGCTAATTCAGTTACCCAAGCTTTTGAAGCCGGAGCAGATTTGGTAGTTGTCGGTAATGCGATTGAGGAGGACAGGGGTTTACTCAGCCAGATTGCATCCATGCAAAACGAAAAGTACTGACAAATTCTTTTTTACGGATGTCGGTTGCTGCTTCTCCTCAAATGTAAGATTAGAGCTGAAGCTTTTTTTAATGGTTGGTTTTGAAAAGGTAGGTTAGATCGCCAGATTAGTTAATTATTAAACCCAGAAAACTTCTAAGATCAGCTTTCCATTTCGATTACTAAATCGCCTTGGTCTAACATGGTACCTTCATCAAGGTGGATTTTCTTGATCTTTCCGTCAGCCGGGGCTGTAACGGTGCTCTCCATTTTCATAGCTTCGAAAACAAACAATGGATCTTGCTTTTCTACCTTATCGCCTTCGCTAACAAGGATCTTCGATAACCCTCCCTGTAACGGTGCTCCGATTTCATGATCGTCTGTGGCTTTAGGCCTTTTTACCTTGGCGGATTCAATGGTTTCATCTTTCACTTCAATGTTTCGGTTTTGGCCGTTAAGCTTGAAGAATACGGTACGAATACCATCCTCGTCAGGCTCGCTATATTCAAGGAATTGCACTATAATGGTCTTACCCCGGTCCATTTCCACAAGGATCTCCTCATTGTTTTTTAAACCAAATAGGAAAGCAGGGGTTGGGATTTGAGAGACGTTCCCATACTCCATTTGCTTATGGTAAAAGTCGTCATAAACTTTGGGGTACAATTTATACGAAAGGAAGTCCAGGAAACTTCGTTGTTGGTCATACTTTTCCCGGAATTCATCAAATTCCTTATCAAAATCAATAGGCTCAAGGTGTGCGTTTGGTCTGTCTGTAAAAGGCTTTTCTCCTTTTAAAACCAGGTTCTGCAATTTTTCCGGGAAGCCACCGTGAGGTTGCCCTAGTTCTCCACGGAAGAAAGATTTGACTGAATCCGGGAAGGAGATTTCATTTCCTTTTTCCATGATATCCTCTGGTGTGTATCCATTGGAGGTCATGAATAAGGCCATATCACCCACAACCTTGGAAGATGGGGTCACTTTAACGATATCTCCAAAAAGTTTATTGACTTCCTTGTAGTTATATTTTATGGTCTCAAAGTAATCTTCAAGGCCCATTCCTCTTGCTTGAGGCCCAAGGTTTGAATACTGCCCACCTGGTATTTCGTGCTCATAAACCTCAGCAGTTCCTGCTTTTAAATCTGACTCAAAAGGGTAATAATATTCCCGGACATCCCGCCAGTAATTGGAAAACTCATTAAGGGATTGTTCGTCAAAGGGCTGATGCCTTTCCGTGTTACTTTTCATTGAATAGACCAGCGAATTGAAATTTGGCTGTGAAGTAAGCCCTGACATGGAGGCGATCGCTGTGTCTACTACATCAACACCGGCTTCAATGGCTTTCATATAGGTGGAAGTTTGCATGGAGGAGGTATCATGGGTATGAAGGTGAATGGGAATGCTAACCGTTTTTTTCAATTCATTAACCAGTAACTCAGCAGCATAAGGTTTTAATAAGCCGGCCATATCTTTAATGGCCAAGATATGAGCTCCCTGGTCTTCCAATTGCTTAGCCAGATCCAGGTAATAATTAAGGTCATATTTGGTACGGTTATTATCGGTGATATCTCCTGTGTAACAGATACAAGCTTCAGCTATGGCATTGGTTCTTTCCCTAACCGCATTTATACTGACTTTCATGGCCTCTACCCAGTTTAGGGAGTCAAAAATCCGGAAGATATCAATACCATTTTCCCAGGCTTTCTCAATAAATTTTTCTATCAGGTTATCCGGATAAGCTGTATAACCCACTGCATTGGAACCTCTGAGTAACATCTGGAAAAGGATGTTCGGTACTGCATTCCTCAATCTTTGTAGTCTTTCCCAGGGGCATTCATGCAGAAACCGCATGGCTACATCAAATGTAGCACCACCCCAGACTTCCATTGAAAACGTTTGTGGATGGTTCCTGGCAAAACTTTCTGCCACTTTTTCCATGTCGATTGTTCGAACGCGTGTAGCCAACAGCGACTGGTGCGCATCCCTTAGAGTGGTATCGGTATATTGAATTTCTTTTTGGTCCTTAAGCCATTTGCTGAATTCGTCCGGACCCAATTGCTCTAGCTTCTGCTTAGTACCCAGAGAGCACTGCTCGAACTTATTAAAGTCAGGTACAACAGGTTTTCTGAAGGTTTTACCTGGGTCAATGGACTTTACATCCGGATTACCATTAACTGTCAGGTTAGCCAGGTATTTCAAAGTTTTAGTGCCCCTGTCCAGCCTAGGTTGGAATACAAAAAGTTCCGGATGGTAATCAATGAATTGGACACTTGCCTCTCCTTTCTGGAAAATGGGGTGGCTAATAACATTGTCAAGAAAGGCTATATTGGTTTTAACACCCCTTATTCGGAATTCTGCCAGAGCTCTTTGCAATCTCTCGCTTGCCCCTTTTAATGTACGTCCGTAAGCCGATATTTTAACCAGCATTGAATCGAAAAAAGGAGAGATCTTTACACCGGGATAAGAGCTACCCTCATCAAGACGGATCCCAAAACCGGCTGCATTCCGGTAAGCAATCACACGTCCATAATCCGGTGTGAAATTATTTTCCGGGTCTTCAGTTGTGATCCGGCATTGGATAGCATACCCATGAAAATTGACATCTTCCGGTTTTTCAATGTTAATAGAGCGGTGGCCCAGGGAATAGCCCATACCTATAAGTATCTGGGAACGGACAATGTCAACATCGGTTACCATTTCGGTTATGGTGTGCTCAACCTGGATACGTGGGTTAACTTCAATAAAGTAAATGTCCTGATTTTTATCAACCAGGAATTCAACGGTGCCCGCGTTATTGTAGTCAACATATTTTCCTAACTGAAGGGCATAGTCATAGAGCTTTTGCTTGGTTTCTTTTGAGATATATGGGGCCGGGGCTACCTCTACCACTTTTTGAAAACGCCTTTGCACTGAACAATCCCTCTCATATAAATGCACCAGATTACCATGGTTATCCCCTAACAGCTGAACCTCCATGTGCTTGGGTTGCTCAATATATTTCTCAATAAAGACTGTATCTTCACCAAAAGCTTTACCAGCTTCACTTTTTGCTTCTGAGAAGGCTTGTCTTAGTTGGCTTTTACCATGAACAACTCGCATACCGCGGCCACCGCCCCCAGCAGCTGCTTTGATGATAACCGGATAACCGATGCGGTCAGCTTCTTTTTCGGCTAAGTCATCATCCGACAGGTCCACTTGGCTATCCTCGATAACCGGTACTTCAACTTCTCTTGCTACTTTTTTGGCCTTTACCTTGTCGCCAAGGCGAGTCATAGTTTCCGGATTGGGGCCTATGAAAGTAATACCTGTTTCCCGGCACCGCTCTGCAAACGTTACGTTCTCTGATAGAAAACCGTAACCCGGGTGAATGGCATCAACATCATTTGTTTTAGCAAGGTTAATGATTTCATCTATATCAAGGTAGGGTTTCAATGGGTCACTGTCTTTCCCGATTTGATAGGCCTCATCCGCTTTGTAGCGATGTAGGGAGTAGCGATCTTCGTAGGTATAAACTGCCACAGTACGTATCCCTAATTCTGAAGCTGCACGCATAATGCGTATAGCTATTTCTCCGCGGTTAGCAACCAGCAACCGTTTGAACTTCTTGATGGATTGATTATCTGACATGGGGGTTAAAAATTTTATGCTAAATCTTTGACTACCTTGCTATTAAACAGACTTTAAGAGTCTTTAAAGTTTTTCCAATATAAACCTAAAATCGTTAAACCGCCAAATCAGCTTTAATTAAGTAAAGTAGACATCCCTATTTATAAGGTTTATAAACGGTTAATGTAATTATTAACGTTATTGTTTAAAAGCTTTTTAATTTTCAATAATTTATAATGGCATTGATGACTATCATCAAAATAAAATAATAGCTCAGGCAAAGCAGTTTTCATGTTATGGCAGTAAAGGTTGTTTCCCATTGCGCTTATAACCCATTTAGCAGACCGAGCCCATTAATAGTTATATTTCCCTTTCCAAAGGTTTTGAAGGTGTTTTCGGGTGTCTTTTTCTCGTTTACTGGAGCCAGGCTCATATAATTTTTGGCCCTTTATAACATCAGGCAGGAATTCCTGTTCTGTAAAGTTACCTTCGTAGTGGTGAGCATATAGGTATCCTTCTCCGTATCCTTCTTCTTTCATCAATTCCGTTGGAGCATTTCTAAGGTGTAAGGGCACCGGTAAATCACCTGTTTTTTTGACGATGCTTTGGGCTTTGTTAATGGCCTCATAAGTAGCATTGCTTTTTGGTGAGGTGGCTAAGTAAACTGCTGTCTGGGAAAGGATTATCCTTGCCTCTGGCATCCCTGTTACATCAATAGATTGGAAACAGTTATTGGCAAGAACGAGGGCATTAGGATTTGCATTACCGATATCTTCAGAGGCAAGAATAAGCATTCTTCTTGCTATGAACCTAGGATCTTCACCACCTTCCAGCATCCGGGCCATCCAGTAAACAGCTGCATTTGGATCACTCCCTCTCATGGACTTGATAAAAGCCGATACCAAATCGTAATGCTGGTCGCCTTGCTTGTCGTACAAAGCGGTTTTTTCCTGGGCAATCTGCATAACCAGCTCATCAGTTATTATTGTGCTATCATTACCCACCTGTTCCGCTGCTAATTCTAGTAAATTTAGCAGCCTGCGGGCATCTCCACCTGAAAAATTGAGTAATGCTTCCCATTCTCTGACTTCAATTGATTTTTGGGAGAGGACTTCATCCTCTTTTAAGGCGTAATCAACTAAATTTCTCAGTTCTGCTTCCGTCATCGACTTTAGGACATATACCTGACAGCGGGATAGTAAGGCCGAATTGACCTCAAAAGAAGGATTTTCAGTGGTAGCACCAATAAGAATGATGGTTCCCTTCTCAACAGCCGCTAAAAGCGCATCCTGCTGGCCCTTATTAAAGCGGTGAATTTCGTCTATAAATAGGAGGGCTTGCCCCTGCTTTTGAGCCAGATCAATGATATGGCGGACCTCTTTAACGCCAGCCTGTATTGCGCTAAGCGAATAAAAGGGTAGCCCTAAAGCATTGGCAATAATATTGGCTAATGTGGTCTTACCAGTGCCTGGTGGTCCCCAGAAGATTAGGGAGGGCAAGCTTTTTTGCTCGATGGCGTTTCGTAAAATGGCATTTTTACCTACCAAGTGCTCCTGTCCAAGGAATTGGTCAAGGTTTTGAGGCCTTAGCCTTTCTGCCAGCGGTTTTTGTACCATTGAAGAGAAGGTTTACAGCCCTTGGTTAGTCTCCTCCATTTGTTTTTCAAGCCTGGCAAGGCGGGCTTCAATCTCTACTAATTTTTTCAGGATCAGGATATGGGTTTCTTTGGCATCAATTCCAACAGGACTGTCTTCACTTTCAATCATTTGCTGAATAGCTTTGTAGTCCTCATCTGTAATGGCCAATTGTTTTTTAATCTCATCTGACATAAAAGATAGGTTTTCAAATTTAACTTAAGCTAAACCAAGATGCTGCAAGCTGAGCATTTCAATTTAGTCTTTTTAAGGTAGCACTGTTGAATGGTTATAGTTCAACTATTTTTAATGATTTATTCAGGCTTCACTAAATTGGACTCCAACATGGCTACTGGGTCTGGGTATTTGAATTGAAACCCAAGCTCAGTTTTTATTTTATCATTGGTTACCAATTTGTAGTTTGGTGTTTCATCAGTACTCATTTCAGGCGGAAAGGCATTAAGGAGCTCTGCAGCATATTCGTAATATTCTTTCCTTGTTGGGTGTCTGTCTGATACCACGTTGTAGGTTTCATCCCAGGCATCTTGCTGGATAACAGTTAATATGGAATTTACCGCATCATCCCGGTGAACAAGGTTTAATTGATGATGAGCATTTTTCTTATCAATGGTGAAGGCCAAAAATTTGTGGGGCAAACGGTCATACCCAATTAAACCACCCATTCTTAAAACGGTTGTGTGAAAATAAGGGTGGTTGTGCAGAGCATTTTCAGCCTCCAGAATTGCCCTTCCGTTTTTACTTTTTGGATGAAGCAGGGTGGTTTCGTCAACTTCACTGTTATTTTTGGGATAAACGGAAGTGGAACTAACGAAAATGATATGTGCTAAATTACACTGAGCTGCGGCTACTGCAACAAGCCTGACCCTGTCAACGTAGTCACCCTGATCTCCCTGTATTTTACTGGGGGGGATGTTTAAAACCAATAAATCCGAATCTACAAATTGCCGCAAACGCTTTTCATTGATAACCTCATTGAAATCAATCAGAAAAGGGTCAATGCCTTCTTTTTCCAATTTTTCCTGCTTATGAACATTGGTAGTAGCACCTTTCACCTTATACCCCTTACTTAACAATTCTCTGGCAAGGGGTAAACCTAACCAACCACACCCTAATATACTAACAGTTTTAATTTGGACCATATTTGTTACTTATTGGTGAACCCTTGGCTATGAGCCAAAAAGTTTGCAAAGATACAAGTTTGCCTTGAAATAATTTTTAGCAACTAGTAGCTTAACAATAGGCTACTTAAAATAAAGCATTTATCCAGCTTTTTTGTTTTACGGTTGCTCCCCTTATTTTTGAATCTCAACTAAATAACTTACAAACATGAGTGAACGTTTCCAAATACTGATTCTAATTTTGGCATTACTGAGTTTTAGTACATGTTCCGGACCAAACCAAGAAAATGAGCAGAGCCAGCAGAAAGATCCTGATACGAAATCTCAAAAATCCATTATTGATGATCCTCACAGTTACGCCAAACCTTGGCAGGCCGTTATTGATCATTTAGAACTTAATATTGAAGTTAATTTTGAAGAAAAGCAAATAAGCGGTACAGCTTCATACCGCATCACCAATAAAACTCAGGCGGACAGTATTTACCTTGATACCCGGAATCTAACCATAAAGGAAGTTACCCTTGGAGAAAACGGTACCACTTCAACAGGTTACACTTTAGGAGAAAAGCAAAAACACATGGGCCGTCCAATGGCAATCGACATTGGCCCTAAAACAAAATGGATTAATATTCAATACCAAACAAATCCGGATGCAGGAGCTTTGCAGTGGTTAGATCCGAAACAAACCGAGGGTGGAGAGCATCCTTATCTTTTTACCCAATCCCAGGCTATACTGGCTCGCACTTGGATTCCTATTCAGGATGGCCCTGGTATTCGATTCACCTATGATGCCAGAGTAAAAGTTCCGGAAGGCTTAATGGCCTTGATGAGTGCTGAAAATCCAAAGCAAAAAGCAGAAGACGGGGTTTATGAATTTGAAATGAAACAACCAATTCCCGCTTATTTAATGGCTTTGGCTATTGGTAACATTGAATTTGAGCCTATTGGTGAAAAGACCGGTGTTTATACTGAGCCCGGCCTCATGAAGGCATCAGTGCATGAATTCGGTAACCTGGATTCTATGATGGCGGTAGCAGAAAATTTGTGGGGTAGCTACAAATGGGGACGTTATGATTTACTGGTGTTACCCCCAAGCTTCCCCTTCGGGGGTATGGAAAATCCAAGGTTGTCTTTCATCACTCCGACAATCCTTGCCGGTGACCGATCCTTAACAGCACTGGTAGCCCACGAACTGGCCCACTCTTGGTCAGGTAACCTGGTTACGAATGCAACCTGGAATGATTTCTGGATCAATGAAGGCTTTACGATGTATGCGGAATGGCGCATTATGGAAGAATTGAAAGGCGATGATTATGAAAATATGCTCACTAAACTGGCTTATCAAGGTCTCGAAAAACATATGGCTGAAATAGGGGCTGATAATCCAATGACTAAGCTACATATGGATCTGGAAGGGCAAGATCCGGATGATGCGCTCACGCCCATTCCCTATGATAAAGGTGGTTTCCTGCTTAAAAGAATAGAAGAGGTGTTTGGAAGGGAGAAGTTTACCAATTTTCTAAAAAAATATTTTGAGGAATTCACATTTGAAACGATGAATAGCGATCAATTCATCCAATACTACCGTGAACATTTGGTGAAGGGTGACACAGCCAAGGCCAATAAGGTGGCCATTGAGGAATGGGTTTATGGTACTGGCCTACCTAAGAATGCAACCGAGCCTAATTCCGAAAGGCTTCAGCAAGTGGCTAAAAGCCTTGATAAATGGCAGAATGGAAATAAACCGGTTAAATCCTTGGATACAGAAGATTGGAGTGCTCACGAATGGCAGTATTTCCTTACAAACTTACCGGAGCAACTTAATATAGAGCAGATGAAAACGCTTGATAAGGCTTTTGGTTTTACCAATTCCAATAACTCCGAAATACAAGCTGATTGGTATGAATTAGCACTAAAAAACGATTATGAACCAGCTTACAATAAAATTAAAGCTTTCCTGAAAAATGTTGGTAGGCGAAAGTTCCTGACGCCTTTATATGAGGCAATGATGGCAAGTGGTAAGGAAAGTATGGCCAAAAATATTTATGAAGAAGCTCGCCCGAATTATCATACTATTTCTAAAACCAGTATTGATCAAATAGTTAAAAAGAAGGAGGGGGAAACCGGTAATTATTAGAAGCAACTTAAAGATAGTGACTTTTTATATTTTCAGTTGTCGCTGGTTTCTTTTTGCCAATTAAATTGCGCGGCGTTGAAATTTACCATATTTAATGGTTTTTCCTTCTGCCAGCCATTTGTTTTCATAATAGGTTTCAATGCTTGTTAAGTCATCCATTAACGGGGATTGATACAAATCCCATGTATGCTGAATGATTTCCCATTTATCACTGGCGTTAATGGTTTCTAACCCAAATTCAAAATAAGCGGAATTGTCGGTTTTCAAATGAACAATGCCTTCAGGTTGAAGAATAGATTCGTAAATTTTCAAAAACCTTGATGAGATCATTCTGCGCTTGGCTTTACTGGGCTTGGGAAACGGGTCCGGGAAAGTAATCCAGATTTCAGAAAGTTCACCGGGCGCAAAATATTCTGCTAAGTATTCCGTATAAATTCGCAAGAAAGCTGCATTGGTAATACCCTTATTGAGACAGGTGGTTGCACCACGCCACATGCGGTCCCCTTTAATATCAACACCTATGAAATTTTTATCCGGAAACTGACGGGCCATGGCAACTGTATATTCCCCTTTCCCACACCCAAGTTCTATTACAATTGGTGCACGTTGTCGAAAAAACTGACTATTCCACTTATCCTTCATCCCGGAGGGAAACTCTAAAAGATTCGGAAGCTCTTTGGTCTCGGCAATTTTTTGTGTTTTGTTGCGGCTCACTTGCTTTTTTTTGACATTCAAAGATCGGTGTTTTTTAAAATTGATCCCAAACAAGTATATTGCTTTATTTAGCCTATTTTTGCTATAATAAAAAGGGCACTTTTTGTGAAAAAGAAGCAACAAAACAGTTAACTAAAGGGTTTTATGCACTTTGACTATGATTTTTGGCCATTGTTCCTGGTTTTGGCACTGGCATGGTTGATACCTATTTTAACCCGTCAGCTGCGGTTTATTAAGGTGCCTTCTATCATTGTTGAAATCATTGCAGGTTTCATCATTGGAGATCATGTCTTAGGGATCCTACCTGATGCTGAATACCTGAATTTTCTAAGCCTCTCAGGTTTTATTTTCCTGATGTTCCTAAGTGGCCTGGAAGTGGATGTGAACCAAGTATATGCCTCCTTGCCTAAAAGGAAAATTACCACCGCCACCCTTATCAGTAACCCCCTGCTATCAGCCTTTTTAATTTACCTTGGTACATTGGCTTTGGCCTATTTTAGTACTTGGTTATTGGCTTTCTTCATACCCATCACCAATTTGTGGTACTTTACATTGATTATTTCGACCTCTTCGGTAGGTGTTATAATGCCAGTTTTGAAAGAAAGGGGTGAGATAGCCAGCCGCTTTGGGCAAATGATAGTATTAGCAGCCGCTATTGCCGATATATTAAGTATTTTATTATTCACGCTTACCTCTTCCTATTTGAAAAAAGGGCTTGAATTTGAAATACTGCTTATTCTTAGTCTTTTTGTGGCTTTTATCCTATCTTACTACATAGGGCGTTACTTATTGCAGAAAAAATTTTTCAAGCGCGTTCTGCTTCAACTTTCTCACGCCTCATCACAGATCAAAGTAAGGGGAACCATCGCTTTGATCCTGCTATTCCTGATTCTCTCTCAATGGATTGATGCTGAAGTGATCCTCGGGGCTTTCCTGGCCGGCTTGCTAATGTCATTTTTTTCGAAAAAAGAGCGTTCCAGCTTACTAATGAAATTAGATGCGATGGGATACGGATTTTTCATTCCAATATTTTTTATTATGGTTGGGTCTGATATTGATTTGCAGGCCTTCCTTGAATTTGATCAATCATTCCTGTTTCTCGGGGCTTTAATGTTGGTATTGTATGTTATAAAAGTGTTGCCATCTGTTTCTGTTTGGGGTAGGCTTATTGGAATAAGGCAAGCTTCTTCCGCGGGATTTCTGCTTTCTTCTCGCCTCAGTTTAATTATTGCTGCGGCTCAAATTGGTTTGGACTTAGGGGTTATTACCGAGGCTACCAATACCGCATTCATTATTATGGCCGTTATTACTTGTACCTTTTCTCCGATTATCTATAATCAGCTAAACCCTTCAGGGGCTTATCGCCGCAAAAAAACCATTATTGTTGGGGGTGGAGGTACCGGCGTTTTATTGGCTGAAAGCCTTCAAATGCATCATGAGCCTTATGTCATTATTGAGCAGGATCAAAACAAAGCCAACGACTTGAAGGCAAATGGTTTAGACGTTATTTGCGCCAATGCCGGAGATCCTGATAGCTACCGTTTGGTGAATATTGATTCCTCAGACCCAGTGGTTATCCTGACCGAATCTGATTATAAGAATAGGCGTATTGCTGAAATCCTGAAAAATGATCTGGGGCACGATAACATGATAGCTGTGGCCACCCGAAAAAAGAATGTACAAAGTCTCCGCAGCAATGGCATTCAATCAGTTGATATTCCAAGTACTGTTGCTTCTGCGGTTGAAAATTACCTCTTTATGCCTCGTACCTATTATACCATTTTTGATAGCTTTTCTGATTACAACATCCGTGAAATAAAAATCCGGAATGAGGCAATTCAGGGTAGCTTGATAAGGGATGTTGAATTGCCTTCAGAAGGGTCATTGATGATGATTAAGAAAGAAGGTGAACTACACGTTCCCAATGGAGATGATGTCCTTGAGCTTGGCGATATAGCGGTGGCCTTTGGTGATGAAAACGCCCTGGAAGCTATTGAGGAAAAGTTAGGAAAATAATGGCTTAGCATTGCTTTCAAAGCATACCCCCTTTAAAATATCAACCAAGGTGAAATGGAGGGTTACCGTAGGAACGTGCCTTATCAAGGTTTAACTGCTTCAAACTTCTTTTTTAGGGAACAACAACGAACCATCGCCATAACTCAAGAAACGGTAATCGTTTTCCAGGGCTTCTTTGTAAAGGGTTTTCCAGTCTTCGCCAATAAAGGCAGCAATTAACATTATTAGGGTACTTCTTGGCATGTGGTAATTTGTAATGAGCGCATCTGCCATCTTAAACTCATAAGATGGTAGGATAAAGATCTCTGTGTTTCCTGCTATCTGGTGGGCGCCCCGCTCTTCCATTTCAGAAATAATCGCATCCAGTGAATCTTTAACGCTTGGGAGTTCGTCAGTTTTGTATTCATAAGGCATAAGTTTGGGAATGAAGAACTCACGGCCTCCTTTATGGCTTAATAATTTGACGCCAAACCAGTAAATACTTTCCAAGGCCCGTAATGAAGTGGTACCTACAGGTATGATAGGTCCATTCGAGTGCTTGAGATTCTGAAGGTTTTCCCAACGTACCAGAACTTGTTCAGAGTGTATGGCGTGGTCTGGTATCCGGTCCGTTTCCACAGGCTTGAAGGTGCCAGCTCCTACATGGAGCGTTATGTAGTCATCATCAACACCTTTTTCTTGAATCCGCTGAAGGAGCTGTTCTGTAAAGTGAAGACCGGCTGTTGGGGCGGCTACAGCACCGGCTCTTTGAGCAAAAACGGTCTGGTATGCTTCATCATCCTGTTTCTCTGGTTCCCGGTCAATGTAAGGAGGAAGCGGAACCTCTCCGAAAATATCAAGGATAGTAGCGAAACTGTACGCTTTGGGCTTCCATTCAAAATGTACCGTGTTTCGCTCACCCCCTTTACTTTCAAGCTTAGCCTTAAGGGTCACCTTCTTTTTATCAACATGTTTGCTCATGGAGATGAATTCGTCTTCCGGCCACTTCTTGAGATTACGTACCATACATTGCCATGTTGATTCACCTTTATCCCACATCACTAAATTCACTTCGCGGTGCTTTTGCGCTGGTTCAAGGCAAAAGACTTCAATCTCAGCACCAGTTTCTTTTTGGAAAATAAGGCGAGCATGAAAAACCTTGGTATCGTTGAAGACCATTAAACTGTTTGAAGGTAACCATTCATCGAGGTTTTTAAAATGGCTATGCGCTATTTCACCTTCCCGGTAAACAAGCATTTTGGCCTCATCCCTTTCCTGAAGCGGATATTGAGCAATCTTTTCTTCAGGAAGGTTGTAGTCAAATTCCTTAAGCCTTAATTGGTAAATGGGATGGTCGGTATACTGATGTTTAGGTTGTAATGAACCCTCTACTTTTTCAGCCGATTCATTGCGGTTTGTGTTTTCCTCTTTCATATTACAAATCTATTGTTGTATTGCCAATTAAACGCTATAAGCTTCCCATTTCAATCCATGCGTATTTAAAAAATAGGGCGTACTTATGCTTACCATTTCAAAATCACAGGTTAGGCCTTTTTATATTTTTGCTTTAGAAAATTTAGTGCCCTATGCTTTATTTAAAGTCCCTAAAATGGGGAACCATTCAGAACCCTTTAGATCTTCATTGGCAGCAAGGGGAAAAAATCGTGCTGATATTGCCTGATGCCACTGAGCAGGAAACTTTGATAAGCATCTTAATGAGAGAAATGATGCCAACTGAGGGTAGTATTGAATGGAGCATTAAGAGCGATATTGCTTTTTGGCGCCAAACCCGGGAAGAGTGGGGAGAAAGCACGGCTAATCGAGTTTTGATACAATACGTAGAAAACCTGCTAAAAGCCTTGCGTAAATACGAGCAATTGAGCATTCAATTGGCTAAGCAATTCAGCCCTGCTCAGCTCGGGGGTTTTATGGAAGAAATGGAGGAATTAGAGGAATTTATCAATTCATACGATGCATGGGAACTGGAGCATGAGCTGAAAAATTTAAAAACAACATTTTCATTGCCGGATACGGAAACAGCTATGGTCGATTTATCGTTACAGGATCAAAAAAAAGTTGAATTAGCAGCTTTATTAGGGGCTCCCCAATTTGCGCGAATTTTTGTTAATCCATTTAGCTACCTTGAAGAGCGTCAGACAGAAGCGATAAAGCATAAACTTGAAGCTGATAAAATTGGCTGGTTGTTACTCTCAACCCATGAGGAATTACTTCCATTACCTGATATTTATCGCAAAGTCACTTTGAATTAATACAGGCTAAAAAAAAGTGGGCCTTAAAAGCATTCTCAAAGCTGGTATGGAATTTTTTAATTTTACACAGTTTTTCATTGTAGAATAATACAATCATAAACCTTAAATCCAAACCAATGTTTTTTAACAAGAAGAATAAACAAAATAGTGATGACATGGAGACGAAAATATATAATGCCTTAAAACGGGTAGAAGATCCTGATTTAAAAAAGGATCTCGTGACATTGGGCATGATCAAAGACCTGAAAATTGAAGGGACAGAAATATACTTCACCATTGAATTAACAACCCCAGCCTGCCCTTTAAAAGATAAGTTGAAAAATGATTGCATAGGGGCCATTCAAAATGACCTTGGTCAAGATTATACGGTTAATATCGATTTTACGTCTCAGGTCACAACGCAGCGTAATGATAATGCAGAAAACCTCGCTGGCGTTAAAAATATCATTGCCGTTTCTTCTGGCAAAGGAGGAGTCGGTAAATCAACTGTAGCCACCAATTTGGCTGTTGGCCTTGGTCAAACAGGTGCGAAAGTTGGATTGCTTGATTCTGATATTCATGGGCCTTCCATACCTACCATGCTTAACCTGAATGGAAAAAAGCCCGAAGTTGAGCAGAACGGGGAAACCGTTACGATGTTCCCCATTGAGCAATATGGCATTAAGACCCTCTCAATCGGATTTTTAGTAGACCCTAATCAACCAATTGTTTGGCGTGGTCCAATGGTTTCTTCGGCTTTGAAACAATTATTCAATGATACCAAATGGGGCGAATTGGATTACTTAATAGTGGACCTTCCACCTGGCACTGGTGATATACACCTGACGCTTGCGCAGCAGTTCCCGGTAACGGGTGCATTGGTGGTCACAACACCACAGCAAGTAGCAGTAGATGACGTCCGCAAAACAATGGAAATGTATCGGCAAGATCAAATCGATATCCCGCTTTTGGGAGTTATTGAAAACATGGCTTATTTCGTTCCCAAAGAATTCCCTGATTATAAATACCACCTTTTTGGCAAAGGCGGTGGTCAGAAAGTAGCGGAGGAATATGGCGTCCCGCTTTTGGGGCAGGTGCCATTAACAATGGGCGTTGATGAAGAGAGGGATGAAGGCAGACCGGCCATCATGGATACCAATTCACCAATTTACCCTCCGCTTGAAGGCATGGTGCAACACATGGCCCAAAGAACATCGATTGTTAATGCCCAGTTAGTGGCAGAAGAAGCTGCTGCTGGGTAATTTTTCCTTTATGCCTCATATTGGTCTATCAATTTGATGTAAATGGTAAGTTGTTAGGTTGATCTTGCGTTTAACCTAATATTTAGTCCTAAAAAATTTTATGACAGGGGCTTAGGTTAGCCAAATAATTTCTATTATTTTTGAATGAAATTCAGGTTATTAAATGGCAACAGAAGCAAAAAGCATTACATCAAGGGTTGAGAGTGCCCTGGAATCGATCCGCCCTTTCTTGCAAGCTGATGGTGGGGATGTGGAAATAGTAGAAGTGACCGATGACATGAAAGTATCTATCAGGCTTCTGGGAAGTTGCCAACATTGTCAGATCAGTGATATGACCATGAAGTTTGGTATTGAAGAAAGTATCAAACGTGAAGTTCCGGAAGTAAAGGCTATAGAGGCCATAAACCAAGATAGTGGAGTGTAAAAGGAAGCCTATCCAAATTTTGGGTAAGGTAATATTTTTTCTGGTTTTAGCTTCATTCTTCTCTTAGCCTACCAAATCAAGTTTTAATCAGCCATTCACTTACTTAAAAGACTTTTTGAATTTTAAACCGAAAAATTAGCCCAACCCAGACCCATGTTCTAAAGTGACCACCTCTACTTTCCTTTTGATCTTCCTATCTTTGCACGGCTAAAAAATAAAAAGGAAACCTATGAAACTCGCATCTATTAAGCGTCAAGGCATTGATAAATTAGCTTTTTACCATGAAAACAAGCTCTTCCCGGTTGAGGATTTAGGTGTTGATTTACCGGCAAACATGGCGGATTTTCTGAAGGGGGAAAATGCTAACTTTAAAAAGGGGCAAGAAGTAGATAAGCAAATAAAGGAAGGGCAATTTTCTGATAAAGCAATACCTTACGACCAAGCGGAAGTTCTGTCTCCCGTTCCGCATCCTACCAGTTGCCGGGATGCCTATGCATTTCGTCAACACGTGGCCACTGCCAGGGCTAACCGGGGTGTTGATATGATTCCGGAATTTGATCAATTCCCGGTATTTTACTTTACCAATCACAACACCTCTTATGGGCCCGGAAACGTAGAATTGATGCCCGACCATTTTCACAAACTTGACTTTGAGTTGGAAATTGCTATGGTTGTCGGCAAAAAAGGCCGGAATATCCAAGCCTCAGAAGCCGATGATTACATTGCCGGTTATATGATCATGAATGACCTGAGTGCGAGACAGCTCCAAATGGAAGAAATGAAGCTTAACCTTGGGCCAGCCAAAGGGAAGGACATGGCCAATACCTTTGGTCCTTATATGGTAACTACCGATGAGCTTCAAAGCAGGTTGACAGATGCTAAACCAGATCATACGGGGAAAGCTTTTAACCTTACCATGAAAGCATATCACAACGGTCAGCAGATCTCTGAGGGTAATTTTGCCGATATGGACTGGACTTTTGCAGAAATTCTGGAAAGGGTTTCTTATGGTGCAGATATTTTCCCGGGCGATGTCATTGGTTCCGGTACGGTTGGTACTGGTTGCTATTTGGAATTAAATGGCACTGCCCGTCAAAAGGATCCGAATCACGAACCTACCTGGCTTAAAGAAGGCGATGAAATGACGCTCGAAATTGATGAATTAGGTAAGCTACATAACAAGTTTATAAAAGCCAATACAGATTATTCCCTATTGGCTCTTAAGAAGAATGTTGAATAACAATCATACCGGTAAAAATCAGCCGGAAGTTAGTAACAGTTGGCTACTTAACAGTTAATAGGATAAGCTAACCCTTAAAAAGTACTTCATGAAGCAGATCGATCCCAAGGATTTCCCGCTAAAAGATTTGCATCAGAATCTTTTAAGCGCTGTGGCTCCCCGCCCGATTGCTTTTGCCAGTACATTGGATGTAAATGGTAACCCAAATTTATCGCCTTTCAGCTTTTTCAATGCTTTTGGCTCCAATCCTCCTATCATAGCTTTTTCCCCTGCTCGCAGAGGTCGAGACAATACAACAAAGGATACTTACGAAAACATCCGGGCTACCCAAGAGGCGGTGGTGCATATTGTGAGTAATGAAATTGTTGAGCAGTCAGTTTTATCAAGTACAGAATATCCTGAAGCATATGATGAGTTTGAGAAAGCCGGATTTACCAAATGGCATTCCGAGAAAGTAAGTCCTTTCCGTGCAAAAGAGTCACCTGTTCACTTAGAATGCCGGTTACGGGATCTGATCAATTATGCTCAAGTTGGTGGAGCTGCCAATATGGCTATTTGCGAGGTTGTTATGATTCATATCAATGACAAGGTGATTGGTGAGAATGGTTTCCCGGATCCTTTTAAAATGGATCACATTGGCCGCTTGGGGCAAAATTGGTATACGAGATCCAAAGCTGGTTTATTTGAGATCACAGCGCCGAAAGGCAATCACAATATAGGATTTGATGGTATGCCTTCGGCGGTGAAGGAAAGTCCGGTACTTACCGGAAATGAATTGGCTCAACTGGCCCGCCAACATGAATTACCCCAAAGGCACGAAATCGAGGAAGTCAAGGAAAGCCCTAAAATGGCAGAATTGTATAAAACCTACTATGGGGAAGATTCAAACCTTGAGCATGAGCTTCATAAAATTGCCAAGACATTAATTGATGAGGGAAAAACAGAAGAAGCATGGCGGGTTTTAATGGGTAATAAAATTGAATAATCCCAAATAAACCGGTTTAAAACACTTCTAATTGTCATTGGTATAGAAAAGCTTAGTCATTAATGCGGTAAGGCTCAAAAGTAAGGTCAGGATCAAATAATTTGCGATATGTGATATGGACTTTCGAAACCTTGGCATTGAGCTTACTCATAATAGCCTTCATTTTGGGGTTGAAATCTCCGATCCATGAAAGCTCTGCTTGATTGTACTGCTGATTGGTCTCTACATTGCTTACCAAGTGGTAAATCATAAGTGCATCCACCCCCTGCTTTTGAAAATCCGGATGGACGCCCATGACAATTCCCTTAAGCTTATTCATAGTACCCATTTTACGATGATACAGGAATTGTAGTTTTTCAAGCAGACCCATCCTACCTTTGAAATATTGGAAGATCTGATTAACATCCGGTAGCATGAATAAAATACCGGCTGGCTCATTTCCTGAGTAACTAAAAAGCAGAAAGTCTTTTTCTAATATAGGTTTGACTTGTTTGAATAATTGCTTAACCTCCTCTTTACTTAGTGGTTTAAAATTCTGGAAATGCTCCCAGGCGCGATTGTAAACAGTGATGAAGTCCGCTGCGAATTGGTCAATTTTAGCGGTATCAATAGAAGTAACCCATAGATCAGAATTCCTTGTTTTTTTATCTGAGATGGCTTTCAGCCGGTCGATGGCTAATTCGCCTTTTTTGACTTCAAAGGTTTCCTGCCTGAAATATTGTTGAAAGCCGTAATTTTCGAAAAAACGCTGGTAATAATGGGGATTGTAATTTTCCTGATAGCTCGGCTGCTTGAAACCTTCTACCAGTAAGCCCCAGAAACGATCCCTCTCACCAAAATTAATAGGACCATCCATGGCTTTAATACCTTTGGATTCCAACCAGGATTGGGCTTGGTGGAATAAGCTGAAGGCAGCCTCCTCATCATCTATGCATTCAAAAAAGCCCATGCCGCCAACTTCGTATTCCTCATTCATTACCCGCTGACTCTTGGTGAAAGCGGCTATTCTGCCGATATTTTTTCCTGTATGATCCTGTAATACCCACCGCTGAAGGTCACCCTCCTGAAATGCCGGGTTTTTCTCAGGGTTGAATATAAACGACAGATCTTCGTATAGAGGTGGAATCCAGTTTGGGTCATTATCGTATACTAAAAAGGGCACATCGTAAAAGGCTTTAATGCTTTTTTTATCGTTTACGGTGATTAATGGCATTTAAGAAAAATTTTTAACCTTTGCTAGGTTTTGGCACAACAAAAATAAAGCGTAAAAAGGAAAAATGGAGCTCGGGGACCAGCTAATCCAGTTCGAACTCGTGGATGATGAAGGGCAAAGCATCGCACCTTATAGAATTTTTGACACTTACGATGCCATATTAATTATCTTTTATTCTTCTTATTGCGATTATTGTCAATCTTATTTTGAACGCCTGAAAAAACTTATTGACGAGTACAAACCAGATAGTTTAGGCATCCTTTTTATCAACATTCAAAACGGAAATCAACCTCCACGGCAGGAAGAAGAATTAGAACTTATTGAAAAGGCTCAGGAAAATAAAGCATTCATTAAGCTGGTGAATGACGAAGGTAAACAATTGGCTGGAGCTTTTGACGTAAAAGTGACACCTGAGGCATTTATTTTTGATAAGAATCAGCAACTTGCTTACAAAGGGCCCATTGATAATGCCTGGGAACACGAAGAATTGGTAACCCGCGTATATCTCCGCGATGCCCTACACTATACATTAGACGGTTTTGCTGTTGACTTCCCGGAAGTTGAACCGGTTGGAACACCGGTCGACTATTCAGACGAAACCCAGGAAGAACAAGGTTAACCCATTTCCTTATGCCTGATTCCCGGCTTTTTAATGAAAAGGTTGCAATTATAACCGGTGCTTCATCGGGAATAGGAAAAGGGATTGCTATAGCTTTTGCCCGGCAGGGTACCAACTTGGCATTAGCTGCGCGCAGTGATGACAAATTGGAACAAACGGCCGAAACGTGCAAAAAACATGGGGTTAAGGTGCTAGCTATTCAAACCGATGTTAGCCGGGAAGCTGATTGTAAAGCTTTAATAGACCAAACTGTTGAGCACTTTAACCAGATCGATTTCTTGGTTAACAATGCCGGTATTTCCATGAGAGCCCTGTTTGCAGAAATGGATCTTTCTGTGATGGAGCAAACAATGGCTATTAATTTTTGGGGTACTGTTTACTGCACGCGGTATGCCATAAGCTATCTATTAGCCAGCAATGGCTGGGTGATTGGTGTCAGCTCAATTGCAGGTTATCGTGGATTACCCGGCAGAACGGCTTATTCAGCTTCCAAATTTGCCATGAACGGTTTTTTGGAAGCATTACGGACTGAGAACCTGGATTCCGGATTGAAAGTGTTATCGCTTTGCCCGGGATTTACTACCTCTAATATCCGAAATGCTGCACTTACAGCCAGCGGAAAACAGCAGTCAGAATCTCCAAGGGAAGAAGGCAAGATGATGCAGCCTGAACAGGTAGCTGATCACATGCTAAAAGCCATTAAAAAGGGAAAGAAAACCCTTGTATTGACAAGGCAGGGTAAGTTAACCGTTATTTTGAACAAGTTCGCCAATGCCTTGATGGATAAGATTGTTTTCAATAAAATGGCCAAAGAGCCAGATGCGCCCTTTGGTAAAAATAAGGATTCATCGTAAAGTCAATGGTTTTTTTATCCAGCTTGGGGCGTAGGATCAATTGTTATCGAACAGAAAAAAGGGTATTAACACTTTCCACTGCCCAATGAAGTGTGAATTAAATCCTGTATTTCTTGTACCATTTCCTGTGGTATTACCTCAGCAGTTGCCATGAACATTTGGTTACGTGCTTCATTGATGGCCTGCTTCTCATCCAATCCCTGACGCTTAAACTCATTAGCAGCTGTTAAATAAATGTCTTCAACTTCTTGAATTTCCCGCTCAAAATCTCTTAAAATAGGCTCTTTAAGGGCTTTATATTGCTCAGGCAATGCCCATTCCATGTCAAATGCCTGAAGCAAGGTTACTTTCATGGTTAAACCTTTGACCATGTCGGTATTTCCTTTCCATTTTTCACCAAACAAGCTATCCACCTTTTCATCGATGGCCTGCATGATCTGTTGTGTTGCTTCCGCTAATGTAATGGGTTCTGCCATAGCATTGTAATTTAAAAGTTAAAACAAAATTACAATGCAAAAAATCCCTTTTGAAGCATTCGCTCTATTCAGCTAAAAAAGGAAATTTGCCTTATTGAATAGCTGAAGGCAAACAAATAAAGGAAAGCAGCTTTATGGTAAAAGTAGCCGGTGGCCTTTTGATGTATAAAATTGAAGATAATGCCTTAAAAGTATTCTTAGCGCATCCCGGAGGTCCCTACTTTAGGAATAAAGATAATGGCGTTTGGTCTATTCCAAAGGGGGAAATCGAAGGAGAAGAGGACAAGCTATCTGCTGCTATACGAGAATTTGAAGAGGAAATAGGCTTTAAGCCTGAAGGCGATTTCTTTTATTTAGGCCATGCTCAGCAAAAAGGAGGGAAGTGGAATCATATCTGGGCTTTTGAAGGAGATTGGGGTGACCGAAGTATACCAGTTAGTAACACTTTTCCAATGGAATGGCCGCCCAAATCCGGTAAAATCCAACATTTCCCGGAAGTGGATAAGGTTAATTTTTTTGATATCCCTACTGCCAAGGAAAAAATCAGGGATCGCCAGGCTATTTTTATTGATTGGCTTCTGGAAAAGCTTGAGATGAGATAGGCGGGATGCTATTGAGTCACCACCCTGATTATGATTTAAAGCTAATAATCCAAAATCATTAATATTTTGTCACCGGAATCGCCTCATTTGCCAGCTAAAATACACAGCAGCCACTACAAGGGCAAGGATACCAATTGGCAGGAAAACGGTAAATAGAATGGTTATTACCACTAAGCTAAGGATAGCACCAATACAACCGCCTGTTTGAAAATGAAATTGTCTGCCGGTTCCGGAACCATGTAAAGGGTTTTCCTTGCCGCTTTGCTCATCATCAATTTTGATTTCATCAGGTGTGACTTCCTCATGTTCTTCTTGGCCAGCATTTTTACTATCCTGGATCTTATCAGGTTTCAGGGGTTTGGAATGTTTATTGGATTTTATCATACTAAAGCTTATTCAGGGCTTTCATTAAATAAAAAGGCTATTTTGTCGGATAACTTTCAATTGGCTGTTAATGAATAGCCCAATTTTTGCGTGTAAGTGAGAAAAAAACAAATTATGCGGTGTATAAGCTTCATTCTTTTAATCCTGTTTAGCACAACCTGGCAATCAGCCAATGCCCAACTTGACAATTTTTTTCAAAAAACGGACCAATTCCTTGAGAAGCATGTTGATGATGGCTTGGTTCATTACAATGCAATAAAAGAGGATCCAGAAACTTTAAACCAACTTACTGAAATGATCGGAGAGGCCAAAAAGCCCCGGGAGGCACCAGTGAGGAAAGCTTTTTATATCAATGCTTACAATATCCTCGCTATAAAGAATATTATAGATCATTATCCGGTAGATGGCCCAAAATCCATTGATGGATTTTTTGATGGGATCAGTAACCAAGTACATGAACAAACCATGACCCTCGATAAATTGGAAAAGGAGATCCTGTTTGAGGAATTTCCCGATGATCGGGTGCATTTTGCTGTCATCTGTGCGGCTAAGGGTTGTCCACCCATGATGGATGGGGCTTATTTTCCTGAAAAGCTGAATGCTCAGCTTGATAAGCAAACAAAAAAGGCCTTGTCAGATAAAGATTTTGTTAGATTTGACAAGCAAGGTAGGCTGGTCCGTTTATCGCAAATAATGAAGTGGTACAAAGATGATTTTCTTAATGAGGCCAATTCCTTAATAGATTACCTCAATCAATACCGAGATAACCGCTTGCCGGCTGATACCAGGACTACTTTCTATGACTATGACTGGTCATTGAATAAAAAAAAAAGTAAATAAGGAAGTTACTAACCAGCCTCAGAACCTGATAAGGCAATCAGCTGGGTACTTGATGAATAAGGGCTCTGTAGAAATCATCTTCTTCCACAACCTTTATACAACTTCAGCCAGGTTTGCCGAAAATTGGGGTAAGCAATCCAGGAAAAATCGGATCAGTTATTATGCCGGCTTTATTGAAACCACTTACGGCATCACCGACAGGGTTGATATTGGTTTTGACGCAACTTATCAGGCGGTCAGGCAAAAAGCACCTGCCATTGAAACCTTAACTTTTGGAAGGAATGAGAATGCCCATCATGCTTTTACCAGTATAATGCCCAAACTAAAGCTGGCTCCATTTAAGAGTTTGGGAAATTTGACCGTTGAAAGCGGTGTCCAGATCCCGCTTTCCAACGACCCGGAAGGTAAAAGGAATGACCATCCTTTCCTTGCCTTTGAGGATGTTCAGTGGCGAACGGAAATATTTTATGTTAATAACCTTTCTAAACAATTTCAACTTTTTACCGAGTTGGATGCTTACTGGCGTATAAGCCAAGATGGACCTTTTACCAACAATTCTGCCCTTCGAACGCCGGGTAGTGTATTCTTTTCCTATTTTCCGGGTAACCGCTGGTCGATTTATGCAATGGGAGAATTTAATCCAAGGTGGGGAAGTAAGGGCATAGAGGCTGCCTATCACCAGAATGGACTTGGCTTCAAATACCAACTTACCAATACCCTCGAAGTTGAAGGGCTTTACACCCAATTCTTAGCTGGTAAAAATCAGGGTGCAGGTAGGACCTTTAACATTGGGGTGCGTTTTCAACGTTGAATCTCATTCACCTATACATTCAAATTGGCTCTGGAGGTTTTTCAAACCACTGAAAAACTGGCCTTAAGCCCTCATCTCATTTTAAGTTTCCTTTCTCAACTTGTCAATGATTTCCTTGTTATTTTTGTACGCTTAGTTAAAGTTGAATGAATGATTGAATAAGCGAATGAAAACCTTTAAATGGATATTCTCCCTTGTTGCTCCTGTTTTAATTGGGGTCTTTGTTTTAATCACTTTTATATTTAGTGCTAACCGCGATAGTGATCAAGATCGCCGGGAAGCCTCAATCTCCTCTACTAAAGCAGGATCTCTGAAAAACAAGGATCAAACGGAAAGCGGGCTTGCCCAAAGCTATAGTATTCATCCGTTAACCCTGCCAAAAAACATTGATTTTGCCGGTGAAGAAGTCCCCTTGTATGATAATGATGTTAAAGAGCGGTTAGACCGGGAGTTGTTGGTAAACACCTATTGGCAGTCTCACACCCTTCTTCTCATTAAGCGCGCGAATAGGATGTTGCCTGTCATCGAGGATATTCTGGAAAAAAATGGCATTCCCAAAGATTTTAAGTACCTACCCATTGCAGAAAGTGACCTTAAAAATGTGGTGTCTCCTGCCGGGGCGGTGGGTATTTGGCAATTCATTGAATCAACCGGTAAAGAACGCGGCCTTGAAATAAGAGACCAGGTAGACGAACGGTATGATTTGAAGAAAGCCACTGAAGCAGCTTGCGCTTACTTAAAAGAAGCTTATGATGAATTTGGGAACTGGACCTTAGTGGCAGCTTCATATAACCTCGGCATAAGTGGTGTTAAACGAGCCTTAAATCGACAAGAAGTTGAATCTTATTATGACATGAAACTGAATCCTGAAACATCCCGCTATGTCTTCCGCATTCTTGCTATGAAAGAAATCCTTGAACATCCTTCCCTTTATGGTTTTAATGTTAAGGAGTCGGACCTTTATCAACCGCTTGAAAAGAAAACCATTGAGGTTAGTAGCTCGGTAGGGGATTGGGTTGATTTTGCCAAGCAGCACAATATTGCTTACAAAACGTTAAAAAATTTCAACCCTTGGATTAGGCGCAAAAGCTTGAAGAACCCTTCCGGTAAGGTTTATCAAGTGGAAATCCCCATTGGTGCCGCTCAAGATAAAGGCCAAGGGAGAATTTACCGGGAAGATACTATGACTGGTATGCCAAAAGCAAAGGCAAAGGCAATTCATGGGGATATGAAGAAACCATCTTATAAAATACACGAAGTAGCCAAAGGACAAACCATTTATAAGATTGCTAAGAACTATCAAGTGCGAGTATCGCAGATCATGGAGTGGAACAATCTCAATACCCACTTCGTTAAACGAGGTCAAACTTTAAAAATACTGGAAAAAGCTATTGACTAAAGAGGCAGAGCATTCAAACCAGGCAGTTGAAACAATACAGGCTTCCGAGGTAGAGCATGGCAGTATACAAGTATTTGGAGCCAGGGAGCATAACCTTCAAAACCTTGACATTACCCTCCCCAGGAATGAACTGATCGTATTTACTGGATTAAGCGGAAGTGGAAAGTCATCGCTAGCTTTTGATACACTCTATGCAGAAGGCCAGAGGCGCTACATGGAGACTTTCCAGGCCTATATACGCCAGTTTGTCGGGAACATGAAACGACCCGATGTGGATAAAATTGAAGGCCTGAGCCCTGTTATTTCTATAGAACAAAAAACCGTCAGTAAAAACCCAAGGTCAACCGTTGGCACAATTACCGAGGTATATGATTTTCTTCGGCTACTGTATGCAAGGGCTTCTGAAGCTTACTCGTATATGACGGGCAAGAAAATGGTGCGTTTTTCTGATGAGCAGATCATCAATACTATTATGCAGGAATATGATGGGAAATCCCTATACATAATGGCCCCATTGATTAAAGCGCGCAAAGGAAATTACAGAGAGTTATTTGAGCAAAATATGAAGCTTGGCTTCACCAGGGTTAGGGTTGACGGGAAAATTCAGGAAATTGAGCCCGGCATGAAATTAAGCCGCTACAAAATCCATGACATTGAGTTGGTGGTAGATAGGGTTAAAGTCAAGGGCAGCGATTATAACCGCATTAAGGAATCCGTTCAGACAGCTCTTAAGCAGGGTAAGGATACCATGATGGTTGTTGATATGGATGATGAATCGCAGGTTCGTTACTTCAGCCGGAATCTTATGTGCCCTGACTCTGGTATTGCCTACGATGAACCCCAGCCCAACACCTTTTCATTTAACTCCCCCTACGGTTATTGTCCTGATTGTAAGGGTACAGGGGCTACTTATCAGTTTAGTGAAGATGCCATCATGCCTAATACCTCTTTGAGTATTAGCAAAGGAGCTTTAAAGCCAGTAGAAGATGGTATGGATTATTGGCTTAGTGCTGTGCTTAAAAGCTTGCTAAGCCGTCATGATATCAAATTAAGCACTCCGCTCCACAAATTTCCGAGAGAAGCCATTGAAGAGGTACTTTATGGGACCTCGGGTAAGATTAAGGTGAAAACCGATTTTGGAGAGATCAAAACCCAATTTGAAGGTTTAGTGGAACATTACCGGAAAATACTCAGTAGCGCCTCAAAAAGTAGTGAAATTAGGAAAACCCTGGAAGAAATGGCAGAATATGCTGCATGTCCGTCCTGTCATGGATACCGGTTAAATCGGACTGCCCTTCATTTCCGGATTGATGACAAACATATTGGTGAAGTGGCCAACATGCAGTTTAATCATTTCTACGATTGGGTAATGAGCCTGGAAGAAAAAATGACCGGGCAGCGACAATACATTGCTACAGAAATTCTCAAAGAAATCAAGGAAAGAACCGGCTTCTTATTGAATGTAGGCTTGGAATACCTGAACCTGAACCGGCCAGCTTTTTCTCTTTCTGGCGGAGAGGCACAGCGTATACGATTGGCTACGCAAGTCGGTTCTCAACTTATCAATGTACTTTATATCCTGGATGAGCCAAGTATTGGCTTACACCAACGGGATAATCATCGACTAACCAACTCGCTAAAGGAGTTAAGGGATGTGGGTAATACCGTCATTGTTGTGGAACACGACCGGGATATGATGCTGCAGGCTGATCATTTAATGGACTTAGGACCCGGTGCCGGTAAGCAAGGTGGCTACGTAGTTAACCAGGGGCAACCAAAAGAGGTTATAGAAAAGGATGGTATGACAGCTGAATACCTGCGAGGTCAGCAAGAAATCAACTTACCCGCAGAAAGACGTAAGAGCGGAAAACAAAAAACCTTAAAACTCAAAGGGGCTAGAGGTCATAACCTGAAAAATGTTAATGTAACGTTTCCATTAGGGAAGTTGCTTTGTGTAACCGGAGTATCCGGTAGCGGTAAATCCTCTTTGATTAATGCAACCCTTTATCCCATTCTCAAGCGTCATTTTTACCGTTCATACCAACGCCCATTACCTTATGACAAAGTGGAAGGAATTGATGAACTGGATAAAGTTATAGAGATAAGCCAGGCCCCTATCGGTAGAACGCCACGTTCTAATCCCGTCACCTACACGGGTGTTTTTTCAGATATAAGACGGTTATTTGCTGAGCTGCCTGAAGCGAAAATCAGGGGTTATAAAATGGGGCGATTTTCATTTAATGTGAAGGGGGGGCGTTGTGAAGAATGCAAGGGTGGCGGTGTGAAGACCATTGAGATGAATTTCCTTCCGGATGTTTATGTCCAATGCACTTCTTGCCTGGGTAAACGCTATAACCGTGAGACCCTTGAAGTTCGCTACAAAGGAAAATCAATCAGCGATGTATTGGATATGACCATCAATGAGGCTGTGGATTTCTTTGACAATATACCAAGTATCAAACGAAAGTTGAAAACCATCAAAGATGTAGGGCTTGGCTATGTACATTTGGGACAGCCGTCAACTACACTATCGGGTGGGGAAGCTCAACGAATTAAGCTGGCTACTGAGCTGGCAAAAGTAGATACGGGCAAAACGTTCTATATCTTAGATGAGCCAACGACAGGTCTCCATTTCGAAGATATCCGGATTCTTATGAATGTATTGAATAAGCTAGTTGATAAGGGTAACACCGTTTTGATCATTGAACACAATATGGATGTGATCAAATTGGCTGACCATATCATAGATATAGGACCCGAAGGCGGTGACCAGGGAGGTTACCTGGTAACCGAGGGAACGCCGGAGGCAGTAGCTTCAGCCGATAAAGGCCATACCGCACGCTTTCTACGCAATGAACTGGAAGAAACCTTAAGTGGCCGGAAAATGGAGTTTTTAGCCGGTTGAAAACGTTTTTTGACCGCTTGATCAATAGGAGTTAGTTAAATATTGATTGAGTTCATCACAGCCAACTGAAGCTTAAGGAATTAGGCAAGATTTTGTTCAGTATAAAGTTTGGTTCAAGTTTGTCAATTAGGTTACTAAAAGGCAAAACAAGGATACCACTCGTCTCTTTTTTGTTAAATACTTAATGGGCGACATAAAAAAGGAATAAAAAACTTTTTCTACGATTTACTGAACTTTGTAATGCTCCAATCCTCTTTTCTCAAATGTGCCGTCTCTTATAACCTCAATGGCTTTTTTGTAGCTGTCATCGGTCTTTAAGTTAACCTGGTAAAAAACATCGCCTTCCCAGAACTGTCTTCCAATCAAGGCTTTAATTCGGGCTTTTACCTCTTCTTTTATCGGCTCCATTTTATCATAACGATAATCAACGCCATTCTCCTCCGTAAAATTGATGAATTTTCTGAAAACAGGGCCTTCAACCCGGAAACTTGATAAGAAGGTTGATTTAGAAGGGTAGTTTTCTTTAATCTCACCACGGTATTGATCGACAAAATTTAAAGCAAATCGATTGATCAACCCTTTTCTCCTGATTTTATCAAAGTAATTTGATTGGCTGACAACAGTATCAATAGGTACAAAGATATCCGGCATAATACCGCCACCACCATAAACATTCCTACCATTTGGCGTTTCATACTTTAGCGAATCAGCAAATTCAATAGAGTCTTTATGGATGAACTCACCTTGTTTAAACCGGTTAATCACCTCTTTCCTGTAAGCCTTTATCCCTTTTTCATAGGGTTTTTGAATACTTCTGCCTGTTGGCGTATAGTACCTGGCAACGGTTAACCGAATGGAAGAGCCATCGGGTAATTTTTTAGGCTCTTGAACCAACCCTTTGCCAAAAGAACGCCTACCTATCAGGAGGCCTCTATCATGGTCCTGAACGGCACCAGCTACAATTTCACTTGCGGAAGCTGATCCTTCATTAATCAGCACTACCAATTTACCGTCTTTAAGTTTTCCACGGCTTGATGCATTGTAAACCTCTTTTTTCCGTGATCTTCCTTTTGTGTAAACGATCATCTTATCATCTCTCAAAAATTGATCTGCCATTTGAGTAGCGGCTTTTAAGTAGCCACCGGGATTATTCCTGAGGTCGAGAATTAAATGTTGAAGACCGTTTTCTTTCAGGTTATTAATAGCCTCATGGAATTCCTGGGTTGTATTACCCGAAAAACGGTTAATTTTTACGAAACCTATTTTGTCATCGATCATATAAGAAGCACGTACACTGTGAATAGGGATTTTATCACGTGTAATGGTAAAATTCATAGGTTCTTCAATTCCGTCACGTTTAATGGTCACATCAACCTTGGTACCTTTTTGCCCTCTCAGCATGTCCACTACATCCTGGTTATTAATCCCAACCCCGGCCACATTATCGTCTTCCACTTTAATGATCTTATCACCGGATTGTATCCCGAGTTTTTCGGAAGGTCCTCCTTCAATTGGCGATACAACTGTTATTGTATCCTTCAAAATGTTGAATTCAATCCCGATTCCTTCAAAATTCCCTTCCAACTCACTGTTCATTTGTTCCAGGCGTTTAGCCGGAATGTAGTTGGAATGGGGGTCTAGTTTGTCTAATACTCCTTGAATAGCAGATTCTTTTAAACGATCTTTATCCACACTATCCACATACGAAGATTCAATGTAAGAAAGTATTCGTTCGAATTTTTGATCGGTTTCCTCTGAAGTTTTATCTTTACCAAAGGTGTCACCTCCGTTCATTTTGGTGCCGACTATCATGCCAAAAGCTACCACTATAGCAAAGAAAACGGGGTAGATAAAATTATAAGACCTTCTCATAAAATGCTATTTTTGCACTTGATTTTGATTCGAGCATGCATTAACTCAGATGTTTTTTAGGCCAAAAATGTTCCCAAAAATACGGAACATTCGGATCAAATACGAAAAGGTTACTTTCAATTAAAGATTTATATCATTTAATGGATTATTCCAAGATTTGTGATGATACCATTCAGCTTGTTAAAGCTGTAGGTAAATTTATTAAATCGGAGAGCCAGGTTTTTACCCGCGAGGATGTTAAATTTAAAGGTAGGAATGACCTCGTGACTTATGTAGACAAAGAATCTGAACGCCGTTTAATAGATGGTTTGCATCAAATACTTCCCGAGGCAGGCTTTATGGCTGAAGAAGACCACCAGGATTTTGAGGATAATAAAACCCTGAATTGGATCATCGATCCCCTGGATGGCACCTTGAATTTTGTCCATCAGATTCCGGTCTATAGCATAAGTGTGGCCCTGATGGATCGGGATAAGGTGAGATTGGGTGTTGTTTACGAACTAAACCTTGAAGAATGTTATCATGCCTTTGACGGAAGTGATGCTTACCTCAACGGAAATGTTATTTCAGTCTCTACTAATGATCAATTTGAAAATGCTTTGTTTGCTACTGGCTTTCCCTTTACAGATCAAGAAACAGTTAATTTTTACACGGATATACTTAACCATCTTTTAGCCAATACCCGTGGTATTAGGCGTATAGGATCCGCTGCCGTTGATCTGTGTTACACAGCGGCAGGCCGGTTTGATTGTTACTACGAGTTCAACCTAAAAGCATGGGATGTTGCTGCTGGGGCATTTATCCTTCAAAAGGCAGGGGGCGATGTTTATGATTTTGAAGGCGGGAATAACTACCTTTTTGATGGTCAGATCCTTGGAGGCAATCCCCACATAAGTCAGGATTTGTTAGCACTATTTAATGAAAAATACAAAAACCTTCAATCATGACAGAAAAAGTAAATCAAATAGCAATTGCCAGGGGTGACGGTATAGGGCCGGAAATCATGGACGCCACATTGGAAGTATTAGAGGCTGCGAATACCGGTTTGAGCTTCGAAGAGATCCAGATTGGCAAATCAGTCTATGAGTCTGGCTACAGTTCCGGTATTACGCCAGAATCATGGGAACGGGTGAGGAAAAACAAAAATCTGCTCAAAGCACCTATCACTACCCCGCAGGGAAGCGGCTATAAAAGTTTAAACGTAACACTCCGGAAGTCGCTCGGACTTTTTGCTAATGTAAGGCCCTGCCAAGCTTATAGCCCCTATGTGCACTCCCCATTCCCCAATATGGACATGGTTATAGTCCGGGAGAACGAGGAAGATGTTTATGGTGCCATTGAGCACGAACAAACGAATGAGGTGGCCCAATGTCTTAAATTGATCACAAGGCCGGGTTGCGAAAGCATTGTTCGCTATGCTTTCGAATATGCAAGGGCTTATGGTCGTCAGAAAGTAACCTGCATGACCAAGGATAATATCATGAAACATACGGATGGTATGTTTCACCGGGTTTTTGACGAGATTAAAAACGAATATAAGGACATTGAAAGTGAGCATCGTATCATTGATATTGGGGCTGCTGAAATGGCAACCAAACCTGATGAATTTGATGTCATTGTAACGTTGAACCTTTACGGAGATATTGTCTCGGACATTGCCGCTCAAATGGCTGGCTCAGTGGGATTGGCCGGCTCAGCCAATGTAGGGCGGGATTGTTCCATGTTTGAAGCTATTCATGGCTCAGCCCCCGATATAGCTGGAAAAGATATTGCTAACCCATCAGGTATAATGAACTCTTCTGTCATGATGCTGGCTCATCTCAATATGCCTGAAAAGGCTGAAATGGTTAGAAATGCATGGCTGAAAGCACTTGAAGATGGGATTCATACCCCTGATATCCACCATGATTCAATAAGCAAAGAAAAGGTAGGTACAAAAGCATTTGCCGAGGCCGTTAAAAAGCGTTTAGGAGAAGAGCCACAAACAATGAGAAGTGAGCGATTCCAAAAAACTGATCAAGGTATTACCCTAAAAGAACCGGAAAGGCATGGGCACAATGAGCGAAAATTGGCCGGCGTTGATGTCTTCCTGTACTGGGACGAATCCGATCGGGATCCGAACGTGTTGGGGCAACGTTTGGATAAAGTCAATAATTCTAACCTTTCTTTGAAGATGATCACCAATCGAGGTACCAAGGTTTACCCAGGAGGAATACCGGAAACCTTCTGCACAGATCACTGGCGATGCCGTTATGTGGGCAAGGATGGTTATGTAAACCATGACTATATCATGGATCTCTTGAAACAACTGGATGAAGCGGGTTTTGATTTTATAAAAACGGAACACCTCTATGAAATAGACGGAAAGTTAGGATACTCTAAAGGACAGGGTGAATAATCTACTTTATCCGGGATAAGGTAAATGAGTACCATCTTTTGGAGCTTGCAGAAAAAGCTGGCTGGAAATTTTTACACCATATGCCCTAATGATCAGGCTTTTCACCATTTCCCTTATACCCTAAGAACCGAATTTGGTTAAGCCCGATCGCTGTGGCAATCCCTGCGTTTAAGGATTCAGCTCTTCCAAACCTGGGAATGGCTAACGCGTGGTTTATATAGGGCTGAATGGGTTTGCTTATGCCTTTGGACTCATGCCCAATAACCAACACGCCAGTGCTTGGTAAATGGCTTTCATACAAGTTTTCACCTGCTAAGGACATCCCGAACACTTGCTTTCGTGTTGTTGACAAATATTGCTCTAATGGTAAGTAATGCATATTAACATGGAATAAGCTTCCCATGGTCGCTTGCACCACTTTAGGATTAAAAGCATCCACTGTATCCTCAGAACAAACAATTTGTTGTACCCCAAACCAATCAGCAGTACGGATTACGGTGCCGAGGTTACCCGGATCCTGTAAACCATCTATACCCAAAACCCAGTTACTATCCTGGTAAAGAGCATCGGTAAAGGATTGCGGCCAATAGACCAGTGCCAAGGCGTGATTGGGAGTATCCAGCAAACTAAGCTTAGCCAGTTCTTTCTCACTGATTAAGCGTAATAAGTGCTTCGGGATATGGCTTGAAACCAATTCAGCCCCTTTTTCAGTGAGGAATATGGAATGAATTTTGTAATCAGAACCTTGGATTTCATCAATGATTTTAGGACCTTCGGCTATAAACAATGCTTTTTGAGAGCGGTACTTTTTATAGCGTAGGGATTGAATCCACTTGATTTCATTTTTGGTTACCATGAAAATTGCCTCAAATTTTTCCAGCTTTTGCCATCAATATTGATATGACCGCTATCAAAGCTGAATTGCAGATTGTACCTTTACTGAATAGCATATAGGATAATAGTTAATCATTCCTAAAATGAGGTATTTAAACGGGAAATTTAAAATTGGTTAACCGTAAAAAGCTTAGTCGATGAATTCATTTAAAACCTTTTCCTTTGAGCAAAATTAAAATTTTGACGGCTTTAACCGATTGTAATTTGCCTATTGATGAGCCTTTCAAATACCAAAAATAAAAACTATCATTATCGGTCAGGACATTGCTTTTGGGTACTTGGGTTGCTTTTCATGTTGTTCACTTTTTCGGGCTGTAGTCTTCAGAATCAATTTTCGGAGAAGCCTCCTTTACTCAGTAAAAACAAGATTAAAAATGCCCCTGAGGAACATTCGTATAAGCTGAACACACTTGTTCAGCAAAAGCCCAATTCACGCTTTATCAAAACGTTTCGTTTATCCATGTGGACTTACCTGGCTTTTGGTGGTGATATTAGAAAAGATACTTTGGATGAGCCTGATTGGTTTATTGGTAAATTCTGGCAAAATACCAAAGAAACTGTTCGCGAGGGAATAGGGGAAGAACCAATCTTCCTCGATTCAGGAAAAGTTGAGAAATCAGCTGATCAAATGGAACGCTACCTCCTTCACAAAGGGTATTTTCATTCTAAAGTTAAACCGGAAATTAAGGTTGACGACTATAACGCTACTGTTACTTATCAGGTAAAGGCTAAAGAACCTTTCCTGATTGAAGAGGTTGAGTATTTCATACCCGATAGGAAGATCCATGAGCTATTAACCAATAATAAGGAAGAATCCCTTATTCAGTCTGGAGAGGTTTACACCAGTGACAAACTTTCCCAAGAAAGGGATCGTATTAGTAATTTCCTGAAAAATAAGGGCTATTTCAATTTCACCCGTCAGAATATCAATTTTGAGGTGGATACTTCGGTAGGTAAAAGGCGGGTTAAGGTTGGTATAAGCATATCAAATCCAGAGGATTATAAGCGGCATACGCAGTATAAAATCCATGATGTATACATTGAGCCCGACTATGATTTTACAGACACTGTGCCTAATGATACAATCCGGAAGGAGGGTTATCACTTTATTGTTAATGAGAATGAAATTACAGTACGACCCAGGTCATTAATAAAAAAAGTTGAAATTGATACGGGCCAGCTATACAATGAGGATTCTAAACAAAAGACTTATAACCAACTATCCCAATTAGCCATTTTTAAATTTATTGATATTCGTTACCGAGAGGCTCCAGAAAAATACAATGAAGGTGATGCCCAAAAGTCGTTGAATTGTTATATTCAATTAACTACCAATTCACAATTGAGTATTAACGGTGAATTTGAACTGACAACATCAGATGGTAACGAACAATACGCATCTATCAGTAATACAAGCCGTTATTTTGGCATATCTCCGAGTATTTCTTACCGCAACAAAAACTTATTCAAGCGTGGTATTGCATGGGACCTTAATGTTAGGGGAGCTTACGAATTTTCCGATCAATGGATACAAAATGGCTTAAACCAGAATATTTATGAAATAGGTGGCAATACTTCTCTGAATTATTTTGGCTCATTCATACCGGGGTTATTTTTTAATGAGCCCCTCTCAAAATCAATCAAAACTTCCATCGATTATACCTATCTTGTAGAAGGTAACCCTAACTACCGAAGAAACACCCATAGTGGAAGCTATACCTGGCAATTCGAGAATCCCCTGAATACTGTTTACTTAACCCCTTTATCCGTAAATCTAGTGAGCACCGATATTCAAACGAGTAGTTTCAGGGAAAGGGTTGAAAGCATTAATAACCCGTTTATTGAAAATATATTCGACCGCTATGCCATCATGGGTAGCAGGCTAACTTTAGTCTATGATGACGAGCCTATTAAAAGCGATAACCATTGGTTGATTCGTTGGGCCATTGAACCAAGTGGTAATATCCTATACCTGTTCCAGAATAACTTGGTTCCTGCTTTCAAAGGTAACGTGTTGAATCAGGAAACTTCTGATGAACCTGATTCAAGAGCCTTTAAGCATACGCTTGGTAAAATTGGTTATTATACTTATACAAAAACGAAGGGAGATTTTCGTTACTACTTATCGGGTAATGGGGACAATGAATTAATTTTTCGCTTCGCACCTGGTATTGGGTATGCTTACGCTAATAATGAGTTCATGCCTTTTGAAAAGCGTTTTTTTGTAGGAGGTTCCAATAGTATAAGAGCTTGGGCTGTGCGTCAAATTGGACCAGGTTCTTTTTCCGGGGGTAGTGGTTCTCAGGGAGATGAGCTTGATTTGAGGTTACTCAAAGTGGGGGATGTTAAGCTTGAAGGGAACCTGGAATATCGTTTTAATATGTTCAAATGGCTTAACGGGGCAATTTTCTTTGACTATGGCAATGTTTGGACACTGAAAGAAGAAGAGAATAAACCGGGGGGTAAAATCAGGAAAGATTTTTTCAAGGAAATTGCTGTTGGTACAGGCTATGGCTTTCGATTTGATTTTCAAATATTTGTTTTCAGGTTGGATCTGGGCTGGCCTATTAGAAGCCCGCTTGAACCTGAAGGGATGCGCGCGGTTGCGAATGATGTTAATTTTGATTGGCTCCTAAGCGAAGGTCGCGTCAACATTGGGATAGGATATCCCTTTTAAAATTCATTTTTCCACATCATCGATTCAATGGGTTTAATAGATCTTTGGTTGTACTTAGCACTTTGCTTTTTATGGTATAACGTGTCTATATCACCGTCAACCTCAAAGTAAATCAACTGTCCAATAGGCATACCGGCATAAACCTTAACGGGTTGCGCTACTGTGATTTCCAATGTCCAGGTATTGCAATAACCAACATCTCCCTTTCCGGCCGTAGCATGGATAAAGATCCCTAACCTACCAGCACTCGATTTCCCCTCTAAAAACGGTACTCGACTATGGGTTTCTGTGTATTCCTCCGTTACGCCAAGATAAAGAGTACCAGGGTTTAATTGTACCCCATCATCCGGAATTTGCACTTCTTCTATTTGGTTGTGCTCACGAGCATCTAAAATATGATCCTTGTAAATGGCAAGGTATCGGCCTAAATGAACATCGTAGGAATTGGTACCTAAACTTTCCTTCCTGAAAGGTTCGATGACAATATTGCCATTTTCCATTTCCTGCAGGATGCCCTGGTCGCTTAGTATCATTTTCTGGATTTAATGTTAACGTTTCAAATTTAACCTTATTTGCTAATCATTAGGAAGGAAATCATTATTGATTGAGAAAGGCCTGTTTTAGCAAAACAAATTTTCTTTTCAAACTTACTCATCTACAGACCATACTTTGATGGT
>CAZQQN010000019.1:0-49934 GCA_964595485.1 uncultured Sphingobacteriales bacterium | reverse complement strand
GGACTGTTAGCAAGTTCGTGAAGAACCTCATGGGGGATGGCAAGAAGGGTGTGTCGTGTGAAATCAGTGAGCAAGCTTTGGACTTAGTGGAGGAGAAAATGGAAGAATCCGGGCTTGAAGTATTTAAACGAGCGTTGGCGAATACCATGCCCTCTGTTGAAGTCAGAAGTAGGAGAGTTGGCGGCGCAACATTTCAAATTCCAGCAGAAGTAAGAGAAGATCGTAAAGCGGCCTTAGGTATGAAATGGATTATCCGTTACGCCAGGTTGCGGACCGGTAAGAGTATGAAAGAGAAATTGGCCAACGAAATTATGGATGCTTCGAAAGGAGAAGGAAGTTCGGTTAGAAAGAAAATTGAAACGCATCGAATGGCTGAGGCCAACAAAGCATTTTCTCATTTTAGATTTTAAAAAGGATAGGTTGGTTTACTATGGCACAATCCAAGAATAAAAACCTTGTTAATTATAGAAATATTGGCATCATGGCTCATATTGATGCTGGTAAGACAACGGCAACGGAGCGTATTTTATATTACACTGGTAAACGCCATAAAATAGGTGAAGTTCACGAGGGTGCTGCGGAGATGGACTGGATGTCCCAAGAGCAAGAAAGAGGTATTACGATTACTTCTGCTACTACTCGTTGTTTTTGGAATTACAATGACCAAGAGTACACCATTAATATAATTGATACCCCAGGTCACGTTGATTTTACCGTTGAGGTAGAACGTTCTCTCAGGGTTCTCGATGGTTCAGTGGCTGTTTTCTGTGGCGTGAACGGTGTTGAACCGCAATCAGAAACTGTTTGGCGTCAGGCGGATAAATACGGCGTACCCAGGTTGGCATTTGTAAATAAGCTGGATAGGGCAGGTGCCGATTTTTATTTTGTTGTTAATGAAGTAAAAGAAAAGCTTGGGGCTGTTCCGGTCCCTATACAGATTCCTATTGGGTCTGAGTCTGATTTTCAAGGTGTTGTAGACCTGGTAGGTATGCAAGCGCTTATTTGGCGTGAAGATGATAATAGCTTTGGGATGAATTATGATACTACCGAGATTCCTGAAGATCTGATGCAAACTGCTCAGAGTTACAGGGATCAAATGCTCGAAACTATTGCAGAGCATGACGAAGGGCTGTTTGAAAAGTATTTTGATGACCCTAGCACTATTACAGAGGATGAGATCAATAATGCGTTGCGTCAAGCTACCATAAACATGGATATTGTTCCTATGCTTGCCGGAACAGCCTATAAAAACAAGGGGATTCAACCGTTACTGAATTCAGTTACCAATTATTTACCATCTCCTCTTGATATGCCTCCAATCGAAGGTAAAAATCCCAATACCGAAGAGCAGGAGGTTCGTAAACCTGATGTCAATGAGCCTTTTTCTGCATTGGCTTTCAAGATTATGACTGATCCTTATATGGGCCGATTGGCTTATTTTAGGGTTTATTCCGGTCGTTTGGATTCCGGTTCTTATGTTATTAACACAAGATCGGATAAAAAGGAGCGGATATCGCGAATTTTTCAAATGCATTCCAACAAACAAAATCCCATTGACTATTGTAGTGCTGGCGATATTGGGGCAGGAGTTGGTTTTAAGAATATTATGACCGGGGATACACTTTGTGAAGAAAAATCTCCCATCATTCTTGAGCAAATGAAATTCCCTGAGCCTGTTATTGGCATTGCTGTTGAGCCAAAAACACAGGCTGATGTTGACAAGCTGGGAACTGCGCTTGGCAAATTAGCAGAAGAGGATCCGACTTTTACGGTTGAATCCGATGAGGATACAGGCCAAACTGTTATTTCAGGTATGGGCGAGCTCCACCTGGAAGTTATCATTGATCGTTTAAAGCGTGAATTTAAAGTCGATTGTAATCGGGGAAATCCACAAGTATCCTATAAAGAAGCTGTAACTAAATCAGTTACTCACCGTGAATTATTGAAAAAGCAAACCGGTGGAAGAGGGAAATACGCAGACATTGAATTTAGCCTTGGACCGGCGGATGATGATGTAGAAGAAAAAGGATTGCAATTTAAAAATAGTATACACGGAGGTAATGTTCCAAAGGATTTCATGCCTGCTATTCATAAAGGTTTTGAAACCTCAATGGAGAATGGAATTTTAGCCGGGTATCCGATCGATTACATGAAGGTTGAAGTTTACGATGGTTCTTATCACCCGGTAGATTCTGACGCTATCGCTTTTGAGATGTGTGCTAAATCAGCTTTTAAAGAAGCTGCCAAGAAAGCTGAGCCAATTCTTTTAGAGCCTATTATGGATGTGGAAGTTGTTACACCTGAGGAATACATGGGCGATGTTATGGGCGACCTTAACAAACGCAGGGGCACAATGCAGGGTGTTGACTCAAAAGGTGCTAGTCAGGTTATTCGGGCCTATGTTCCGTTAGCTGAAATGTTCGGCTATGTAACGCAATTAAGGACAATGACCTCGGGTCGCGGAGTTTCATCCATGATGTTCTCGCATTATGAAAAGGTTCCTGAATCCATTGCTCAGGGCATTCTTGAAAATGTTAACGGTAGTGGAAATCAACAAATGGAAAACGCCTAAAATATAGTAATGAGCCAGAAAATAAGGATAAAACTTAAATCCTACGACCATAACCTGGTCGATAAGTCTGCTGAAAAAATAGTTAAAACTGTAAAAACCACTGGTGCTGTAGTAAGCGGCCCAATTCCTATACCCACGGAAAAAAAGGTTTTTACAGTGCTCAAATCTCCGCACGTTAATAAGCGTGCCAGGGAGCAATTTCAGCTTTGTTCTCACAAAAGGCTTATTGACATATACAGCTCTAGTTCAAAAACGGTTGATTCCCTAATGAAATTAGAGCTTCCCAGTGGTGTAGACGTTGAAATAAAAGTGTAACCATGACCGGATTGTTAGGAAAAAAATTAGGAATGACCAGCATTTTTGACGATGAAGGCAAAAATGTGCCCTGTACCGTTGTTCAAGCTGGTCCCTGCTACGTCGCTCAAATTAAAACGTTAGATAACGATGGCTACGAAGCTATCCAGTTAGGATTTGAAGATAAAAAGGAAAAGAATACGCCAAACCCCTTAGTTGGCCACCTTGAAAAGGCTAAGGTATTACCTAAGCGTCATCTGGTTGAATTCAATCCATTTAAGGATGATCTTAACCTTGGAGATGAGATCAAATGTGATATTTTTGAAGAAGGCCAACTTATTGATGTAACGGGATGGAGTAAAGGAAAGGGTTATCAAGGTGTCGTTAAACGATATGGCTTTGCTGGAGTAGGTGATCAATCCCATGGTCAACATGGTACTGAGCGCATGCCTGGTTCTGTTGGTGGTGCTTCTGATCCTTCCCGGGTTTTTAAAGGTAAAATGATGGGCGGTCGTACCGGTAATAAAAGAAACAAGACTTTTGACTTAAAGATAATGAAAATTTTATCGGAAGATAATACGATGTTTATCAAGGGTTCAGTACCTGGCGGTAAAGGTTCATTCATAATATTAGAAGATTAAAATGGAACTTCAAGTAATTAGCAAAAACGGAGAAGATACCGGCCGAAAAGTCCAATTAGACGATAATGTTGTTGGTATAGAACCCAATCACCATGCTGTTTATTTGGACGTAAAAAGGATTCAGGCGGGTCAAAGGCAAGGTACTCATAAAACTAAAGAACGGAGTGATTTATCTGGGTCTGGCACCAAGTTAAGACGTCAGAAGGGAACTGGTTTCGCCCGGGTAGGTGATATTAAAAGCCCTATTTTCCGGGGCGGTGCGAGAACATTTGGCCCCAAGCCAAAAGACCACGGGCTAAAGGTGAATAAAAAAGTACAACGTTTAGCCAGAAAGTCAGCTTTGGCAACGAAAGCACAGGATAATCAAATTCACGTTATAGAAGACCTGGCGTTTGAAGAGCCAAAAACCAGGGAGTTTCAACAAATTATTGATGACCTGGAATTGGCTGGGAAATCCATATTGCTGGTGACAAATAAAGGTGATCAAAACCTTTCCTTGTCTCTTCGGAATATACCTAATATTGAGGAAGATCATGTAAATTCCTTGAATACATATAGCATCCTAAGGTATAACAGGTTAGTTTTAACCGAAGGGGTAGTGAATGAATTAAATGAAAACCTTAAGAAGAATTAATCGGTACCATGGAAGTGCTAAAAAAGCCCATAATAACAGAAAAGTTTACCCAACTTGGTGAAGATTACAACCAATACGGCTTCATTTGTAATCCAAATGCAACCAAAACTCAGATTAAAAAGGAGGTAGAGCGCCTTTACGAAGTAAAAGTCGATAAAGTGAGGACCATGGTCTACCCGAGGGAAAGTAAGGTTCGATACACCAAGACTAATATTCTTCAAGGCAAGAAACCGATGTATAAAAAAGCGGTAGTTTCTTTAAAAGAAGGTGATACGATAGATTTCTATAGTAATATTTAAAAAGCATTATGGCTGTCAATAGATTAAAACCATCCACACCGGGAGCACGATTCACAGTGCTTAATAAAAGGTCTGATATTACGACCAAAAATCCTGAGAAATCATTATTGGTTTCCATTCATGATAAAGTTGGTCGAAGTTCAAAGGGCAATAAAACTGTCCGTTTCAGGGGCGGTGGGCATAAAAAACAGTACAGGGTTATTGATTTTAACCGTGATAAATTCCAGATCAAAGGGAAAGTAGAAACGATTGAATATGACCCTTACCGCTCTTCATTTATTTCGCTAATCGTTTATAAAGATGGTGAAAAACGGTACATCATAACTCCTGCTGGTTTAAAGATAGGGGAGGAAATTGTTTCAGGCGAAAACGTTAGTCCTGAAGTGGGTAATTCATTAAAATTAGCCAATATTCCATTAGGGACTATTATCCATAACATTGAATTAAATCCACGGCAAGGTGCAGCTATTGCCAGGAGCGCCGGAACCTACGCTCAACTTTTAGCCAGGGAAGGTAAATATGCTGTGTTAAAAATGCCTTCTGGTGAAACAAGGTTGGTATTGAACGAAAGTTTTGCCACTATAGGTTCTGTATCGAATTCAGATCACGCCCTTTTTATTCGGGGTAAGGCCGGCCGTAGTCGTTGGATGGGTAAAAGACCCAGAACCAGAAATACTGCTAAGAACCCTGTTGACCATCCAATGGGTGGCGGTGAAGGTAAAAAATCAGGTGGTCACCCAAGATCAAAAAAGGGCCTTTATGCTAAGGGTCAAAAAACCCGTAAGCGTAAAGCATCAGATAAGTTCATTCTTGAAAGTAGGAAGAAATAAATCGTTTCGCTATGCCGAGATCAATTAAAAAAGGACCTTACGTTCACTTTAAATTGGAAGAAAAGGTCAATAAAATGAATGAAGAGGGCAAAAAGCAGGTTATAAAGACTTGGTCGAGGAGATCGATGGTAACGCCTGAGTTCGTAGGTCATACCATTGCCATTCACAATGGCAATAAATTCATCCCTATCTTTATTACTGAGAATATGGTAGGGCATAAGTTGGGTGAATTTGCCCCAACCAGAACTTTTAGAGGACATCCAATCAAAAAGCAACGGTAAATCATGGAAAGCGTAGCCAAACTTAAAAATTGCCCTGTCCCTCCTCGCAAAATGAGGATTTTGGCAGACCATATCAGAGGCAAAAAGGTTGACGAAGCCCTGAATGTACTTAAGTTTCATCCTAAGCGGATGTATGCTAAACATTTGGAAAAGTTGCTTTTATCCGGCATTGCTAATTGGCAAGAAAAAAACGAAGGAGAAGCGTTAGAAGACCATCAGCTTTATATCAAGGTTATCCAGGTAGATGAAGGCAGAACCCTGAAAAGAATTCGTCCTGCAGCTATGGGACGGGCAAACCGAATTCGTAAAAGGTCAAATCATGTAACGATCAAAGTTGATACTTTAAACGAATTGCAAGAGATCGAAGATGAAGGCGAAGAAGTAGCAAATACTGAAGAAGAAAATTCCGATAACGAAGCATAAAACATGGGACAGAAAATACATCCAATAGGCTTAAGGTTAGGCTACATTCACGGTTGGGAATCTAACTGGTATAGTAGCACCAAAGAACTGCCTCAGAACATTTTAGAGGATAAGAAGATTAGAGATTACATTTACGCTCGTATTCCTAAAGGTGGAATATCCAAGATTGTTCTTGAAAGGACTTTAAAGCGTATTACTGTTACGATTCATACTTCCCGGCCTGGTATCGTAATTGGAAAGGGTGGGAATGAAGTTGATAAGTTAAGGGAAGAATTAAAAGGGCTTACCAATAAAGAAGTCCAGATTAATATCTATGAAATTAAAAGGCCTGAACTTGAAGCCAAACTGGTTGCTGAAAATATTGCTAACCAACTAAAAGCAAGAATATCATTCAGGCGTGCTATGAAAATGGCACTCGCCTCAACTATGCGCGTTGGTGCAGAAGGGGTTAAGATTCGCGCTTCAGGTAGGTTAGGCGGTGCTGAAATGGCACGTGTAGAAGAGTATAAAGAAGGCCGTGTTCCTCTTCACACCCTGAGGGCTGACATCGATTATGCTTTAGCTGAAGCTTATACCATTTACGGAAGTATAGGTGTTAAGGTCTGGATATGTAAAGGTGAAGTATATGGCAGACGCGATCTTAACCTGAATGTAGGAATGGGCAGTAAAAAAGGTAAAAAAGAAAAAGTCCCGAAAGGATTGAGCGGTCACGGTAGAGATGATCAAGAATCTTAAAATTTTAAAGTGTAAATTACCTTAAGGTTATGTTACAGCCAAAGAAATCTAAATACAGGAAGTCACAAAAAAGCCGTATAAAAGGTATGGCTTCCAACGGTAATACGGTAGAATTTGGGACTTTTGCGATCAAAAGTTTGGAGCCCAAGTGGATTACCTCAAGGCAGATTGAAGCTGCCCGTATTGCTATTAACCGTTACATGAAGCGGGAGGGTAAAATGTGGATCCGCATTTTTCCGGATAAACCTATTTCCCGGAAGCCCGCGGAAGTAAGAATGGGTAAAGGAAAAGGGGAACCGGATTTTTATGCTTTTCCCTGTAAACCCGGAAAAATACTTTTTGAAATTGACGGTGTGCCAGAGACAGTAGCTGAAGAAGCCTTAAGATTAGGGTCGCAAAAGTTACCAGTTGTTACCAAATTTGTAACACGAAGGGATTACCTTTCCCTGTAAATGATTTTGAATTATGAAAAATAGTGAGATCAGGGAGCTGACAACAAAAGAGATTGAAGATATCATCCAGGAAAGGAAGGATGACCTAACCAAGTTGAATCTGGCTCATGCAGTTTCTCCATTGGATAATCCGGGCAAACTACGGAATAATCGTAAAACCATTGCTCGGTTGAAGACTGAATTACGTAAAAGAGCGCTAAATTCTCAAGAAAATGGAAAATAAAACCGCATCACAACGGAATACCCGTAAAGAACTGGTTGGCCGTGTGGTCAGCAACGGGATGCAAAAAAGCGTTGTCGTTAATGTTGAACGGCGTAAAATGCACTCGCTTTATGGGAAATTTATGACAAAAAGTTCCCGTTTTCAAGCGCATGATGAAAATGATGAAGCCAACGTTGGGGATTTGGTGCATCTTATGGAAACCCGTCCCTTGAGTAAAAACAAGAAATGGCGATTAGTTAAAATCCTTGAAAGGGCTAAGTAATGGTACAAAAGGAAACGGTTTTAAAAGTCGCAGACAATAGCGGCGCGAAAAAAGTCTCGGTAATTTCTCTTTTAGGGGGTAGTGGTAACCGCTATGCTCATGTTGGGGACATAGTTACTGTTAGTGTCAAATCTGCTATTCCAAATGGTGCTATCAGTAAAAGTACAGTTACCCGAGCTGTTATTGTTCGCGCTAGAAAAGAAACACGAAGAGAAGACGGGACATATATCCGTTTTGATGAAAATGCTTGTGTTTTACTTAATCAAGCTAACGAGCCTCGGGCAACACGTATTTTTGGCCCTGTAGCCAGGGAGCTTCGTGATAAACGTTTTATGAGAATTATTTCATTAGCACCTGAAGTACTCTAAGATTAAACATATGGGTAATAGAAAGAATCAACTACCGAAAGTCAATATCAAAAGAGGCGATAATGTAAGGGTTATTGCCGGTAATGATAAAGGAAAAACCGGTCGCGTATTAGCTGTTAGGCCTAAGGAAGGGACCGCAATAGTTGAAAATGTAAAAATTTTAACCAAACATGCTAAACCCAGTCAAGAAGATCAACAGGGTGGAATTCGTAAACACGAAGGACCTGTTGACCTTTCCAATCTGATGGTTGTTGATCCAAAAAACAATGAACCAACCCGGATTGGTAAGAAACGAAATGATAAAGGGCAATTAGTTAGGTATTCAAAAAAAACAGGGGAGGTTATTGACTGATGAGTTATAAACCTACAATGGAAGAACGGTATAACGATCAGGTGATATCAAGCCTGAAAGATCAATTAGGGTATCATAATACGATGGAGGTACCCAAGATCAAAAAAGTTATCTTGAATCAAGGTGTTGGCGCTGCAGTGGCTGACAAAAAGTTGGTAGATCAATCTGTTGAAGAATTGACGGTTATTGCAGGTCAAAAGGCGGTACCTACTTATGCTAAAAGATCCGTCTCCAACTTTAAAGTTCGTGAGGAAATGCCGATCGGGGCTAAAGTAACGTTGAGACGGGATCGTATGTATGAATTTGTGGAACGCCTTATTGCAGTGGCTTTGCCCCGTGTTCGCGATTTTCAGGGGATAAGTGATAAAGGATTTGATGGAAGAGGAAATTACACCCTTGGTGTTAGTGAACAGATAATCTTCCCTGAAATCAATATCGATCGGGTTCAAAGGATTAATGGTTTGGATATTACTTTTGTAACATCTGCCAACACTGATAAAGAAGCCTATTTATTGTTAAAAGAATTAGGACTTCCTTTCAGGAATCAAAATAAAAATAGTTAAACCATGTCTAAATTATCTGTTTGGGTTAGAGATAGGAAACGAAGGGAATTAAGAGATAAGTACCAAGAAAAGAGGAAAGCTCTTAAAAAAGAAAATAACATCAAGGAATTGGATAAATTACCAATGAATTCCTCACCGGTTAGGGTAAGAAACCGTTGTGCCTTAACAGGTAGGAGTAATGGATATATTCGGGAGTTCGGCTTGTGCCGTAACGTTTTTCGTCAATTAGCACATCAAGGTAAAATACCTGGCATTACAAAAGCAAGCTGGTAAAAATTAGAAGACAATGGCCGATACTATTGGAGATTTTTTAACGAAGATAAGAAATGGCATTCTTGCCAAGAAGCGGGTTGTGGATATCCCGGCCTCTAAAATGCGAAAAAGTATAACCAAGATACTTTTCGATAAAGGGTATATCCTTAATTTCAAATTTGAGGATGAAAATGGCCCACAGGGTAATATTAAGATAGCCTTAAAGTATGATTATACAAGTGGCACTCCTGCTATTAACGCTATTCAGCGACTTAGCACACCTGGTCTCAGGAAATATTCCAATGCCAGGAATTTGCCTCGTATTTACAATGGCTTAGGGGTTGCCGTTATTTCGACCCCTGAAGGAGTAATGACCGACAAAGAAGCGAAAAAGCTTAATGTTGGCGGTGAATTAGTTTGTTACGTTTACTAAAAATAAGTAATAATGTCACGGATAGGGAAACTTCCGATTCAAATACCTGAAAAAGTTGAGGTAAGCATTGACAAAAGCAATGTTGTTAATGTCAAGGGACCAAAAGGTGAGATATCCCAGAAGGTTCATAAAGATATTACCGTTAAGGAAGAAGATGGTAGTATCCAAGTTGAAAGGCCTACTAATCAAAAACGGCATAAATCGTTTCACGGCCTCTACCGGTCCATTCTTTACAATTGTGTAATGGGTGTTTCAGAAGGTTTTGTTCAAAAGCTTGAATTGCAAGGAGTTGGCTTTAAAGCTACCAATCAGGGACAGATGCTGGAATTATCAGTTGGTTATTCCCATGATATTATTTTTGAAGTTCCTGAAGAAATAACCGTTAGCACTGCAACTGAAAAGGGTGCTAATCCGATGATAACCCTTGAGAGCTATGATAAACAATTGTTAGGTCAGGTTGCCTCTAAAATAAGGGCATTAAGAAAACCCGAGCCTTATAAAGGAAAGGGAATTCGTTTTGTTAATGAAAACATTAGGTTTAAAGAAGGTAAAGCTGGCGGAAAATAAATAGTTAAATAGAAATGGATAGCCTTAAACAAAAAAAGACAAGGAAAGAAAGACTAAGAAGGGGCATTCGTAAGAAAATTAAAGGTACTGCAGAAAAACCCAGGATAGTAGTTTTTCGCAGTAACAAGCAGATTTATGCCCAAGTTATAGATGATTACAAGGAAAGTACTCTTGCCTCTGCATCTTCTATTGATCAAGACCTAAGGGATGAAGTAAAGGGGCTTTCCAAATCAGAAGCTGCCAAAGTTGTTGGGCAAAAACTAGCTGAAAAAGCGCTTGATGCTGATATTAGCCGCGCTGTTTTCGACAGGAATGTTTATCTATACCATGGTAGGGTCAAAGCTCTTGCAGATGGTGCCAGGGAACAAGGTTTAAATTTTTAAAATAATAATTGCAGCATGAATCCGAATGTAAAAAGAGTACGCTCGAGTGAATTAGAATTAACGGAAAAAGTTGTTGCCATAAATCGTGTTGCTAAAGTGAACCAAGGTGGAAGAACTTTCAGTTTTTCCGCGATTGTGGTCGTTGGAGATGGAAATGGAGTTGTTGGTTATGGACTGGGTAAGGCACGTGAAGTAACCGAAGCAATTAACAAAGGGGTGAATGATGCCAAGAAGTCATTAATCAAGATACCGGTTATCAACGGTACCATACCACACCAAAAAGAAACAAAATTTAGTGGAGCAGATATTTTGATTAGACCAGCTGCGCCAGGTACGGGTGTTAAAGCAGGCGGCCCAATGCGTGCGGTTCTTGAGAGTGCAGGCGTTAACAACGTTTTAGCAAAATCCAAAGGATCTTCTAATCCTCACAATGTGGTAAAAGCTACAATTAAAGCTTTAATGGAGGTTCGTGATCCGATAACTGTCGCTCAATTAAGGGATATTAGTTTAGAAAGAGTTTTTAATGGTTAATGCTATGGAGCAGATAAAGATTACATTGGTTAAAAGTATGATTGATAAGTCTCACAAGCAAAAGAATACCCTAAAAGCTCTTGGTCTTACCAAGCGTGAACAAAGCGTAAGTAAGCCTAAAAATGACCAGGTAATGGGTATGTTAAAGAAAGTGAATCACCTTGTAAAAGTTGAATCGGTATAATGGATTTAAGTAATCTTAAACCTGCAAGAAACGCAGTACATAATCGTAAAAGAGTTGGACGCGGCCAAGGCTCTGATTTAGGTCAAACAGCCAGAAAAGGTAATAACGGAGCTAAATCCAGATCTGGTTATCGGGTAAACCCTGGCTTTGAAGGCGGCGGGTTACCTATTCACAGGAGAGTGCCCAAATATGGGTTTATCAATATCAATGCTAAGCATTATGCACCCGTTAATCTTGATACGCTACAAAGGCTTGTCGATGAGCGCAATCTGGAAAGTATAGATAAAGAAACCTTAAAGCAGAACGGGGTAGCTCCTAAAAATTCCTATATAAAGATACTTGGAAGGGGTGAATTGACTGCTGGTATTGAAGTCAAGGCTGACGCTTTTTCTTCTTCCGCTCGTAAAACCATTGAATCAAACGGTGGTAAAGCCACAAACCAATAGTCTAGATGAATAAAATCATTCAGACCATCAAAAACATTTACAATGTAGAGGACCTTAGGGTTCGTATTCTCAATACCTTGGGCTTTTTACTGATATACCGTTTAGGTACTTACATTGTACTTCCCGGAATAGATCCGAATGCCTTAGGGCAATACGAACAGCAAACTTCACAGGGTATTCTGGGCCTAATCAATATGTTTGCAGGTGGTGCATTTTCCAGGGCCTCTGTTTTTGCCTTAGGAATTATGCCTTACATTTCTGCTTCCATTGTAATCCAATTGATGGGCATTGCAGTTCCTTACTTTCAAAAGCTTCAAAAAGAAGGTGAGTCTGGACAGCAAAAGATTAATCAAATTACCAGGGTCTTGACAATAGCTATTACAGCTATTCAATCTATTGGTTTTTTGGTTAATCTCCAATATCAAGTGCCCAATGCTATCATATCTAATACGCATCCTGATGTTCTATCCCCTACGATGTTCATCGTTACCAATGTGATTATTCTTACTACGGGAACCGTATTTGTTATGTGGCTGGGTGAACGCATCTCTGATAAAGGTATCGGGAATGGTATTTCTTTGCTCATCATGATAGGTATTATTGCCCGTTTGCCAACTGCATTGGTAGCAGAGTTTGACGCACGCCTATCTGAAGCAGGTGGTGGATTGGTTATTTTTCTTGTAGAAATTGTAGCCTTACTTTTTGTTATTTTGGCGGTTGTTTTACTTGTAAAAGGTACACGTAGAATACCCATTCAATATGCTAAACGGGTTGTTGGTAATCGTCAATATGGGGGTGTTAGGCAATTCTTACCGCTTAAGGTGAATTCTGCAGGAGTAATGCCTATCATATTTGCGCAAGCCTTAATGTTTATCCCTTCCACTATTTCTCAATTTTTCCCGGATTCTTCCTCTATAAAAGGAATTGCAGCCTCTTTTACGGATTTCACCTCTCTTCCCTATAACATTACATTTGCCACCTTAATTATTTTGTTTACTTATTTCTATACGGCTGTTACTGTAAATTCTAAGCAAATAGCAGATGATCTTAAAAGAAATGGCGGATTTATTCCAGGGGTGAAACCTGGTAAAAAGACATCAGAGTATATTGATACGATCATGAGCCGTATTACTTTACCAGGCTCTATATTTTTAGCCATAGTAGCTGTTTTTCCAGCTGTAGCTATGCAATTCAATGTGAACACTCAGTTTGCCCAATTTTATGGCGGAACTTCCTTGCTGATTATGGTGGGGGTTGTGCTTGATACCCTTCAGCAAATTGAGAGCCATTTACTGATGAGACATTATGATGGCCTGATGAAGAGTGGCAGAGTTAAAGGCAGAGGTTCTGCTTCAGGAGGCGTGGCGTGATGACATAATTCACGTCTGTTGAATGTTTGAAAGTTAAGTCAAAATAATTAAATTTGCCCTTCTTTTTAAGGCGGTTAATATGTCGAAACAAAAGACAATTGTTCAGGATGGCGTTGTTCAAGAAGCATTACCCAACGCTATGTTCCGTGTTGAATTGGAAAATAACCATGAAATCATGGCTCATATTTCTGGTAAAATGAGAATGTATTACATCCGGATTTTACCAGGTGATAAAGTTAGGGTTGAGATATCGCCCTATGATTTGTCTAAAGGTAGGATTACTTATCGTTATAAATAAAGATTACCCCTATGAAGGTCAAAGCATCGATAAAAAAACGTAGTACCAACTGCAAGATCGTCAAGCGTAAAGGACGATTGTATGTAATCAACAAAGCTAACCCTCGTTACAAACAAAGACAAGGTTAAAATATGGCGCGGATTAAAGGTATAGATTTACCCAAGGAAAAGAAAGGAAAAATTGGCTTGACATATATTTATGGTATCGGCCACGCAACAGCCAACCAGATCCTAAATGATGCTGATGTTAGTCCTGACGTTCGCGTAGGAGAATGGGATGACGATCAGCTTGCCCGGATTAGGGAAAATATTAACAATAATTACCGGACCGAGGGGGAACTCAGGGGTGAAATTCAAACAAATATTAAGCGCTTGATGGATATTGGTTCCTACCGGGGCGTAAGGCACCGGAAAAGTTTACCTGTTAATGGCCAAAGAACCCGAACAAACGCTCGTACGCGTAAGGGACGTAAACGTACAGTAGCTAATAAAAAGAAGGCGGTTAAATAAGCATAAAGCTTAACGTCTTTATTAGGAAGTTTAGATGATTTTAAATTGATGCATCAATATGGCTAAAAAAGCTAACCGGACAGTCAGCAAAAAGAAAAAGGTCAGTGTTGACCCTATAGGGCAGATTTACATTCAAGCTACCTTTAACAACATAATCATCTCAATGACGAATGGCAGCGGTCAGGTTATCACCTGGTCATCAGCTGGAAAAATGGGTTTTAAAGGGTCTAAGAAAAATACCCCTTATGCTGCTCAGACTGCCGCTGAAGACTGTGCCAAAATCTCCTATGATTTAGGCATGCGTAAGGCAGAAGTTTTTGTTAAAGGGCCTGGTTCCGGTAGAGAAGCTGCTATCCGAACCATACATAATACGGGTATCGAGATCAATTCAATTCAGGATCAAACACCGATTCCTCATAACGGATGTAGGCCTCCGAAGCGAAGAAGGGTATAAATTGTTTAAAAGATAGCTCAATGGCAAAATATAAAGGACCGACTTCAAAAATTGCAAGGCGTTTTAAAGAACCTATTTTTGGACCCGATGAGACTGTGGCTAAAAAACCTTATCCACCAGGCCAACATGGGCCTTCCAAACGGAAGGCTAAAATGTCTGAATACGCCTTACAGCTTTCAGAAAAGCAGAAAGCAAAATACATTTATGGCTTGTTAGAAAAGCAATTTTTCAACACATTCAAAAAAGCTGATCGTAAAAAAGGTATCACGGGTGAGAATTTACTCCAGATGCTGGAAGGCCGGCTTGATAATGTAGTTTTTCGTTTAGGTCTTGCTCCGACAAGAGCTGCTGCCAGACAGCTGGTAAATCACAGGCATATTGCGGTCAACGGTGAAATTGTTGACGTACCTTCTTATAACATGGCTGAGGGTGATATAGTAGGTGCCAGGGAGCGGTCAAAATCGCTTGAAGTCATTGAAGATGCTGTTAATAAATCTCAAAATAAAAAATATTCCTGGCTGGAATTTGATATTAAAAGTAAATCAGGGAAGTTTCTGAACTATCCCGTTAGAGATGAGATTCCTGAAAATATTAAAGAAACACTCATTGTTGAGTTGTATTCAAAATAACCCAAGGCCTTATGACAGATAATAATTCCCTACCAACCATGGATTTTCAAAAGCCTGAAAATGTGGTAATGCAAAAGTCCTCAGATTTTGAGGGCACTTTCGAGTTTGGTCCATTAGAAGTTGGGTATGGCGTTACAGTAGGAAATTCTCTTAGAAGGACACTGCTTTCCTCACTAGAAGGTTACGCTATTACCACGCTTAAAATACCTGACGTAAGCCATGAATTCTCCAGTATTGATGGTGTTAAAGAAGACGTGGTAGAGATAGTTTTAAACCTTAAACAAATCCGCTTAAAGAAAGTAGGTGAAGAAGAGGAAGAAACTATTCATATTAGTACTAAAAATCAGGATACCTTTACAGGCAATGACATTAGTAAGGCTTCCAATAACTTCCAGGTGTTGAATCCTGACATGGTTATCTGTAATATGGAGCCTTCCGTTAACCTTGAAATTGAACTTACTGTTCAAAAAGGTCGTGGTTTTGTCCCCGCTGAAGAGAATAAGCCAGAAGAAGCTCCCATAGGCCTTATTCCTATGGATGCTACTTTCTCTCCTATTAAAAGGGTTAAGTACCAGGTAGAAGATACGCGGGTTGGGCAGACCACTAATTTTGAGAAACTGCTCCTTACTATTTCTACAGATGGCTCTATTCATCCTGAAGAAGCATTGAAAGAAGGTGCCAAGATCCTTATTCAGCATTTCATGTTATTTTCTGATGAAAACATTACTGTTGAAGAACAAGCTAAAGGAGATGATGAGCTTGTGGATGAAGATTACCTCCACATGCGGAAGCTTTTGAAAACGCCTTTAACTGATCTGGACTTATCCGTTCGTGCTTATAATTGCCTTAGGGCAGCCAATATTCAAACCCTTGGTGATCTTGTTAGTAACGATGTCGCAGACCTCTTGAAATTTAGAAACTTTGGTAAAAAATCCCTTTCCGAATTGGAAGATTTAGTTCGTGAAAAAGGTCTAACTTTCGGCATGGATGTTTCCAAGTATAACCTCGATGAAGATTAAGTTTAATGAGACACGGAAAGAAAATTAATCATCTTAACAGAAAATCTTCGCACAGGAAGGCCATGTTATCAAACTTGGCTAATTCCTTAATTACTCACAAGCGGATTAAAACGACCCTGCCTAAAGCCAAGGCCCTACGTAAGTGGGTTGAGCCGATTATTACCCGTGCGAAATATGATAATACTCACTCCAGAAGGATGGCTTTCAGTGATTTGGGAGATAAAGAAGCCGTTAAAGAGCTCTTTATTACCGTTGCTGATAAAGTCGGTGATAGGCCCGGTGGTTATACAAGGATTATTAAGCTTGGCAGTAGGCTGGGTGATAATGCTGAAATGGCCATGATCGAGTTGGTTGATTTTAATGAAAATCTGCTTGAAGAAAAAGCGAAATCAGGTCGCAAGCGCAAGCGAAGAAGAAGAGGAGGCTCCAAGAAATCTGCCTCGGAAGAGCAAAAAGCTGGCGAAGAAGTGACGGGTACCGCCACTGAAGGTGAGGGTCAAGATTCAAGTGGAAAAGAAACCGCTGCTGCTTCTGAAAGCCAAGAAGAATCTGCTGACGGTACAGATCATCACCAGGAAGCCACCGATCAGCATGAGAATCAAACGAACGAAGAACCTTCACCCACCGAGGAAGCCCAAACTGGAGAAGAGGATCAAAGTGAGGAACAACCCGGGGATAATGATCAGGGACATGATGAATCGGACAAGGATCAAAAAGAAGGGGGAGATGAAACTGACACCAATAAAGAATAGTAAACTTTGATAAGTATAGGTATAAAAAAAAGGATAGGGCATTGCTTGCTTTATCCTTTTTTTTTGCTCAAAAAATGGTTTCGGTTTGTCTAATTTTTTATAATTATAAAATGACCTTTTATGAATGATCATAGTCATAACAATGCTGTTATTTTGTTGCAGGATGGTACTCGATTCTGGGGTCATCCTGTGGGAAAGATTGGCACTACTACGGGTGAGGTATGTTATAATACTGGTATGACTGGCTACCAGGAAATTTTTACAGACCCTTCGTATTATGGACAAATTATGACTATGACTAACGTTCATATAGGGAATTACGGGGTTAGACTCGCTGAAAGTGAATCCGGTGCCCCTCAGATCAATGGTCTTGTTTGTCGAAATTTTTCAGAGTTATTTTCGCGCCATATGGGAGATAAATCCTTAAGTGAATTCCTGAAGGACAATGTCCTTGTCGGAATTGCTGGCATTGATACAAGGGCACTGGTCAAGCATGTTAGGGAAAAAGGAGCAATGAATGCCGTCATTTCATCTGAAAATACCAACATTGATGATCTAAAACAGATTCTTAGCAAAACCCCCAGTATGGAAGGGCTGGAACTTTCAACTGACGTAACGACCCAAGAAGCCTTTACAAAGGGTAACCCGGATGCCAAATATCGCGTAGCCGTTCTGGATCTTGGGATTAAATCCACCATATTGGATCAATTACTTGAAAGAGACTGCTATTTGAAAGTTTTCCCGGCTAAAAGCGATTTTCAAACGATCAATGAATGGCAGCCGGATGGTTATTTCGTATCAAATGGTCCCGGAGACCCCGCTGCAATCCACTATGCCATTGATACTGCAAAAGGCATGTTAAGTTCCGAAAAACCATTCTTTGGTATTTGCCTGGGGCACCAGCTGTTTGCTTTAGCAATGGATTGCGATACTTACAAAATGCACAATGGACACCGGGGTATTAACCACCCGGTGAAAAACCTGATTAGCCAACGTTGTGAAATAACCTCTCAGAATCATGGCTTTGCTGTAGATCAAAAATCGGTTGAGGAACATTCGGACCTCGAGGTTACCCATATTAACCTTAATGACCACTCTATTGAAGGCTTGCGAAGTAAAACGAAGGACGCCTTCTCAATTCAATACCATCCTGAAGCGTCACCGGGTCCCCATGACGCAAGGTATTTATTCGATCAATTCCATAAAATGTTGCAAAAGGGTAGTGGAGCAGTCGTATAATAAATTTTGATTGGCATGCCCTTACTCTCAATTTTTTGAATACCTTTTAAAAAAACACCTTATGAGTTATTTTGCAGAAATTTTAGCCCGTCAAGTTTTAGATTCCAGAGGGACACCTACGGTTGAAGTAGAGGTCATTACAGAAAATGGCATTGTTGAAAGTGCTGCTGTTCCTTCGGGTGCCTCAACCGGTGAATTTGAAGCTGTTGAATTAAGAGATGGGCAAAATGATTTTTACCGGGGCAAATCGGTACATCAAGCGGTAAAGAATGTCAACGAAATCATAGCTCCCAAAATTTTTGAATTTGACGTATTTCAACAAAGTGCCATTGATCAGTGTATGATAGAACTCGATGGTACCGATAACAAAGGGAAATTAGGAGCCAATGCTATACTCGGGGTTTCCCTGGCCGTAGCACGAGCTGGCGCTTCAGAAGCCGGGTTACCTCTTTATCAATACTTAGGTGGTGTTGGAGCCCATGTTTTGCCGGTTCCTATGATGAATATCCTCAATGGAGGCGCACATGCGGACAATAAAACAGATTTCCAGGAATTTATGATCATGCCGGTCAATGCTGAATATTTTAGTGAAGCATTGCGAATGGGAACGGAGGTTTTTTATAGTTTGAAAGCGGTGCTAAAAGAAGGTGGTCATTCCACCAATGTTGGAGATGAAGGGGGGTTTGCACCAGATCTGAAATCCAACGAAGAAGCGGTTGAAACAATTATTAAGGCAATCCGGGAGGCTGGCTTTGAACCGGGTAAAGATATCAAAATTGCACTTGATGCTGCTTCATCCGAATTTTACAATAGTGAAAAAGGTGTTTACCATTTTCATAAATCTACTGGCGCTGAGTTAACAGCGAAGGAAATGGCTGATTATTGGAATAAATGGGTAGACCAATACCCCATAGCCTCTATTGAAGATCCGCTGGATGAGAATGATTGGGAAGGTTGGAGTAATCTCACTAACCAATTAGGGCATAAAGTACAGCTCGTTGGGGATGACTTTTTCGTCACCAATACTGAGCGACTAAAAAGGGGACTAAATGAAAAATCGGCTAACTCGATTTTGATTAAATTTAACCAAATAGGTACCCTCTCAGAAACTGTTGAAGCTGTTAATATGGCGGTTCAGAATGGCTGGACTTCTATTATAAGTCACAGGTCAGGAGAAACGGAAGACACTTTCATTGCTGATTTAGCTGTGGCTTTGAATACGGGTCAAATAAAAACGGGCTCCCTTTCCAGGACTGATCGCATCGCTAAATATAACCAGTTAATCCGAATAGAGGAGGATTTAGGTGATCAAGCAGTTTATGCCGGAAAATTCCTGGCTTTTGAATAACCAGATAGCTACTTAGAATTTAGTATTAGCCTGACGGTTTTCATTTGAGACGAGTATTTTCATTTTACCTTTTCTTGTTCAACCCAGGTAAATCTTATTACCTTTGGGAAAAGGTTTGATTTATGGACAAGAAATACCTTGCTATCTTAAAAAATAAGTACTTCATTGTCACCGCTATTATCCTTGTATGGATGACTTTTTTCGATAGCAATAATTTCATTCACTTGGTGAATAAATCTGTCAAGCTTAATAAGCTACAGGAAGAAAAAGCTTACTACCTTCAAAAGATGAAAGAAACCAAGCAAGCTAGGAAGAATTTGTTTAAAAGCAGTGAAACGCTTGAAAGGTTTGCCCGTGAAAAATATTACATGAAGAAACCTGATGAAGACCTTTATGTAATAGTTGATAAAAAGCAATAGCTTTTTCCGGCAATTTTACTTTTCTAAGGCTTCTTTGAGTTTTGCGATTTTTACCATGCATTCTTCAAATTCCGCTTCAGGGTCTGAGTCATAGGTTATTGCTGAACCTACCGGCAGAGATAAGTATTTTAATTTTTCGTTGTAAAGAAAGCTTCGGATTATCACGTTAAAGTCATAATCACCATCAGGAGTAATGTAGCCAACAGCCCCTGAAAAAACACCTCTTTTAAAGTTTTCATGTTCCTCGATCAGTTTCATAGCGCTAATTTTTGGAGCACCTGTCATAGATCCCATCGGAAACGCTTGTTTCAATGCCTGGACTCCGTGAAACTGGGGTTTTAGTTCAGAAGAGATGGTACTTATCATCTGATGGACAGTAGGAAATGAATAGATGCCAAACAATTCATTTACGGTTACACTACCGGTTTTAGCAGTTTTAGCCAAATCATTCCGGACCAGGTCCACGATCATTACGTTTTCCGCTCTTTCTTTAGAGTCCTGCTGCAATTCCTCCTTAAATGCCTCATCCTCTTTTAAAGTTTTTCCCCGCTGAATTGTACCCTTAATAGGCTGGGAGATTATCTGATTACCAGATTTTTTAAGGAAGCGCTCCATACTGGCTGAGATGGTATAATGACAGTCATAACGGTAAAAACAAGCAAATGGTGTTGGGGAGGCTTTCATTAGCGCTGAAAATAAGCTGAACGGGTTTACGTTTATTTCCTCAGCATAGAATTCCTGACAAAAATTAACCTCATAAATATTACCTTCAATAATGTGGTTAATTAAAGCATTCGCCCGTTTTATATAATCTGATTTAGTCAATTTGTTTTGAAAATCCACGGCAGGAAGTGCAGAAGACTTTTCACTTTCCTGTTCACCGTTAGAAGCTGTCACTTCCTTATGAACTTCTTCAATCTTAGACTGATCAGAGGCGTAAATAGTGAGGTTACTTCCTTTTAAGCTTATTACTAATTCAGGGATAAAGAAATGAAGGTCATCAAATTGATGGTTATCCGGGTTGTTAGACGTAAGGTTTTCAATACCGTTTTTGAGGTCATATCCTAAATGGCCAAAAAGCCAATCATTGTTGTTTGCCGCACAATTTTCCAGCTTCCTGAAACCATCTTCATTGTTATTGGAAGTTATACGACTTTTGGCCCCAGCTCCGGCTAAAAGGTCATAAGTATGAAATTCCGGGGCTGTATTGATGGGTTTCTCATTATAAAAATCATTGGAATCAAGGAAGCAAAAGACCGAGTATTGTTTAAGAATCTTGAGGATGTTTTGCCTTATAATAGCCTGATGCCCGTTCCACTGGAAGGTTTGCTGATTCATCGTGTTAGAATCCTCATCTTTGACTACCTCATGAGGTAGAGTTTTCCAATACCCTTTTTAAAGAATTTGTCGCCAGCGGTTTTACGATGTTCAATTGTTTCACCGTCCAGGTAAGCTTTTACTTTGTAGAAGTACACACCATTCCCCACAGGATCACCAAATTCATCGTTGCCGTGCCAAACATAATTGGTTTTGTTGACACCGATATTAAGCGGCCCCAAATCCGTTTTCTTTATTTCCTTAATAACCTTACCCCGGATAGTCATAATCTGAATGTTAATTTTATCCGGTATCTGGCTCCCGGTTAGGGTGAATACAAACCGCATTCGGCTTGTAAATGGATTAGGATAAGGGTATAAATTGGTTATGGTGGATTCTTTGATTACCTCAAAGTTCTTCTCATATAACCTTTCACCGGACTGATTACCACTCTCATCCGAAGACTGTACCCTTAGCTGGTATATACCGTTATCAAGTTTCTCATCTGGTTGATAAATGGCTGTAGCTTCGTTACTTCCCCCATTTTCGGCAGGATAAAAATCAAGCTTATCTTGGTAATCTAACTTGGTCTCCCGGCCATCAGGTCTTTTAAGTAGTATATCCATGTTAGCTGTATCATCCATTAACAAGTACTGGTTATCATCTTTGGAAGTAATTTTGATCCTTGGCTGAGGAGAAACAATGGCCCCGTCCATGATATGCCGGCCATTAAATGTTACATCTAACGCAGGGTTCGTATTATCTTCCGTAACATTAAAGTTCTCAGTAATGATGTTATTGAAAAGAAAGCTTTCGGCTTGATCAAAATCGGGATTTATGGTTAGCTTAAGCTTGTAGTTTCCGGAAAGGGATTTGGTTGAGAAAAAAGTATCCGCTACTAATGTGTCTTTGGGGCCAAGTGATTTATATCGCTTATCAAAGCTAACTACCTTTTGGTTGTTATTATCCTTGATTTGGTAATTAACAAGAATGCTGTCCATCGAAAAATCCGAAATATTCTGGTAGGCAAATTTAAGCCTAATAGAATCCCCTTGTTGTAAACTATCTTTATAGAAATTGTAAGCAATACCTGGTTTCAAGCTTCCTTCCGGGACATAGTCATAGTGAACTAACCATTTACCAGGTCTTGGCGGTGTCGCATTTACCGAATCTTCAAGGATGGTATTTAGCTTTAAGAAAGGATATTGGGAAGCGTCAATAGAATCGATAGTATGGGTATTTTCGGCTTTTAAGTTATTTCTAAGGACTTTATTTTTGCCATCAGCATCAACGCCTATTACTTGGAGAAATGAGGTATCACCCATCCTGTTGCTAACTGGTTTTTTGGTTAAAAACACATCCTGCCAGTTATTGGATGGGCCAATTAACGTTGAGGTCATTTCACCTCGTTTTGAAATTGGAGAAATTGATTTGGCAGCTTTTCTGATTTGTTTTTTAGGATCAAGCGGCAGGCTTGTATCAGCAGTGATTTCCTGAACTTCCTGTGGCTTGCCTCCTTTTTTGCCAAGCAGAATGTATGGCCATCCTTCCCCTATTTGCCTTATTTTACCGCTTCCAAGTTTTTCCATGGCCTTGTAAAACTTAGCAGGTAAATAAGGAATAGCATGGTTATCAGCTGTAAAAGCAATTACAGTGTAACCATCCGGGATAGAGTCAACATGGTCAATAAAATCCTCTACAATAGAGGTGTCTACTGAGCCTGGCCCTCCCCAGCTAAAAGCATAAACTCCGCTTGATGTGTCGTTTTTAGGAGTTTTAGGATCAGGAGCTCGATTGGGACCTTCATTGTAAGGGCTCGGATAATTGAACCTTGCATGGGTATTTGGATTTATGGCCAGGATGTAAATACCGGTTTTGGCACCTCCGAAAAAAAGTCTTGGCCCCTCATAACGGATATGGAAGCCAGATTGATTGGAACCTGTCGATTTTATATCAAATCTGCCGGCTGTTTTTCGGGTAAATTCTAAATCCCTGTTTGCACTGTTAAAATTTAAGTTATCCAGATTAGTGGTCAGAAATTGATTATAATGTCCCTGAGCCCATCCTTTGGGGCTGTTACGAATAAACATGAATGAACTTTGGTTCCAGTCCTGTTGACCGTCATTGTTATCCCTTTTTATTCGCCAGTAGTAAACAGTTGAATCAGCGGGTAAGAGAGTAGTCTGCCATTTAACCGTAGTGTTGGCCTTGATAGTATTGGAGGACTTTTTTACCGGACTGTTAAAACGTGGTGTTGTATCTATTTGGAATTTATAATCAGCCTCATCAATGAATAAATTGTTTGATTGGGCTTCCAGGGTTACCGATCTCTCATTGACAATGCTATAGGGTCTGGGAAAAAGGGGGGTTATACCATTAGAAGGAAAGAATTTTTCTATTTCAGCCGAGTTGTTACGCTTTGTTACTTCCTGCGTATTACCAGTTGTTTTTATGTTTACTTTGAAAGTATTATTGCCCGCAAACTTTTGCTCATCAGGCTTAATGTAAAATAAAAATGTATCCCGGTAAATGGGTGCTTTAACTTGAATGGGGTCATACTCCTTCTGGGTCCGGTCCGAAAATATCTGATTGATGACTAAGCGAATCGAATCATTGATAGCTTTTCCACCGTTTTCCACCCCGATTTCCAATGCAAAAGAATCAAGTTCTGTATTCGGGTCTTGAGGTTTGAAACCTAAAAGGGAGGCCTTAACCTGGTAATCGGGTTTATTAGGCCCATAAATCTCTAAAGCTGGATCCCCTTGAACAGTCTTTTGCAGAATTTGCATCTCGTTGAGATAGTCCCTGTTTTGGCCTTTTACCTTAAAGTTTTCAATAGTACCCAGGAAGATATCTCCTAAATTATTTCCATATTCTTGATCAGCAAAACTTTTGTAAAAGTCTCTGGTGAAGTTATTCAAATAATTTTCAAAACTGAATGATGATTCTGCTAACCAGGCAACGCCTCCTTTATTGGAATTAATTAAGTAATCCTTAGCTATTGATGGGTCTTCTTGATAGGTATTACCCAGAATACAGCCGCTGAAGAGAAAAACCGGGTAATTTCCTTTGTTTTGGGTATAGTCTTCGGGGTTCCCAATATCAACTTCTAAAATTTCAGCAGCACCATGACCAAAATAGGTAAGTAAGCTCACTCCTTTGTTAACTTCGTCAATAACAAATTGCTTTTGGGTTTTATCACTTGGAATGGATTTGGTTTTAGATATTAATTCAGCACTGCCCCCCATTTTTCCTCTTTTAGCAATAAGCTCATAATTATTTAAATAGTTACTGAACCTTTGGTTTTGCTTTTTATTCTTACCCCCAGCCACGTGTAGTAAATTTTTTCGCCAAACTTTACTGCCCATGCTTTGAGCGGTTTTGAGGGAATTTTCATAGTCTTTGAGTTTATTTAAGTAAGCTTGTACTTCTTGATTGTTATTGGCTGGTATTCGTCCAACAGGGAATGCCAGGTTTATATTCTCGGCAGGTTCGAGGTTTTTGACAAAAAGGTTATCAGAAGGCGGTTGACCAAAGGTCGGCACCAAGTCCAATGCTTTCAGGTTCCCCTCCTTTATGCGATTATTTTGAATGCCTTTACCCAAAAGTAGCAGGTAATCAGGTTGCTTATTGGCATTAGTGAGGTACTCAAGCAAATAGCGTATACTTAATGGATGGTGCTCAATACCGTAAGAAAATGAATTGTAAAGGTTATTAACATAAACTAGTTCAGTATTGAAACCACTGGACTGTCGGTAGTTTTTATAAGCCTTCGCGGATTGTGATAATTTTTGATTACTTATAATAAGGAACTCGGTATTATTGGAAATTTTCTTTTGGTAATCCTTAAACTCAACTTTCTCAGCTGAAACAGTCTTTTTGTTGGTGCTATCAGTTAGGTAAAAAGATTGTTCACCATTACTGCCAGGCACTATAACATCAAATTGTTGGTTATTAAGCTTGCCATAAATTTTCTTTCCATTTGACAAATCATAAAGAATGGGGTTGTTTTTTCCGTATTGTTTAAATGGGATGTAAAATGATGGTTTATTGTAATTCAAAGCAAATTTGAATGAAGCATTTCCATTTAGTTTAAAATTACGAGGATACCTTAATTTGATATAAGAAGCATGAGAATAATCGCCTCTTAAGCTATCATTGGGATTAAGGCTTTTTAACCTTATGGTGTTATTACTTGAAAGTAAGTTAGGATCCAGCTTATTTTTGGATACTTTTTGAGCATAGGCGTCATACCGAGCCGTATCTATTAAATTGCCAGCAAATTGTACCCTTGTAAAGTGCCAATATCTGATGTTTGAAGTAGGTGCATTGTCATCAATTAGTTTCGAATCACCTATAAACTTAATTTCTAATAAAGGGTTAGGCCCAGATTTGTAGTGATTTTTTGATGCTATTTGAGGAGTCTTGGAACTGAACCAGTTTATCCTTTTAGAGGCGAAACTTTCACCGGTTGTGTAATAAGACAGGTTGAGAGCTCTATTATCCTGTTTGATGGGATCGCCATCGTTGTACTCATTGGTTAGCGTATTGATATTTTCTTTCGTAAAATATTTTTCGGGACTGAATTGCCCGTATTGGAAATTTTCATAGACTTCAAACCTTTCGCCATTTACATTGGGATTCCAGGTAATAAAGTAAGCCGCCTCGTCCGTAAAGAGGCTTGTGTATGCTTGTGGCTGTTGCTTTGGCTTTTGGTAAAGGCCTGAATCGAGGGTTCCATCATTTTTTTTGCCATAAAATTCAATGTAATCCCCTTGATCAAAAGTACCATCACCGTTTGTCTCTATACTAATCGGTTGCTCTTCACCTTGGCGAAATACCTGGAAATGTTTAGGGTCAACTGTTGAAAGGTCTGTATTGGTTTGTTTATTTAAGTCCTGAAAATTGACTTTGTATATACCCTTTTCCGTTATAGTAACCTTAAAGTAGGTTTGGCCCGGATTGATCCAATCATTTGTTATGCTTTGCGCACTTCCAAAAAGAGGGAGCCACAAAGCCGCTAAAAAACTAAGTTTTAACCAGTTTTTCATTGATACTTTTCTTATTCCTATTATTACCTTAACAAAAATAAAACAAATTTTTTATTTGATTCATCTGTGTTGCTTTGGCTAATTTGCTTTATGTCACATTTATGACTATTAAGTAAACGAGTTTAATAACCACCTATCGTAGAACCAAAATCAAGGAATAGTCATTGAATTGGGTGCTTAAAATGCTATTAATGCTTATATTTGCACAATGAAAATACCCGGGAATTGAATATGGATCCGATGACAATTATTAGTAGTGCTGACAGTAATTACGTTGATTCATTGTATCAAACTTATAAAGATGATCCAAATGCAGTAGACGAAACCTGGAAGCAATTTTTCGAAGGTTTTGATTTTGCCCTTAGGATGAATGGAGAAGGAGGTGGAGATCTTTCAGAAGATCAGCTGAAAAAAGAGCTCAAAGTGTACAGGCTCATTGAAGGCTATCGGTTCAGGGGCCATTTATTATCAAACACCAATCCCATAAGAGAGCGAAAAGACCGCGAAGCTAACCTTAGCCTTGATGACTATGGCTTGAGCGAAGATGACCTGAATCAGCAATTTATCATTGGGGAAGATTTGGGTTTAGGCAAAGCTTCTCTGGATGCCATTATTGATAAGCTTAAAGCCATTTACACCGGTACAATTGGTGTAGAATATAAACACATCCGCCGGACAGAGGTCAAAGAGTGGATCAAAGAAAAGTTTGAAAATGAGTTCCCGAATCATCAGTTTTCCATTGAAAAAAAGAAAAGGATCCTTGAGAAGCTAAACGAAGCAGCTGTCTTTGAAAATTTTCTCCATACCAAGTACGTGGGTCAGAAGCGGTTTTCCCTTGAAGGCGGTGAGAACACCATTCCGGCTTTGGATGCTATCATAAATGATAGCGCTGAAGATGGTGTGGAAGAGGTTGTTCTGGGTATGGCACACCGGGGAAGGCTCAACGTGCTGGCTAATATCCTGGGTAAAACCTATGAATATATTTTTAGTGAATTTGAAGGAGAAGCTGAACCAGACCTCACGATGGGTGACGGGGATGTGAAATATCACCTTGGCTTTAGTTCAAAGGTTCGGACAACCAATGATAAAGAAGTTTACTTACAATTAGCCCCTAACCCTTCACACCTCGAGGCAGTAGATCCTGTAGTAGAAGGTTATGCGCGCGGCAAAAGTGATGTGCTTTACAATGAAGATAATAGCAAAATTTTGCCCATCCTTTTTCATGGGGATGCTGCTTTAACCGGGCAAGGAGTAGTTTACGAAGTTATGCAAATGTCATGTTTGGATGGTTATACCACAGGGGGAACCATTCATTTCGTAATCAATAATCAAATTGGCTTTACAACGGATTTTGATCAAGGGCGGTCTTCAGATTATTCCACGAGTGTGGGTAAAGTCGTGGATACACCCATTATTCATGTTAACGGTGATGATGCTGAAGCGGTGGTTTACGCAGTCCAAAAAGCCGTTGAATTTCGTCAGCAATTTAACCAGGATATTTTTATAGATATGGTCTGCTATAGGAAGCATGGCCATAACGAAGGCGATGACCCGAAAATTACGCAACCCAGCTTGTATAAAAAGATTGCAGATCATCCTGATCCAAGGGAAGTTTATAGTGAAAGGCTCATAGCAGAAGGGGACATAGAGGCCCAGATGGCTAAAGATCTGAAAAAAGATTTCAAAAAGAAACTACAGGATCGACTGAACATGGTCAGGGAGCAACCCCTTGAATACGAACACCAGGTGCCTGACCAGGAATGGCGTAAATTGAGACAGTCTAATCCTGAAGATTTTAATGAATCGCCCGATACCAGTGTAACAAAAGATGCGCTCGAGCATGTGATAAATGCCCTTACCTATAAACCGGAAGATTTTACCCCGTTAAAGCAAATCAGCAAAGAGCTTGATAAGCGAAAAAAAGGCTGGGATCAAGGTCAGTTTGACTGGGCAATGGGTGAATTGTCAGCCTATGGTACCATGATGCTGGAAGGTAATGATGTGCGCTTGAGTGGTCAGGATACCGTCAGGGGCACTTTTGCGCACCGCCATTCGATAATTTTTGATGCCAATGACAATACGGCTTTCAACAACCTTAATCACATGGAACAGGCCAAGGGTAAATTTCGTGTTTACAACTCCCTGCTTTCAGAAAATGCTGCTTTAGGTTTTGAATACGGTTATTCTTTGGCCTATCCCTATTCGCTCACTATTTGGGAAGCTCAGTTCGGAGATTTTAACAACGGTGCACAAACCATCATAGACCAGTTTATCACATCCGGAGAGTCTAAGTGGCAAAAAATGAACGGCCTTGTTATGTTGTTGCCGCATGGCTATGAAGGACAAGGTCCGGAACACTCGAATGCCAGACCTGAGCGATTTCTTCAATTAGCTGCTGAACAGAATATAATTGTCGGTAATTTTACCACACCGGCCAATTTTTTCCATGCCTTGAGAAGGCAATTAAAGTGGGACTTCCGGAAGCCCCTTATTGTTATGACCCCAAAATCCTTGCTTCGTCATCCTCGTTGCATCTCTGATATCAGTGAGTTTACCGATCATAAATTTAGAGAAGTCATTGATGACAAGAATTTCCGGGAAAAACCCGAAAAAGCCAAGCGGGTTTTGCTTTGCAGCGGAAAGATTTATTACGACCTCCTGACCAAAATGGAAGAGGCAGAAATAAAGGATGTAGCAATTGTCCGTTTGGAGCAATTGTATCCTATGCCTGAAAATCAAATCAGGGAGATTTACGACAGGTATAGCAATGCCGATTTTTATTGGGTTCAAGAAGAGCCTAAAAATATGGGCGCCTGGACTTATTTGTTGCGGTGGGAAGAAAATCGGAAGAAGTTGAACTTGATCTCCCGTAAAGCAAGCGCTTCACCGGCAACAGGTTTTCATAAAGTCCATGAAATGGAGCAAAATCATATTCTGAAGGAGGCATTGGGAATAGCCGATTCAAATGATCATAACCATAAATAAAATGTTACCATGGCAGTAGATGTTAAAGTTCCCAATATCGGGGAATCAGTATCAGAAGTTACCATATCTGGTTGGACAAAGCAAGAAGGCGATTATGTGGAAATGGACGAGGTTATTTGTGAAATTGAATCTGATAAAGCCACTTTTGAACTTAATGCAGAAGATGACGGCGTATTGCATATTGCAGTAGAAGAAGGGGAAACCGTTAGTGTAGGTGATAAAGTGGCTAGCATTGATACAGAAGCAGAAGCTCCGGCCAAATCAGAAGCCAGTGAAGAGCCGGCTGAAGCGGAACAACCCGCCGGAGAACAAAAAGAAGCAAGTGCTTCGCCGGAAGCTGAAGGTTCAAAAACTTATGCCACTGGTACTCCATCCCCGGCCGCTAAAAAATTGCTTGATGAAAATGATATCAAACCGGAAGAAGTAAAGGGGACCGGTAAAGACGGCCGCATTACGAAAGAAGACGTACAAAAAGCAATAGCAGCTAAGTCCGAGGCTGCTAAAAAAGAATCTGCCCCTGAAAAAGAGGCTCCTGCCAAAGAAGCGCCCGCTAAGACCGATGAGAAAGCAGAAACTGAAGAGCTTGGCGAAGCACCTCAACCTAAAAGCTATGGTGTGAGCAGGGAAAGCAGGAAGGAGAAAATGACTACTTTGCGGAAAACCATTGCTAACAAGATGGTCTCCGCGAAAAATGAAACCGCCATGCTAACCACCTTTAATGAGGTGGATATGCAGAACCTTATGGATTTAAGGAAGAAATACAAAGATCCCTTTAAAGAAAAATATGATGTGAACCTTGGTTTCATGTCGTTCTTTGCTAAGGCGGTTTGCCTGGCAGCCAAAGAATTCCCCTCCGTGAATGCCAAGATCCTCGAAGAGGAGGAAGCCATTCAATACCATGAATACGTGGATCTGGGGATCGCAGTTTCTACACCGAGGGGATTGGTAGTGCCTAATATACGTAATGCTGAGTCCATGAGCTTTGATGAAATTGAAAGCTCGGTGGTGCACTTTGCGAAAAAAGCAAGGGATAACAAGATTGGTATTGATGAAATGCAAGGCGGAACATTTACCATAACGAATGGTGGTATTTTTGGCTCAATGCTTTCAACGCCCATTCTCAATACCCCTCAATCAGCTATTTTAGGAATGCATAATATTGTTGAAAGGCCGGTAGCCATTAATGGTGAGGTGGCTATTCGCCCCATTATGTATGTTGCCTTATCTTATGATCACCGCCTGGTAGACGGTAAAGAGTCCGTTAGTTTCCTTTACCGGATCAAAGAGTATATTGAGGATCCGGCAAGGTTGTTATTAGGCGTGTGATATGGGTATTCCTTTCAAGAAAAACTAATCAAAAACCATAAAATTAAATCAATGGCCCAATACGATGTCACAGTCATAGGCTCCGGACCCGGTGGATATTATGCTGCCATCCGTTGCGCTCAATTAGGTTTTAAAACCGCTATCATTGAAAAATACAACTCCTTAGGGGGTACTTGTTTGAATGTCGGCTGTATCCCTTCGAAAGCGCTGTTGGATTCTACGCACCTTTATCATGATGCCACCACGGAATTTTCTGAGCATGGTATCCATATAGAGGATAAAGGCGTGGATTTTAAGCAGATGGTCGAGCGAAAACGGCAAGTGGTTAAGCAAACTGTTGATGGTATTGATTTCCTGATGAAAAAGAATAAGATTGATGTTTATCATGGGCTTGGAAGTTACAAGGATAAAAATACCATTATGGTTCAGAAAAGTGATGATTCAACCGAGGAGCTAACTACGGATAAAAGTATCATTGCAACCGGCTCCAAACCAACCTCTTTGCCCAATGTAGATATTGATAAGGATCGGATCATTACTTCTACTGAGGCACTTGAATTAACAGAAATACCCGACCGGATGGTTGTAATAGGTGCTGGTTACATAGGCCTTGAGATGGGTTCTGTTTACCGCCGCTTAGGAACTGAGGTTAACGTTTTGGAGTATTTGGACAGTGCTTTACCTAATATGGAAAGATCCCTTGGCAAGGAACTTAAAAAGGTGGTCAAGAAACAGGGCTTAAAGCTAAACCTTAGCACTAAGGTTACCAGCGTGGAGAATAAAGGCAAAGAAGTGATTGTCAAGGCTGAGGATAAAAAAGGCGAAGAACAGGAATTCAAAGGAGATTATTGTTTGGTAGCTGTTGGACGAAAAGCTTACACAGATGGTTTAGGCCTTGACAATATAGGCCTTGCTACTGATGACCATGGCAAAGTCGAGGTTAACGAGCAGCTTGAGACCAAGGTAGAAGGTGTCTACGCTATTGGCGATGTAGTGGCTGGTCCAATGTTAGCCCATAAAGCCGAGGAAGAAGGTAACCTGGTAGCTGAAGTAATGGCTGGTCAAAAGCCGCACATTAATTATAACCTTATTCCGGAAGTGGTTTATACCTGGCCTGAGGTTGCTTCTGTGGGTTATAAAGAACAGGAGCTTAAAGAATTGGGATATTCCTATAGCACGGGTAGTTTTCCTTATCGGGCATCGGGAAGGGCTCGTGCCAGTAATGACCTCGATGGTGAAGTAAAGGTTTTTGCTGATAAGAATACGGATGAGTTGTTGGGTATGCACATCATTGGTCCCCGTGCTGCGGATATGATTGCTGAAGGGGTAGTGGCTATGGAGTACCGAGCTTCCGCAGAGGATATTGCCCGTATGAGCCACGCTCATCCCACTTTCACCGAGGCTATTAAAGAAGCATGTTTGGCCGCTACCGGTGACAGGGCTATTCATATTTAAACACTTATTTTAATCATCGGAGGATGTGAAATAAAATTTTAAGCACTTTTATAAACCTTAGTAAACTAAAGAAACAAATATGCAGTATTTAAAATCTTTACTTGTGATACTGGCTGTTTTAACAGCTTGCCAATCCGATTCAAAGGAAAGTGCAAAAACAGGAAATGGAGAACAAGCAGAGTCATCTTCTGACAAGGTAGTTAGCCAAAAAGCTGATAATACTTACGATTCGGTCCACTTTGGTGAAAAAGTCACTGCCGAAGGTGCCGTTGGCCTGGATGCTATGTTGGAATCCATGGGTGATAAGTCAGAATACAAAGCAAAAGTCAAAGGGAAAGTCACCGCTGTGTGCCAGAAAAAGGGATGCTGGATGAAACTTCAGCGGCCTGATGGCAAGCCGATACGCGTTACTTTTAAGGATTATGGCTTTTTTGTACCAAAAGATCTGGCAGGAAATAAAGTGGCGATGAAAGGAAAAGCTTATACGGATACCATCACGGTTAAGCAAAGGCGTCACTTTGCCAGGGACGAAGGTAAATCTGAAGAAACCGTCAAAAATATCACTGAACCAAAAACGCGTTTAGCCTTTAAAGCAGTAGGCGTCAAAATCCTTCAATAATTCAATGAGGTTTTAAACACGATGCGGGGCCTTTTCTAAGCGTAAATTAGAAAAGGTCTTTTTATTCGTAGAAGCCATTTTTAAGGATATAATCTATAAATTCCCTGACAACCCCTTCTCCACCATTTTTCTTTAGAACTAACACGTTAACCAGGTCACGTATTTCTTTAGGAGCATTGCTGGGACAGGCAGCTAATCCGCAATTTTTCATTAGTTCAATGTCATTGGTGTCATCCCCTATAAATGCCAGGTTCTCCATATCAATATTCTCCTTTGTGCAAAGGTCCTCTGCCAGTTCATACTTGTTCTCGACCTTTTCAAAGCGATAATCGATCTCGAGGTCATCCGCCACTAAGTTGACGATAGGGCTGGCCTCCGCATAAATAATGGCCTGCTTAATGCCTTTCTCCTTTAATAAAGTGAAACCCATGGAATCGTACACATTGAATTTTTTAAAGCGTTCTCCGCTTTCTGTATAGAAGATTCCGCCATCGGTCATAACGCCATCAATGTCAGAAATTAAAAGTTTGATAGATAAGGGCATTTTTCAGAGTAATTTAATTTTAGAACCACTAATTTAAGTACTTTTCATGGGAAACATGACAGCCAAAAGGTCTATTAGCTTTACAAAAGAAAAGGTAACCCCTGTTGGTTTGCTGAATTTTTAGGCCAATGAAGATTTAAAACGGTTTTTGGATTAGGGATGAAGATGGCGGAACCTCCGCTAAACTTCCTTTGTATCTTTGCGCAAAACACTGCTTTAAGGGAGCTGTTGAAATGACCGAGAAACCGGAAAAAATACAATACCATGAAGATGAGAATGGAGAAGAGGTGCTCTATGAACACTACCGCTTTAAGGTAGGTTGGGGGCAGGAGCCGCTTCGCATTGACAAGTTCCTGATGAATAAGATCAGTAACGTCAGTCGCACCCGTATCCAAGATGGGCTGAAAGCTCAGCGGGTTTTGGTGAATGGGAAAGCCGTAAAGTCTAACTTTAAAGTGAAAGCCGGGCAAGAGGTAGCCATTGTTTTGCCAAAACCGCCTCGCGAAGAAGAACTCAAGCCAGAGCCTATTTCCCTGGATATTATCTACGAGGATGATTATATAATGGTGATCAATAAACCGCCTGGCATGGTGGTTCACCCTGGTTACAATAACTTTTCGGGCACATTGGTTAATGGCCTGATGCACTATTTTCACAATTTACCAACTGCTATCAACGGCCATGACAGGCCAGGCATTGTTCACCGGATTGATAAGGAAACCTCCGGCCTTATGGTTGTGACAAAGGATAAAAAAGCTTTAAATGCTTTGTTTCACCAATTTGCTCAAAAAACTGTTCAGCGGCATTACGTAGCATTGGTTTGGGGTGATTTGAAAAAAGATGAAGGCAAGATCGATGGCAATTTAGCCAGAAGTATGCGAGACCGAAAGCTTATGCAGGTTTATGAGGATGAAGGAGTGGGTAAAGAAGCTATTACGCACTACCAGGTCATTGCCCGTTTTGGCTATGCCACTTTTATCCAGTGTTGGCTGGAAACCGGCCGTACTCACCAAATCAGAGCCCATATGAAATACCTTGGCCACCCCTTATTCAACGATAAAATGTATGGTGGGGATAAGGCTTTGAGGGGTCCCAATTCCGCTAAATTCAAACAATTTGTTAGCAATTGTTTTGAAGTTTGTCCCAGGCAAGCCCTTCATGCGCAATCTTTAGGATTTTTGCATCCCAAGGGTTGGGAGCCTTACTTTTTCGAGCAATCATTACCGGATGATATGCACCAATTAATTGACAAATGGCAGCATTATGCCTATCATAATAGCCTCGGCGATCAGCGCTATTTACTTTTTTGTTAAAGATTAAAACTCAAACCAAGCCTGAAAAGGCCAAAGGTGCCTCTGCCAACCTCCATGAAAGCGCCAAAGTTTTCATTCACCATATAACGCGCTCCCACTATTGAGCCGAGTACGGATTGTGTAGTAGAGGAAGGCCTAGAGCCAAAAAAAGTGTTATCAATTGTTGGATGACGCCAGGAAGTTGTCTCAAGGCCCAGGATAATGGAAAAGTATAGATCCCAGGTCTTCTCATCAATGCTCGAATTCGGTACCACTTCATTGATTAGTGGCGTGCCATGAAGCGTTCCCCTTGCTCCGTAGGATATTACACTTAAGCTGGATTCTACCTCTGTATTATCTGGGGTGTACGTGTACCGCCAGCTTTTTCCATAATAACCAGCATAAACCCCTAAACTAACATACTCATGAAAACCATATTCAACATTAGCCGATACTGGTATTGATGGGCTGGTATTAACACCACTAAGGGTACTAAAGTACCCAAAGCTGTAAGGGAAAACAAGGAAATCAATCCCACCATTGATTTGAATTTGTTCTTTTTCGTAAGCCTTTTGAGCACTTGAATTGGCAGTGCTTACTGCTAAGATAGCCACAATTAGCATGCTTGGTAAAAAATACTTCATAGTTGTCACTTTTACTATTCAAATATATTGATATTAAACCAATTCGGAGAAAAGGAAGGAATAGGCCAAATTAAATTGGTCCCTATCATTTGATCTTCAACATCTTTCCTTCTGAATGACTGTTAAATTCTGGTGCATACATACTTTGAACCGTACCTGTCCCATTTTGGAAAGTGCCGGATTGAGATACAACCAAGTTATATTCAAAAACATGAGTACCTTTTGGTAACCTGTTAAAGAAGAAATTGGCTGTGGCGTCCTTAATACTTTTGTAAAAGCCTACTCCATCCTGGTATCGATAGCCAGAATTTTGTTCCAATGGTTCAAGGGCAGGCGCACGCATATCCTGTAAATGAATAAACTCCATTGAGCGGTCAGTTTTGAGGTTTAACCGGACGGTTATGTAATCACCCGGTTTAAGCGAATCACCTTGTTCAAGTCTTTCTAAAGTTTCACCAGCCTCACTGGTCACTTGTTTGTAAAGCTTTTTCTCAACCTTGAGCGGTGTTTCGTAAGCAGAGATCTTGTTCAGTTGTTCAAAATACTGCCAGTGTAGGGCACCCCAGGCAATCCCGTCCCCTGATTTTTTTACCCGGATCTGTTTGAAATCTTCAGGGTTTATGTTATCCTTTTGCCAGGTCTTACGGAAATAACCAGTACCTGATTCCCTGTCCTCTGGAATAGGCATTGGCTCGCCATTGAGCTTTATGCTAAGCTCATCGGTACCAGATAACCAGTCACTTCCTCTCATTAACAGGGCATAGCAAGCTTTAGCTGTGGCTTTGGTTGTTGGCCATGATTGGACTTGTTTTTGTTTAAGCAGCCAAACTTTCATTGATTCTACAGCTTCCTGGTCATCATTGATTTCAGAAAAGGCCTCAATCAATATAGCCTGGGTTTCAATCGGGGAACGATACCATTGGTAACCATTTTGGTTGTCCCGCCAATACATGCCCAGTTCCTTATCCTTAAGGGCTTTATCAGTCAGGGAAGCCATGATCATTTTGGCTTTCGCTGTTTCTCCGAACCTATCTAACGCTAATGCCAGCATAGCCTGCTCCAAGAGTGAACGGGACAGCCAATGGTTTTTAGCCTGGCTGAGCCAGTAATCAAAAGCCTCTTCATTCTTGGCAGTTTGATCTTTGAAAAAGCTTCTGGCATAAAGGTATTGGACACGAGTGGCATCCAGGTAGTTCACACTCGGGCTATCGGCCTCGGATTGGATGCTTTGCCAATCATCTGCCATTTTTTTATCGAGGTAAGATAGGGCCTTTTTAGCCATTTGGGTTTGTTTAAGGTTTTCACCTTTCTGAATGCCTAATTTGTCAAGGTGGCCAATACCACTGACAATGGTTTGGGTGATATGGCGGTTACCATTCATGCCTTTGAACCACGGCCATGAACCATTTGGCAGTTGCCAGTTTTTAAGCTTCCGCAGGTTTTGGGTAATGCCGGATGCGGTTCTTTCTTTGTTGAAATATTCAGCTAACCTCGCCTTGCGTTTTGCTTGATTTTTGGCATTTTCCAGCCAGGGGCTATTGCTTGTATTCACGGTTTTTAAGCCCTGCTTTTTCTGCAGTTTGGATTTTAAAGCAGTAGAGTCTTCCTGCCATGATTCGTAAACCGATTGAATTTTAGGAGTGGATTGTAGTATGTGGCTGGCAATGCTATTGCTATAATAGGCATTGAAAACCTGTTCGCTGCATTCATAGTCGGGCTCCATAAGGGATGGAAGCGCCTGGATAGCATACCAGGCTGGGTTGGTAGCCATTTCTAAAACCACCTGCTTGTTTTCGAGGGTGCTGGACTGTTCTTTAGCCATTCTTTCAAAAGAGAATTGACGCTTATTACCTCCTTTCACCCATAGGGGCAAAGATTCTGTAACCAATTTATTGGCTGGTAAAACTGGGATCAAGCCCTCCTGTCCATCGGTGTGCTTATCTGATTTTGCCTGCACTTGGTAAATCAGGTCTTTGTTTGCTTCAGGAGCTTTCAATTGCCAATTAACCGTAGTAGATCGGCCTTTTTTTAGGTCAAAAGCCTTTTCATTATCCCCGATGATAACGGTCGAAAAGGATTCCCGGCTATCTGCATGAAGAATTTCCAGTTTAGCCGGCCCTTTTATACTTTGATCCGTTAGGTTTGAAATCTTAGCTGAAAATTCAAGACGATCCCCTTCTCTTAAAAAGCGTGGCACGTTTGGTTCGATCATTAAAGCTTTTTGAGTGATGACCTCCTGGGTTTTATAGGTATGAGCCAGGTCCTTATCGTGAGCCAGGAACATGGCTTTCCACTTTGTTAGCGCTTCCGGGGTTTCAAATTCAAGTTTTACATTACCGTTGCCATCCGTTTTAGCCGCCGGAAAGAAAAAGCCGGTTTCGTCTAAATCTTTTCGCATCTGTGGCTTTTCTTCTTCTGAATTTTCATCGTTGGAGGTTGCTTCGGTGGGTTTTTCCTTTTCAGGTGACGGTTCGGTTTTAGCTATGTTGTAAACTGCTTCTTTGTTAGGCGCGGTCATTTGAGAAGGATACTTTAGCTGTTTCCGGAAATAGTTGTCATCCAAAAGTCCCTCAAACTCGCGATTTATAAAAGTACTTCTTTCATCAGATGGCCCAAGGCGTCTTAAAAAGGCTCTTTGAGATGCAGAAAAGGATGTGAAGGGATTGTAATTAAGCCTGGGCTTGAAAGTTGGATAAAGATTAAAGGCCCATTGATGTTTTTTGATGGCATCCAGGGAGGCATCGTACATGTTAGCCAGCAGTTCTGCATTGGCAGGGGTTTGGTCAGGATCCTGAATATTAAGGGTCCATTTTTCTTGCTCACCAGGTTTAATCGTGCTTCGGAACGTTTTAAACGATATTGACAAAGCCTTATTTGACCAAGGCACTTTAACCGTTTTCCGGTGCTTTTCAATACGGTTTTCATTTACCGAAAACAAATGAACATGGATATTACCCCGGTGGGATTCCTTAATTGGTATATCGATACGGGTTTGCCCATCATTAACACTTAGATGGCGTTTTTCCAGCACTTTACCATTTTGTTCTACATGAAGGGTAGCATGCGCTTCTTTGTCTGCCGAACCCCATATAAAACTGGCCTGCTCTCCGGGTTCGACTTCTTTATCTATGGGAATGAAATAAGAAAACTGATTGATTGCTGCCGATTTAGCATCCGCTTTATAAACCTTGAAAATTTGTTGCGTATTGGCACTTCCGTTCCTGTCCCGAACGTTTAATCTGGCCTTGTAATAGCCGGTTGACAAACCTTTTACCTGGCTTGGAGATAACTTGATGCTTTTATTGGCTTTCAGGGTGTTGCTGAAAACAACCTTTTTTTCTTCCCAATTATTGGGTTTATGCTCCGCTTTGTATGGATCAAAGGGATACTTTGCTTTATATTCCTTTTCATTCTCCTGGGGTAGATCAGGCGATGACCAAAACTGATTCCGGTATAGCCTCTTAGGGGATTTCAATTTAGTAATGATCATACGACCCTGCCGCGAAATGGTGTCCCCATTGATGTTTTGAACAACCGGCTTTATGGTTAAGCCATTGGCCTGTTTCACCCATTTTGACACTTCAATTTCAGGGTAGATGGCATTATAGCCGGCCTTCACATTCTTGCTTGCTTCATGGGTTTCACCTGTCATATCTGTTACGGTCACTGTCGCCTCGTACTGGAAAACGGGGTTGGTTTTTTTATCAACGGTCCGGTCAGGTTTGGTTTCAAAGCTTAACCGGAATTTTCCTGCTGAATCAGTCCCTGTCGTTCCCTTGGTAATCATTTCTTCATTGGTGGAAGGCCTTGGACGCCACCAGTGCCAGAAAGGGAATCTTATCTTTCGCTTAACCTTGTATTGCACTTTGGCCCCTTCTAAACCGACACCTGAATAAGTCTTGGCTTTGCCGGACAGGGTAACTTGTTCATTTAGCTGATAAGAACTTTCAATAGCTGAAAGTTTTACTTCAAAATTTGGCCGCTTGTATTCTTCTACAGAGAAGGTTTGAGTACCAAAAGGAGTCCTGAGCCTGTAGTAGCCTGTTAAGCCTTCATTTGGTAATTGAAATTGGCCCGAGAATGAACCGTAATCATTGGTCTCAAAAGTCTTTTTGCTTAAGGTTTGGTTGTTCGCATCCACTAATTCAACCTTTACAGAAGCATTGGTCTCTAAATCATTTTTTTGGCCATTGTTTTGACTATTAATGAGGATGCTTTTAAAATGAACGGCCTGCCCGGGTCGGTATATACTGCGATCAGTGAAAATGTGAACTTGTTTGTGTTCATTGGTGGTATTCCGGGGCTCGGTAATATAGGTCGGCTGCTCAGGAAAAAAGGTGTCATTGCCCTTTACAACCTCAAAATAAACCTGCCTATCCATCCCCGGGAGTGAGAACTGTCCATGCTCATCGGTTTGCTTTTTACCGATAATAGTAAGTTTATTCCGGTTTTGCTCCTCTTTTTTGTAAAGGTGAACATCAACACCTGCTTCGGCATCACCGGTTTTGCTATTTTTTACAAATAATTCACCTGCCTTTGATGATTGGTTGATTTTGATAAGGCTTAAGTTGCTGACCTGGAAAAATTGAGCTGCTAATTGATCTTTCTTCGGATCATACGTGGCCTTGTTTGAAAGCAGGATAGCATAATGGCCTGTTTCCAATCCCGGAATACCGGGCTCAGTCTGGTGTTGCTCATGATCAAGAGGTAGCTCAAGGTCCTTTTGAATTTCGTATACGGCTTCCTGTTGTTTTAAGCTTTCAAGGAGGTTGTTTCCCCTTTTGTTCTTTAACCTTAAAGAGGCCTGCTTAGATAGGGGTATGATCCTGTAATGAACTGAATCCAGGTTACGGTAATTCAATAGGAACTTCTCGGGTTCGCGGGGCAAGAGGGTTTTCGCCATTTTTGTTGAAAAACTAACCGATTGAATCCTTTCTGCCAATGTTTGGCAATTCTTAGCCCCAATGGTCCCTGGATAGTTCTTTTGAGCAAGGTCACAAATTTTTAAGGCAATCCGCTTAGGAGGAATATCCGGGTATAGCGCAGGCTTAAATCCCTGTTTCGCTAACTTTGCCTGACGGTAAAAAGCATCTGCGATTGCCGGATTTTTCGGCTTGAAGCGTATGATATGTTGCAAAGCTTCGAAATAATGCCGGTTTTTATCATTGACCCGGCTAATGTTTTGGTGAATGAACTTCAAACGTTCCAGATCCGCATGAATAAAAGGCGCGATGTTGCTATCACGGCTATGCCATTTCATTAGCTTTTGGTAAATCACCAGCGACCGGTAGTTAGGTGCTTGATTCAGCTTGTCCGGAAAGTTTTTCCTTTTAAAAACTTTGGATGGCTGATAATAGCTGCTGTCATCGAGTACCAATTCTTGCCTTGCATGATTTTGAGCGAGGTCGCTATTCTGGAAGTAATCTAATGCCCGGTAACTTAAAAGGTCAAACAGAGAAGGGCGAAGGTGCCGATAAGCAGTATCTCCCCTTAAAACATCCTCAAAAGCGTTTACATGGTACTGCCGAAGTTCTTTTTCAGGTTCAAGCGATGCCTGGAAATAATGACTGGCTGAGTCATGAAAAACCTCTGGACTCCACTTCTTTATATCCTTACTTACCTTCCTTGTTACTGATCTGTTACGGATATCAAATCGATTGAATTGGTAGTAGTAGGTGAACTGCTTAGCTAAAATAGACTGGAGAATAGGTTCAGCCGGAAAATAGCTATCATTGAGGGATTGACGTAATCCTTTGATATTCTTAATTACAGGGTTTTCGGCAAACTCAAACCTTAGCTCATGAACCGTATGAACCGCCTTAATATGCTGAACGGGGTTTTGACGATTGGCAGCTTTTTGCTGAATCTTTTTGGCTATTGACAGGGCTGATTGAGGCTTACCCTTCGATTTCAGTTCTTCAATCTTCTTCCATTTATTAGCAAAATCGCCACTACCTAATGAGTCTGGTAAAAGTTTGTACCCTTCTTTAGCCACTTTTTGAGAAGAACTACACCCATGAATAATAAAGCCGCCCAGGATGCCAAAAAAAAGGGTTGTAAAAAGAAAGTAGCGCATGATAAATAAGGTTTGTATCGGGTTTAAAGGATTAAAATTGGTGCCAAAATTTAAATCTTTCCTGACAAATCAGGGAATCCTATCACATTTGGGTAGGGTAATCTGTTTTAATTTCTCAAAATTAAGCCATCTCTTATTTGATTGACTTTTCTAAACCAATAATCTTTCAGGTGAGGGGATCGTATCATTTCGTAATAGGCCGGATAAAGGGTGTGGTTTTGTCGCCTGAACTTGAAGAGGATCTCCGGCAACCTCTCACTTTCGGGGTAAATCCAGGCTTCCCCGTTATTTGATCGGTATACCATGTAAGGCTTACCAAAAACCAGGTAAATCATACCCCTGTCTGTTTTCCAACCTTGTTTGTAAGTGGAAAAGAAACGATTGGCCTTTTCGACCCTGCCATAAAATTGCTTTATGAGCTTTTTAGCTTTGGCTTTATCGTTATTGGTTACCTCAAGCCAGAAGCTATCTACTGCCTCTTTTGGATCAGCCATTTGCTCTAAACGGGCGTAGGCTTTTGATGAGGTTAAGTATTTCAAAGGTTGAAGCAGTTGATTAGATTGGTTTAACTCAGGAAAAGGTTTTCTTAGTACCTTAGCTGGGAAGCCCTGTTTGTCGTCAGGGATGTGTATAATATTGTAGGTCCCGGGCTTAAGCGAAAATGACTTTCCCTGCTTCAATTTACGCGAAGAATCCAAAGCAACTTCGCCCAGTTCCTTATTCACATAGTCGTTAGCAAAAGGTGGCGGTGCTACAGAAAACTTAGTAGCCCGGTAATGGTCTATTACAATACTATCACCACGTTCTGTGTGCGTTACAGAAATACGCTGGTTTTTTTGAATCATGTTGTCAAAAAGGATTTCTGAGTCAGGCTGACTCCTAATCAGGTATTCTTGTGTTGTAGCCTTTGAATAGGGACGGCAGTAGGCGAAGTTACGGGTTTTGTTCTCAGCAACCTTGTCCCGAACTATCACTTCAAGAAGGTATTGCTTATCGCGGTTAGGTAAATCAAAGGAAGTCTCTAAATAATCCGGGTTTTCAGTAGGCATAGGTCCTTTTAGCTTTTTACTGCCAGAATCTACAATTCCGCTAAATTCATAGTCTTTGTAGATCCTGTATTTCAGACTCAGCTCATAGGATTGATTTTTAGGTTTAGGCAAAAAATTTTGTGGGTTCAGCCCTACATAAACCCTAATGTCATCAGGGTTTGGATGAAATATTTTTAATTCGGGGTTTAATCGGGTATCGCTATCAGAATAGAGGAAATCCAGGTTTTGATTGGCCAAGTAATGCATCGGAGTGCAACTGAACATTAAAGTAAGCACTAATGCAACGATATGGATCAAGCGATGTTTGAGGCTCATACACGATGTTTAATGGCTAAATTTACAACGCTTTAGCGCTTGTATTGCTTGTTAAACCGGTTGAATTGTTTTTGCAACTTTTGAGCGAAATGGTTTTGGTTATTCGCCTTAGCCAGTTTCCGCATTTGGTTTAATGAATACAACTTATTCTCGATGGTATTGCTAACTTGTTTCATTTGTTTTCTATCCATGGAAAGAAAATACCTTAGCTGCTTAGCAAAGGCCTCGCTCAATTTTTTCGCCAATGATTTGCCCTTTTCAGTAGCCCCTGCGGAATAGTAATTGCTAACTGTATACAATGAATTCAGGTCGTATGGCACTTTTTCCCTGGGCAAAACTTCCCGGGACTTGTCCAAGACATTTACAGCCCGGTTGTTTTGGTTGTTCTCAATTAAGCGTATCGCTAACCGGTTGAAAAGGTTCCTGTAATTCCGGCATTGTTTGCGCATCACGTTATCTACATAAATTGAGCTTTCCGGTAAGTTGCCAAATTGAAATTCATTCAAGACATGTTGTTGTGTAATTTGTGGGTTTACCCAACCATCCTGATCATCGGGATCATTTCCCTCAGGAATTGGTACAAGCCGGTACACCAGTCCATCGCAACGGAAGTAATTGCTTAACCCGGCATAAGCATTTCGGCCCGCTGTACTTGAAAAATAAACAGGCCTGTTCCAGTTATTTTTAGCAATGAATCCCAGAAGTAGTAAGTCAGATTTTGATAACTGGCCTCGCGGGTATTGGAATTTTACTTTATCAACAATCCGTTTTTGGTTTTGAGGCTCCACCGTACCATTTTTCAGCACCTTTTGTGCATCAACCGGTATGCTAAGTTTTTTGGTAGGCAGGAAATCGCGTCTTTCGCGTTTGTTCCCTACCACTTTGGTTTGTTGGTCATCGCTGGCGATGAAGGCAATAATGCGCTTTAAATTGTAATGCTTTTCAGGGTCCATATCCGGATGTTGCTTATAAATCACCCGCTGCATTTTTTCTCCCCTTACTTTTTGGTTAGGTATCCCGAAATCCAGGCCTTTAGCACCATGGGCCGCTTCTCTTAATTGTTCCTGGTACCATCCCATGCCAAGTAAACTCGTGTTAACCACTCTAATATCTTTCCGTATACCCTCCACTTGCTGTAAATACCAAATGGGGTATGTTTCATTATCACCACTGGTAAACAAAACTGCGTTGGAATCACAAGCTGTGAGGTAATTATAAGCATGGTTTCTGGCAAAATAGCGACCCGATCGATCATGGTCATCCCATTCAGCTTGGGCCATTAGGGCAGGTAGGCCCAGTAAAATGACAAATCCAACCATTGTTAGAATCCTGGACCATCGCATATTTATCCAGTCTAAGATACCAAAGGCACCCATTCCGATCCAGATTGCAAAGGCGTAAAAGGAGCCGACTGAGGTGTAATCCCTTTCCCTCGGCTCCAATGGAGGATTATTGAGGTAGATAATCAAACCGATACCGGTCATGAAGAAAAAAACCAGAATGGGTAAGGCCCGCTTGGGGTCATACTTAAAATGGATTAGGAACCCTAATAAACCCAATAAAAAAGGTAGCCCATACAAGTAATTCCGCGCCGGATTTGATCTGAACTTATCTGGAAGGCTTTCCTGAGCCCCTAACCCAAGCACCTGACGGTCAATGAAAGGGATTCCGGTTAACCAATTTCCTTTGTGATAATCCTGTCCGGTTCCCCGGTAGTCATTTTGCCTGCCTATAAAATTCCATGCAAAGTACCGCCACCACATGTGTCCTACTTGGTAAGTGAAAAAGAAATGCAGGTTATTGGCAAAAGAGGGGGTTTCCCCTTTGTCCAGATCTTCCCATTGCCTGTAAAACTTAGCCCTTGATTGCCTGGTTTGGTCTCCCATCCTGGGGAACAATGTTTTATCCTCATTGCGATAAACAGGCTTCCCCTGGCTCCCTAAATTTTCATACCGGTCCTCTCCCTTCAGGTATTGCGGGCTTCCTTTGTCAACAGTTCGGACTTTGGCATTGAAGTAAGGACCGTAAATCAAAGGCCGGCTCCCGTATTGCTCCCGGTTTAGGTAAGATTTGAGGTTGAAAACCGATTCCGGGTTATTAATGTCGATTGACGGATCAGCTTTGGAGCGGATTACAACCATGGCATACGAAGAATAGCCAATTAAAATCGCAGTTAGGGACAGGAAAATGGTGTTCATTAGGATTCGCTGATTCTTGTAACTCCAAAATATCCCATATAGCAACAATCCCAATAGCATGACCAGGGTCAAAAATATACCTGACCAAAGCGGGAAATGAAGTTGGTTAACCATGCTAAGTTCTACGCTGGCAGCTAATGAGGGGAACCAACGGATAAATCCAAAGTTTATGAGGCCCAGGATCCCTATTCCTGTTATAGCGGTTATTAAACCACCAAGCCAGGTAGGCCGGTAGTTCCGGAAATAATAAATAAAAGCCAGCGCTGGTATCACTAAAAGGCTGAGAAGGTGTACACCGATAGAAAGCCCGAGGAGATAAGCAATGAGTATTAGATATTTCAAGTGTTTTCTTTGGTGGGCGCGGGTTTCCCATTTAAGCATGAGCCATAAAACCAATGCCATGAAAAAGGTGGATAAGGCGTAAACTTCTCCTTCTGTGGCTGAAAACCAAAAAGTGTCTGTAAAAGTGAAGGCAAGACTCCCAATAATACCACCCCCTAAAATCGTGTAGAAGGTTAAGGGGCTATTTGTGGGGGCACCGCTTTTGGATAGGCGAGATGCCAATCCCGTTATCGTCCAGAAAAGGAATAAAATGGTGAAGGCACTGGCGAGGGCAGAAGTAGTATTCACCATAGGCGCTACCCATCCGGAAGATGGTGCAAAAAAGGTTGCTAACCGGTTGATCATCAAAAACAGAGGCGCGCCTGGCGGATGAACTACCTGAAGCTTATAAGCCGCAGCAATGAATTCGCCGGTATCCCAAAAACTTGTGCTTGGCTCAATCGTGCTAAGGTAAACTATCAGGGCTATAGTAAATATGAACCAGCCTGTAACGTTGTTCCAAAAAATATGATGCCTTTTTTCCATAGGCTGTTTACTGAAATGGTCGTCAAATTTAAACCAATTTACTCACCTGTTAGCGTTAAAACAAATGAAGCCACCAGTGAAATACTACGCAAGCTTGCTTTTAGGATAAGGATAGGCAAGGGCTGGATTAAAAATTAATACCCAACATTTCAGGTTCTGACTAAGTGAAGGAAGGATTGCGAAAGCGCTAAAGTTTTTCAATGTCAATCTTGGAAGTTTTGGTTTTTTATGGGAAAGGAGGAATTTGGCTTTTGTTTTAAAATTGAAACTTTCATTTGTTTGTCCCTTGGCTTTTCACTTTGTTATCAGCCACTTGTCCCCTTCCAACTGTCTTCAAGTGGAAACGCAAGGTTAGGAGTATTGCCGCGGTGGATAAGCCAATGAGGAGGCCAATCCATACACCCGTTAGGCCCCAATCGCTTTTAATACCAAGCAAATAACCTGTAGGCAGACCAATCAGCCAATAAGCTAAAACGGTTATGGCTGTTGGAATTTTCACGTCAGATAACCCACGCAGGGCACTTAAACCTGTTACCTGGAAACCGTCCGATAACTGAAAAAAAGCTGCTATGATAATGACTTGCGTAGCCAAAGCCATTACCGCTGGGTCATCAATGAAAAGGCTGGGGAGCCCAAAACGAAATGTAACAAAGCCTATTCCACATAAAAGCATGAAAGCCCCGGTTAAGTGGTAGACCGAAAAGGCTGATTGCCGGATTTGACTAAAATCACCGCTTCCAAAATGATGGCTAACCCTGACAGTAGCGGCAGCTGCCATCCCGTTTGCCGCCATATAAGTGAACATGGCCATTGTTAAAGCAATCTGGTGAGCAGCCAAAGCTTTGGCACCAATCCAACCGACTATCAAAGTAGCCCCTGAAAAGGCGCTCACCTCAAAAAGTAGTTGAAGCCCAATCGGTAAACCTAACCTGAAAAGCTGACTCTGGTGGTTAATTGAGAAATCCTGACAACGAAAACGAATTGGGTAGGCCTTTTTAATTTGGGGTAGAAAAAGGTAAATCGTCATAGCAATGCCCATTACCGTTCTGGCGATGATTGTAGCCCAGCCAGCCCCATTCAGGCCTAAAGCAGGGAAACCTAACTTTCCGAAAATCAATAAGTAGTTCAGTAAAACATTGAGAAGATTGGCCCCAACCGAAACATACATGGCTACTTTGGTTAAACGCAGCCCTTCTGCCAGTTGCTTACTGCCCTGATAAACCATCAACGGAATCATGCTGATTAGCAATAACCTGAAATAAGGAATCGTGATATTGACCACTTCACTTGGCTGATCCATTTTATGAAGGAAAGGGGCAAGCCAGTAAAGCAGCAGGGTAAGGGTCACGACAATCGATAAGTATAGGACCTGTCCATTGAAAAATAAACGGGGTATCTCCTTGTAATCCCCTCTACCAAAAGCTTGACCACCCAGCGGCGTTATGCCAAGGGATAAACCTATACTGCTTACCAGGAAAACCGAGTAAACATTGCTTCCGAGAGAAACAGCTGCTAGCGGGGTAGCTCCTAACCGCCCAACCATTAGCGTATCGGCCAGAGCAGTTATTACATGAGCAATATTGCTGAAAACAATCGGAAGGGCTAAATGGAGGTTTGTCTTGTAGTGATAGCGAAGGGTGTTTTTCAGCATAGGCTTGGCAGAAGTAATATTTTCAGCAACAGTTTTTAGATTAAAAGCTGCCAAAAAAGAAAAGGTATTGGCTTTAAATTTGTTTTCAAGGGTTGCTATTTTGCAAGCTAAAATAAAAAGGTAAAAACTATGGATTTAAACAATGCTAATGTTTTAATAACCGGTGGCAGTCGCGGAATAGGACGTTCCACAGCTGAGCTTTTGGCTGATTGTGGTGCAAATGTCGCTATAACGGCTCGCCATGAAGAAGAAGTTGAACGCATAGCAGCAAGTATCAACGGCCTGGGTATATGTGCTGATGTTGGGAAACCGGAAGACATAGAAAGAACATACCAAGTATTTTTTAACCATTACGACAGGCTGGACGTCCTCATCAATAATGCTGGAACAGTGGCGGTTAATGAACTTGGTGAAATTGATTTTGACAAGATGCAGGCAGTTTACAATGTAAATGTCTTTGGAGCTGCCAGGATGGGAGATTATGCGGCGCCAGTGTTTAAAAAGCAAAAACAGGGCAACATCATCAATATTGGTTCAACTGCTGGAGTGACAGGAATGCCCGGTGGTAGTATTTATTCCTCATCCAAATTTGCCTTAAGGGGGCTTTCCGAATGCTGGAAAAAAGAATTAAGACCCTACAATGTTCGTGTTTTCCAGATTAACCCCAGTGAGGTCAGGACCTCTTTTGGTACACCGGATGGCCAGGAAAAGGCTGAAGTGCCCAACAAATTAAGAGGCCAGGAAATTGCCCATACTATGAAGTCCCTACTGGAAATGGACAATCGGGGCTTTATACCGGAAAGCTCCGTTATTGCCACCAACCCGTGGGATTAATGGTATCTCCGGTTTGATGCATGGCAATGTAAGAACCTCAATGGTTTTGATGATCGCAGGTTTACTCCCTTAGTTCCTAAAAGGAAGAAAACAAGGTAGGTTAGTTTTAAAAGACAACTAAGGTCCCCTGCAATTCACCTTGAAACATAGGGTAAGGCAAGGTTAAATAATGATCTTACCCTATGGTTGAGCTAAATCCGAAAGGAAAGGCTAAAGTCAAAAAGTGTATTTCATCGGTTATTCTTCTTCTTCCATGTCTGACTTATGCTGGAAGTGCTGGATGACATATTCTGCATAAAATTCAGCCCAGGGGGTCGCCTGGTTGACCTCTCGCTCATGCATATCAGCCGCCATTTGCAGCAATTGAGTCAGGTAAGACGGATTGCTAAGTTCAGCTACTTTGCCGATTAAAAACGCACCATACCAATCAGCCCACGCTTCATCATACATACCGCCTAAAAGGTTTGTTTCGTACTCGTGATGGTATTCAGCGGCTTCAAGTAAAGCATCCTTTAAAGTGTTCTGTTCAATATCCATCGTGTTAATTTTTTAGCAATAGGTTTCTAAATCAATATTACGAATTAAATCCAACCTGGCCATTCAATTCAAACAAAACCTTGTTTTTTCAATGGATAAATATTCAATGCCTTTTTATTGGTCCACTTGGCATTCGGTAGCTAAATAGCTTTACAGGCTATTTACGCTGTTTATTCTATTAAGAGAGGGATGTTATACATTCTGCTTAGGTTTTTTAAATCTATCCACCTTTTGTCAGCGTTATTGCTCCGTATTGATCCAAAGCCTACATCTCCTTGATAGGAGGATTTCAATGTTACTTTAATTTCGGGCTCATCATCGCTTTTTACCAAGCGTTGCCGGATATGACCTCGCTTATTAAATCAGGGCTAACATTTTAACAACATCATGATACATGATAGGTTTGCACAGTTTTTAAACATTGAGTAAAATTGTAACTCAACTTTGTTTTTAATGGGGCCATGCTTGATTACTTAATTAACTCAAAAACGCGCGTTAAGCTATTGCTTAAGTTCTTTTCCAACAAGAACACAAGCGCTTATTTGCGCAGTTTGGCCCATGAGTTTAATGAATCCAGTAATTCGGTCCGTTTAGAGTTAAACCGCTTAGCGGATGCCGGTCTTTTACAAGCAACCAATGATGGCAATACCAAGCTTTACAAAGCAAATGATGCGCACCCCCTTTTCCCAGAACTTAATAAGATGGTTATTAAATACCTGGGTTTATCAGGGATTGTAGAAAACGTGCTCGAACGCCTGGGTACTGTTAGGTTAGCATTTGTAACCGGGGATTATGCAAAGGGGGTGGATTCCGGTATTGTAGACCTGGTAGTGGTAGGCGACATTGATTGGAGTTTTTTATTGCGATTAATTGGTAAAGCGGAAGAACAAACAAGCCGTAAAATCCGACCCTTGGTGCTGACGGTCAACGAATTCATGCAACACAGGCAGACTTTGGATACGGATAATGCCCTGGTACTTTGGACCGAAGAAGAAGGCACCAAACATGACGGAGAGATACCGGCTGACCTTAGGGGTCAGTCTTAGGTATAGGCCATAAGTGAGGTAGGCATAACCAGAAAAATCCTTGTCAGTTGGAAAAAAGCTATGTGACTGACGTGACGGAAGTGTGAAGTATGGGTGATGTTAGGTACTTTATTACTACATATTACTAATTGTTTCCACTTTATTTCTATCGGATTTTTATTCATTTCCACCACGTTTCTACTTCGTTTCGAAAAATTTTCTCATTTATGGTAGACTTTGGTAATTGGGTAATTGGTAAATTGGGAGACTAAGGGACTAAAAGGGACTGAGAGACTTAGAGAAGGGGAGACTAAGTGAATCCAATAACGACTTTATTACGATTTGTTACCACGTTATTACTATTTATTACCACTTTGTTACAACCTT
>CAZQQN010000018.1:0-53893 GCA_964595485.1 uncultured Sphingobacteriales bacterium | reverse complement strand
CTTTATGCTCCATAAACCTGAAAAATCGGTATAGCCCATCCCGGTAGGTTTCGATCGTTTTTTCACTGTATCGCTTATTCCGCATCCAGTCAATAAAAGCACCAATGGCCTTTTCATTACTTGAGTGAACCCCTTTGCTTAAAGTGACTGATGAAGCCTGCCTGGCTGCTTTGTCAGCTTTCATTTGGCGGTAATCTACCCACGCTTTATCTTTAAAACCATGGCGTATTGTATTGAGAAGGCCCTTCCGCTGTGGTAAATACCAGCATTGTTTGGTCTGGCTCCAACTGGCTTTCAATCGTTTACATATTCGAATCAGGTCTTTGTCATAGGCAAATGCCAGCCACACAATGTGCTGGCCCCGATGCTCATCCGGTTGAAGGATCACTTTTTTCATACCAATGCATTTGTCTTGTCACTTGATCGAATCAAAAAAGGCAATAAAAACCATTGATAACAAATATAATAAAACCAATTTTCAAGCCATCACTACCCTACTATTCCATTGGAAGCTTCTTTAATCAGCTTTTCGCAGAATTAATGACCTGGCCGGGGATAGCACTGTTCGGATTTCCTGGCCACTATTTAATGAAAGCATGATAAAATTTAAAAACCACTTGAAAACAGGCTTTTTAATTAAAGGCCATTGCTAAAAAGTTTTATGAAAAGGCCAGGGACGGTCAAATATGTTTATCTTTAAGGGATTGCCATGTATTTAATGGTACTACTAAGATGGAAAAAGCAAATGGCAAGGGATCAGAAAAGGTAAGTTTAGTTCAGTGCCAATGATTAACCAATGGGCAGCCCATTGTCAACCGGTACGTCTGGCTGTAGCAAAACAACGCCACTACCGGCTCCTTCCACACCCAGGACTAAGCACTCGGAGGTAAAAGGTCCAACTTGCTTTTTGGGAAAGTTGATCACAGCGATAACTTGCTTATGCAGCAGATCAGCTTTTTGGTAACGGTCTTTGATCTGGGCACTGGATTGCTTTTGGCCGGCTTCCCCGAAATCAACGGTCAGTTTGTAAGCTGGTTTTTGAGCTTCGGGGAAATCCCGTACATCTGTAATAGTACCGGTTCGTATATCAAGGTTTTCAAGGTCCTTCAATTGCGTTTCCTTTTTAACTGGCATAAACTTATTCAGGGTTTGAGATTAATACCTGATTAACAGCTTCTTCTATGACATCGGGCGAGAGGTAGTGGTCGGCTGTTGCGTGCCCGGCATGATCCAACAATGTGAAGTTGATCCCTTCTACGGTATTCTTCTTATCGTAGATCAGGTAAGCGGAAAGATCCTCAAAGGCATTCTCAGGAAGGTTGTAAACCGGGAATGCTCGGGCCAGGAACTCCTTAATGTCTTCATAGTCCAGGACATCCAGTTTATGGTAATGGTGTGAAAGCCAGGCTTCCACGCGCATTCCCAGGGCAACGGCTTCCCCGTGATACAGAGGGTTTTCATCATACAGTTGGCTATAACTCTCAAGCGCATGCCCGATGGTGTGCCCGAAATTCAGCTTTTTACGCGTTCCGGCTTCCCGGAAATCCGCTTCCACAATGACTTGTTTTACCTTAGCAGAAGCTTCTAAGTGTTGCTTAACGGCTTTTTTATCAGTGGGTTGACATTGCTTCAAAGCATACCAAAGGTTTGGGCTGGCTATCAGGCCATGCTTGATCATCTCAGCAAATCCTGCCCGGAATTGGCGGTTCTCCAGCGTATCCAGGAAGGGCGGGTAAATCACCGTTTTTGCGGGTTGGCAAAAAGTTCCGATCTGGTTTTTAATGCCCCGGAAATTGACACCTGTTTTCCCGCCAATGGCTGCATCAGTCATAGCCAACAGGGTAGTGGGGAGGTTGACGTAATCAATACCGCGCTGAAAGGAGCTGGCAATAAAACCGCCCAGGTCTGTGATCAGGCCGCCTCCTAAGTTAATGAGCAAGGATTGCCGGCCGGCCCCGTTGTCTATTAGTTGCTCCCATATATCTTCGCAGCAGTTAATCGTTTTATTCTGCTCGCCTGGCGGAATCTCCAGTATCCCCTGAATAGGAAAATCCTGAAGCTGTTCCTCGATTAGTGGAAAACAATGGTTGGTGATATTGGCGTCTGCAAGGATAAAAATAGCAGGATAATCCTGTTTCCCTAACCAATCCCTGAATTGCTGAAGCGCATCCTGGTTTGCTAAAATCTCTGTTGTCAATTTTTTGGGCAAATTTAGGGATTTTATGGCCAGAGTAATCCAGGTTATTAGGGAGATGTAGTAATCAGGCGTGCCAGGCGAATTTGATCGCGCATAAGCGAGGCACCTTAATGACCAAAATGCAAGAATGGAACCTTTTTGCAAACGCAGTTTTTTCCAAAATGTTAATTAGGTCATGAAATCTTAAAACAAGGCGTAATGAGTAAGCAAGGAAAAGTTCTGGTGGCCATGAGTGGTGGAATTGACAGCACCTTGACAGCTGTAATGCTAAAAGATCAAGGGTATGATGTGATCGGGATGACCATGAAAACGTGGGATTACGAGACTTCGGGTGGTAATAAAAAGGAAACCGGCTGCTGCAGCCTGGATAGTATCAATGATGCCCGTGCCATTGCCGTTGAAAACGGAATTCCCCATTTCATATTGGATATCAGGGATGAGTTCGGTGATTGGGTGATCAATGATTTTATCAATGAATACATGGCTGGCCGTACGCCTAATCCATGCGTGCTTTGCAACACCCATATCAAGTGGACAGCCCTTTTGAGGCGAGCGGAGCAGTTGCATTGTGACTACATTGCTACCGGCCACTATGCCAACGTTCGCTATGAAGACGGCCGTTACGTTATCGCTCGCGGCAAGGATACCCATAAAGATCAATCCTACGTACTCTGGGGGTTGAACCAGGATAACCTCTCCCGGACCATATTTCCACTTGGGGATTACCACAAGGCCGAGATTTTTGAATTGGCCAAGGAGTGGGGTTATGATGAATTGGTAGGCAAAAGTGAAAGCTATGAGATCTGCTTCATTCCCGATAATGATTACCGCGGCTTTTTAAGGCGGAAAGTTGATGGCTTGCAGGAACAAGTTGAAGGCGGCGATTTTATCCTTTCTGACGGCACCGTTGTCGGTAAACACGCAGGCTATCCCTTTTACACAGTTGGCCAGCGAAAGGGCTTGAACCTGGCTTTGGGTTATCCTGTCTATGTAACCGAAATACGGCCGGACACCAATACCATTGTGGTAGGCCCTGCTGAAGAACTGAAAAGCAGGGGAATGCGCGTGCGTAATGTCAATTTTATCAAATACCCGGGTTTAGGGGAAACCGTAGAAGGTGTTACAGCGATCAGGGCCAATGACTATGGCGCTATGAGTACCATCACCCAAACAAAGGATGATGAAGTAGAAGTCATTTTCCATCACGGGGTAGATGCCATTGCTCCGGGTCAGTCAGCTGTTTTTTATGAGGGTAATGATGTGATCGGTGGCGGCCATATCGTGGAAAGTTTCAATGTGGAAAACAACCCGGCAGTCAACGAGAATAAACACTTCATGGCAGAAGGGTAGTGGGGATGAAAAATCTTTGAATGATGTATTAGAAAACGAGCTGAATGGTTATAAGCAGTGGCGTCAAAAATCAATAAATAGCTGTTTTCGTTTTTCTTTTAGGGTTTTTTGGTCTAACTTGGCATTATCAAAGCAGGGATTTATCGAAGCACCTGGATTATTTGATACCGTTTTTCAAAATGGTGCTAACAACGTGTAGACTTTAACGGATGATAGCTTTAAGCCCGGTTTGCGCTTCAATTTAATAGATTTGTCAATCATGAGAATCGTTAAAAGGTTTATTTTAGAAAAGCGCGCGCTTCAATATTTAATATCCCTTCTACTGCTTGGGAGCTTTTTTCAAGCATGTGATACTGACCAGGAATTAGTAGACCCAATTCCCCAACATAAAGATTATGTGAATTTATCTACCGGTTCAGTTAGGGTTTACGAAGTTGATTCTTTTTTTTATAACAAATTCCAGAAAACCATAGATACTTTCCAGTATATCGTTAGGGAAACGGTCGGGGAAGAAATTGATTCAAACCGTTACAGGATGCAACGGCAGATGGATAGTACCAGCGAAAACATTAAAGCAGATCCCAGCTTGTACTCAGCCAAAATGAAAAAAAGCCAATATGAGGTTTTCAGGAATAACCAGCGCTTGGTCAAAATGACTTTTCCCGTTAAGGCGGGTAAATCATGGAATGGTAATGCATTTAACAACCTTCTGGCTGCTGATTTTCGTTACAAAAATGTTCACCAACCATACAGTAATAAGCATTATGATTTTGATAGCACGGTAACGGTGGTTGAAAAAGATTCCGGTAACCGCATCGAACAGAAAACTCGCAAAGTTGTTTATGCCAAGGATGTTGGCATGGTTTATAAAGAAGAACTTAACCTTCGTTTTGAGGGCGAAACATTGCCTCCAAAAGACACTGCCTGGGAAAAAAAGGCTAACAAAGGTTACATCATTCGATACAAATTGAAAAATTACTGGTTACCTTGATCCGATTTCTGCCTTTTTTATTCCTTTTTACAATAGGTTTTGGCCATGTAGCAATTGCCCAGGACAGTAACTCGGTTTACTGGTTTAAATTCAAAGATAAACAGGGAACCCCTTACTCCGTAGATAATCCTGGAGCTTTTTTATCAGGCAGAGCAATCCAAAGACGCATTAAACAAAACATCCCGGTTCGTAAGTCTGATTTACCGGTAAACCCGGACTATATTGAAAAGGTGAAATCAGCTTCGGAATCTGTTTTGCTACGTTCCAAATGGCTAAATGGTGTTGCAGCCCTGGTTAAAGATTCTGGTCAATTAAAAGCCATTAACCAGTTTGAAATCATTGATACAAGTTACCGGGTTAAGGGTAATCAGCTAAGTCCGCAGTCGGAAAGTGTGAGGGTGCCCACCCTGGATATGCTATATGGTCAAAGCGCTCATCAAATTGAAATGATGAATGGTCACTTGCTGCATCAACAAGAACTAAGGGGTAAAGGAGTGGGTATTGCGGTGCTCGATGCTGGGTTTAGAAAAGTCCATGAACTGGATGCTTTTGAACACCTGGACGTGTTTAACCTGCTCCGGGGAACCTGGGATTTTGTTAAGCAAGAAGAAGGCGTATTTGCTTATTCCAACCACGGTTCAATGGTGCTTTCCACAATGGCGGGTTATTTAGAGAATAACTTAATGGGTACAGCGCCATTAGCTGATTATTGGTTATTAAGATCGGAGAATACCAATAGCGAATTTTTGATAGAAGAGTATTCGTGGATTGCAGCAGCAGAATATGCCGATAGCGTAGGCGCAAAAATTATTAACTCATCCCTTGGCTATACCCAATTTGATGATTCTACAACAGACCACCGCTATGCTTCGCTTGATGGTTCAACAACCCCTGTTTCAAGGGGAGCTTCAATGGCTGCACGGAAAGGGCTCCTCGTTGTAACCAGTGCTGGTAACCAAGGAAATGATAAATGGCAATACATTTCGGCTCCCGCAGATGCGGACAGTGTTTTAACGGTCGGCGCTGTGGACTCAACCAGGAATTTAGCCGGGTTTAGCTCTTTGGGGCCTTCAGTTGACGGCCGAACCAAACCGGATGTAGTGGCTCAGGGTCGAAACGTTTTTGTTGTAGGGGATGAAAATGATGAGATCCTTCAAGGCGCTGGAACTTCTTTCTCTGCCCCATTGGTAGCCGGACTGGCTGCCTGTCTGTGGGAGGCTTTTCCATCAGCCACCAACATGCAGGTAAGGCGGGCGATAATCGCGAGCGCTTCTCAGGCCGGTGACCCTGATACTATGCTTGGGTATGGTATTCCGGATTTTTACAAGGCTCATTGGCACCTCAAGAAAATAACCGGCCAAAAAATTGGTGGTAGCCATGTTATTAGTATGTATCCGAATCCTTTTAAAGAAAACCTGGAACTTACTCTTTTTTCTGTTCATAGTGGAAAATACCGCTTGCGGATAATCAATGAAACCGGCCAAACCGTGAAAGTAAAAAACCTTGATTTGGATCAGGGCGTTAATAACTTCCGCTTCCGAAACCTAAGCGAGCTATCAGGCGGCATTTATCTCCTGTCAATTACCGGTGATGGATTTCATACAACAAAAAAAGTCATCAAGCGTTAATCGCTTTCTTATTTTGACTCTACCCGACTGGATAAACCCTGAAATCTCAATTGCGAATAATTTCTTCAAGGAATGACTAAAAATTGTTGAAATTTAGCTTAACTCAATTATTTTTGCCTTTTAATAAAAAAGTTCACAGGCGGGCTCAAAAAAATCGCCAACATACTTTAACTTGAACAAAGGTTAGTTTTACAACGGTAAATTTTATTCATTAAAAAAAGTATCAACCTTATGAAACGTCTACTTACCTCAATGCTTCTTTTAACCGGGCTTACAAGTATGATTTATGCCCAAACCGGGGTCAGTGAAATCAATGAAGTTGACCCAAGGCAGTACATTAAGATCTTTGAAAACAAAGAAGAGCCGCAGGATCCTAAGCTGGTTTGGGGGTTTGATTCCATTCAGCGAAAAGTGGAGGAGGTGAACGAAAACAGCATTTTGAGGGTACGCTTCAATAAGCAGAGGCTTGCTAACAATCCCGATTTTGTAGGAAATTTTTCAATATCGGCCGAAGTAGATGATCGGGATGTACCCGTTTCTCCCTATTCTGTTGTCGGTCAAAATGAGTACCAAATTGGTTATGAGGCAAACTCAGCAAAGGATAACGCTACATTTTTCCTGAGTATGCTGACCGAAGCAAAAACCATTGATTCCGTTTGGAACAACTTATCTCCGGTTTTTAACGATCGTTCAGGAACCTTTCTGAAACAAAAAGTCAATGAATTGCTGGCCTACTATAACCGTACTAAAGCTGATACTTTTACGGATATTCATGATCCCCGGAACAGGGAATTATTCCAGAAGCTTAAACAAGTGGTCATGTATGTTCCCTCTTCCAGCAATTTGGCGGTTTACCTGGACAAACCTGAATTGTTTCAAAATCAAGAAATCACTTCTGCTCTCCTACAAATCAGAAATGATGTAGAGGCTAACCCGGATGAATTTGAGATTCCTGCCCGCCAAAAGATTGACGCTTATAAATCAATTTATAAGTTAGTAGATTATACCGTCAACTACATGGATTATTTCCAGGAATCCGGTCCAAGTGCGGTGGAGTCTTACCTTTCCTTGATTCAACGGGATAAAGTATTCTTTAGGGATGCCAGAAGTAGTCTGAAAAACAATCTGTACAGGCTCTCAATACTTGATACCCTGCAGTCTGGTAGTTTTAATAACTACGAATACTCGTTACAGCAAGCAGCGCTCAGCTCTTTTGCAACGCTTAATAAACTTAGTGACATCAAAGGAACTTTGCTTTCCCGGATACTCAAGCAGAATGGTTTCAAAGGTTTGGATGAGGTGAGAAGAAAAGATAAACAAAATATTGTTAAACGTTTGTCTGAGAAAACAGGCAAAGAGATTTTTAAGCGGTTGGTCTATGCCTCTATCGACCTTGAAAATGCAGATGTTGGTGATAACGAACAAATCAGCATCTTTTTAAATTGGTATTTAGACCGGGAAACCCCAAGAGGGGGTAATAAGCCACTTAAACTTCACTTAACAACGTTCAAACTTAACTGACTTTAGATGTAAAAAGGAGGCTCATTGGTCTCCTTTTTGCCACTTGCATGCGTTGAATTAGTAAGGTTTTAACAGGAATTTTTTTCTAAGTCACTTGTTAAACTGATTGCTGAATTTAATAAACTTGAAAATCGAATTATGGCTGAGAATAAGATGGAAAGCGTTGGGTTGTTAATCATAGGTTCTGGCCCGGCAGGTTATACGGCTGCTATTTATGCGGCAAGGGCTGATTTAAATCCAGTGCTTTACACGGGTATTGAAGCTGGTGGTCAATTAATGATTACTACAGACGTAGAGAATTACCCAGGCTACCCAGATGGTGTGCAGGGGCCTAAAATGATGGAAGACTTCAAAAAGCAAGCTGAACGGTTCAATACCGATGTTCGGTTTGGTCATGCTACAGAGGTTGACTTTTCTCAACAACCCTATAAGGTTACCATTGATGATGAAAAATTAATTTATGCTGATTCCATCATCATTTCCACGGGTGCTTCGGCCAAATGGCTGGGTCTTGAGTCTGAGCAGCGGTTAAACGGGAATGGCGTTTCTGCTTGTGCCATCTGTGATGGGTTCTTTTATAAGGGAGAAGACGTGGCTGTTGTAGGTGGTGGTGATACAGCAGCGGAAGAAGCCCTTTACTTGGCAAAACTTTGTAACAGCGTAACGATTTTAGTCAGAAGGGATGTCATGAGAGCTTCCAAGATTATGCAGAAGCGATTGCAGCAAACCAAGAATATTCAGATCCTTTATAATCACCAAACGAAAGAAATTTTAGGTGAGCATGCCGTTGAGGGTGCCATTATCTACAATAATATAACCAACGAGGAAAAGGAGCTTTCTATAACCGGGTTTTTTGTAGCCATTGGCCACAAGCCTAATACGGACATATTCAGGGGACAAATCGATATGGATGATAGTGGGTATATCTACACCGGTTTAAATACCACTAAAACCAACGTTGAAGGTGTTTTTGCTTCCGGTGATGTACAGGATAGCACTTACCGCCAGGCTGTGACTGCCGCCGGAACCGGTTGCATGGCTGCCCTGGAAGCAGAAAAGTTTTTGGCAGTTAAAGAGATGGAGGCACAGCAGGCCTCTTAATAATAAAAAGATAGTATTTTAAGGGGATAAGGAAAATTATTGCTGGGTTGAGCGGAATAATTAAAAGCAGAAACATTTTATTAGGAATCTAATTTGGAAAATTGTTTTCATCGCTTTTAGAACACGCTTTTAAAAAGTAAACTGGCAATGCCCATTACAACCAAAGAGGGTGAAAAGCACCTTCTAATAAAAGTCGAAGATGCATACCTGACTGACGAAGTAATTCAAGCGATTCAGGAAAAGATTTTATCCCTATGGGAAGTTCAAAAACAGAACATGGTCCTCTATTTTCCAAATTTGGATGTAGATGAACCTACCGGTATGAGCTTCCTAAAAGACCTTTCTGATCAAGCGATGGAGAATGGTTGCTCTCTTGTCCTGGCTGGTTCAAACCAAGTCTTGCAATATTTTGCAGATGAAAACGTCATTTCCTACGCAGAAACGCAGGAAGAAGCTGTTGATCTTGTCCTGATAGAAGGTATAGAGCGGCAGCTAAACGAAGGGGAAGACCCCGGCTTGACCTAATGCAAAGGCAAAAAACCGGGGAAATTCATGGAAGTTACAATCCTGGGAAATAGTTCTGCCACACCGACAGCCTCAAGAAACCAATCTGCTCAGGTATTAAGCCTTACCGACCGGAATTATCTGCTGGATTGTGGTGAGAACGTACAAGCACAGCTGCTAAAAAGTGGTGTTAATCAGAATAAGGTTAAACAGGTTTTCATAAGCCATCTTCATCCGGATCATTTTACGGGTTTAATTGGTTTTATCACCTCACAAAATCTGCAACATCGTCAACAACCCCTGCAAGTTTACGGTCCTGAAGGATTGGAAGACATTATTCGGACGCAGCTTTTTCATTCCGATGCCAATCTCCGTTTTGACCTTCAATTTAATCCTATCAGTACTGTTAAGGATGGGGGTCTCTTGTTTGAAGACCACCAATTGGAAGTGAGGGTTCTTAATCTGGTTCACCGGATACCCTGCTTTGGGTTTGTTTTCCGCGAGAAATTCCAAAAGCAAAAATTAAGTAAAGAGGCCATTAAAAAAGCGCCCCCACCGGTTGAAGCCTATCAGTACCTTGAACAAGGCAAAAATTACACAGATAAGGCAGGGAATACCTACTCAGCTAAATTTTACGCTTTGGCAAATCCGCTGGCAAAATCTTTTGCCTACATCACTGATACCAGCTTAAAAGAAGAACTAATCCCTTATTTGAAGGATGTTGGGACCCTTTACCATGAAGCAACGTTTGATGAGAACCTGAAAGGCAGGGCACACAAGACTTGTCATTCCACTGCAAAAGAGGCGGCAACCATCGCTTCAAAAGCTGGTGTGAAGGAATTAATAATCGGGCATTTTTCGGCTCGTTATAACAATCTGGATATACTCTTAAACGAGGCAAGAAAAGTGTTTGAAGAAACGTATCTTGCTATTCAAGGAGAAAAGTTTATCATCAAAGAAAATTCAGAGAATTTGGTTTAGCAGAATCTTTTAATGAAAGTATACTACCGAATTGCCAGCGGATTAGTAAGGTTGGAATGCTGTAAGATGTGTTTAGGGAGAGGTAGAGGAACTCGGCAAAGCAAAAAGTAAGCCAAAAGGTAATTTCAGATTTTTAGCTTATTTGCAAGGCATAAAAAAAACCCCGTAAGGAAATCCCAAACGGGGTTTTTCATTAGGATAAACCCGAAAGTTCAGATAGGTTATTTTACTTTATCTGATAGGTCTTTTCCGGGTTTAAATTTAACGACTTTCTTGGCCGGAATGTTGATTTCTTTCCCGGTCTGCGGATTCCTGCCTTTCCTGGCAGAACGCTTTGACACAGAGAAAGTTCCGAAGCCAACGAGGGTAACTTTGTTACCTTTTTTCAAGTCTTTAGTTGTTGCATCAATGAAGGAATTAAGCGCATCTTGTGCTTGAGCTTTAGTAATTCCAGCATCTGAAGCGATACGATCGATTAAGTCGCCTTTGTTCATAGCGCACGATTTTTTGATTCATGAAACAATTAAGATCTAACTAGGCTCAAATATAAAAATTTTTTAAAAAGCCAATAATTTTTGAAAAAGTTTTTGAATAAGAGAAAAAACGTTTCAACAGCGAATTTTCGGAAATATTGTTTAGTTAACCTTACCTTAGCGGGGTTTATAAGACGACAGAAAAAAATCATAATATACTGACAATCAATATTTTAATAATCTATGGTTATCCTAAAACAAACAAGTTCAAGTTTGATAAAATTATGTTTTTTTAGCTTAATTATTGGTCTTCTTCCTTTTGGGTTAAAAGCTGGCGGTCCTAACGATGATGGAGGAATGTACCCCGTAAGCCTTCTGGCAAAGGCTAACCTGAAAGCTAAAGGCCTAAATATCCCTGCAAAAAAGATTTATAATCCTGGCGGTAAAGGGCTTATCAATGCCATTGTCAGGATTGGCGGCTGTACTGGTTCGTTTGTATCAGATAAAGGCTTGGTTTTAACCAATCACCATTGTGTGTTCAGTAAATTAGAAGCGAAAAGTACCAAGCAGCATAATTATGTGGAAAATGGTTTTAATGCCAGGCAAACCGGCAGGGAAATACCTTTTTATAACCTCAACCTTAAGATAATGAAGGGGTACAAAGATGTTTCGGATCAAGTCCTTGACGGGATTGATACTATCTCCGATCCTGTGAAGAAGCAGAAACAACTGTCGGTGAATCAGCAAAAAGTAAAACAACAATACCAGGAGAAACACCCGGAACTGGAAGTGGAAGTTTCAGAAATGCTGGCCGGTGATTCCTACATCCTGTTCAAGTACAAGATGCTTAAAGATTTAAGGCTTATTTATGCACCTCCTCGTACCGTTGGAGAATTCGGTGGATCATCGGATAATTGGGAATGGCCAAGGCACACGGGCGATTTTGCTTTTTTGAGGGCTTACGTGGGCAAGGATGGTAAACCGGCTGAGTACAGCGAAGACAATGTACCATTTGAGCCGGAGGTTCACTTGGATATCAACGAAGAGGGCGTGAATATAAACGATTTTGTATCCATTCTCGGCTATCCCGGCCGTACTTATCGCCATCGTTCGTCTGCTTTTATACGCTTTCATAAAAAGGTACAGCTACCTTACATTGGTAACCTTTTTGAATGGAAGGTACGACAACTAAGGGATCTTCAGGAAGGTCATGAGAGGATAGAAACACAATATGAGTCCAAAATCAAAACACTTGCTAATGTGGCCAAGAATTACAGGGGTAAGCTCGAAGCGATGGATGCCATCCATCTTGAAAGGAAACGAAAAGATGAAGAAAATGAAGTTTTCCGTAAATTAGGTCGTATTAACCGTGATAAACAGGAAAAATTCCTGACCGTAACCGATCAAATCGATTCCCTATACAATGAAGTGATGAAAAAGGGCAAAAAAATATTTTGGTATTACCAATTATTCAATAGCTCTGAAGCTATCAAATTAGCGCGAAAAACGGGTAAATTGATAAGCAGGATCAACAAAAATCCGGATTCAGCGATGGTTGATAAAAAGTCGTTTATCAAGGATTACAGGAATAAATTCGAGAAAATTGACCATTTTACGGATAGCCTTTTTTTGAGAAAGTTTATTAAGCAAGGGCTTGAATTTGAAAAGGGGAATGCTTTAGACCCTCTGAAGAATTACTTTAAAGATAAATCAGTAAAAACGTTTATAAAAAAAGGTTATGAAGAAGGCCATTTACTCGATACGGCCCGGATTTTTAAGATTGTTCGGAATGATCCAGCTAATCTGAATGATCTCAAATTACCAATTGTAGCATTGTGGCAAAGGCTAAAGAATGATTTCAGTCAGACGCAACGGTTTAGGAGTAAAAATTTTAGTAAGATCGGTTCCTTGAAGCCGCACTACCTCAACCTAAAACGCAAAGCCACACAAGGTCTGTTTGTTCCTGATGCCAATGGTACACTAAGGTTTACATCCGGCAAGGTTAAGGGCTATGAGCCAAAAGATGCGGTTCTTTATAAGCCTTTTACATCACTTGAAGGCTATCAGGATAAAGCAAAACCAAGTGGTGATTACAGGCCTTTCAGTAGAATGATGAACGTAATAAAAAAGGAAAAGAACCGTCAATCGGATTTTCAAAGAAAGAAGACCAATGATGTGCCCATTTGTTTCCTATACAATACCCATACGACCGGGGGTAATTCCGGGAGTCCGGTTCTGGATGCCAATGGAGATTTGGTAGGCTTGAATTTTGACCGTACCTATCAGGGCACAATAACTGATTATGCCTGGAGTGATCAATATGCCCGTTCAATAGGAGTCGATATCAGGTTTATTTTATGGTACCTTAGTAATGTGGGTGAAGCTGATCATTTGATCAATGAAATGAAAGTTAATCAGGCGGATCAGTAAAAACCAACATTTAAGTCATTATTGGAAGACCGAACTAAATCACTTCATGGAAAGCATTATTATTACAATTGACGGATTCTGTTCTTGCGGAAAAAGTACCCTGGCAAGAGACCTGGCAAGAGCAATGCAATACAAATATGTTGATACAGGGGCGATGTACCGTGCTGTAACGCTTTATTTTCTTCATAACCAAATTGATATTAGGTCTATTGATGCTATCAGGGAAGCCTTAAATGCTATTTCCATTGATTTTTCCTATGAGACGGATAGTGGTCAGCAGGTAACTTACTTAAATGACGAACCGGTTGAAAAAGCCATCCGTCAACTTGACGTAACCGCTAAAGTGAGTGAAGTAAGTGCATTGATGCCGGTTAGGGAAAAGATGGTTGAGCAACAGCAGCAATTTGGTTATGAAAAAGGTATTATCATGGATGGCCGGGATATTGGCACCGTTGTTTTCCCTGATGCTGAACTTAAAATTTTTCTTACAGCATCTGAATCAACCCGGGTCAGAAGACGGTATGATGAGTTGCAATCAGATGGCAAGATTATTAGCATAGCTGATGTTAGGGCCAATATTGATGAAAGGGACTACCTGGATACCCACAGGGATGAAAGTCCGTTAAGAGTAGCCGATGATGCTTATATACTGGATAATACCAAATTGACTATGGCCCAGCAGTTAAATTGGGCTTATGAGAAAGCTGTAAATCTATTAACCGCTAATTGATGTTAAAAAGTGATCCGGTAAGGAGCCAGTTGTTATCACAGGAAGAAGAGCTGCCCTATGGATACATTGTTTGATATTGGCTACTTAGGCATGTTTGCCAGTGCTTTCCTGGCGGCTACCATTCTTCCTTTTAGCTCAGACGTTGTTTATGGATTAATGCTTATCGGTGATTATGATCCTACTTTGACTACTGTTTTGGCATCAATGGGTAATTGGTTGGGGGGAATGACTTCCTATTACCTTGGTTACTTTGGTCATTGGGTCTGGATAGAAAAATACTGGGGCTTAAAAAAGGGTAAAATCTTAAAATGGGAAGAAAAAGTAAGGAGATTTGGTAGCTGGCCAGCCCTGATAAGTTGGCTACCAGTAATTGGTGACCCCATTGCCATTGCCTTAGGCTTTTTCAGGTTAAACGTTTATAAAGTGGCGGTTCTGATGTTAATTGGTAAGACCCTTCGCTATATTACCTTTGGCGTGATTATAATTTATTTCCCCGAATTAAGGGATTGGCTCATGAGGGAGTAACATTAGGTAGGAAATTTGTCAGTGAAATGTCTCAAATGGAATAAGTTGGTACAATATGGACATCAATCAATACATTCAGCAAAGAAGGACGATTAAACCGGAAAAATTTTCAAAAGAGGTTATTCCGCAGGATATTGTTAATCAAATCCTGGAAAATGCCAATTGGGCTCCTACCCATGGTTATACCGAACCATGGCGGTTTTGGGTTTTCGCGGGAGACGGTAGGTATGAATTGGCTGATTTTCATGCTAACCTCTATAAAGAAGTAACTCCGGAGGAAGAATTCAAGGAAAAGACGTATCAGAAAATACACGATAGGCCCTTAATGGCCTCTCACATTATTGCCATAGGTATGAAAAGGGGAGATAAGCCTCAAAAAATTCCGGCTATCGAAGAAGTAGAAGCTACTGCCTGTGCAGTCCAAAATATGTGGATAGCAGCTTCTGCCTATGGTATCGGTGCTTACTGGAATTCCGGGGGTATGACCTATCATGAATCCATGAAATCTTATTTCGGTTTGGGAGAGGAAGATGAATTCTTAGGCTTTTTATTCCTGGGTTATCCGGAAAACAAAGAATGGCCTAAAGGTCAGCGTTTAGAAAGCATTCAGGCTAAAACAGCATGGATAACGGAAAACAAAAAATGAGAATAGTATGAGCCATAATTTCTGTTTGAAAGGCCTTTTTACACTTTACATTTTTAGCTTACCATTTATGGTTACTGGCCAGCATAAGTACTACTGGCAACAGGCTGGTGAATATACCATGAAGATTGAGATGGATGCCGAAAACCATGAATTTGAGGGATTCCAGGAATTGGTTTACCATAATAATTCAACGGATACATTACACAATGTTTACTACCATTTGTACTTCAATGCCTTTCAGCCCGGTAGCATGATGGATGTAAGGTCCAGGACCATTAGAGACCCGGATAGTAGGATAGGCGACCGTATTAATAATTTGGAAGCGGATGAACAAGGCTACCACAAAGTCAAATCACTAAAACAGGAAGGCCAGGAGTTGGATTATAATATCGCTGGTACTATCCTGGAAGTTGAGTTAGCAGAACCCATTTTACCGAATGAGCATACCACATTTGAAATGAAGTTTGAATCACAGGTTCCCATTCAAATCAGGCGTTCAGGCCGGGATAATAAGGAAGGGGTAGCTTTCTCCATGTCCCAATGGTATCCTAAGATGGCTGAATACGATGAGCATGGTTGGCACGCTGATCCCTACGTGGCACGTGAGTTCCATGGGCTTTGGAGTAGCTTTGATGTGAAGATAACCATCGATGCTGATTATGTATTAGGAGGGACCGGTTACATTCAAAATCCTGAAGAGGTTAAATATGGCTATCAAGAGGGAAGCAATAAAATGCAGGAGCCTGCTAAAGACCGGATTACCTGGCATTTTAAAGCACCCAAGGTTCATGATTTCATGTGGGCTGCTGATAAAGATTTCCGGCATGAAACCCATCAGGTGAAAAATGGCCCGCTCTTACATTTTCTCTACCAACCTTACACACCGGATACTTTGATTAATAAATGGCAGAAAGCGCAGCCAAAAATTGCTGAAGCTTTTCAATACATGAGCAAAAACTTTGGCCAATACCCCTACAAACAGTTTTCAGTGATACAAGGAGGCGATGGTGGTATGGAATACCCAATGGGGACCTTGATTACTGGTGATCGGGGTTTTAAGAGTTTAGTAGGTGTTACCTGCCATGAACTTGCTCACTCTTGGTACCAGGGCGTCTTAGCTTCCAATGAAAATATGCACGCCTGGATGGATGAAGGAATAACCGTTTACACCTCCTCCAGAACAATGAACCATATTTTCAAAAAAGACCAGGACAATCCGCAGAGTGGTAGCTATGGCGGTTACAGAAAATTTGCGGGTCACAAACGGGAGGAACCCATGAATCTTCATGCGGATTTTTACAATACGAATGGTGCTTATGGTATTGCTTCTTATTCAAAAGGTGCGGTATTTATGGCACAAATGGGCTATATTATCGGCAAATCAAACCTGGACCGTGGCTTGAGGAGGTATTTCAAAAAATGGCAATTCAAGCACCCCTATCCAAAAGACCTTAAACGGGTTATGGAAAGAACCTCCGGCATTCAACTTGACTGGTACTTTAACCTGTGGTTGAATACCACACGAACGATTGATTATGGCATTGATACGGTTGAGTCAAAGCAGGATAAGACAAAAGTTACATTGGTAAATAAAGGCAAAATCCCAATGCCTTTGGACATTAAGGTTCAATTTAAAGATGGCCCTGATAAGCTTTATTACATTCCTTTGCGAATGATGAGAGCCAATAAGCCTAATAACTATGATCTAAAGCGCGAGGTTAAAAAAGATTGGCCATGGACCTATCCTAAGTACCAGTTCAACATAGCATCTGAAAAAAGTCGTATCGAATCCATTAGCATAGATCCTTCCCGGCGTTTAGCGGATACTGCTTTAAAAAATAACACATGGCAGATTGGAAGTAATACAAAAAATTAGGGCTGATAGGCATTTGATTGGCCCGGAATAGAAACAAAAAAACCCTTCCCCTCCTTACCTAAGTCTGAAAGGAGGGGAAGGGTAAAAATAAATAACATTAAGCTTAGCCGAAATGGGCTTTAAGTTGCGACTGCAGGAGCTGCACCCTTGATTTCCTCATTAGCAAAATCAGCGTAAGTTTCAAAATTGTTATTGAAATAGCTGGCCAATTCCTGAGCTTTGTTGTCATAAGCTTCCTTGTCATCCCATGTTTCTCTTGGGTTCAAAATTTCAGAAGGAACACCGGGGCAGGATTTCGGCATCCTAAGACCGAAGATATGGTTTGTTTCATAGTCAACCTGGTTTAACTTGCCTTCTAAAGCTGCCTGAATCATGGCACGCGTATATTTTAGGTCAATACGGTGACCAACCCCATAAGGCCCTTCAGTCCAACCAGTGTTGATTAGCCAAACATTGACATTATGTTTATCCATCTTATTACCCAGCATTTCAGCGTATGTGGTGGGATGTAAAGGAAGGAAAGGAGCTCCGAAACAGGCCGAAAAAACTGGTTGAGGTTCATTGACACCTGCTTCGGTACCGGCAACTTTTGCCGTGTACCCTGAGAGGAAATGATACATAGCCTGCCCTTTGTCAAGCTTAGAGATTGGCGGAAGCACTCCAAAAGCGTCTGCAGTCAATAGGAACATATTGTTAGGCACATTACCTAAAGAGGGCTCTATGGCATTATCAATGTAATCAATGGGGTACGCTGCTCTCGTATTAGGTGTTACATCAGTATTCTCATAATCTACAGTACGGGTCTTATCATGGAATCGAACATTTTCGAGCAAGGTCCCGTATCGAATAGCATTGTAAATTTCTGGCTCTTTTTCCGCAGAAAGGTCTACTACCTTTGCATAGCAGCCTCCTTCGAAATTAAAAACCCCTTTATCAGTCCATCCATGTTCATCATCCCCGATTAGCGTTCGGTTGGGGTCAGCCGAAAGGGTTGTTTTGCCGGTTCCTGATAGGCCGAAAAATATGGAAGTGTCGCCATTATCGCCCATATTGGCAGAGCAATGCATGGAAAGAACTCCCTTTTCATAAGGTAGGATAAAATTCAAAACCGAAAAGATTCCCTTCTTCATTTCACCCGTATACCCTGTACCACCTATTAGGATGGTTTTTTTGGTGAAATTGATAATGGCAAAGTTGCTTTGCCTTGTACCGTCTATATCAGGGTCTGCTTCGAAGCCAGGTGCAGCCACAATATGCCATTCAGGGGTAAAATTTTGAATCTCATCAAGGTTCGGCCTCAGGAATAAATTTCGAGCAAACAAATTCTGATAAGCATATTCTGTGATAACCCGGATATTCAGGTAATAGTCATTATCAGCACAAGCATAGGCATCCCTTGCATAAAATTCTCTATCGGATAGATAGTTAATCACTTTATCATAGAGCTGGTCAAATTTCTCTGGATTGAACTTCATGTTAATATCGCCCCACCAAACCGTGTCCTTTGTAATATCATCTTCAACGATGAAGCGATCCTGAGGCGAACGCCCGGTAAATTTTCCGGTGTCCGCTGTTAGCGCTCCACTGTCCGCTAACTTACCTTCTCCGTTTTGAACTGCTTTTTCAATCAGTTCAGAAGGGGTTAAATTCCAGTTCACATGCTTGGGGTTATTGAAACCCAGACTGCTTAAATTAGCGTGATTCCCTTTAATTCCTACTTCTGTCATACTTAAAGCTTTTAATAAGTGGCTGCAAATTTAGATAAAATTCAAAACGACCAAACCTTTATCCATCAAAGGATAAAACCAATAATGTTAAAATAAAAAAGGAAGCGTTTAACGCTCCCTTTATTACTTAGATGATAATTTTCAAATGTGTTATTAATTACCGCGAATTACCGCTTTTCTCTTCTTTATTTGTATCTTTCTTATCTTCTTCCAATTGTTCCATTATTTCCTGATCTAAACTATCTACTTTTTTCTTGATCTCATCGGTAGCTCTCTCTTTAGGACCACAGCCAATAAAAAATCCGACCAAAAAGAAGCTCAAAATTACCTTCTTAATAACCTTTTTTCCTTCTTTATTCATTTCATTCTCCTTTTGCAAAATTATGCAGTTTCATCCAATTCCTAAAAAATGGATAGGCAAAGTTGTTTACTATATCCCCGATGGTAAATGTTAAAAAGAAGTTGCATTCGCATAAGCTATGCCAATTAAACCTGAAGGATCTTTATTTTTCCTTGAAAACCAACGAAATGGGAATACCTTTTAAGTTGAAATTATTCCTTAATTGCCTTTCCAAAAATTTCTTGTATGCTGATTGAATATTTTCAGGCCTGTTACAGAAAAAAGCAAATGCCTGACCTTTCGTATTGAGCTGTGTTATGTATTTAATATGGATTAAATGGCCGTTTTCAGAAGGAGGCGGATTCTTTTCAATAGCATTGAGCATAACATCGTTCAATTGGGAGGTTGAAAAAGTCCTTCTCATATTTTTGTAAACGGTTAACCCCTCATCCATTGCCTTCATTAATCTTAATTTTTCCAAAGCCGATATAAAATAGATAGGGACATCCATGGGCATATTGATTCGATTCTTGATATGATCGATGTAATCAAGATGGGTTTTATCATCCTTCTCCACATCATCCCATTTATTGACCAGAATCACCAACCCTTTTTTACGGCTGCGAACCAGGTTAATCAGGTTGATATCCTGTTTTTCAAGCCCATAATGGGCATCCAGCATCAGGAAACAAACATCGGCCTGCTCCATTGCCTGTATCGCTTTGGTATTGGCTACTTGCTCAAGATTTTTGTCATCGACTCGCTTTTCTTTCCTGAGTCCTGCGGTATCAACTACCTCAAAGGCTTTATCAAACTTATTAAAATGGCTTGCAAGGGAGTCCCGCGTTGTACCTGGTATATCGCTAACAATGTGCCGATTCTCACCGATTAAAGCATTGATTAAGGTGGATTTTCCGGTGTTTGGACGGCCTAAGATCGCAAAAGCCGGTACTTCTTCTTGTTCATTTTCTGTCAAAGGGACCTGGTCAAGGTTTAACAAATTATAAACCTCATCCAGTAATTCGGTGGTGCCACTGCCATTGGTTGATGATAAGGGGAAAATCTTACCGAACCCTAGTTGATAGAATTCATAACTATAAAAGCCGTAATGTTGGTTATCTGCTTTGTTAGCAATAACTAAAACAGGCTTATTAAGGCGTAGAAGCAAATGAGCAAAGGCTTCATCTTCTTCCGTAATACCTGTTCTGACATCCACCATGAACAAGACAGCAGAAGCTTCTTCAATGGCTTTTTCTACCTGCTCCCGTATCTCAGCTTCAAAAATGCCATTAGGTTTAGGCACATAACCACCCGTATCTGTAACAGAAAAGGTCTTTCCTTCCCATTCGGCTTCTCCCTGAATCCTGTCTCTCGTAACGCCGCTTTGATTGTCAACAATGGCAGTTTTCCGCCCTATTAATCTGTTGAATAGCGTGGATTTACCAACATTAGGCCTACCCACTATAGCCAAAGACCGTTTAACCATACTTTTAGCCTTTGCTTTTTTATTGATTTCTATGCCTTTTTTCTGCACCGTATCTTCTTTCATATGCTAAAGGTTACGAGCGGTAACCGAATTGATTCAAGTACATTTCCTTATCTCGCCAGTTTTCTCTTACTTTCACGAACAATTCTAAGTACACTTGTTTATTCAAAAAGGTTTCAATGTCTTTCCTGGCTTCAGTCCCTGTCTTTTTGAGGGCTTGTCCTTTTTTACCAATTATTATTGGTTTTTGCGAGCGCTTATTAACAACAATTTCTGCCCTGATATTGATAATATCCGGTTGTTCATCAAACTCCTCAATATTAGCCTCAATAGAGTAAGGAACCTCCTGCTTGTAGTTATTCAGGACTTTTTCCCGTATCATTTCTGATACAATAAATCGCTCTGACTTATCAGTAATCTGGTCATCTGGAAAATAAGCAGGATTTTCAGGTAGTAATTCTACGGTTTTGGCTATCAATTTATCAAGATTAAAGGCTTCAGTTGCCGATAAGGGAATAACCTGGTCAAAGGGCACAAATTGGCTATATTGCTCGATTTCCTGCTCAAGGGATTGTTGGTCACTCATATCAATTTTATTGATCACTAGTAAGAGGGGAATGGATTTTTCGGTAAGCCGCTCGATATAATCCCTGTGATATTCAGGATATTCACCGCTTGCAACCATATACACGAATACGTCTGCATCCTCCATGGCTTGATTTACAAACTGCATCATTCTTTTCTGGAGGAGGTACTTGGGTTCCAGGATGCCTGGTGTATCGGAAAAAACGATCTGATGGTTACGGCCGGTCAAAATGCCTTGAATACGATGCCGTGTTGTTTGCTTTTTAGGGGTTACAATGGATATTTTTTCATTCAAAACCGCATTCAAAAGGGTAGACTTCCCTACGTTGGGCTGCCCTATAATATTGGCAAATCCGGATCTGAAAGCCGTTTGTGATTCCATACAGTACCGCTAATTGAAGGTGCAAAAGTAGCTAAAATTTTTTGTAAATGATTGCTTCTCAGGTTATTTTTGTATTGGTTGCAATAGATGAAACTATTTTCATGATTCTATCGCGTTAATCCCAATTCCATTGCCTATACCTTTTTTGAGAGATAGCCGGCTTAATATTCTTGAATCGACTACATACAACCTTTCGCACTTTTTTAGTGCATGGTTACAGTTTATTTTGGCCCATAAATTGTAATTTCAATGAACCAAATGTTTAAAATTTTGCCAATATGAATAAGAGGCAATTAGTATTAACCGGCTTTTTTTTAATTATTGTGAGCTTTTCGGGTAGCCATGATCCAAAGGCGATTCAAAAAAATCAAACCAATCCTTTCCAGCCAGGGGAGGTATTGACCTATAAAGTCCGTTACAGTGCTTATTTTAATCTAAATGTTGGTGAAGTGACTTTCCGTGTTAAAGATGCATCATCGGAAAAGGACAATGGTTGTGTCAAAATAGTGGCGAAAGGAAGAACCCTGGGTTTTTATGACCCTTTCTACAAGGTTAGGGATCATTATGAAACTTGCCTGGATATGGATAAAATGGTGCCTGATTATTTCATGCGCGATGTACGTGAAGGTGATTACACTTTCCGGGACAGATTAATATTTAATCACAAAGAAGAATTGGTTGTTAATGAAGATAACAAGCAATTTTCTATTCCGAAAAAAACCCAGGATATGCTGTCCGCCCTTTATTATGCCCGAACTTTTGATTTTGAAAACGCTGCTTCCGGTGACTCAGCCATGATTAACACGTTTATTGATGACACTACCTATAGAGTGGGGCTTCGTTATGAAGGGAAAGAGATCATTGATACCGAATTTGGTAAATTCAAATGCCTTAAGATTAAACCCATTCTCATCGTAGGTCGTATCTTCGATAGCAAATATGATATGACTTTGTGGGTTACTGATGATCATAATAAGGTTCCGCTCAGGGTAGAATCTGGCTTAACGGTAGGTTCCATAAGGGCTGATCTGGAGGAATATAATAATTTGAAATACCCATTCATGGCAGGTAAATGATAGGAGGAATCAAGTTGTCAACCAACAATTTTCGGCTGAAAAGCTTAATGGTAATTGCTTTTTTTACTTTACTAATTAGCGCGAAGCCTATTCAATCGGATAAGCCCAACCTTAAGCCATCATACACCGCTTTTCAAAGAGGAGAGGAACTTAATTACCGCATTCATTACGGGTTAGTGAATGCAGGCAAAGCTACTTTTCATGTGAGGGATACCCTTGTCTCCATTGGCGGAAAGCCTCATTTTTCTATAAAAGTTTTTGGCCGTTCTAAATCTACGTGGGATTGGTTTTACAAAGTCCGGGACCATTATTACACCTACATGGATACCAATACCTACTTACCATCGATAGCCTACCGGAATGTGCGGGAAGGCAGCTACAAAACCAAAGAGCGGCTGGTTTTTAAACGAGAAGATGGCGTGCTTTTGAGGAATGGTGAAAAAAGAAATATTCCGGAGGGTATCCATGATATTTTATCAGCCATTTATTATGCCCGGTGCATCAATTTTTCCAAAGCTCAAACCGGAGCTCATTTACCGATCAAAACTTTTTTCTCAGACTCCTTATTCCCTGTAGGTGTTACTTACAAAGGAAAAAGTACCGTCAAAACGAACTTTGGTAAATTTAAATGCCGAATTTTCGAGCCTGAATTGGTTAAAGGCCGAATTTTTAAGGGACAGGATGACATGACCGTTTATGTATCGGATGACCGAAACCAGGTTCCCTTACGCATAGAGTCCAAGATTTTTGTCGGGAAGATTCAAGCAGACCTGAAAAGTTTTGAAAACCTTAAATATCCGCTTAAAGCAAGGATTGAATGACCTAAAAAAAAGTTGCGCTAATATGCTTTTTAGTTTTTCAACCGGGAAAGGTTACTGATAGGAATTGAAAATTCAAAGCCAACCGCTAAGGAAAGGGAGTTTCCTCGGATAAAATTTTGGTTTAAATTCGCAAGCTGTTATTAAAACAGTTAAAAAAACTTTAAACCATGATCATTGGTGTTCCCCAAGAAATTAAGAATAAGGAATTTCGTGTTGGATTAATCCCTGCGAGCGTTCGCGAGCTGGTTTACCGTAACCATACCGTATATGTGCAGTCTGGAGCAGGGGAAGGTAGTAGCTTTAGTGATGATGATTATAAAGAAGCGGGTGCCCATATTTTACCGGATATTGAAAGTGTCTATGACAAAGCTGAAATGGTAGTTAAGGTCAAAGAGCCGATCAAAGAGGAATACAAGCTGGTCAAAGAAGATCAGTTACTCTTTACTTATTTTCACTTTGCTTCAAGCCGCGAATTAACAGAAGCCATGATTGATTCAGGTAGTGTGTGTTTAGCTTATGAGACGGTAGAAACGGATGATGGACGCTTGCCCTTGTTAGAACCTATGTCTGAAGTAGCTGGCCGAATGGCGGCTCAGGAAGGTGCCCAGTTTTTAGAAAAGCCCAAGGGCGGACGAGGCGTGCTGTTGGGGGGAGTGCCAGGTGTTAGGCCCGGTAAAGTTGTGATCTTAGGTGGGGGAACGGTTGGTTACCAATCCGCTAAAATGGCTTCCGGTTTACAGGGAGATGTTACGATAATGGATATTAGTATTTCCCGGTTACGTTACCTGGCAGATGTTATGCCGGCAAACGTGACTACTATGAAATCCAACCAGCAGAATATTGAGAATGAGATAAAAGATGCCGATCTTGTTATAGGCGCTGTTTTGATACCCGGCGCTAAAGCCCCTCACCTTATAACACGGGATATGCTTAAGCTAATGAAAAAAGGTTCCGTTTTGGTGGATGTAGCTGTTGATCAAGGGGGATCTATTGAAACTTGCGAGCCTACTACCCATGAGAACCCGGTTTACGAAGTGGATGGCATTGTCCATTACTGCGTGGCGAATATGCCGGGTGCAGTCCCATCAACCTCTACTATTGCTTTGAACAATGCAACCTTACCTTATGTGATTAAATTAGCAGATAAGGGTTGGTGGCAAGCCAGTAAAGATGATAGTGTTTTAAAAAAGGGGCTGAATGTTATTCATGGCAAGGTTTGCTACGAAGCCGTTTCAGAGGCATTCGACCTACCTTTCAAACATGTGAATGAGATACTTGCGTTGCATGGTTAATTGCTGTTTACCCTTATTGCTATTAAGGATTCAATAACTTAGCATAACCATGCCAGATCTTGTTGCCATAATATTTAGGGGTTGCCTCATGTTAGTTTTCCTGGGTTGACTTGCTAACAAAAGGTGCTAAATATTGGTAAGGCTCTGTTAAAGCACCATTGCTTGTAATAGTAGCATCCCGGAACATTCGCTGGTCAGGATCCTCAAAATAAGCCGGAAGAATGGTTTGTTTCATAACCTCACCAAAATCCTCAGATGCATCTTTGGGCAATTGATTGGGTAAATTGGAAATAGCCATAACATCAATGGTTTGGGGTTGGAAAGGTTCTGTTAATACCTGCTTTTGGGGATCAAAACCATAAATGGGATCATCCTGAGATGTATGTTGCTTTGTTATTGGTACTGAGCCCTCAATATCGCAGGAAATGTCAGCGATGGCTTTAACCTGAAAGGATGAATGAGCGGTATCTTGATCATTAAAATGGCGAGGTATACCCGGCTCCCAATAAATGGCATTAATAAAAATATCAGTTTGCCGGGCGTAAGACAGAAAATCACTGAAGTGCTTCTCAGGATTGGCTTTAAAATCTTCCCGGTCCAACTGCTTACCATCTTTTCGCTTGTAAAGTTCTTTTAGTCCAAGGGTGGTATAAGTTGGTTTAGTAAAAGATGAGGTTTGAAAGGCTTCAGGCGATACTTCTTGAAATCCGGCATGGGTTAGTAACTCCCGGGCTCCCTCTGCTACATTTCCCTTGCCGGCTATTAGCGTTTTAACAGGAGGAAATTCAGTAGCATTTAAGTAAGCTTTCAAGGCTCCATAGTTTTCTGCCTCATGGGCTGGAATGAGCTGGTAAGCGTCATTTTTTTCACCATACATCATCAGCCCGTAATGAGCGCCAACCACGCCAGCATAATGGCCAAACCCGATCAACCTTCTTCCTCGACTATCGGTAATTAATTCATGATCAATCAAGCGAATGTTGTTTTCAAGGATGGCTCTGAGCATATCCCGGTTGTAAGCCTGTTCCTTTATAGTGTGGGAAAAAAACATGTAGGTTTTACCGGGTATTAATTGGTCTACCGGCACTTCCTTGATACCAATTAGCAGGTCGCATGCTTCCATGTTGTTAGTTACTTCGATGCCCCTTTGTCGGTATGACTCGTCACTGAAACAACGGATAGAAGAAGGCTCTACCAAAATTGTTAGACCGGGATAACGATCTTCCAAGGTTCTGCATTGAGAAGGCGTAAGGGCTACCCTGTTATCCTGGGGAACTTTACCCTCTCGTATCAGGCCGATGGTAAGTTTGGGCATAGATTTAAAATTTTAGCAGGGCTAAATTAAAGGTTAATAGGTAATAAATCAGGAACTGCATCCCTTTATTGTTGTTAACAAATAGGTTGTTATCAATATGGTAAATTGAAAATGATGGTTCCACACTCGAACGATTTTAACGATTTAGTCATTTAACATAGTAGTTCTTTAACATCTTGTAAACGCATAGCAAACACCACACTATGGGGCCGACATGGTCTCGACAGGGTAGTGATGCTTGCGATGGCGTGCCGAGTGTTTCGAAATGTCACTCGTAAATCCAAATTTCAAACCTATTTAGATGGCAACAATGCCAACTACGCAATGGCCGCGTAACCAGGTTATGCGAGCCATTCCTTCACCGGGGCCGTTCGCCCATTGAGCCCCGTAGTGGAGGTCAGAAGGAATGGGCTAGGTTAAGCAGTTGCCTGGCTGCTTAGCTGAAACTCAATCCAGGATTGGCAGTGGGCATGGTTGAGTACTTCCCCAACCTACTGCTGAAATGCAATGAAGTACTACGCACGTAGATGTCGCAATGCACACTGCGCCTGGACGAGGGTTCGAATCCCTCCGGCTCCACAGATTGTTAATAGGCCATAGCTTACTTCTATAAGTTCTGGCCTATTTTTTTGATCAAACCTTTTAGCTTATACCACAGCGACTACTCATGATGATTGCATTGCTCTTTTAGCAAAACTTTCCGTTCTTTGCGCCTCCAATAAAAAGTAATTCCATGCAGGCAACTTCTTCTTTAACCATCAATATTCAAGGACTGCTAAATATCATCCAGGAAGCCGGCACCGAGGTGTTGAATATTTATAACTCGGATGATGAAAATTGGGAGGTTTCAGCCAAAGACGATAATTCCCCATTAACCAAAGCAGACCGGGCTGCCAATGATTTGATTTGCCAAAAATTAAAGGAGCAGTACCCGGATATTCCGATTATTTCTGAGGAAAATAAGGAAATTGATTACGAAGATCGGAAAGGATATGAATTATTTTGGCTAATCGATCCTCTGGATGGTACCAAAGAATTTCTCAAGCGAAATGGGGAATTCACAATTAACCTGGCTTTAGTCCAGAAAGATAAGCCGGTTGCCGGTATTGTATATGCACCTGCCCTTGGAAGAATGTATTATGGGGCTAAAGAAGAGGGTGCATACTTATGGAATGAACACGATGAAGTTTCCCAGTTGAAGGCTACAACTTTTTACATGACAGACGAAGGTTTGCGTTTGGTGGCTTCTCGTTCCCATAGAAATGAAGAAACGGAACAATTTATCAACCAATTTAAATCACCTGAATTGGTTTCAATGGGAAGCTCCCTAAAGTTTATGCTGGTAGCAGAAGGGAAAGCCGATATTTATCCCCGAATCGCACCTACTATGGAATGGGATACCGGGGCTTCACAGATCATTGTTGAAGAAGCTGGTGCAGAGGTACTCAATTACGAGGATCAGCAACCCTTGACTTACAATAAACAAGATCTTCATAATCCTTGGTTTGTTGTTTATGGGAATGTGAAATCATAAATAGCAGAATGCAGAAAAATCCAGCTTATTTGCCTGATCATGATTATCAGGCTTTAGTCGCCATTTTTGAGGAGCTACTCAAGGGTAAACAGGCTAAAGTACTGGTTTTTGGATCTCGTGCAAATGGTGACCATAAGCCTGATTCAGACCTTGATTTAGTACTGAGTACAGGAAATGACAAAAATGAAGTGATTGAGCAATTAAGGAAAAGAGTTGCTTCATCGCGGGTTCAAACGTCTGTGGAAATTCTGGATTATAATGAGGTAACTACCGGAACGTTGGAAAGGATTCAACACGAAGGCATTTTGTTCTGGCAAAGTGACTAAATGAACTTCCAATACCTTAGCTTTGCTAACACCGATAAAAACAGGCAGTAATTATGAATGCCCTTTACCATGATCTGCAACACTATCCTTTTGTCATAGCCGGCCCTTGCGTCATTGAGAGTGAACAAATGGTCATGGAGGTAGCGGAATTTTTAAAAAACATACAAGAACAATACCCCTATGTCCAGATCATCTTTAAATCCTCCTTCGATAAGGCTAACCGGACTTCCGTTGAAAGTTACCGCGGTCCGGGTATGAATGAAGGATTAACCATACTCAATAAAGTTCGTGAAAGGACAGGCCTCCCTATTCTAACTGATATTCACGAGTCTTATCAGGCAGCAATAGCAGCTGATGCGGTTGATATACTGCAAATTCCGGCTTTTCTCTGCCGGCAAACCGACTTATTACTCGCAGCCAGTGAAACCGGCCTGATAATCAATATAAAAAAGGGGCAATTCTTAGCCGGGTCAGATATGGAATACCCTGCTAAAAAAGTTACTAGTAAGGGCAATGAGCAGATTATCTTGACCGAACGAGGTACCTCATTTGGTTACCATAACCTTGTGGTTGATTTCCGCAATATTGCTGATATGAAAAGTCTGAATTACCCGGTGGTTTTTGATGCGACTCATGCTGTTCAACAACCAGGAGGAGCCAGAGGTGAAACAGGTGGTCAGAAAGGTTATATCCCGGGGCTAAGCCTGGCCGCAAAAGCTTTTGGCGTTCAGGGACTATTTTATGAAATTCATCCCCAACCTGACAAAGCCCTAAGTGACGGGGCTAATATGCTACCTTTAGGCCATTTCGAGCAATTATTGGCTTCCCTTTTTGCCGATTAGTAATAAAAGAACTTCCGGTAAATTGGTTTACGCTATTGAGTCAATAAAAATCTGCTTATCTTTGAAAGGTTGATAAAGCGGAAGTTTTAAAAGGAAGCCTATGTACGATTACAGCCGGGTATTAAGGGAGAGCGATGATAAGGTTATTCAAAAACACTGGTATATCTGGTATACGCAGCCAAGGGTAGAAAAAAAGGTGAAAAAACGTTTGGAAGCTGAGGACATTGAGGTTTTTTTACCTTTAACCAAGCAGCTGAGGCAATGGAGCGATCGCAAAAAATGGGTTGAAGTTCCGCTTTTTCGCGGGTATATTTTTACAAAGGTTAGCCCCAGGCGTTTCCAGGAAGTTTACTATACCACCGGTATCGTTACTTACATTCGATTTGAGGGAGAGCCGGCTATCATGAGTGAAGATGAAATTCATTTGATCCAGCAATTGATCACTGATCCTGAGGATTTGGAAGTGGTCCATCACGAGTTTTATGAAGGAGAACGGGTTCAGGTCATCACAGGTCCTTTGATGGGTGTAGAAGGCTTTGTTTACCAACAGCAGGGAGCTAAAAAAGTAGCTGTTAATATTCATAAGTTAGGTAAATCTGTGTTGGTTCAGGTACCCCTCAATAACCTTCGTAAGATCACAGAATCTGTATGATTTGTAGCAGCCTAAAGCCAAAGTTGCACCTTTTTTACAAGAAAGCTGACAGCGAACTGCCTGGCTATATCTTTTCTAAATGGCTTCAGGATTTTACTGGTTTTACTTTTAAAAGGATTTTTTGATACTTAACAAAAGGCTGCCTACATTTGTCGCTTAAATTGATTTACCTATCAACAATTAAGCATAGCTAAAAGTAATACTGATAAATTTTACGCCCCGAAAACCGGGCGCCAAATTTTACCAGGGGTAAAGCAACTATGAAAATATTATTGACCGGTGCGGCTGGGTTTATTGGATTTCACCTTGCTAAAAAACTAATTGAAAGAGGCTATGAAGTGGTAGGCCTTGATAGCATTAATGATTACTACGATGTAAACCTTAAATATGGCCGTTTAGCAGAAAACGGAATTTTCCGGGAGTCGATTGCTTACAATCATTTAACACAAAGCAAAACCCACTCGAATTACCGGTTTATCCATCTTAATTTGGAAGATCAGGAAAATATGATGGCGCTTTTTACCTCCGAAAAGTTTGATCGGGTATGTAACCTGGCTGCGCAGGCGGGAGTCCGTTACAGTTTAGAAAATCCCATGGCTTACGTCAATGCCAATCTGGTTGGTTTTACCAATGTTTTGGAAGGTTGCCGGCACACTGGTGTGGAACACTTGGTTTATGCCAGTAGCTCCAGCGTTTATGGCATGAATAAGACCATGCCTTTCTCCGTGGATCAAAATGTAGATCACCCTGTTTCCCTTTATGCGGCAAGCAAAAAGAGCAATGAATTACTGGCTCATACTTACAGTCACTTGTTTGGATTGCCTACAACCGGATTACGCTTTTTTACCGTTTATGGACCATGGGGTAGGCCGGATATGGCCTTGTTTATTTTTACCCGAGCCATCATAAACGATGAGCCGATCGAAGTTTTCAACAATGGCCAAATGAAAAGGGACTTTACCTACATTGATGATATTGTGGAGGGTGTTGAGCGGGTGATCGATCAAAAGGCTGCCCCTGATGAAGATTGGTCAGCTCAAGAGCCAACACCCGGCTCATCTCCAGCCCCATTTAAGATTTATAACATTGGCAATAACCAACCTGAAAACCTCATGGATTTCATTGAGGCCTTAGAACAAAAGATTGGTAAAACTGCGCAAAAAACGTTTAAGCCCCTGCAGCCAGGCGATGTAGAAGCCACTTGGGCTGATGTTGATCATTTAAAAAAGGATTTTGGCTATCAGCCAAATACTCCCATACGTTCAGGCATTAGTAAATTCGTGGATTGGTACCGCTGGTTCTACCAGTCTTAATAAAAAAATGTTGCTATTTCTAAAAGAAAAGTACCTTATTAAAAATCAAAAAGTATCATGGAAAAAATCACCGTAATAGGTTTGGGATATGTAGGATTACCTTTATCCGTGGAATTGGCCAAACACTACCCCGTTGTAGGCTTTGACGTAAAAGAAGAGCGTATCTCTGAACTGAGTAAGGGAATTGACATTACCGGTGAGGCAGACCAAACAGACCTGAACCAGGTCATCCGCTCAAACCCGGATTTTTCTGCAGAGGGAGGCATAGGGCTCTATTGTAGCAATGACCCGGAGAAAATGACGGGAAGCCATTATTACATTATAACAGTGCCAACCCCGATAGATAAGCATAACAGCCCTGATTTAGGTCCTATACTCAGCGCCTCTGAAATGGTCGGAAAAAAAATAAGTAAAGGCGCTATCGTTATCTATGAATCGACTGTTTATCCTGGTTTAACTGAAGAGGAATGTGTACCGATATTGGAGCAGGAAAGTGGTTTAACCTACAATAAGGATTTTTATGTAGGATATTCGCCAGAAAGGATAAACCCGGGCGATCAACAGCATAAATTAAAGGATATCAAAAAAGTGACAGCCGGTTCAAAGCCAGAAATAACGGAGGAAGTTGATCAACTTTATCAAAAGATCATACAGGCCGGAACCCATAAAGCCCCGGAAATTAAGGTGGCAGAGGCAGCTAAGGTGATCGAGAATGCCCAGCGGGATATTAACATTGCTTTTGTTAATGAGCTGGCTAAGATCTGCAACCGCCTGAACATTGATACCCGGTCAGTCCTGGAAGCAGCGAGTACGAAGTGGAATTTTCTGCCTTTTACCCCCGGCCTTGTAGGCGGGCATTGCATTGGTGTAGACCCTTATTACTTGTCCCAGAAAGCTCAGGAAGTTGGCCATCATCCGGAATTGATCCTGGCAGGCAGGCGGATGAATGATAGTATGGGCCATTATGTAGCAACGGAATTGGTTAAAATGATGGCGAAAAAAGGGCACAAAATAGTTGGTAGCAATATTTTAATGCTTGGGATCACTTTTAAGGAAAACTGCCCTGATATTCGTAATTCCCGGGCGATAGACATCGTTAATGAATTGGTTACTTATGACATTAATGTAGATGTTTACGACCCGGAAGCATACCCGGAAGAAGTCAAATCAGAGTTTGGGCTGGATTTAGTCAGGGCAGATCAAATTCACAATAAGCAATATGATGGGATAGTGCTGGCTGTAGGCCATGAAGCTTATCGCTCAATTGATTTGCAATCACTTAAAAACGATGATGCCGTGGTTTTTGATGTCAAGGGATTTCTGCCAAGGGAAGAAGTGAACTGGCGTCTTTAATAGGGAGTTTATTTTTCGATAGGGAGAAAGTTTATAATTTTCCACTTTGATAAGCGAAGCAACCCTTTTAATGCAGCTTACGTTATAATCATTAATGCATCTGAAAATAGCTAAAGTGTACTTAAAAACCAACATCTTTGGGTTATTTATAAAAATAAGTCCTAAAGAAAAGAAGCCCACACTTGAATAACTTTGCATAAAAAGTTTATTGGTGTTTAACAAAATAAGCTTTAACTTCACCCTTTAAAATAGATAAACCAAAAAGGTATGAATTTCAAAATTTTATCATTTTCTGTTTTGTTTTTAGTAGTTTTTGCTAATCCATCTACCAAAGCTCAACAAAATCAAGTTAACCAAGATCCAGTTCTTAAAGAAACTAATCAAAAGGCTTTGAAAGCTTTATCCCAGGAATGGCAAAACGAATGGGAGGCTTCATACGAAAAAGCGCTTAAAAAGGCTCGCAAACACAACTGGGTCATCCGGGAAGAGATGAAAGACGGTAGTGTTGTGGAATTGGTTGGCTTAGGGGAAGACGGAGAGCCAATTTACTATACCACTCATAATGATGACGCGGCTGAGACCATTTCAACTGATAAAGTATGGCCAAGTGCCTCAAATAATTTGAATTTGGATGGCTCAGGAGAAACAGCCGGTATATGGGATGGTGGTAAAGTTAGAACAACCCACCAGGAATTCTCCGGCCGGGTTGTTCAGCGTGATAATTCTTCAAACCTGGATGACCACGCTACTCATGTGGCCGGCACTATGGTAGCTCAGGGCGTTAAAAGTAATGCCAAGGGAATGGCATTCAATGCCAGCCTGGATGCTTTTGATTGGCTTAATGATGATACGGAAATGGTAAACCAGGCCGGAAGTGGCTTGCTAATCTCAAACCATTCTTATGGTGAACTTAGCGGTTTTAGGGATGCCGATACCGCATACCTTTGGTATGGTAATACCAATGTGAGCCAAACGGAAGATTACCAATTCGGGTTTTACGATAATTCTGCGAAAAATTGGGATCAGATTGCCAAAAACGCACCTTACTATTTAATCGTCAAATCAGCGGGGAATGATAGAAATGATGATGGTCCATCTTCGGGTAACCCTCATTACTTCCGTGACCCAAACAATAGTTACAAATGGACAAAAAGTTTTAATTCAAGGGCTTCAGATGGTAATTACGATTGTTTGCCACCGAAAAGTGTAGCCAAGAATGTACTGACCGTTGGTGCTGTAAAGGATATTCCCGGAGGCTACAGCGCTCCGTCAGATGTTAATATGACTAGTTTCAGTAGTTGGGGGCCTGCTGATGATGGCCGTATCAAGCCTGACTTGGTAGGTAACGGAAGGAGCTTATATTCTCCATCAGATGGTAGTGATTCAGACTATGAAAACAAGAGCGGTACTTCCATGTCTGCCCCAAATGTTAGTGGATCTATGGTGCTGCTTCAATCCCTTTATAAAAGTCTGAACGGGGGTACGCCCATGCTGGCTTCCACCCTTAAATCGCTTGTTATTCATACGGCTAATGAAGCTGGAAACAATCCTGGTCCGGATTACAAATTTGGGTGGGGGTTGATGAATACCGCCTCAGCCGCAGCTAAGATTAAGCAAGATGCTTCTCAAAACATCATAAGGGAATTAACGCTTCAAAACAATAACCCAATCACCATTAATGTGACAGCAGATGGTAATCTACCGCTGAAGGCTACCATTGCCTGGACTGATGAAGCTGGTAATGTTCCTGCTACAAGCCTTGATCCTAGTACGAAGATGCTGGTCAACGATCTTGATTTAAGAATAAATAACAATAGTGGTCAAACCTTTAAACCATGGAAGCTAGATCCCAATAACCCATCTCAGGCAGCAACAACCGGTGACAACAATACCGATAATGTCGAGGAAGTTTTGGTTCAAAACCCTGTGCCCGGCAAAACCTACACCATTAAAATTGATCATAAAGGATCTTTAAGTGGGTCATCGCAGGATTTTGGCTTAGTTTTATCTGGTGTTACTTCAAGTTCTTCAACCACCACTTGCAGTGGTACAAAAACCATTAACAAGAATGCTGGCTTTGTATCCGATGGAAGTGGTGATAAGCAGTATAGTAACAACCTTGATTGCCACTGGGAATTAACCGCTCCGGATGGTTCTCCATTAAACCTGGATTTTACCCAATTTAATACGGTTGATCCTGGTGATACCCTTTTTATTTACAAGGGTCACTCTACTAACAATACTTTAATTACAGCCCTGACCGGAAACCAAAATCCCGGTAAAATCAAGACTGGTACCGATAAAATAAAGCTCCATTTTAAAACAGACGGAAGCGCTAAAAAAGATGGATGGGGTTTTGTGTTTGGTAGTTATGAATCAGGAGTCTGTTGGGGCGATCACCTTATCAATTATTTTGCTGCTGGAAGTGCCCAAAATCCAGTAGTTTATCAACTGCATGATGAATATCCCAATAACCCAACAAGTCGATTAAAATTGACAGAAGCAGGACAAGCCTTCACCGATTGGGTTGACGATAATGCCAGTCCATTTGCACCAGATTTTCCGGTTCGCCTTGATTCTATTTATGTTGGCGTAACACACGAGAATAACTCAAACAAGAATGACACATTTGAGGTGTATGTCAAAGCTTTAGGGAGTAACAATTTCCCGGATGGGCCGGATCTATGGAATGAAGAAGTTATTACAAACCAGTCGCTTTCTCCTAGCGGGGATTATAACTCAGGGCAAAATGTTATAAGATTTCTTGCGTTTAATCCCGATATCATTGTTCATGACAAATTTTTTGTTGGCGTAAGGTATAAAGGCCCTATCAAGGACTCTGCCAGTATCATTGGTCTTTTTGAAAATGTGGGGACCCAAAATAACCCAAGAGCTACAGACGCTTTCCTTGGGCAAGCCTACAGGAAGCATGCAACCTCGGGATCGACCCAGAAATGGCAACCAAGACCCAATGGCACCGAAGAGGATTATGTGGACTGGAATCAAAATGGCCAGTTTGATAAGAATAACGATGAGTATCCATTTTTTCAACAAGCCCTTATTAGGACGAAAGTTTCCGAAATTATTGAAGAGCCTGCGAAACCATCCATTAATAAGAATGGTGATCAATTAGAAGTTCAGGGTAATTATGCCAATTACCAATGGTACCGGAATGGAAATGAATTGAGCGGTAAGACCTTATCAACACTTCAATTAACATCCCCGGGCAATTACGAGGTTTATGTTTATGGCAATTATGAAAGGTGTGGAACTTTTTCTGATCCCTTTAAAATTAATAGGGCTTGTAAAGGTACTACGACAATCACTGCTGACAGTGGTTCTGTAGAAGATGGAAGCGGTAATGGAGATTATGGCAACTTTGCAGACTGTAAGTGGGAATTAACAGCGCCATCCGGTAAACCGCTCAGGCTAAAGTTTACAAAATTTAACCTGGTTCAACCGGAGGATTCCCTGTACATTTACAAAGGGCATTCAACCAACAATGAAATGATAACCGCCTTAACCGGTAATAACAACCCCGGTGAGCTCAATATCGAAAGCGACAAAATCATGCTTCATTTCAGAACAGATGCAAGTGAAACGGATAAAGGCTGGGCTTTTGATTTTGAGGTATTAGATGATCAGGCTTGTAACAGTACATCAACAGTAAACGCTAATAGCGGGTCTTTAGAAGATGGAAGCGGTAATGCTGATTATGGTAACTTTTCTGAGTGTTATTGGGAATTAACAGCCCCGTCAGGTCAACCCCTTAACTTGGCTTTCACCAAGTTTAATTTGGTTAGCCCCGGAGATTCCTTATACATCTATGAAGGGCATTCCACTAACAATACCATGATAAAAGCATTGACCGGTACGGCTAATCCTGATACAATCAATACCGGAAGTGATAAAATCAAGGTGCACTTTACCTCCAATGGGAGTGGTACTGATAATGGCTGGGCTTTTGATTATTACATTAAAGATACGACAAGTAGCTTTATTAGGCCCTCTGAAGCTAATTTCCAGATATTCCCCAATCCCAGTAAGGGAACCTTCAAAATGATTTTTGAAAACCCCAGTGATGTTTCAACCTACAAAGTTTTATCAAGTAAAGGCAAGGTGCTAATGGAGTCAGCACAGGTCAAAGGAATTAGCGAAGAGATTGATCTTAGTAATAAACCGGATGGCATTTACTTTTTGGAAATCAGAGCAAAGGATGACACTTATCGGAAGAAGTTGATTAAGCAGTAACCTTTTCAGCATAATAAGGGTAGTGGGTTACCTATCCCGTTCACAATAAACCAAAAAAAAGCCTCGCAAGTTGCACTTGACGAGGCTTTTTCATTTTTTGATATGCTTAACGCTATTCTTCCGGAATAACCGTTACGTAAGACCGATACTTTTTGCGGTTAAATTCAACGGTTCCATCCTTTAGGGCAAAAAGGGTATGATCCTTACCCATGCCAACATTATCACCGGGATGATGCTTTGTACCCCTTTGACGCACGATAATATTACCGGCTTTAGCCTGCTGACCGCCAAAGACCTTTACTCCTAAGCGCTTACCCTCTGTACTTCTCGTATTCTGTGTACTACCAACACCTTTTTTATGTGCCATATTGCTTTAGTTTTGGATATTCTCTATTTGAAGCTGGGTCAGATACTGCCGATGGCCTTGCTTTTTCTTGTAGCCTCTCCTTGGCTTCTTTTTCATTACCGTAACTTTATCATCTTTCAGGTGCTGAAGGATTTTACCGGTAACTTTCGCATTTTCAACAGTGGGCTGACCAACGGTCACGTTTCCATCATCGTCATCAACCAAAAGTACTTTATCAAACTCAACGTTTTGTCCCTCTTCTTCGGGTAAGCGGTTGACATAGATGGTACTATCTTTTTTTACTTTGATTTGTTTACCACCAATTTCTACAATTGCGTACATAGTTTATCCACTTTTAAGAGGTGCAAATTTAAAAGCATTTATGACAAATTTCCTAATCGTAGTCATAAACTTCTCATAAGGCCGGGTATTCATTTGTTTGTTACTTGATGGATAAACGCATTATGGCATTTTTACGGGACAAGGTAAGCAACCTATTACACTTCTGTCAGTCATTGTATGACTAAACAGCTAAATTGTTAAGTTAAAGGAAAACATTATTTATTTGTTAAGCTTTATCCGGGAATTTTTAAATGAATTGAAGTGATTTTTGAACGGTTTTCGCGGTTTTTTTGCTATTAAATTGATGTTCTTTGCTAACATTTCTCAAAAGGCATCAATATCGCTAACTTTGTTCAAAATTACTGGCTTATGTTTGGTTCTAAACTGCCTTCTTTTATCAATTTACCTGCCCATAATAAATTTGACTACAAGCCGCTCTATTATGATCCCGAGAAGGAACGCAGAAGAAAATTTACTGAAAAGCGTTTAAGCTTTAAGCAAGGGTCTGCTCAAGAAAAAAGCAGCAGAATTTCTGGACAATTCAGGGAAAGGCTTCAACAGCAGCATAAAAAGAGGATTTATGCCCAAAATAGCTCTATAAGGGTTTTAATGTTAATAGGTATGCTCTCCCTCCCACTTCTTTACTATGGTAATTACTTAGGTGGTTATGTTACCCTGGGCGCCATATTTTTATGTTTTGTGGTTTTTGTTAAAAAATTGGGTAACGTTTAATGACAGACTTCATACAGCTACTACCGGATAGTTTAGCGAACCAGATTGCCGCTGGGGAAGTAGTTCAACGGCCTGCTTCGGTTGTAAAAGAATTACTGGAAAATGCCATTGATGCGGAAGCCGATAACATCCAGGTACAGGTTGAGGATGCCGGGAAAAAGCTGATACAGGTTGTTGACAACGGTAAAGGCATGTCCGATACTGATCTCCGAATGGCTTTTGAGCGTCATGCCACTTCTAAGATCAACAACATTGATGACCTTTATAACCTTTATACGCTGGGCTTCAGGGGTGAAGCCCTTGCTTCCATTGCTGCGGTTTCCCTTATGGAAACAAAAACTAAAACCTCAGGAAGTGAAGTTGGTAATCAGTTAGTCATTGAGGGTTCAGATTTAAAGAATCATGAACCCATTAGTTGCGGAGAGGGTACAGCTATCAATGTCAAAAACCTTTTCTATAACACGCCAGCACGTAAAAACTTCCTTAAATCGCACAATGTAGAATACCGGCATATTTTAGAGGAATTTGTCAGGATTGCTTTGGCTCATCCTAAGATTCAATTTACCCTAAAAAATGCCAAAGAAACCGTTTACCACCTAAAAAAATCTACGCTTAAGCAGCGGGTTATCCAGCTTTTCGGAAAGAAGTACGAGCAAGCATTGGTTCCGGTAGAGGAGGAAACCAAATTATTCTCCGTTAGTGGCTTCATTGGCAAGCCTGATTTTGCAAGGAAAACAAGGGGGGATCAATATTTCTTTGTGAACAACCGTTTCATTAAGAGCCCTTATTTAAATCATGCCGTTTTTAAAGCTTATGAGGGGCTACTGGCTGAAGGCCATCATCCTTTATACATCTTGTTTTTTCAAATGGACCCCCGGAAAATTGATGTCAATGTTCATCCAACGAAATCCGAGGTCAAATTTGAGGATGAGCAATCTATTTATGCCATACTAAAGCCGACTATAAAAAGGGCTTTAAGTGAGTACCATATTTCACCTTCCCTTGATTTTGAACGTAATCCGTTAAATGCTTTTGAGCAGATAAGTAACCCTAAGGAAAAATTGCTGATCCATCGTCAAACAGGCGGTGAGCAGCAAAAAATACCTTCAAAGAATATTGGTGAGAAACAGAGTGAGGCGGCAAGTCAACAGGAGTGGGCTTCATTGTATGAAGTTTTAAAAGATCAAAACTCTGATAAACAAGCACCAAATCAAGGAAAGGAAACGGAAGACTTTGCTCAGGGTACAGGTAAGGGTAGCCTTAAAAACCTACTTGCAATCCAGGATAAGTATCTTTGCACCCCGATTCAGTCAGGCTTGATCATTATTCACCAAAGCTATGCCCGGCAACGCATTTTGTACGAAAATTACCTTGAAGCTTTAGGCAAACAATCAGCTTATTCTCAACAACAACTGTTCCCCGAAGTGATTGAGCTAAAACCGGCCGATAAACAGCTTGTGGATGACCTTTTACCGGACATAAAGGCTTTAGGGTTTGAAATTGAGGAATTTGGTAAAAATGCTTATTTAATCAACGGATTACCTGCTGATTTAGAAGTTGGGCAGGTTCAGCCCATTTTTGAGCAATTGCTGGAAGATTACAAGCACAACCAAAAGCATGGAAAGCTCGAGCGAAAAGATAATCTGGCACGCTCGCTTGCTCTGAACGCAGCAAGAAAAAAAGAAGCCAATGGTTCGCCAGAAGAATTGCAGATGCTAGTAGATAAATTATTTGCCTGTCAAATGCCATACTATACGCCGGGCGGCAAACCTGTATTTATATCAATTTCTCACCAGGACCTTGATAAAAAATTTGAAAAATCCTAAAGATCAACATTTCCTATGATGATGCCAGGAGGCTTTAACCAGTTGCCAGACGTTGTGAAAAACCTGTTGATCATCAACGGTTTATTTTTCCTGGCTTCTATTGTACTTGGTAGTTCTTTTGGTATCAACCTGATCAATACACTTGGCGCTTATGCACCGGGTACTCCAAATTTCGAGCCTTACCAGATGGTTACCCATCTTTTCATGCATGCAAGCTTCATTCATATTTTGGTTAATATGTTTGTGCTCTGGATGTTTGGAAGGATTGTAGAAAATGTCCTGGGCTCTCAGCGTTTTTTTATTTTCTATTTTGTGGCTGGTTTTGGAGCAGCATTGCTTCATTTAGGAGTAAGCTATATACAATTGAGCGGATTGTATTCCGAATTAATGGGAGCTGGTTTATCCATGAATGATATCGACCAGGTGGCTAAAGCTACTAGTAAGGCTGAAGCAGAGCAAGCTATCTATCAAGTGGCAGGAAATTCAAACATAGCAGATGGCTTATGGAATGTTTTTATTAATACCAGGCCAACAGTGGGGGCTTCAGGGGCTGTTTATGGCGTGTTAATGGCCTTTGGTGTACTTTTTCCCAATACTACTATCTATATTTACTTACTTTTCCCGGTTAAAGCAAAATATTTGGTCATAGGAGTTGGCTTGTTCGAGCTCTTCAACCAAGTAATGGGATCACAAGGAAGTATTGCCCACCTTGCTCATCTTGGCGGAATGCTGTTTGGATTTTTATTACTTAAGACCTGGGGTATCAGTCGTTTAAATTGATTGATTAACCCATATTTTTTCTGCTTCAATAAATAGGTATTATCAGGTTATCATAAAAAGCGTTATATTTGGTTTACGCCATTTGATTTTATTATGTTTGCTTCTTGTAAACTCAAAAAATCTCAATCATGGCTAATGAGCAAGATCCACAAAACCGCTTCAGGAATCGCGAAGATGAAAACGAGGAAGAGGAATATGAGGAAGTTGAAGAGAATGGAAGGGGAGCTTTAATAGGTTTTTTGATCCTTTTCATCATTTTATTCCTGGTTTCTACTGGATTGCTATTTTACTACCAGTTTTATCAAGGTAGTGATGGTTGGCATTTCACTTTTAAAAAGCAAGAGATAAATGTGTCTGAGGCTCAGCAGTTAAAAAACAATAATAAAAAGCTTAAAGCAAGCCTCGATTCTCTTAAAAGTGAATTAAAGGACAAGGAAACAAAAATTGATATGCTGCAGGATAACAAAGATAGACAGGGCACAACTTCAGCCGAGGGAGGTGCTGATATTTCCGGTACCTACTACGAGGTGCAAATTGGCGCTTTTAAAAGCTTTGATTTTGAAAGGTACAGTAAAGATGTAACAAATCTGACTTTCATCAATAAGGGTGGTAGGAAAAAGCTCCAACTCGGTAAATTTAAAAAGCCAAATCCAGCTCGGGCATTTAGGCGCGATTTGGTCAAATTAGGCCTTGAAGATGCATTTATCGTCAAAAAGAAAAATGGTCAGCGAATAGAAGTAATTGAAAGCTACTAAGTATTCCCTTTTTAGCAAGGTTAGGGCTAAGCTTTTTATAGTTGTCAGTTGCTTAAACCTTGCTTAACCCGCTCCTCAAGAGATGATCAGCCAGAACAATAGCAGTCATTGCTTCTACAATTGGTGTGGCTCTGGGAACGACACAAGGATCATGGCGCCCTTTACCTTCAAGGGTCCGGGGGTTACCTTCCTTATCAACGGTATCCTGGGATTGAGCAATTGTGGCGACTGGTTTAAAAGCTACACGAAATTGAATAGGGCTACCTGTTGAAATACCGCCCTGAATACCTCCGGAGTGATTTGTCCTGGTTTGGATGTTATTAGCCTCATTTGTCTCAAATGGGTCATTGTGCTCAGATCCTTTCATGGATGAAGCTTTAAATCCCTCACCGATCTCAAAACCTTTGGTTGCATTGATAGAAAGCATGGCTTTAGCCAAGTCACTTTCCAATTTATCAAAAACCGGTTCCCCTAAGCTTTCTGGTGGGGCTACAACCTGGCATCCCACCGTACCACCAAGGCTATCTTTAGCTTTGCGGGATGTTTCAATGGCCTCCTGCATAGTCTTGGCTTTGTCAGGATTTGGACACCTTACCGGATTTTGCTCTATTTCATCAAAATTTAATTCAGACCAACTTTGATCAATTGAAACTGATCCAATTTGGTCTACAAAAGCGTGAATCCGCAAAGATGGATGCCAATAAGCCAGTAGCTGCTTAGCTATGGCACCGGCTGCTACCCAATTGGCCGTTTCCCTTGCCGATGAGCGCCCTCCTCCTCTATAATCCCTAATACCATATTTGGCCTCGTACGTATAATCTGCATGAGATGGCCGGTAAACATCTTTGAATCGTTGGTATTCGGAAGGTTTGGCGTCTTTGTTAGGAATAGAAATAGCAATGGGGCTACCGAGCGTTTGCCCTTCAAATACACCGGATTCGATTTGAAAAGCCTCATCCTCTTTCCGTTGGGTAGTGAGCTTTGATTGCCCGGGCTTTCGCCTTTCAAGCTCGTTTTGGATTTTTTTATGGTCAATGGGAACACCAGCGGGACAACCGTCTACAATAACACCCATGCCTTTACCATGAGATTCACCATAGCTCGTAATGCGGAATAATTCTCCTAAAGTGTTGGCCATAGGGGCAAAATATTTTTGACACCTGGTTTAAAACAGAAATTCAAATGAAATGCTCTAACTGTCTTAACAATGTCCAGGCATTTTTCATTGGCCTAAGTTAAAGTTTGATTAGCAGAAATGTTAGTTCTCTTTGGGGATTTGGAAATTCAAGCAATTTTTTAGGATTTTACTGTTATTTTAAAACCCAAGGCTTTTAATTGTTCCCAAAATCGGGGATAAGATTTTTCTACTACTTCTGGGTCAGCTATATTGAACTGATGATTTTTCGCAGCCAATAAAGTCCAACTCATGGCTAAACGATGGTCTTCGTAAGTATTTAACAGGGTTGTTCCTTGCTTGCCGTCCTCGAATGAGCCCCCACGCAAACCTGTCTGCGTGGTGGTGGTATTCGTCCCGGTTTTTTGTAACTCAATGGCCAAAGCTTCTAATCGGTCTGATTCCTTATGCCGGAGATGGCTTAAGCCTTCAAAATTAAACGGAACTTTGAGGGTTGCACAAAGAGCTGCCAAGGTAGGCACCAGATCTGGATGATCTGTTAATAGGGCTTCAAATTCAGGCGGGTAGTTTCCATCCGCGGTAACAGTAAGGCCTCCTGATTTGGCAAAGTTAAACTTCAGCCCAAAGCGGGAAAGGAGAGATGTGAGGGCTCTGTCTCCCTGCCAGGAATTACTGGAAAGGTGAGGGATATGGATTTGGCTGCCGGGAAAAATAGTTGCCAATCCCAACCAATAAGAGGCAGAGGTCCAATCTGGCTCAATGGTTAATGGTTTATTGGTCAATTTTTTCTTAGGGAAAACCGCAATCTCATGGGATTTTTGCTTGACTTTTACATTGAAGTATTCCAGCATGTGGATGGTCATGGCAAAGTAAGGCCTGGAAACCGGTATGCTATTAAAAGCCATATGAATCCCACTTTTAGTGAAGGGGGCAATCAGTAATAAGGCAGTAACGAATTGACTGCTAATCGAGGCATCCATTTCAATGGTGCCGCCTTCAAGGGGTTTACCTTTGATAGCAATGGGTGGATAGGCTTCCTTTTCCAGGTAACGAATATCTGCTCCCAATGACCTTAGCGCTTCAACCAATGGCCCTATAGGTCTCTCTTTCATACGATCAGACCCGGTAAGGAGCTTTTCCTGGTTGGTTATAGCAAAATATGCCGTTAAGAAACGGAATGCAGTGCCGGCATTCTGACAATCCAGTGTTTGGTCCTTGCTTTTAAGTAATTCCTGTAAAATTTGCGTATCATCAGCATTTGAACAGTTTTCAAGGTTAAAGGCACCATTGCTTAAAGCATGCAGTATCAAAGCCCGGTTGCTTAAACTTTTAGAGACGGGTAAATCAACAGTCCCGGTTAGTTTTGAAGGTGTTTCTGTTATAGTTAAATACTGACTCATAGTACATTTACAAGGTTATGGATTCCCGGATAAGCCGTTGAATTTGCTCCTGCTCAATACCTAAATCCTGTTGAAGAATTTGGTGCCCCTGATGGCTTAGATGGGGTGGCGGATCCAAGCTGGGCACCTGGTCATTATGATTACTCGAAAAAGCAATAGTGCGTAGCCCTTTAAATTGGTAGTCTTCAAGTATTATTCCCTTGGCTTCGGGCGAGGCTAACACTTCCTGCATATTTAGTACCTTGCCAACCGGTATGTTGCTTTTTTGAAGCTGATCAACCAGTTGATCCAAATCCCAATGCCTAATCACCTCCGTTAGTTTTTCTTTGAGCAGTTCCCGGTTTTGTACACGTGCTAGGTTGGTACTGAATCGTTCATCCTTAATTAATTCAGGCGATTCAATGATTTCACAAAAATCCCGGAATTGCCGGTCAGACCCTATGGCTATGACCAATGGCTTTTGATCTTTGGTGTAGAATACAGTCCCGTATGGCGCTATATTCGGATGTTCCGAGCCGGTTCTTTGTGGGATTTTTCCCCCAACAAGCCAATTAGTCGCTTGATTGGCAAGGGAGGCAATGCCTGATTGAATAAGGGAGGTTGTTATTTTCTGGCCCTCACCTGTTTGTAACTTTCTTATAAAGGCTGTTAGTAGCCCTTCTTTTAGCTGATGAGCTGCAAGTAAATCCATTAAAGCAACAGGCATTTTTACCGGCGTCCCGTCAGGATTCCCATTCATGAAAGTGAAGCCGGCTTCAGCTTGGATGATGGCATCATATCCTACCCTTGGATCATCTTCACCAAACCCTGTGATCTCACCGTACAAAACACCTTGGTTGTTTTCCTTTACACGTTCATAATCCAATCCAAGTTTTTCAGCATCGCCGGCTTTGAAACTGGTCAGGATGATGTCTGCCTTACTGGCCAGCTGAATTGCAATTTGCTGACCTTCCTTGATACTAAGGTCAAGGGCTATGGAGGCTTTGCCCCAGTTTACACTTGAGAAATAGGAGGATATATCTTTATCCGCCTCCTCATTTTCGGTTTTCCATTGGCGGGTAATATCCCCTCCTGAGCGTACATCCTCAATTTTTATAACACGAGCTCCTAATTCTGCAAAAAACATCCCTACTGCCGGTCCTGCTAAAACCCCTGCCAGCTCTAAAACCGTATAACCGGAAAATAGGCCCTTGGTATCGCTATTTGACTTTTCGGTTTGGATCTTATTAGTTTTTTAATCGCATCAATTTTAACCATTAAATACGGAAAAAGTTAAAATTACCCGATTCTTATTATTTGAATGGTCAATTGTAATGGTATTGTAACATTATTTTGTCTCTTCATCAATCCAATCCAGGAATGCCTGGTTCCCACTTTCTACGGGTAACGTTACAATGCAGGGGCAATCATAGCTATGGACTGCTTTTACTTTGTCGATCAGTTCATTTACCAATGACCCTTTGGTTTTTGCTATCAGCACAACTTCTTTTTCATTCTGGAATTCTCCGTTCCACATGAACATGGATTCCATGTTTTCAAGCATGTTAACGCAAGCTACCAGTTGATCACGGATTAAAGCTTTACCCACTTCACGGGCTTCTTGCATATTTTCCGTTGTAATGTAAACAAAGTAATGTTCCATAATGCTTGGATTTTTCTACCTGCAAATATGGTAGATAGTTTCGATAAATGTAAAGTTTGCTAAGCCTTTCAACGTATTTTAACCCATTAACCAAGTAAATTATCAAAATGTAAGAGAGAATTATATAGCGTCAGAGGGTTATTCAGTGAAGATCGGGTTCTTGAATGACTTACCGGAATAAGGTAAAACGTCATTAATTGATAACGAACAATAATTGAAACCAAGCAGTTACCTTTGTAAAAAAAATACGCTTCATGAGTGACCATAACCAGTCGATAGCTGAATTACGGAAGGAATATTCAAAAGATGCGTTGGATTTGGAAAGTGTTTTCAAGGATCCTTTTCAACAGTTCCACGAATGGTTCAATGAGGCTTTAAAGGCAGAGGTTCCCGAAGCAAATGCAATGACGCTATCGACCGTAGATGAGGCCGGTAATCCGAATGCCAGGATTGTCCTTTTAAAGGAATTAGACCAAAAAGGATTTGTTTTTTACTCCAATTACAATTCAACGAAAGGTGATGAATTAGCTTCAAACCCAAACGCAGCCTTAACTTTTTTTTGGGTTGAATTAGAGCGCCAGGTAAGGATACGAGGAGCGGTAGAAAAAGTGGATGAGCATATATCAGATAATTACTTTAAGTCCCGCCCCATCGGTAGTCAGAAAGGAGCATGGGCTTCTCCGCAGAGCCAGAACATTGAGGATAAGCACATACTTACTGAAAATCTTCAGAAAATTGAAAAGCAATTCCCCGATGAAAATATCCCCCGGCCGGACTACTGGGGTGGTTACCGGGTAATACCCAAAGCTATAGAATTTTGGCAGGGCAGGCCTAACCGCCTTCATGATCGTATTCTTTACTACCTTGAAAAAGATGAGTGGTTTATTCAACGATTAGCCCCTTAATTTTTGGTGTTGAAAATTATTGCTCATTGGTTGACTATGACTATCCCGCTAGTTGATTAATGGATTTTAATGAACGAATTTCACCCTGTGTCATTTCCTTAGAAATTTGGGTTGAATCCCTTTGTATGAGGAAATGAAAAAAAGTTTATCTTTATTACCTTTGCAGTCAGCTTATAAACTCCCATTTCAAAAGATTATTTTTATGAAACAAAAAATAGCTTCCCTAAAAGAACAACAGCAAGCCGGATATAACATTGACCAATTACCTTTTTCCATACGTATACTTCTGGAAAATGCTCTTCGTAATCATGATGGATTTGCTGTTCGTGATGACCATATTGATACTTTAAGGCAATGGAATCCCAAAGGTTCCGGAAATGATGTTCCTTATAAGCCATCAAGGGTCCTCATGCAGGATTTTACAGGTGTTCCTGCTATTGTTGATGTCGCTTCTATCCGATCTGAGGTAATCCGTAAGGGAAAGGATGGTTCTAAAATCAATCCTTTGATCCCTGTAGATTTGGTTACAGATCACTCTGTTCAGGTTGACTATTTTGGTACTGAATACGCTTACAAGAAAAATGTTGAACGGGAATATGAGCGAAATAAGGAACGATATCAGCTACTGAAATGGGGTCAGCAAAGCTTGGATAATTTTACCGTGGTACCACCAGGAATGGGGATTTGCCATCAGGTAAATCTTGAATATCTCGCCGAAGGAGTTACAGAACGAGATGGTTGGGCTTTTCCAGATACATTGGTTGGCACTGATTCCCACACGCCCATGGTGAATGGTATTGGCGTCCTTGGCTGGGGTGTTGGCGGTATTGAGGCTGAAGCTGCTATTTTGGGGCAACCGATATATTTCCTTTGCCCACAAGTTATAGGATTAAGATTGACCGGGCAACTTCAGGAAGGTGTTACCGCTACAGATATGGTTTTAAACATCACCAAGCTTCTTAGGGAATACGGTGTTGTTGGTAAATTTGTTGAAGTATTTGGGCCTGGTTTAGATAGCCTGACGGTTCCGGATAGGGCAACTATCTCCAATATGTCTCCGGAATTTGGTTGTACGGTAACTTATTTCCCGATTGATGATCAGACCCTTGATTACATGCGAAGGACCAACAGGTCTGAGGATCATGTCAAGTTTGTCGAGGAATATGCCAAAGAAAACATGTTCTGGCGGGAAAATGAAGATAAAATTGCCTATACGGATACCATAGAGCTTGATCTTTCTAGCATAGAGCCATCCGTGGCCGGTCCGAAACGACCGCAAGATAAGATCAATGTAAAAGATTTAAAGGATCAATTCAAGGATTTACTCCACAAAGAACATGAGCGGTCTTTTGTGCCGGAAGAAGAAAGAACCGAAAGTGCCTGGTTATATGAAGGCGGAGGTTCTGGGAATCAATTCACATACGAGCCAAAGGATGGTGAATTGGATGAAACAGGTGCTATAGTAAAATCCAGTCAACAAAAAACCATAAGCGTTAGCACGCAAGATGCCGAATATAAACTTAGTGACGGTGCTGTGGGGATTGCAGCGATTACCAGCTGTACGAATACATCAAATCCTTCTGTCATGCTTGGGGCTGGTTTAGTAGCCCAAAAAGCTATTCAACACGGCCTGGATGTTAAACCTTGGGTAAAAACAAGTTTAGCCCCAGGGTCCCAAGTTGTGACAGACTACCTTCAGCGTTCGGGCTTAATGGAGGATCTTGAAGCCTTAAAATTCCACTTGGTTGGGTATGGCTGTACCACCTGTATTGGTAACAGCGGTCCGCTACCACCGGAATTGGAAAAGGCAGCTGAAGAAGGTGACTTAGTATTATCGTCTGTTCTTTCTGGTAATAGAAATTTTGAAGCCAGGGTTCATCCACAGGTAAAAATGAATTTTCTGGCCTCCCCGATGTTAGTTGTTGCTTATGCCTTAGCCGGTCGTGTCGATATCAATTTACTGGAAGAACCGTTAGGCTATGATCCTAACGATAAACCGGTTTACATGAAAGATATCTGGCCAAGCCAGGAAGAAATTAACCAGGCAATTAAGCAGGCAGTGGACTTAAAAGATTATGAAGAAACTTATGCTCATATTTTTGATGGCGAGGAACAATGGCAACAATTAGAAGCTCCCGGCGGTCTTGATTATCAGTGGAGTGATGATTCTACTTACATCAAAGAAGCGCCGTTTTTCAAAGATATATCTGAAAAACCAGCTGAACCCAAAGATATAGAGGGTGCCCGAGCTTTACTAAAAGTAGGCGACTCCGTTACTACTGATCACATTTCACCAGCTGGTGCTATTAAACATGATTCTGCGGCAGGTAGGTATCTTGAAGCTAATGGTGTTGCGCTTAAGGATTTTAATTCATATGGCTCAAGAAGAGGGAACCATGATGTTATGGTAAGAGGCACCTTTGCGAATGTTCGTATTAAAAACCACTTAGCCAGTAAAGAAGGTGGTTATACGGTACATTTTCCTACCGGAGAGGAAATGTTTATTTACGATGCAGCCATGAAGTACCAGGAGGCGAATACTCCCCTGGTTGTTTTAGCTGGAAAAGAGTACGGAACCGGCTCTTCCCGTGATTGGGCTGCCAAAGGTACTAAGCTGCTTGGTATTGAGGCCGTTATTGCAGAAACTTATGAACGGATTCACCGCAGTAATTTGGTTGGTATGGGCGTATTGCCTTTAGAATTCATGGAAAATCAAAATGCTGATACCCTTGGTTTAGATGGAAGCGAGAAATTCGACATAAAAGGAATATCTGATGGTTTAGAGCCAGGACAGGTTTTAGAGGTTAAAGCGGAAAAAATGGATGGAAAAGTGGTCGAATTCAAAGTAAAATCAAGACTTGATTCCGGGATTGAAGTTGAGTATGTTAAGAATGGCGGTATCCTCCAATATGTGCTCCGTGATTTCTTGAAGAGTAATTGATTTAATTATTAAGTAAGCTGGAATATGGGTAACCACTATGGTTACCCATATTTTTGGTATGCAGCATTGACCCATATTACTAATTAGGGCGTTACTTCGATCGTCATTTTGAACCTTTCCGGGGCGAAGAAAAGAATAGATTGCTTACCATTTAAGGTTAATTTGCGCAAATTACCCGCTTTAAATTTCAAGCGTATTGTTTGGGTGTTTTTATAAAGTAAGTTGTCCCTTTTTTTGTGAATTAAAACGGATAATAAGTTTTCAGTTTTGGGTGGCCCGGTGTAATAAGCCTTTAGTTCTTGAACATTGGCAGATTCGCCTTTTTTAAGGGTATTTGTAATTACACTGTAATGGGTATCCCTTCCGCTTGCTTCAAATGATTGTTCGATACGATACACCCCCCTAAAGCCAGGCTTGTTAATATTCGCTGTTTCAAGAATTTCCCTAATCTCTTTAAGTTTATCAAGCTTTTGGGTTTTTGTCTCTTTTTTACCTTGGAAAAAGAAAGTTTTTTGAATATTTGACGGGGGATTACTATCATAGTATTTAAGCTGATCTTCTACTATGGCCATGAGATCGAAATACTTGTCAATACGAAAAGCATCACCTTTGTTCTCAGGTGCGCAGCCACAATTCATCAAAAAACAAAAAGTAGCAACAAAGCCAAAAAGTTTTTTTAACCTATTAAAAATAGTACCCAATTTTTACGAAGTGGTAGTTTTTTGATTAATGATTAATGGCTTACCATTCATCTCTTTGGGAATGTCAAGGTCCATTAATTGAAGTAAAGTTGGGGCCAAGTCCGCTAAACGTCCGGCTTTGATTTTCAGCTCCTTCTTTTCACTGAGGAGAAATATTGGTACGGGGTTTTGCGTATGAGCTGTATTGGGCGAACCATCATTGTTTACCATGAAGTCTGCATTGCCGTGATCAGCAGTTATAAGGCATTCATAATTTTGATTTTTAAGCGTTTCTACAACCCGTTTTAAACAAGTATCTACTGTTTCCAGTGCCTCAACTACAGCATCAAAAACACCAGTATGCCCAACCATATCTGGGTTAGCAAAGTTCAGTACTATGAAATTGGGTTCTTCATCCTGGACAAATTGAATCAAATCATTCGTGACCTCTTCAGCACTCATGGATGGCTTTAAATCATAGGTAGCGACTTTCGGAGATGGCACCATTTCACGCGATTCGCCCTCAAATTGCTGTTCGCGACCTCCGGAGAAGAAATAAGTGACATGAGGGTATTTTTCGGTTTCTGCAATCCTAAGCTGTGTTAAACCCTTATTGGCTAGAAACTCACCGATTGTATTACCCGGTGCTTTATTATCAAGTATGACGTCAATATTTTCAAAGTTTTTATCGTATTCGGTCATGGTTAGGTAATAAAGATCAAGGGTTTCCATCCCGTAATCCGAGAAATCCTGCTGGGTAAGAGCCATTGTTAATTCACGTCCGCGATCAGTACGGAAATTAGCAAATAATACTACATCACCGTTTTCAATGGTAGCCAGGGGTTTGCTATTTTCATCAGTGACAACGATAGGGTCTATAAATTCATCTGTAATCCCATCTTCATAGGATTCCATTATGGCTTGAGGCGCATCCTGACTTTTTTTACCATTACCATTAACAAGAAGAACATAAGCCTTTTGAACCCGTTCCCATCGATTGTCTCGGTCCATTGCGTAATAGCGACCAATAACGGAAGCAATTTCCCCTTCCGATTTATTTAAGTGTTGCTGAAGCGACTGAATGTAGCCAACCCCTGATTTTGGATCTGTGTCCCTTCCGTCTGTAAAAGCATGAACGTAAAAATTGGGTATGTTATAACTTTCAGCGATATCACACAAGCCCTTAATGTGATCGATGTGGGAATGCACACCTCCATCTGATACCAGCCCTAAAATATGAACCTGCTTATTATTACTATTGGCATAGTTTAAAGCTTTTTGGAGCACAGGATTCTCAAAAAGGCTTTTATCTTCAATGGCTTTATTTATCTTAACCAGCGGCTGATAGACAATTCTGCCAGCTCCTATATTGAGGTGACCAACTTCGGAGTTACCCATTTGCCTTGCCGGTAAACCGACATCTTCACCTGAGGTTTTCAGTTCATTATTCGGGTAATCTTCATACAGGCTATCTACAAATGGGGTATTAGCCTTTCTTACTGCATTCACATTTTCATTTTTCTGGCCGTGAGCCCAGCCATCCAGAATAATTAAAGCTGATTTAGGGTTTCTCATTATGGTTGGCGGTTTACCTTTTATTGCAAAGGTACCTTTAGGGGTTTAAAAAGAAAATGATTAGTAACTTTAATTGAAAATAACCGATAAAAGTTCAAGCCTTTCAATACTTTTTGGTGGATGGCCAATTTTTCCTAAATTGTTAATTGATAAAAAGCAATTTTCCCGTAAACTTTGAATTTTAATTATTGGCAAGTCAATTATTTGTACTTCTTATAGTTCAAGTAAAGTTTTTGTGATAAAAAACCATAAAATTTGTAGCAACGGAAGGGTAATTTTATAAATAAAATCTTTATGAGTAAAATATTTAAAAAAAAGAAGGTTCTGCTTTTGATAGGATTTTTAGTTATTGCATTTGGTGTAAAAGCAGGATCGTTTGATGAGGTCGCTTTAGCCATAGAATCCGGTAATGCTAAAGAAGTTGCCAAGTTTTTTGGTAAAAAAGTTGAGTTGACTATGAATGAAGAGCAGGATGTTTATAGCAGGACTAAAGCTGAAATTCAACTTAAAAATTTCTTCACGCAAAATGATCCCAAAAGCTTTAGTATCATTCATAATGGTTCTTCCTCCGGAGGAGACAAGTATGCAATCGGCAACCTGAAAACCAACAATGGAACTTTTAGAACCTATGTCCTAATCAAGGAAAAGAAAGATCAGACTGTTATAAAGCAAATGCGTTTTGAAAAAGAATGATGCTTAGCCTTTTATCGATTTAACGCCTCTTTAGACAAAGCTGCTTTTAAACCTTTTATCTCCTTTTCCTGTATTTTACAAGTAGTAACTATTGGTCTTATCCTTAAAAAAGCACCCCTAAAATTAAATTGTTTTGACATTATCCTTTTTAGAAGATGAGGCAAACAAAGAATCAGTCGAGGGATTAATAGATTTAGCTCTAAAGGAGGATATAAAAGATGGTGACCATACCTCTTTAGCAACTATAAAAAAGGGTTCAGAAGGCCAAGGGGTAATGTTGGCGAAGGAAGATGGATGGCTTGCGGGTATTGAACTTGCCGAGTTTATTTATAGCCGTATTGACGAAAATATTTCCATTGAGCGGTTTAAAAGCGATGGTGATGGTATTAGAAATGGGGAACAGGCTTTTCGGATTAAGGGAAGCGTTAGATCCATTTTGAAAGGTGAGAGACTTATATTGAATTTTATTCAGTACTTAAGTGGTGTTACAACTAAAACACGCAGGCTTGTTAGGGATATAGAAAGTTATAATACTGAATTAATGGATACCCGGAAAACAACACCTGGGTTAAGGCATTTAGAAAAATGGGCTACTAAGCTTGGTGGTGCGGTAAATCATCGCATGGGTTTATACGATGCATTCTTGATAAAGGATAATCATATTGATCATGCAGGTGGTATTGAGTTAGCTATTAATAGAGCTATAGCATACGCAAGTAACCATGATTTACCTCTGCCTATCATTGTTGAAACACGGTCAATAGAGGAGGTAAAAGCGGCTCTCAATCAGTCAGGGGTTACCCGAATCTTGCTTGATAATATGGATCTAACAGAACTAGCTGAGGCAGTTAAACTTATAAGCGGAGCAGTCCAAACGGAGGCTTCTGGGGGAATAAACCCAGCAGATATCCGGGCAATTGCTGCTATGGGCGTTGATTATATATCTATGAGTGCTCTGAACCGAGATATTCATTCCCTCGATTTTAGTCTAAAGCTGGATAGTCGATCTTAGCTAAATTAGGGTAATTTTTTCCATTTGATAACAAAGGTTTTGCATTCGGATCTTTAAATAAGCTTTAATACTATGGACAAACGTAATTTTAACAAATTCTGGGAAATGATTGCCTTAAGGTATCGCTCTCATCCTTGGCATGGCATACATATTGGTGAAGAGTGCCCATCAATTGTTAATACTTACATAGAGGTGGTCCCGACAGATACAGTAAAGTACGAGTTAGATAAAGATTCGGGTTATTTAAAAGTAGATAGGCCTCAAAAATTCTCGAACATTGTACCTGCTCTCTACGGTTTTGTTCCGCAAACCTATTGTGGTAACAACATTGCTAAGTTTTGTGAGGAAAAAACCGGACGTGAAGAAATTTTAGGTGATGGTGACCCGCTTGACATCTTAATTTTAACCGAAAGGAATATTACGCATGGTGATATACTTGTTCCGGCTATTCCTATCGGAGGTTTGAGGATGATCGATGGGGGCGAAGCAGACGATAAGATTATTGCTGTGCTAAAGGGTGATGAGGTTTATGAGGAATGGAAGGATATAAATGATTGTCCGAATTCTATTATTGAAAGAATTAGGCACTACTTCTTAACCTACAAAGAAATGCCTGGTCAAGGGGACCGTAAATGTGAGGTGACGCACATTTATGATCGTGAAGAAGCTCATGAAGTAATAAGAAAAAGCCAACAGGATTACAAATTTAATTTTGGTAATATCGAAAGTAAACTTTCGGTAGCTGCAATTGAAGCCATTGAAAACACAAAAATGAACAGTAACCAATAATAATTTATTTAAGGCAATTTTATAATTTTAGCTTTTTAACATAAAAAAAAGGGCTATGCACTCTGCATAGCCCTTTTTTTGAATGGTATTTT
>CAZQQN010000017.1:51852-55522 GCA_964595485.1 uncultured Sphingobacteriales bacterium | reverse complement strand
CCAGATGTACACCAATACAAATCCGAAAAGCAGGATTTCCATTTCCCAGGTCCTGCGGAAAAAATCGGTAATTCTATCCCGCCATTTATTGGTCTTTTCCCGAGGCATAAGCAGGGCATTCCATTAAGCTATTAAAGTTTCAAAAATAAGTGTTTAGCCAAACTTTTATGGTCAGGGTTAAAAGCGGGAATAGCGTTTGGTTTTTATCCTGTTATTAAGGGTTGTTCCGGGAGGCTTAGGAAATTCGGTTAAACTAAAATTGACTTCAGCTCCTGAATCTTAGCATGCATATGTTTCCCATATAAATTTTAGGAGGTTATCTTTTTCTGAATGTTAAACCGAAACGATGCATAAAAAAGTGCGAAAGCACATTCAATTTTTGTATTAACAGGTTTAAAGCGAATTAGCAAGCCATGACGGGACCGCTATTTGGTATGGTTGGGAAACGGTTCCCTGGTCAAAGCTTTTTGGCCTTTTATTCACTAAAGTAGCATTTGAGGGTCACCTTATTAATCGTATGATCAGGTTACAAATTATAGTTGCTTTTGCCTTTCACTACTCCATCGCTTGTGATGACCAAAATGAACGAACCATCCGGGTTCAGCCATTTGTAAACAGTCGTATCATCAGCCTTAACTGCCAATTCCGCACTTTTTTTCATTCTCTTCACGTCCTTGTCCGATACTGGCTCCTTTACTTTTTCTCCTTCCCTTCCAAAAAGTTCCACGGCTTTATCGTAGGGCGCTCCTCTTTCTAATTGGTCATAGTCTTCTTCCGTTATTTTTTCCACACCCTTTTCTTTTGCCTTTTCTGCTCTTTTTTCTGCCCTCTTATTCTGCCTTTTAAGTTTGGCAACGTTGCTCCATCCTGCCGACTCAACGATGCCGTTTTCAAACCGTATTGTAATCTTTTTTCCATCCGGGAGTTGCCATACGTAAGAATAGGCAAATTCAGGCGGGCTTTTATGCATAGCATCCGGCATTTCCCCCTTTTTTGTTTCTATAAGCTTTATAAATTCCTCATGGCTCATGTCCCCTTGTCTTTCATCACACTTGTCATACAAACCATCCAAAGCCTCTGTATATTCTACCTCATGTTTTTTATAGTCCGGATCGTAACGTTTATGATTTACTTTGCCATTTTTAAAACGGACTTCTATCTCAGCCCCATCTTCCTTTTCCCATTGGTATTTTTGCTTTTTCCCTTCACTTCCCACAATGTCAACAACCTCATCATAGGTCATACCCTCTTTTAGTTTATTGTACTCTTCATAACTAAGGGGAGAGCTTGAGGATTTATTTGGGCTACTCTGATCTTTTTGGTCTTCCGCAGGACTTGCACCAAATCCGCTCGCTTTCATCTGGGATTTGATTTCACCCCCTAAAAATTTGATGGTTACATCTTTTCCTCTCGGGGTGCGCCATTTGTAAGAAAAAGCATTTTCGGGCGGAGTATTGAAGATAGCATCCGGTATTGCTCCCTGTCTCTTTTCCAGGAGGCCCATAAACTTGTCGTATGGCATACCGGTCTCTGCTTTTTCATAGATCCCTTTTAAAACACTTGCGTATTCTACCGGGTATTCTTTGTAATTGGTTCGGTAAAACATAGAACGTACCTTACCACTCGAAAACCTGATGTCCACATAGGGTTTATCCTTGCTTCCCCAACGGTGTTTTACCACTTTGCCTTTACTCCCAATAATTTCTACAACGTCTTGGTATGTCATCCCTTCCTTAATCTGTCTGTACTGTTTATAACTCTTTGGAATGGCCACTGAAGGGTCATCTGATTTTTTATCACCCTCTTGTTCTTTTCCCTGGCGTTTGCTTTCAGCACTGTTACACGAGAACACCAATAAAGTGACAAAAAGCAGAATTAATCTTTTGTAAAAAAAATCGGCATTGTTATACATAGCTTCCTGTTTGATTGTTGATAATTTCATATTATTGGTTAATCATTGCAATAATAAATATTTTAACAATAATATCAAATTGGTCAAGCTATGATCATGAAGCCATTACACAAAATATTGGATGAGCTGGGCGTTCTTATATTTATTACTACTTAAAAGCTTGATAAAGGATGGCCCCATGATTGGATGATCGCTGGTTAAATGGGCTACCTTGTAAAATACCATCAAAAGAAAAGTTCCTTTCTCATTGCCAATCCTGTTTGATCGTAAAGCATTTTTATGCAAAGGTTGGGAACTCCCCTTTCGAACTTTCAAAACTTTTAAACGGAGTTTTTCAGAATATCTTGAAAATGGACAACCTTTTTCATCCTTGCTTTTAACAATGAAAGGCCATTAGCAGAGAAGGTTAAATCTTCATCAGGCCATGTTTATGCTAAATGGGTTACCATGCTTAACACTGCAAAGGGCTGTAGTACCTTGCTGTTATTATCACATCTTTTATAGGTTTTCAACCTTATTCTATGTTTGGTTTCAATTTAGGCTTTAGCACCTGTGGTTTTGAGACCCCCTGCTCTGAGAAAAAAGAAGGGCCGTTATATAGCAACCCACCCCCAATACAAGTAATACAGGCATTGATAGGAATCTGTCTAAAATTTGCAAAACGTAGGCTGGATTTTTGAAATTAGCAAAAAGTATGCTTATAACCTTGTATAAAATATATCCGAAATTGCCAGTTCAAATCCTGTTATTGGGTGTACAAAAACCTTGATTGTGAAAGACTTTACCAGCATTCTGTACTTGTTGATCGTGGCCTTGGGTGGTCAATTTTTTCCATTGATGCTTACCGCGCAAGATGCAAGGCTCGTTCAAGAAATAACCTTTAAAGGGCTTGAAAATACACAACCAGAATACCTTGAACGGTTTGTGAAAACACGTGTGAATGACAAGCTTGACTCTATTAAGCTTAAAAAGGATGCCCAATATTTAAGCAACATTCGCTTCATTCAGAATGCCCGCTACCGGGTTAAAAAAGCCAATGCCGGCGGGAAACGCTATGAGGTGATTTTTGAATGTGAAGAACAACTCACGGTTTTACCTATCTTAAACTTTGGGGGGTTACCGGATAACCTTTGGTTAAGGGTTGGCGGAGGGGATGTAAACTTCCTGGGGAGGGGTATTGAAATTTCCGGCTTTTATCAGTACTATGACCGGAGTTCATACCAGGTTCATTTTGGGCACCCTTTCATTGGCGGTAGCCGCTGGGGTTTGGACCTGCGCCTTACCAAATGGTCCACTCTGGAGTCTCTCTTTTTTAAAGGCATGCGCACCAGTGAAAAAGAAGTGGTTTACCGCTATGACAATTACAATGTAGAATTGACAGGAAATTACCGTTTCAATACTGCTGAACGGCCATTCAACAATACCCTCGAATTCGGAGGAGTATTGTTCCGTGAGCGATATGAAAAAGCAAAGGACCAAAATGATGAAAAGCTGCCCGGCCCGGAGAGTGTTGATAAAAACAAGTTAATGGTAAAAGCAACCCACCGCATGGTTATGGTGGATCACCATTATTTCTACCTGTCCGGCCTTCACAATAGGCTTCAATGGCAGACGGTCTTTACGCAGGGCAGTAACAGCCGGTTTCATCTTTTTTTAAACGATTTCAAATTTTATGAAAGGATTGGCCAAAAGGGAAACTGGGCTAACAGGGTGAGAATTGGTCTTTCTACCAACCGGGAGTCCCCCTTTGCCCCGTTT
>CAZQQN010000017.1:5761-51842 GCA_964595485.1 uncultured Sphingobacteriales bacterium | reverse complement strand
TCGATCAACATCAGAGGCGTAGGCAATCGGATTGACCGGGGCACCGGCACCCTTATTTATAACTCAGAGTACCGGTACACCTTTTTTGATGATGAGGAAATCGCCTTGCAAGGAGTGGGCTTTACCGATCTCGGAACTTGGCGGCAACCAGGCGGACAACTGCAGGACTTCCTTGAAAGAGAGAATTTTAAATTTTACGGAGGTGGTGGTATTCGGCTGATTTATAAGCCGGTATTTGATGCACAGCTTCGGGTAGATTATAGCGTGAATTTACTTAAGCCATCCAAAAGTGGTTTTGTGATAGGCCTCGGCCAATATTTTTAACAGTTACTTCTATATTGCCTGAATAACCAGAAACCGGTTGAGAATTGTGCTAATTATTCGCATTTTTAGCGCTCATTTTAGCCATTTACATGAAACCAAAGCCTCTAAAGGCAAACGAACAAAACCTAATGGGAATATTGATTAACATCCGGATGAATCAGGTTTCCATTTTGGAAGGGGATTTCAGGCTTATTTTCCGCGGAAGGGTACTTAATGGCATTCAGAATTAAATTTTGCAAGATACAACCATTTAACTTTGGAGAAATTGGGTGTTCTAACACCCCGCTTAAGGTTTGATTTCTCTTTTTGCCAAGCTTTTGTTTTCAAATTTGCTTTTTGTAAGAACTATTTCACTCCTGGTTTGTCATTCGATAAACACATTTTAGTAAATTTACAACCTAAAAAATTAGCCATGAACACCATCAAGTCTTTTAGTTTAGCCGCCCTATTTCTGGCAGGGATTTTTACGCAAACCGGTTGCGGGGGAGGAAATACCAACGATGGTTCTGCCTCAAATGAAGAAAGTACCACCAAAGATGAAAAACCCCAAATGGATGAAAACTCCGATGAAGCCGATAAAGATGAATCCTCCGGCGACAGGCGAATCATAGATAAAACCGGTAAATCCGGGCCTGTAGAGATCATGGTCAAAACGCCTGGTAACAATATGCAGAATATGCGTTTTGATGTAAAAAAGATCAAACTGAATAAAGGCCAAAAAGTCAAATTAACGCTAAATAATGTAGCACCGGAAGATGCCGCTGCTATGAAGCATAATTTTGTCGTTACCAAGGAAGCAGATGCCAAATCAGTAGCCAATAAAGGAATGAAGGCCGGAGAAGATTCCGGTTATTTGCCTGAAGATAAAAGCAAAATACTTGCTAATACAGAGGTATTGGACCAGGGAGAGCAGGCAAGCATAACGTTCACAATTGATGAAGCTGGCACTTACAAGTATATCTGTACCTACCCGGGTCACTATCCCACTATGCAAGGTACCATAAAGGTTCAGTAGTCACTGGTCATTAAAGCATTGCAAAGAAGTTCGAACTGCCACATAAACAGGCGAGCTTCTTTGCATTGTTGTTTAACAAGGCAATTTGCTCCAATATTGCTTCTTACCCATTAATAATTAATCTCGCATAATAAAATATTTGCTTAGAAAAGTAAATTGAATTGCTCCCATAAAGCTACCCTAGGTAAGCTTTTCATCCCCTTATTACGATCCCAAGCTTGGGATTGATTTTTTTGTTTGCTGTTTTCCAGGCGGTTATGTCGAATTATGACATATATCATTTTTTGACAATGTCCATTTTTAGTGCTTTGCTTTAAGAAAATGGTACTAATAATGGAAGACAACCTAACGAAAGAAGAAAACCAAGGACATCAATCAGAGGATTCATTTTTTCCTAAAGGTAGTATAGCTTTTTTTCTCATAATGACTGTATTCTTTATAGCAGTATGGTTTGCTTTTTATGCACTAACAATGGTAAGGGGGTAAATTATGAATAACGTTGAAAAGACCATATTGGGGATTTCATTAGCAACCTTATTGGTTTTTATTTTCTCCATTTTATACCTATCCAAGGGTATAGGAGTTGAGGTGCCGGAATGCATACCTGCTGAACAGCCTTTTGAAGAAGGTGAGCTGGTCAAATTGGATGATAAGACTTACACATTGAAGTGTGTAGCGAAAATGTGGAGTTTTAACCCCTCTACTGTGGAAGTACCGGCAGGTAGTGAAGTTGACATATACCTGTCTGCAGCAGATGTGGTCCACGGATTTTGGATCACTCACAAAAATGTGAACCTAATGGCCGTTCCCGGAGCTGTTAATAAGACAACTGTCAAATTTGAAGAGGCTGGTGAGTACGATATTATATGCCATGAATATTGCGGAACCGGTCATGAGAAGATGCGAGGAAAAATTATTGTCAAAGCCAACAACGAAAATCAACTAACGGATGCAAGTCAGTAAAAGCCTTAAGTGGATTATCCTGCTGGAGATCACCATTCCCATGGTGTTATTGGTATTAGGCATTTACAATGGATTGATGCAGACCCTCTACCGGTCCGGAATCATTGAGGCTAACTCCATCCTGAATATTACCTATTACCAGGGTTTGACCCTCCATGGGGTCATCAATGCTGTGGTTTTTACCACTTTTTTTGCGGTAGGTTTTGGTAATGGTATTGTAGCCTATTACCTGAATAAAACCTTAAAGCATTCAATCAATTGGCTATCTTTCATCCTGATGGTAACCGGGACTTTATTAGCAGCCTATGCTATGCTTTCAGGTCAGGCATCCGTCCTTTACACATTTTATCCACCTCTTAAAGCCCACCCAACATTCTACATTGGTACTGCTGTTTTAGTGATAGGGTCCTGGGTCGCCTTTTTTAATTGGATCAAACCCTACATAGCCTGGCGAAAAGAAAACCCGGACAAAAAAACACCATTGGCTGTAGTAGGGATATTTGCAACCTTTATTGTATGGCTCATAGCAACCCTACCCGTTGCCTATGAAATCATTGTTATGCTGATACCCTGGTCTTTAGGGCTCGTTAGCGAAATCAATATCATGTTATCCCGTGTGCTATTCTGGTTTTTTGGCCATCCCTTGGTTTATTTCTGGCTATTACCGGTATATGTGATTTACTACGTTATGATGACCAAGGAAGCTGGGGGTAAACTTTACTCAGACTACGCCGGCCGATTGGTCTTCATGCTATTCATTATTTTTTCCATCCCGGTTGGTTTACACCACCAATTTACGGAGCCTAATATTAGCCAGGAGCTTAAGATCCTTCACTCCATTTTCACTTTTGGTGTAGCCGTGCCAAGTTTGCTAACAGCTTTTACGTTATCAGCATCGCTGGAACATGCTGGTCGTTTAAATGGTGCCAAAGGTTTATTGGGGTGGATGGGTAAACTACCCTATTTTACAAAAGACCGCTACTTTTTCGCTTACTCCATCTGTGGGTTGATCCTGTTTATTTTCGGTGGTATTACGGGTATAATCAATGCCTCCTATAGTATGAACCTGGCAGTTCACAATACTTCATACCTGCCTGGTCACTTCCACATGACCGTGGCGGGGCCGGTTTTACTGGGAATGTGGGCAATGTCTCTCCACTTAATGAGTAAAATGAGTGGTAAGCCGATAAAAAGTAAGGGACTTAACTTATCAGTACCCTATCTATGGGCTTTTGGCATGCTTCTGTTCTCAGGCGGGTTGATTGCAGAAGGGCTTCTGGGCGCACCAAGAAGGACCAATATGGGTACCAGTTACCTGAACCCGGAAAGTGAATTATTTAGGCCTGATTGGGTGCTTCCTTCCCACTTCACAGCATTGGGTGGAATCGTCATGAGTATAGCAGCGGTTTTTTTCTTCTTTGTGTTTTTCCGAACCCTGTTTGCTGTCAAACAAGAAGAGGCAAGTCTTGAATTTCCGACAGCGGAAGCTTACCATGATGAGAAAAGTATCAAGTTTGTCAAGAATTTCACTCCGTGGATTGTAGCCGCGCTTATTTTAATCGGGGTTGCTTACATACCTTCTATTACAGAGGCTATCCAGTATAACCGGGAAAAGGCAAAGCCTTATCAACCTGAAAACCCGGTTCCTATTGAGAATACTGAAAAAAATGAGTAGTAATGGATAAGCAAAGAGAATGGATAAAACAGGCCCTATTCATTGGGGTGTTGGTTGGTATCCCGGTATTGGCTTTCCTTGGTGTAAAAGCTTATCAAAAAATGGATAAATCGTTGCCTGTTATCAATCCCGGCCAGGATGATGGAAAAACCCATACCATATCGGAGTTTAGCTTTACAAACCAATACGGGGAAAAGGTAAACCTTGATACTGTTAAGGATAAGGTTTTTGTGGCCAACTTCTTCTTCACCTCTTGTCCCAGCACTTGTCCCCCGATGATGGAGCAATTAACCAGAGTACAGGAAAAGTTCGGGGAAAACCCTAATTTCAGGATATTATCCCATACGGTAGACCCAAAGCACGATTCAGTGGAGGACCTTCGGGCCTATGCCCAAAAATATGGTGCCGAAAAAGGTTTTTGGCACCTTATGACCGGTACTAAAAAAGCCCTTTATTTAAAGGCAAGAAAGGGCTACGATGTGGTTTCTCTGGAAGGTAACAAGGATGGACCCGCTGGCTTTGTTCATAGCTCAAAGATTATCCTGGTTGACAAAAAGCAACGAATAAGAGGCTACTATGATGGTACTGCAAAAGCGGACGTTGACCGGTTAATGAATGACATCACGTTCTTATTGAAAAATTCAGAAGCTAAGGAGGAACACTCCTAAACAATTGATTATGCAGCAAATCAGGAATTACGGTACACACTTTTTGACTTTGGCATTGGTCATCTTTTCATTGAGTGCATTTGGTCAAAAATCGGGAAAAACCATTTTTGAGAACCGTTGCAAAGCCTGCCACCGCGTTTCCAATGATAAACTGGTTGGCCCGGGGTTAGCTCATGTTAATCAAAGAAGGGACAAGGAATGGTTAATAAAGTTCGTTAGAAACTCGCAAAAACTGATTAATAGTGGAGATGAAATGGCTAAAAAGCTCTTTAACGAGTACAACCAAACCATAATGCCTGCCAATAAGGACCTGTCTGATAAGGAAATCAATAATGTATTAAGTTACATCAAAGAACAAAGCCAGGGTGTCTCAGAACCAAAAGCAGAAAAATCATCAGAGGACAAAGAGGCAAAGACGGATAAGGGGCCGGAATATCCCAGGTATTCAGCCCTGCCTGAAGACCAGAAAGCCGATAAGGGCTATGATTATCCCCCGGGTTCTTTTTATTTTGAAGCTGCGTTTTGGATGGTTGTTGTGCTTGTAACACTGGCCGTGATCAGTTTTGCCTGGATGGTTGCTTACTTCTCCAGGTAAGCTTAATTCCGATTCGATTCATTACCTGCTTTCCTATCATTTTAGGAAAGGTCGTTCCATGGGCTTTGTTTTCAAAAGCTCAGTATCAGCACAAATATTCGGGGCAGCAGGGACTCCCTTTAAATTCAGGGGTTTAAAGCCTTCGTTATAACCGACTTTTTTTCCTTTTTTCAAGGATCATGTGTAAGAAGGTTGATTCAGGCTTCAGAACGCTTGTTTGGGCTTAATCTATTTTTAAGCATAAAATAATTAGATTTCGTTTAAATTTTCCATATTTGATTTTAGCATCCGAAGTTTGTGGTTTAGCAAAAAAATTAAGCCCTATGAATAAGCTAAAAACAGGTATTTTAATCATAGCGCTACTGGTTCTTGCCGGTAACATCTATGCCCAGAAAAACTGCCTGGAAGGCAAAGGCCCCTTAATTGACAAGAATTTAGAAATAAAAGATTTTGATAAGTTGATCCTTAATATGAAGGCAACCGTTATCTTTAATCAAACGAGTGATTCCTATATTAAAATTGATGCCCAGCGGCGGATCCATTCATACATTAGTAAAAAAATTCTCAATCGCAGATTGATTCTTAAAGCCGATACGGCCATTTGCCCCAGTAAATCTATCACGATAGAAATTGGTACCGAAAAGTTTAATCAAGTCAAAAATAATAGCAGTGGTACCATCAAATCGGATAATACCTTCAGCCAGGAGAGGATTAAGTTTAACTTGAATGGATCCGGGACAATAGAATTCAGGACCAGGGCCCAAAAAATAACCAGCATTGTCAATGGTTCAGGGGAGCTTAACGTCTCCGGGAGGACTGACAAGCATGTTATCAGGACAGAAGGTTCAGGAGAAATCAATGCCTTTTATCTAACAGCTGATAAAAGCAAGGTCAACGCTTATGGCTCGGGAAATTGCAACCTATACGTCTTGGATAAACTTGAGGCTAAAATTAATGGAAGCTCAACAGTCAATTACAAAGGAGACCCTGAAATAGAGCGAGTTATTTCGGGGTCAGGTTCAGTGAAGCAAGCTGATTAAAACCCATTTGATAACATATCAATAACCTGTCAAAACCCCAATGACCTCAAACTTATCAAAAACCTTATCAGTGTGAGGAGCATCAGCCAATTCCTCTGTCAGATCTTGACCGGCCCAGTGCTCATAGTGCATGCCTGAGCGCCACAAGCGGCTACTCCCCACATCATAAATATAACCTTGATAAGCGACCCAGACTTCTGGCTTATCCTGACCATTCCTTAGGGCTAATTGCCGTTTGTTGAAATGGGGTAGATCAGCTTCATCCATCGTTGTTAATCAAGCTTTCAAGGATCTGGACGGCATTTGTTGCAGCCCCTTTCCTTAAGTTATCGGATACCACCCATAAGTGCCAACTATTTTCCCGGGAAGTGTCTTCTCTTATACGCCCCACAAAAACATCATCCTTTTCCTGGGCATAAACTGGCATTGGGTAAGCGTGCTTAGCCGGATCATCTAATAAAGCAATACCAGGGGTTTGATCCATCACCTCTCTAATAGCTTTATTTGAAGTAGCTTGTTCAAGCTCAACGTTAACACTTTCCGAGTGACCACCCATAACGGGAACCCTAACAGCTGTTGCAGTGAGGGGTAAAGCATCATTCCCGATAATTTTCCTGCTTTCATGCACTATCTTCATCTCTTCTTTGGTATACCCATCTTCCTGAAAATCATCACAATGGGGTAAGCAATTGAGATCTATAGGGTATGGATAAGCTTTCTCATGCCAATTTTCCCCGTTTCTTTCCGCATTAAGCTGATCCAAAGCTTTTTGCCCTGACCCGGTTACTGATTGATACGTAGAAACAAGCACTCTTTTTAACCCAAAATGCTCTTTTAGTGGGTAAAGGGTTAAGGCCAACTGAATGGTTGAACAATTAGGGTTGGCAATAATCTTTTGTTGATTGTCAATAAGGGATCCGTTCACCTCCGGCACAATTAGCGGAATATTGGGATCAAGGCGCCATGCTGAGGAATTATCGATCACTGTTACACCGGCATTTTTAAAAACGGGTGCCCACTCCTTTGATATTTCTCCGCCAGCCGAAAATAGCGCAAAATGGGGCTTTTGCTCCAAAATACTTTCAATGGAATGCACCTCAAACTGCTGTCCTCCAAACGACATAATCCGGCCAACGGAACGTTCTGAGGCTGCTAAACTGATATTGGCTAAAGGAAAAGCCCTTTCCTGTAAAACCGCTATTAGTTTTTGGCCAACCAATCCCGTAGCACCTATTATTGCAATCCGGTAGGCTCCTTTACCTTTCATTTTTCCGCTTTTTTCTGTTACCATAACTCCATTATCTTAATCAGTATTTTCCTGAACAGGCGGTTTTTTTTCCGGCTTGCTGACCAGGTAAACACCAGTAAATATCATTAATCCAAATAAAACCTGCCAAATGCTAAGTAAATAATTGCCGATTGTAACAGCTATAATCGTTGCAAATAAAGGTTGCAGGTAAATATACGATCCAACAACCGAGCTGCTTACGTAGGTTAGGGCCCAGGCGTTCAAAATATAAGCTAAAAAAGTGGTGCCAAATGTTACAAAAGCAATACTGCCTAAAATGCCAGCCGGCATTGCACTCCACTCCGCCTCAAGTACCTGGGGTATACCAAAGGGTGAAATGTAAACCAAGCCAAAGGTAAAACTCCACCTTACAACGGTTAGGGGATGATATTTCTTCATGAGGGGTTTGACGATCACTAAATATGTTGCATAAGAAGACGCATTCAGGAAAACCAGCAGATCCCCCAACCAACTCCAGGTGGAAGTTGCCAGCTCAGTACTTTCATTGCCCGGTGAATTGAGGATAAGGTAAATGGCGCCAATAGCTCCTAATGAGATACCAATAACCTTCTGGAAGGTTATCCGCTCGCCTATTAGTAAAGAAGCTACCACTAAAACGATAATAGGGGTCGATGTCATAATCAGTGAACCATTGATAGGCGATGTATAAGACAAGCCCTGGAAAAAGAGCATCATATTAGCAGAAGCTCCGAAAAAGCCGCAAACGGCAAGTCTTAGGTAATCTTTTTTAGTATTGATCCGCTCCTTGATAAAAACCTTGTGAACTCCCACTAATAAGAGTAAGGCTGTCATTACCCGAACCCAAATGAACCCAAATGGCCCGAGGTATTCCGGCATTACCTCTTTAGCAAGGACAAATGTTGCCCCATAAATAAGGGAAACCAATACCAGACCGGCATGTACAAGAAACCTGGGGTTATTCATGGCTGCAAAAGTAAACACGTTGCCTTAGCCGGGAAAATAACCAGCTTATGCTTAATCACTAAGATTGCCTGGTAACCGTTTCTTTTTGTCAAAACTCAGAATGAGGCTTGGCAAGAGTATCAAATTCGTTAACAAGGCTACGATTAATGTGATAGAAGTCAACATGCCAAGGGAAGAGGTGCCACCAAAAGAGGATGGGTAGAATATAGCAAAGCCAAAAAACAATACCAGTGAAGTGTATGTCATACTTACACCCGTTTCCCGCATGGTAACTTCAACAGTTTTAACAATGTCCCAATCATGGTTTGCTAACTCTTGCCTGTATTTAACCAGGTAATGGAGGGCATCGTCAACGGATATCCCGAAAGCAATGCTAAAAACCAGAACAGTAGATGGTTTTAAAGCAAAACCTAAAAGCCCCATTAAGCCAGCGGTTATTAAAAGCGGGACAAAATTCGGCAGGAGGGAAATCCAAACCATTCTGAACTTACGGAATAAGATTCCCATAATGATTGAAACAAAGGAAAAAGCAAGCAATAAGCTGTAGACCAAGCTTTCAATGAGGTAGGAATTTTTTTTCAAAAACAATAAGCTCGTACCGGTAAATGTCACTGAGGTTTTTTCCCCAGAAAATAAGCTGTCAGCTGTAGATTTTAATTGGTTCAGCTTTTCCCGTAATCTAACGGAGCCAATATCTTTAATCAATGTGCTTATTCTGGCTACCTGGTTATTGGAATCTACCAGTCTTCGGTTCAAGGCACCGGTATCACGAATACTCCTTATATAGGGCATTAAAAAAGCCCGGTCACGGTCTGAAGGAAGCTCATAAGCCCCTGGGTTTCCTCCGCGAAAAGCTTGGTTGGCGAATTTTAGGAAATTGACAAGAGAAAGACTGCGTGAAAATTGGTTGTGTTTATTGAGGGAATCCTGGAATTGACTAATTTTTTCCAGGTTATCCAGGTTTCGTAGCCCATCTTGGCTTCCCGTATTCACGAGGATCTCAAACGGCATGATACCTTTGAAATGATCTTCAAAGAAGTTTAAATCCTTTTGCAGTTGGTCCTCTTTGGGAATATCATCCAGAATATAACCTACAACCTTTAACTGACTAATCCCGATCAAGGCTAAAACAGTGAAACTGATGGCTGTTAAATATACTTTAGAGCGATGCTGAGTAATGAGGCTTATAAAAAAGCTAATTACCTTTTGTATCCAGGAATTTTCGAGATACTTGGTTTCCCTTGAGGAAGGTGCTGGCAGGATGCTAAAAACCGCCGGAATAGATACTATTGAAACGATAAATGTAACAGCAACATTAATGGACGCCACTAACCCAAATTCCTTAAGAATGGGGCTGTTGGTAAAAAATAAAACCCCAAAGCCAATGGCTGTTGTGAAATTGGTTAGAAAAATAACAATACCAATTTTTTGCACCATACGGGTCACCGCCCGCATTTTATTGCCGTGTTTATGGTACTCGTTATGATATTTGTTTAAAAAATAAATAAAATTGGGTATACCAATAATTACTATAAGCGGAGGTATGAGGCCTGTTAGAATCGTTATGCGATAACCAACCAAATCTATTGTCCCAAGAACACTAATAATGACAATAGCAATGACAACAAGCGGAAAGACAACGGCGTATAAGCTGCGGAAAAATAGTACCAGGAATAAGGAAGTCATCAGTACAGCAAAAATCGAAAAGAGCGTTAGCTCCTGCTTTATCTTTCCTGATCGGATGGTTCTTATGTAAGGGATACCAGAGTACTTTACCTCTGCATCGGTTTTTTCACTAAATTCTTCAGCAACGCTCCTGATCTCATGAATTTTATTTTCCCGGTTAGCCGAGTTAAGCAATGATTTTTCCAGCTTAATGGCCATGAAGGTTGCCTTTGTAGCTTTGTTATAATACAACCCTTTATAAAAGGGTAACCTATGTAAAGTCTGCTTTTTATTGTCAAGGACACTTTGGGACTTGGGTTTTTTCGTAAAGAGCTTCTTTATTTGAAAAGCCTTTGCATCCGATTGTTTTTTTAAGTTACGGGTGCTGATTAAAGAGGTTACTTCCACAACCCCGTCCATTTTCTCAAGCCGCTTATGGAGGTCGTACCATTCATTGAAAAAGTAAAGGGAGAAAAGATTGGGGTTTTGGACACCAATCATCACAAAGTTCCCATCCGATTGATAGGTTTCTTTGAAATCCTGGTATTCCTTGTATGTTTCATCAGTGGTGGGTATCACCCGTGGCAGGTCATAAGCCATTCTAACCTGGCTGGCATGGTAGCCCATAAAACCAGTACCAAGAACCAATAAAAGTAGTAGAAACAGCCTGTTTCTTATGATAAAGCTTGCTATCTTAGCCCACATCCGCTCAAAAATTGGCTGCAAAACTAAGGTAAATCGCAGGCATTAACAGCATAATTACCGCTCAGCGTCTGGGGAAAAGAGCTTTTGCCTGTATAACTCCTATTCGTTTTTGCAACCTACTTTAAGTGTTTAATTCAGGGTGCAATCTTACACTACTAAAACCTGCTTTAGCCAAAAGTTGTTTAAAATGGTATAAGCAGGGTCAAAAAATGCCGACATTATTTCATTTAAAGGTTAAGGACGAGGAATTGCAAATAAAAGCCGAGGAACTGGGCGTATGGAATTTTGCTAAAAAAGCCCGTAAAGTCCTTAATGTTCTACAGGGTGACCTGGGTTGGTCCGGGCAGGATTGGCAAGTTTTTTTCGAAAAGCTTCGCCCAGCTATTAAGTATGCCGGGGTTAATTTTAGTCCTGAAGAGAGGAAAGCATTTATCAAATTGATCACTATTGAAAGAACGGGTAATAGCCCTTAAAGATGGTTTAAAAGCTAAAATAAAAAGACCCCTTAACGCCAAAGCGGTCAATATCGGCATTCCTTAAATAAGTCAAACGGTGAATGGCATCTATCCTGATGAACTTTAAGATGTTTTCAAGGCCATAGCTTACCTCAATATAGGGTTTGTTACCCTTAAAATTCTTGAAATTCTTTGTAACCTTCTCACCATCCAAATTTTCATCGGGCAAGTACCGGTTATTTCCTGGGGCATAATCCCCTAAAGCAGCTTTAGCGCCTCCCACCAGGCGTAAATTAAGTTTTTTAACCAGCGGTATACGATTTAACAGAAAACCTTCAAAATGCTGAGTATAGGAAACCTCCACAGTTCGATCGGCAACAAATTCATAAAAATTCATCATGTTATAGGTAACATCGCTCCTGAAAATCGTTTCATTGCCCGGTAAAATATTGAGTAAAGGGTATGGCAATTTGTTGAAGATCTTAGTGCCTGATACATTGTAATGTCCTCGCCCCATAGGACCCATGTTCAAATCCTGCTCGATATCAAGGGACACTTTTTGATAGTCAAAGTCTCCGCCTAATATATCACTCAAGCCCATTTTATAGCGAAGGGTAAAAATGGGTGCTCTACCACTGTTTAACCTTACCCGGTCATTCCCGTTGATAATGGTTTTTTCTTTAGGGGCATACCGCGATTGCAATGAGATTTCCGTGGTTTGGAAATTATTCGACTTACCTTCGCCATCCGCCGGGTCTTGGTAAGCAAAAACATAGTTGCCTTTGGGCTGAAAAGCTTTGGTCATGACGTAGGCACGCTGGGTGAATCCCTTAAAAAGGTCGGTTTGCAACCATAGGCGGTTAATCCGCAACTGATTGAACCTGTCCAGGAAACCTAATTGGGTTGATATTTTAAAAAGGGTGTTTTGCTGAAAAAAATCATTATTTACGCCAAGGGCTTTCAAGTCATATTTGTGCTGAAACCCCGCTTTAGTCCATGACTCCCTCGAAAGTATATTTTCTGCCTGTAAATTATATTTGAAAATCTTATCCTGCGTTCCGTAGGCTAAATGACCTTTGAAAAGCCAATTTTTACTGAACTTTTCATTGGTTTTGGCACCAATGCGAAACCGGTGACCTTCTACAACATTGTTACCATACAAAAATAGGTAGGAACCGACATCCACTTTACCCACATCTAAGTATCCATCTGCAATAGTCTTGACCACATCCACATAAGATTTGACTATAGGGGCATCCCGAATAGAATCCACAGTGCTGAAGGCCTTTTTTTCAATACCGGATAATCTGCCATGCCTATTTTCTTCCCAGAAATCGGATACTTGCTGCTGGTAATCATTGACTTTCTCTATGTCATCCTGGTAGAATTTTAAATCCTTTGGGTTATTGATTACAAAATCTTTGTTCGAGGAAAAATACTTCCCCAACACACCAAAAGTTTTATCGGTGAGTTCATTCACATCTACTGTTACACGGGTTTTAGAAGGCAGCCACGGCCCTTTTTTGGTGGGCAATAGTTCCTGGTGGATCTTAAACTTATCAATGAAATTAACATTGTTTTGTTCATCCGTTTCAGCTGTTATCCGTTTCAGCGCATAGGTGGTATCATGAATCCAAAAGCTACCTGTAAAAGCCAGATCCTTTTCCCGTTTTGGCTTATAATTGACTTTGAAACAATGAAAACCATTCAATACCTGTGTGTCCACAAGCTTGTAATCATAGAAATTCAGGCCGCTTTTACCTATGGGCGATACAAAGTTCTTATCTACAATGGTCAGCCAGCGTTCATAAAAATTATACTGCTGGAATGATGCCCCTACAAATTGACTTACAAATCCGCCATCTTCAAGCCCTACTCCATTGACCTTACTTGCCTTAATGACTTCCTTTTGCCTTTTCGGGTTAGTAATTTCATATACTTTCGAGAGGGTCTCCGAAACAAATACCGGCAAAACCCTTTCTCCATCTTCACCGGCAGCTATTTGCATGGTATCCAGGATGGGTTTTAGTGGTTTGATAACATCCCGTTTTTTGAAATCCTCGCTCATGTTATTAATGGAAACCTCGGTGCGGGAATAGCTTTCGTACTCATAGGCTTTGAGCGAGTTTTTGTTATTGGCCTCTTTATTTTTCCAGACGTTTTCCAACAAAATAGTTGAAGGATATTTACCCGCTTCAACCTTTACCGTTTCCATCTGATAGGAGGTACTTTTTAATTGAAAATTAATAGTCTGTTTTTTACCGGCCTCTACTACTTTAGCCTTGTCAACATAACCCAGCTGAGAAACTTCTATGCTATCAGGTGGCTTTTTTCCGGACTGGAGCTTAAAAAACCCTTCAAAATCAGTCGTGGTCCCTATTGATGGTTGGTTCTTAAAATATACTTCAGCATAAGGAATGGGATCATCGGATGTGGCATCTATTACCCGGCCCTTAACAGTAGTCTGTTCCTGTCCATAGGAAGACGGATTGAACAGGATACAAGCTAAAACCACTTTCAAAAAAATAAACCGGATAGTCAAACCTTTATTTTTAAATTGAATACTCACGAATATAGCCATTACAAAAATAAATAACACGGCTTTTGTAAACTGATCAGTTGAAATCAGCACTTGCGGCTAATAAGGATCAGGAGCTTTCAAGGAGCGCTTGCTCTTCAAAATATTTTACAATATGTTCTTTGAGCAACACTTCTTGCTGATCTAATTCAAGCCTTGGGAAAGCTTCTTTTTGCTCCCAATCAGGCCAACCTCTTTCATCAATGCCCTGGAATTCAAAATAGCCTGAAATACTTAAAATTCGGCAAATGGCAAGATTCATAAAATCTTCCTTTTCTTCTTTGGCATAATCCTTTTTACCAGATCCGGTTTCCCGCAACCCGATCAGGAATAAAATCCCTTTTAAATCGGGCTCCATCCCAAATCTTTCCTCTACTTGTTGCACTACCTTATCCCATTTCTTTTCTATTACTGGATCCATATGATTTACATTTAAAGTATGCTTAAAGTGTATATCCTAATTTAATAATTTTTCTTTGTCTTGTAAAGGTTACAATACTTTTCTTCTTAATAGTCAGCGTTTGGATCAACAATTATCATTTAATAAGCACTTTGTGCGTATACTCAACCCTATTATCCATTTTTATTCGAGCCAGGTAAACACCCGGCTTAATTGAGGGATTAACAGGATAATGAACGCTTCCCTGGGATAAATCAAGGTTGCGAGCAGTACCGATAACTTTACCTCGAATGTTGTAAAACTCCAGTTGAGCCGGTCCTTTTACTTTGCTGTTGGCAATGACTAAATCACCTTGCTGGTAACGAACAGACCAATCATCTATTTCATCACCCATATTCGCCTTGGTAACATTCCTTGAACAACGATCAATGGAATCTTTAACAAGGTGCTTTATACCATTCAGCTTAGCGTAAAGGTTTTTACCCGGGCAAAGCGTTGAACAACCATCTTTATGGCCGGCCATGACCCCCAGGTAATTAGGGCTATCTGCGTAATCAGGGTGCTGGTAATAAGCCAATGGATCAAGGAAAGCTTTGTGACTTTTCCATATTAGCAACTGTTTTAAGCGCTCTAATGCAGCCATTTTGGGGTTGTTATTTTCGTAGTCCCCAATTAGGCAAACCCCTATAGTGTTGGCATTTTTACCACAGAAATGAGCTCCTTTTACCTTATGTGTTGGTACTTCACCCAACCCATCCCGGCCTTTGAAAATTTTCCCATCAATACCGATCAGGAAATTATAGCCTATATCCGACCAACCATTAACCTGGGTATGATAGGTGTAGATATTCCTGACCACGGACCGGGTATCATTATTTTGGGTATTGCCAGCCGAATGATGAACGATCAAGTGCCTCACTTCATGCTTAATGGGATCATAATCCGGTTTATCAAGGCCTTCTCGCCATTCTGCTTGTTGAACCATTGGAGGTTTAGCACATTGACCGCTTGTCAGTTTACTTTGACGCTGCTTTCCCAAAGAACCACTTTCCTGGCTTGCGTCCAGGAGGTGGATTATAAGCTTTTTTCCACCATCCTTGGTCAATAGCTGGAATTGATCCGTCTTCTCCTTCATCATTGTCAATTCAGATTTGAGCACTTGCCCATCGGTTTTCCCATGCTGGGCCTTATCCACTTCCAAGGTATCCCCCTGATCAATCAGCATGACACCATTAAAGTTCTCACTGTTGGTTAACTCCAGTACCACCGAGGTAAAACTGTCCTGAAATTTTAGGCTGTGAACTTCATCTCGCTTCGTTTTCACTTCGTATAGATGGTGCTGCTTGTTTTGCTTTTCAATCAACTTAAGCGATTGTGCACAAGCACTCGTCAAAAGCAAAATAGCAAAAAACAGAATCGCCCAAACTTTTGAAAATATACCTTTACCCATTGGAAGACATTTTTTCACCCTGCAATTTAAAGTTATTACAACGGAAAGCTAATAAAAAATTGCTAAAAGTCTTAACCCGTATCGAAGGCTTAATGATAGATGGTTATGACCAATTTTCTACCGCTGGGATTGTTGCGGAATTCGCAAAGGTAAATTCCCTGCCAGGTACCCAGGTTTAGTTTTCCATTCGTTATAGGTAAGGTAAGGGAATGACCCGTCATGGTACTTTTCACATGGCTGGGCATATCGTCCGGGCCCTCCTCAGTATGGGTATAAAAGCTTTGGTTTTCCGGTACCAATTGGTTCAAAATATTTTCAAAATCCATTCTTACCGCAGGGTCTGCATTTTCATTAATGGCTAGACCAGCTGAGGTGTGCTTAATGAAGAGGTTCATCATGCCTTGCTCCGGTAAATGCCCAATCGCTTTTACTATATCTTGTGTGATGATGTGAATACCTCTGGGATATTGGGTAAGTTGCATTTCCCATTGGGTTATCATAAGCGAGTTTTGGTAACTGTAACACTTAGTAAGCAGTGGTCGTTTGGTGTCAATACTTAGTCTTCTTCCGACTGAACTTTTAAACAGGTATACAACGAATCAAAAAAGATTTTTATGTTCTCCCTATTCCGGATGCATTTCCGTAAAACCGATAACCACCAAAAAATATGATGACTTCCTCTTTGGTTGCAGCTCAAAGCTTAAGTTTTTCCAGGCTTTTTGAGAGGTTGGTGGTCGGGTCATCTCATCTTCAACACTTTTGTAATATCAAGGGATTATTGGTTGAGAGGATTTTAAGTTTCATTCAAGGGGTATTTTTCTGCAACTCGGGTATTCTTAACATTGGGGTGAATCAGGTTTCCATTAGGTAGGGTCCGAAATCGCAATTCATCCGCTTTGTTGATGAATTAGGCTTCTTTTAGCAGGTATTCAAGTTTTTTACTGGTCATCGGTTAACCCTAAAAATTTGACTAGTTGGCGGAGGTGATGGTCAGGATCGTTGAGGAAATCGTTTATTGAAATATGGCAAAATTCCTGCTCACTAAGTTGCTGGCGAGCCTGTTCAACAGTTTTTGCAAGTTCTAAGTAATTCCATTTTTGCTTATGGAGAACCTCCTCAGTCATTTGTTCTTTTTGGCTTTTTAAGTAATGATAAACCATTGTGGCTATGTTATCAAATGGGTTACGGCTTATGTGAATAACCCGCATTTTCTCTTGGATGGTATTTTTCAGCGATGTCAAAAGAGAAGGATCTTGCCAAAGCCATTTTGATGTATTGCCACCTCGCTTATCTCCTATTGTGCGAAGTTTTTCCCAGCTCCCCTGGTATTGTTCTGGCACTTGATAAGAAAAACCCGTTTGGCGCCTTCCTTTTTGCCCTATCTTTCGGGCGTTTTTGAGGAGTAAAGCATAGAGCTGTTCGCGGTTAAACCCTTTCTTAATGTAATACAAAGCATCTTGTTCGTGGGCTATAGAAGCTTCCGGATGAGCATTCAACAAAGAGCCTACCAAAGAGTGACTACTGCGGGGAAAACCAATGAAAAAGCAGTAAGTTTCCACGTTTTCAAAGTAATCAGGGTGCTGGTTAATAAATTGATTAACCCAAAACCGGTCTTTTACTGACAAGAAACTTCTTTTCATTCGTTTCATCCAATGCATAGGTACCAGAATATATTTATTCTATGGCTTTTAAGGCGTTAGCCATATCCCTGACCATATCTTCCTCATTTTCTACACCAACGCTCAGTCTTATAAAACTGTCGGTCAATCCAAGTAAGGTCCTCTCCTCTTTGGGTATAGAAGCGTGAGTCATACTAGCCGGATGGCCGATAAGGGATTCAACACCGCCAAGGGATTCGGCTAAAGTAAAAAGTTCTGTGCTTTGAAGCACTTTTAAGGCATCATCATATTGATCTCCTTTAAGGGTAAAGGAAACCATTCCTCCGAAATCACGCATTTGTTTAGCAGCAATTTGATGGTTGGGCCCATCCTGGAAACCAGGCCAATAAATTTTGTCGGTTTTCGGGTGATCTTCAAGAAGTCGAGCAAGTGCAGCTGCATTTTTACAATGTTGGGGCATTCTTAAATGCAGGGTTTTAATACCCCTTAGCACGAGGAAACAGTCCTGTGGACCAGGAACAGCGCCAACCGTTTTTTGTATAAATTGAATGCTTTCAGCTATGCCAGGTTCATTGGTCATGACAGCACCTAAAACAACATCCGAATGCCCTCCTAAATATTTAGTAGCGGAGTGAATTACGATATCCGCCCCCTCATCTAATGGATTCTGCAAATAAGGAGAGGCGAAGGTATTATCTACACAAACCCAAAGATTCTCATTATGGGCTATTTGGGAAGCATGAGCAATGTCCGTGATTTTCAATACGGGATTAGTAGGGGTTTCAATCCATAGCATTTTGGTTTTATCGGTAATTGCCTCTTTGATGACCTCAGGATTACTAGTATCAATAAATTGAAAATGAAGCCCAAAATCCCGGAAAATTTCCATGAAAATCCGGTAAGAGCCCCCGTAAAGGTCGTTTGTAGCAATCACTTCATCACCAGGTTTTAAAAGGCGGATTATCGTATCAATGGCGCTCATACCACTTCCAAAGCAATAAGCATAATCGGCATTTTCCAAAGCCGCCAGGTTGTTTTCGAGGGTGTCCCGTGTTGGGTTTTGAACACGGGCGTATTCATAACCCAAATGGTCACCGGGCCCTTTTTGTTGGTAGGTAGAGGTTTGGTAGATTGGGGTCATAATAGCCCCAGTGGAAGGATCCGGCTGAATGCCTTTGTGAATCGCTTTTGTTCCGAAATTCATGATTACTATGCTTTACTTGTTAAAAATTAACTTGCATTCTAAGGTTAAACCGTCTGCCAGTAGAAAAGTTCGGGACAGCAAATTGCCGGCGCCTGGCATCCCTAATCCAAAAGTAGGAAATGGTATTCTGCGCGTTGAGTAAATTCAAAACCTCCACACTAACCCAGATATCTTTGGTAAATTTTAGAAATCCTTCTTTTGGATTAATGAAGCGGGAAAAACCAATATCCACGCGCGTATAGGGATCTGTTTGGAGGGCATTCCGGTTTGAGCGGTCCCTTGGTGGGCTCAATGGTAAGTTGCTCCCATAAACTGTATTCAGGTAAACCTTATAAGAGGGAAAGCTTGGCAGGAAATCCTGGAAGTACATCCCGAACTGAACACGCTGATCAAGCGGGCGCCTTATGAAACCACGATCTTCTTCTAAACCAAGCTTTGATTCATCCAGGTTTTCTTTCGCCTGCATAATGGATATGCTGGCCCATGAAGGGAGCCCTTCAATGAACTCTCCATACAGCTTATTATCCATCCCAAAGGCATAGCCTCTTGCACTATTCTTGGCAAAGTATCGGATTCGAACATCCTCAATGTTATAAGGGATCAAATCTTCCATGTACTTGTAATAAATTTCTGTAGACCATTTAAAAGGTCGTCCCCACATCTCAAAAACTAAGTCCTGACCAATCACTGCATGATAGGATTTTTGGGCTTGTATATTGTAATTGAGGTTACCTCTTCGATCTCTGTATTCCCGGTAAAAAGGTGGTTGGTGGTAAAATCCACCTGATGCTTTCAAGGTTAAGTTATTTTTGAGGTCCGGAGAATCCGGGTTATTGAGGATTTCTTGTTGATTATACTTCCGGTTGGGCTCAAAGGTGAATTGTACCCGCGGGCTAACGAGTAATTGGTTATTGAAATCCCAGTAATGCCCTCTCAGCCCGGTTGTTAAATAAGCATTGCTGGTATCATTCAGGGTGAAGGTGTTTTGTAAATAGCCGGTAAACCGGTTATTAAGTAAATTAGCCTCACTACTGGCAAAACGGTCCAATTTGATTGAATTGGCAGGCTCTCTCGGAAGGGAATAACCGGAAGAATCCAGTTGACGCCATTCTTTGAGCTTATCCTGGATATCTTCCCTTTGATAGCGAAGCCCCCATTTGAGCTCATGGTCATGCTGCGACCAGATGTGTGTACCTTTGTGCTGAAGGCTGAGGATCGTAGCATTAAGCTCATTCCTTGCATGATCCAGAAAAGAACCGACTCCAAGGTTGGCTTTGGGCTCTTGAAAGTCCTCTGATGAAGGATCGGTTTCGATTTCGGATAGGCGATATTCCCCAAGGATATCAAAATTTTCCTCTTCTCTGGTGGTATAAACGGATCCAATAAGTTTCAGGGTTGTTCGAGGCCCGGGCTTGTAGCGAGTTGAAAAGGCGTTCAGGAAATTTTCATATTGCATCTGCTCAGTTCCCTCAAAGAAGATATTCAGTCTTAGTACCTGATCCGGTGTACCATAATCGGTTTCCCGGTTTTGAGGCTGCAGGATGTAGTTGTTATTGCCATAGTGCGTTAACATGCCGATCTGCCATTCTGGGGAGAGGTCATAAGTTAGATAGGATTGCACATCGGTATAAGAGGGTTTGTAATCACCCTGAACATCAAGGGAGTTTAACAGGTATTGTTGGTTTCGATGGCGTGCGCCTATCAAGTAAGTGAGCCTGTGATTCTCGCTGCTTCCTTCTAAATGGACACTACCGCCCAGAATACTCCCTGAAACAGAACCGCCAAAGGAATCCGGGGTTTTGTACTCGATATCCAAAACGGAAGACATCTTATCTCCATATCGAGCTTCGAAGCCCCCTGCTGAGAAATTAATAGACTCTACCAAGTCGCTATTTACTATACTTAGACCTTCCTGGCGCCCAGCACTCACCAAAAAAGGCCGGTAGATCTCTACATCATTAATATAAACCATGTTCTCATCATAGTTACCACCACGAACAGAGTAGCTACTGCTCAATTCGTTGGTTGAAGAAACACCGGGTAATGTTTTGATTAATGACTGCACCCCGCTACCTGATGCCGTTGGTAAGGTTTCTGTACTTTTGGGATCAATTTTTTTAAGGTTCGTTTTGTTTAGGTCTTGTTCTTCGCTTATTTCAACCCTTTGAAGGTTTAATACCTGTGACAAAACCACATCAATGGTATAGTCCTGCTCAGGATCAAGGGGTGGGGTTGTGAATGTTTTTCGAACGCTGTTAAGGTGTGAGAACTTTACCTTGAATGAGCGATCTGCTGGCACCTCTAGCACATATTTGCCATCATCATTACTTGTAGTCCCAATTCTTAGCTGTTGAATCGTAACCTCTACACCCGGAAAGGCTTTTCCGGCTGAATCCTGAATGGTTCCCCGAATGGTTGCTTTCTCCTCTTGGGATTTGACAGGTTGAACCATTAGGAAAAGGATTAGGGAGATTAATAAAGATCGGAAGCACCTATGCAAAACTGAAAATCCCTTCTTTACTTTCATTAAGCTGGCAAAAATAACTGAAAAATAAGGAACAAAGGTTCATAATTTATTAATGACAAAGGTGTTTGCTTGCTAACATAAACTCCTACAAACAATAAACGAAGTAAATGCCCGATCATTACTTATAGCATGATCAGATTGAAATTGTTTAAGTTGGCCTGCTAAAAACAATTGAATTATGATAGCAATAGGAGGTTCTAAGAATCAATTCGTTTTTAGATTTGCTTTTAGATAGCTTTAAAACCCTACTTCTTTGTTCATACGGATCTTCAATACCAACCACCCAGTGGTTTTCTTTTACTTATTCCTGTATGCATTGATCCTAAAAGGGAGCCTATTTTTCATGCCCTACACATTTGATCATGAAACCACCTCATTGCTAAGCTCAGGTATTTTTGAAGAACTGCCTAAATTTGATTTTTGGCAGGCTTTCATTCATGGTTTTAGTATAATCCTGGTTTTCTTTCAAGCAGTTGTTTTTAACCAAATTCTTATCATTAACCGGATAACGGAACTCCAGACCTACGTTCCGGCAGCTATATTTATCACATTGAGTAGCCTCAGGCCTGAGTTTATAATACTGAACCCTGTGAACCTTTGTTATATCCTAATTCTGCCTGTATTTTTCAACCTTTTTCGGTTACCTTACAAGGAAGATGCGGTAGAAAACATGTTTTATTCTGCCTTCTTAATAAGTCTGGCTTCTTTGATTTATTTCCCGGCTGCTTATTTGTTGATTGTTTTGGTATTCGGACTTATTTGGCTAAAAAATCCAAGCTGGAGAGAGTTTTTGATGCCCTTTGTGGCATTTCTGCTTCCATACCTTTTTATCGGAATCTATTATTTCGTTATGGATAAATGGGCCACTTACATTGACTTATTAACCTCGTTGATACCAAATACAGTAGGGATTACCTTTGATAGCCCGGGCCCATGGGTTTTAGCCGGCATTCTTTTCTTACTGGTGCTTGCTGGCTATTTTCGGTCCTTAAGGACACCTCAGCAAGATGTAATCCTTTATGGAAAATTTCTTACAGTGCTTTTAAGTGCGATTATTATTGGGATGGGTTATACTTTTTTCGTTGAAGGGGATCGCCTGATGTTTGGCTACCTCTTTCTTGCCCCCCTCTCTATCTTCATCGGCAGCTTATTTGACGTGGAAAAGCCTAAATTCTTTCTAAGACTCTTGTTCTGGGGGCTAATTTTGTTGGCTGCTATTTTTCAGTGGCAGCATTTCAAAGAAATGACGGGTTCAGCCATGTTTTAAACTGATACGCTAATTAACGCTATAAATGCTCCCCGTATTCACGTATGATATCCCAGACCAGGTCTTGCTCATACCCTTTGCTGAGCAGGTGGCGGGCTAATTTGGCTTTTTTATCATATTGGTTTTTGGCCTTTATCTTATGCCTTTGCTTTGCTATTAAGCGGTGAACTTGTTCCAAGTAACCTTCTTCACTAATCTCTTCCATAGCCATGCGGATGAGGCTTGAATGGATGCCTTTGGCTTTTAATCCCTGACGGATCTTCTCTCTCCCCCATTGGTTGTGTTTGAATTTACCTTTGACGTAAGAACGGGCAAAGCGCTCCTCATTCAGGAAATTTTCTTCGATCAATTGGGTAATTAGGTCAGAGGCAGTCCCGGGATCCTGGTTAAGGTCATAGAGCTTATCCCATACCTCTTTGTGGCAACGTTCCCGGTAAGTACAGAATTTCCTTACTCGCTCCAATGCTTCTTTACGCGATATATATTGATGGGTTGATGCCATGGGTATAATTAGCTTTATTCAAAATTAGGCAATCAATATCCAGTTTTCCATATTTCAACACTAACCTTTCATGGCCGGAATTCCTTTTTTAGCCAATGCATCGCTGATGATCATTCCTTAGTAATGATTTTTAGGCAAACATTACGTTTCGGGAACCGTTACCTTTGTTGCATTAAATGATCCTGATTTGCGGAACAAACAAGCGATTGTTTTACTTTTTGCGGGTAATACTTTATCCGGTTTGGCTACTGGGATTACCATTTTAGCTGTTCCATGGTATTTCGCCAACTTTTTGGACAAGCCCTCTTTGTATGGGTTAGGTTATGCTATAATAACGGCTATGAGCTTCTTTTGGAGCTTGTATGCAGGCACACTTATCGATAGGCATTCCCGTAAACGGATCTTCCAATTCAGTAAACTTACTTGTTCCATGGTGATAGCAAGTGTGTCTTTTACGGGTTTTTACTTGGGTTATGTACCAGCCTTGTTAGCCCTTTTAGCCTCAGCTGTGACTTTTTTGAATTTCAATATTCATTATCCCAATCTTTATGCCTTTGGGCAAGAAATAACTGAACCCAAAGATTTTGGTAAACTGAACGCTTACATAGAAGTTCAGGGACAAGCAACCAATGCCATTGCAGGAGGCTTAGCGGCAATTTTACTAAGTGGAGGTGAAGACGGGTTACTTACCCTGGCAGGCATTGATGTCCAATTTCCCTTTGCTATTCCGAAACTTACCCTGCATGAGGTTTTAGCACTTGATGCAGGCACCTATTTCCTATCGTTCAGTCTAGTTTCATTCATACGTTATCAACCTATAGCGACTCGAGAGAAAGCAACGGGAGGGGCTTTTGAAAGGGTTAAAGCGGGTATCAAATACCTGAAAAACCGGCCAAATATTTTATTATTCGGGGTGTTTTCGAATGTAATCTTTGTTACAGTGGTCACTCATGCATTTTTCCTTTTGGCTATTTATGTGAATGATCATTTAGGTATTCAAGCCGATGCTTTTGGTTCAGCCGAGATGATCTTTGCTTTGGGTGCGATTATAGCAGGGTTTACCATTAACAGGATCTACCCTCGATCAGGAGCTGTACAAGGAGTTATTGTTCACACTGTAGTTGGTGCCGGTCTTTTATGGTGGTTGGCCTTATCTGAAAGCGTTTGGGTCTTAATGGTTTTTTCCCTGGTCTATGGCTTATTGAATTCTGGTAATCGTATACTCCGAATGACTTTTATATTCAATCATATCCAGAATTCTATTATCGGCCGTTCGAACAGTGTGTTCAGTGTTTCGGGGACCTTGATGCGGGTATTATTCATCGGTATCTTTTCCCTGCCGTTCTTTGGTAGGGATGCCAATGTGGTATACGCTTACATGATATTGGGAGGATTTGTCATGGTCGGAGCGCTAGTTTTGTTAAAAGCCTACCTTGGTTTTAAACGTGAGTCCTCAAACGCTACTGGCTCAAATGATTATTTGAAACGATAAGAGACCATTAGGCCTATTCGCGTAGATCAGCTTCAGCTTTGTGTTTTACGTACCAATCAATGGTCTGGCGTAACCCTTCTTCGAAAGAATACGAAGGTTTCCAATCAAAAACCTGTTTCAGTCGGGTTATGTCGAGTACTTTTCGTTGAACGCCATTAGGCATTGAGGTGTCCCACTCTACATTTCCTTTAAATCCTGTGAGTTTCTGGATTTTGTCGGCAAGCTCTTTTATGCTGATTCCCTGACCGGTTCCAATGTTAATGGGTTTTAGATCGTGTTCAAGCTCTATAGCCCGAGTAATAGCCTCCGCGGCGTCTTTTACATAAAGAAACTCCCGGACGGGACTACCATCTCCCCACAGGTTAACTGTTTCCGTGGCATCGGTAAACTTTTTAATAAGAGCAGAAAGCACATGGGACCTGTATTCGTTAAAAACATCGTGAGGACCGAATAAATTGGTGAGGATTAAATGATTCGATTCTATTCCATATTGTTTATAATAGGCATTCTGGCCTACCAACTGAATCTTCTTTGAAATTCCGTAAGATTCAACCGACTCATGAAGCTTTCCTTCCCAAAAGTCATCCTCTTTCAGGTCTCCGGTGATTTTACCCGGGTAAGCACAAGCAGAGCCTATTGGTAAGATCTTTTTCACATTGAAATCCTTGGCCGCTTCAAATATGTTAAGCGCCATTTGGATGTTTTTGTGAAAAATGTTGGCTGGTTCAGTTTGATTGATCCCTATGCCCCCATAGTAGGCAGCTGAATGAATGATTACGTCAATACTGCCAAGCTTTTCTTCAGCACTTTTCAAGTATTGGTGAACCCCGTTTCCGGTTTCTAGATTGAATTCCTGACTTCGGGGGGCTAATACTTTATAACCCTTGTTTTCGGCATTTTCTATGATGTTGCGGCCTAAAAATCCGTTGCCGCCTGTCACTAATATAGTCTTAGGCATTTTTCCACTCACTTTTGATGTAAATGTGTCTTAAAACTTTTATAAGTTCCTGGATACCTTGGTCAAGGTCTATGCTGGTTTCGTAACCAACTTTCCTTACTTTTTCATAACTCACTTCATAATCCCGCTTGTCCTTATCTTCTCCAATATCTGCCTCATGCAGGTAAAAGTCAACGTATTCTTCGATCTTTTTAGCAATATCCCGCTTAGTGTAATTCATGCTTTCGTTACCTACATTGTATGCCTCCCCTCTCATTTTATCAAGGTTATCAATGGTAAAGGGATAAATATTGGCAGCATCCCAGCAGTGGAGGAAAGTTCTCCTGAAATGTCCTTCGTAGAGGATAATCTGCCGGTTATGTAAAGCCTGGTAAACGAAATCATTAACCATGAGATCCAACCTGAGCCTGGGGGAAATACCGAAAACAGTGGCAAAGCGAAGGGCTACACCTCCGTAATCCGTAATCATATTCTCAGCTTCCCATTTGGTGGATCCATAAAGGGTTAAGGGATCAATGGGGGTTTCTTCGGTACAGATTCCCTCAACCTTTCCATAAGTAGAGCCGGTGGAAGCAAATATGACCTCCCTGCCGTCCAGTAGGTCTATGAGGTTTTTTGTTCCATCCACATTGGTTGTTCTTGCCCGGTCAGGGTCAGAGGCACATGCCGGGTACCCAACTATCGCAGCAAGGTGAATAACCATGTCACAACCTTTCATGGCATTTTTAAGGGCATCTTTATCTCTTATATCCCCGCTTATAATACTAAGCCTTGGATCTGAAGAGAAGTGTAGAATCGGTTTCACTCCCCACATAAATTTATCAAATAAAACCACCTCATGATCTCTTTCTAACAGCATTGGTATAAGGGTTGACCCAATATAACCAGCGCCTCCCGTAACAAGAATCTTCATTCTATACTTAATTTAAGGTTGTTAGTTAAACTGAAATTTCGAAGGTACAATTCCCTTAACCAATGGCAATGATGAAAAGTTTGGCGGGATAACACGCTTTTTAATTAAAGAAGCTTTGGACAGGTCTTATCTCCCTTAGGCTCGTTAAAGGCCTTTTCCTTTTAATTTTTATATTTGCCGTTTATCAAACGAGCGGCTTATGCACGGTATCAATTTCAGGAGAGATTTCTTACCTCATATTATTGTTTTAATAATCTTTTTAATTCTTACTTGTATATATTTTTACCCTGCATTCCAGGGAAAAGTCCTTAGCCAACATGATATGAAGCAGTGGCGTGCCTCCATTCAAGAGGCAAAGGAATATAATAATTCTCACGAGGATGTTACCCGTTGGAGTAATGCCAAATTCAGCGGAATGCCAACCTACAACGGCATGGGGAAATTTGAGGCTAGTTCATGGCTTGTAAAACCCTTTTACAAGTCCATACTCAAAGCTTTTCCCGAAAATATAGGTTTAATCTTTATTGCTATGGTGGGATTTTATTTCATGATGGTCTCACTGGGCTTTTCAATACCGATAGGGGTCATAAGCGCCATAGCCTTTGGCTTTTGTGCGAATAATTTAATTAGCCTTGATGCTGGCCATCTTACTAAAGTACGCGCAATGGCTTTTGGTCCTTTTGTTTTGGGGAGCGTTCTGCTCACATTCCGGAAAAGAAAACTTTTTCTTGGGCCGGCACTTACGTCATTTTTCCTGGCAATAACGGTGTCTTCAAACCATCCCCAGATCACTTATTATTTAGGCATTGCCACAGGGCTTTACTTGCTTGTAGAATTGATTTATGCTTACAGGAATTCAGATTTGGCATACTTTGGTAAAGCGGTAGGATTATTGGCTTTAGCTGCTTTATTGGGTTTGGGTTCTCATAGTCAGCGTTTAGGGACCCTTTATGAATATAGTAAGGCCTCAACAAGGGGATTTGAATCCCCAATGGATAAAGGTGAACCAAACAGTGGGTTAGACCAGGATTATGTTTTTAACTGGAGTTATGGTATTCTGGAGACCGGTAATTTAATAATCCCTAATTTGACGGGTGGCAGTAGCTCCAAAAATTTTGTGAGTGAAAAGGATAGTGAAACCTTCCAAGCTTTACGTAGTCTACAAAGGCGTGGTAACATAGGCCGGCGTGAAATGAACAATGTTTACAGAGCCACTACTCACTACTTTGGTGCTCAACCTATGACCTCAGGCCCTATTTACATCGGGGCTATTATATGCTTTTTGTTTGTGTTGAGTTTATTTCTGTTACAAGGGCCCATGAAGTGGTGGCTTGTGATCACAACAATTTTGGCTATTATGCTGGCCTGGGGTAACAATTTCCTGGCTTTTAATAAGCTATTCTACGAGTATTTCCCATTATACAGTAAATTCCGTACCGTTACTATGATTTTGTATCTGGTTCAATTGAGTTTGCCCTTTTTAGGAGGCATGGCTTTAAAACGGATATTTTATGATGGGCTTGATAAAGCTACTATTCAAGGAGCTGTAAGGAATGCCTTTATTATTACAGGGGGCATCTGTTTAGCTTTTGCTGTGGTACCCGGGGTTTTTACCGATTTCACTTCGGGAGGTGATCAAACAAAGTTTCTGGCTAAAAACGCTCCGCAGGTTTTAGAGTCATTGAAATCAGACCGGGCTTCTTTGGTCAGGGCTGATGCTTTTAGGTCCTTAATTTTCATTGCCCTGGCTGCCGGTACCTTATACTTGTTTGCTATGAATACCTTGAAAGAAAGGTTGACATTGCTGATTATTGGCGGATTGGTTATAGCTGATCTTTGGGGGGTTGATAAGCGATACCTAAGTGCTGATAATTTCCAGCAAAAAGGAGAGCAGGCACAATTTACAAAGTCTTATGCTGATCAGCAGATTCTTAAGGATGAGGATCCCCACTACCGGGTTTTAGATTTAACGAATAGCCCTTTTAACAATACTGAGGCCTCTTATTACCATAAGACCATTGGTGGTTATTCCGGGGCTAAAATGGGCCGCTACCAAGATCTGATAGATTATCAACTGCAGGATGAGATAAATTTTATCAAAAGAGAGCAAAGTAAGGGGAACTTTATCAGAAGAAGCCGGCAAGGACCTGTGCAGGCAGTGATAAACCCGCAAAGAGCAAAGGAAATGACGGTTTTGAATATGCTTAACATGAAATACTTAATTCTCTCAGGTAGGGAAAAGGGGAAGTTGCCGATTCGTAATCCTGCTAATTATGGGAATGCTTGGTTCGTTCAAAACCTTGTAGGCTTTGATGACGGTGCTAAAGTAATGCGCAGCCTGGACACCGTTAATCCTAAAAAAACAGCTTTGTACAATAAAAAACACGGGGATTACCTATCTGGCTTTGAAATGGATTATGACCCAAATGCGAAAATTCAGCTTACCAAATATGAGCCAAACGAGGTGGTTTATAAATCAAAGACTAGTAGCCCTCAATTTGCTGTATTTTCTGAAGTTTACTACGATGATGGCAAAGGCTGGAAAGTATATATTGATGGCGAGGAGAAAGAACATATGCTTGTTAACTACGTTCTCCGCGGCATGAAAGTCCCGGAAGGCAAACACACAATCAGGTTTGAGTTCAAGCCCCAAACACCAAGAAAGCTTGGCAAGGTTTCCATAGCTTCCGATATTATTATCGTGCTTTTGGTGTTAGGCGTTTTAGGGCATCAATTTTACAGGTACATTAACCAGCCTAAACCAGAATCCACTACCAGTAGCAAACAAAATCAAGCAAGTGCAAGCGGCGGTAAGAAAGGTAAAAAGAAGAAGTAAAAATTGTTTAATAACCACCCCTACTAAATCCCTATTAAGCATTTAAAGTACTTAAAGCCTCTAAAGCCTACTTTCCCAGTAGTTATCAATTCCATAGTGTGGCTTGTAATGATCCAAACTTAAACCTTTCCGTTTTCCCAGTAAGTCAGGTCTAAGTTAAAAACCTCAGCGAGTTGCCGGTTATAAGGCTCGTATTGTTCCTGGAGTCTCTTCTTTGTGTCAAGGTCTTTTTGAGTAGGAGCAGGCAGTTTCTCCGAGTTTAGTTTTAAATACAGCGGATTGATCAATTTATTCTGGATCTCATTTGGAACGAATCGCTGAATCTTAAGTCCTAAGTTGTGTAGCCACTGATTTTTAATCTTAACGCCGGGGTTACCAACGGTGAAAGGATAAGATTCATAAAACGTGTGGTCAATATTAAGATATTGGCAAACTTTTTTCATAAAAATTTCGCTATTGTTCAGTAATTCTTCCATGAGGAATACGCTTACATGATGCTGGCCCAATCTATCCAGCCATGGCTGAATTTGTTCCATGTATTTACTCTGCTTCAACATCGGCTCTCTTTCTTCTACGAACTGACTGAAATCCATGTTTTTATCAATATTTTTCCGGCGGTATTTCTGGTATCGATAAAAAGAGAAGATACGTTCCGAGGGTTCGCGAACCATAAATAAGACTTTCGGAATGGGCTGAATTTCAGCAATGAGGTCCATTGGCATTTGCCGATTGAAATACACCGGTGTGGCTTCAAAAATTACCTTTTCGCCATTGTAGTGTTTAAAATGCTTGTTGAATCCTGCCCAACCGTGCTCCAGGTAATTGGCATCCTTATTAATGTCTATGACTTTATTAAACAGGTAGTAGGTTTCTTTGGTGCTGGAGGCACAGACATCAGGATGTTCTGAAAGCCAGTACCACAGAGAACTGGTGCCTGACCGGGGAAAGCCCGCTATGAAAGTATTGGGAATAATATTTGATGCCAAAATGCTTTTCTTTTTACTTCTTTTGAAGTTTTATCCGCCTATACATTTTTAAGCTTTCGCCTATTCTTCAGCCTGAGTAGCCATTTACCAAAGTGGGTCTGTACCAAATGGTTGAACGTCATTTGGTACAAGTAACCCCAAAGAATACCCAGATCCCATCCTTTATGTTTCACATAACTTCTGACGATCTCATCATAGGCTGATTTCCATTGGACATTGCTAACGCCACCCGGCGTAAAGATCGTTATGGGATAGGGAATGTATTGAAATTTTTCGTTACGAATACGCATCAAAAAATCAAAATCCATGGCGTACCGAAATGTCTTATCAAAGTAGCCATGTTTATTATATAGAGATTTCTTGACGAACATCGTTGGATGACCGACTTTCCGAAAACCACGGTATAGCTTGCTTGGGTCAAAAGGTTTCCCTGTAATGATCCAGTTTCCACCGATTTTCTGAAGGTATTGGCCATGCGTCCACTGAACATCAGGGTTATTATCGAAAGTGTCTTTTTCCTGCTCTATAACGGTTTCATCGTAGTAGCGGTCTCCTGAGTTAAGTAAGTGCACTACATCGCCCTTTGCATGATAAACGCCCTTGTTAAAAGCATCGCTAATTCCTTCATCCGGTTCGCTGATCCATCGCCGGTAAGAAGGATGGTCATGGTTTTCAAGGTAAGTTTTGATCTCTTCATTACTGGAACCATCAATAATCAAATGCTCATAAGGCTTAACCTTTTGGATGTCTACGGAGGAAATGGTCTCCTTAAGTTCTTTGAGGTTGTTAAAACAAATGGTAACTATGGTTATCTGATAAGCCATGTTTTAGAGAATAAGGCTATCCTGAAGCTTTCTTTAAATGCTTTATTAAGAAACAACAAATGTAACAAGTTGTCGGTAATTCACTGCGCTTTCTTGAAAAAGGGTTTTTAGGAACCTTTTTGTATTATAATTTAGGTTATGCGGATTCAAAAATGCATTTATGTCAAAGGGATTTTGTTTAAGAGGAAAAGCCCAAATTTATTGCAACCTTATAACCATATGATATGCTCTATCAATAGGATTTTCTTCAGTTCAAGAACCTAAAAAACCTTTTAATTTTTAGTTATTTTGCAGCAATCGGAAAATTACTCAGAGTGGTTCGCAGTGTTATCATAGCAGCATTAATAGTTATTCCATTCATTACAAATGGGCAGCCTGAAAAAACTTCGCAATATAGCCCGCAGCTGAAATATGTTAAACAATCAGAACTAGAGTTGGGATTAAAAAGTGGGCTGACTTATAACCTGTTCCAGTTTGATCCTCCTTCGGTAATAAGTAATAGTAGCCTTCAAATTGACTTTGGCCGAGGTTTTTCCAATCGCCTAATGGTAAAAATTGGTCAGAACAATGGGGTAGCTTTTCTCACAGAGCCTGGGTACCAACAAAAGCGTAGTAAAATTATCATCCCCGGCGATACTACTTTCACATTAACCTACAACATGCAATATTTTTCTCTGCCTGTTTATGGGAGTTATCAGTCTGAATTTCAGTATTTTTTTGGCAATGTTTTTCAGCAATTCTATGTGAATGCCGGTCTTAGCTTAAACATTTTGAACAAAGCAACTCGCAAAACCTCTTTGGACCAAGTTGACTTTACTCAAAGCGTTCCTGTTACCGATAACACTTATCGGACAGAAACAAGTATCGCGGTTGCGCTCGGAAACCGTTTCCTGATCGGCCAGTCAAGTTCATTTTATCTTGAAATTCGGGGAGAAAGTGGCTTGTCGAATATTAATCAGTCGCTAAGCTTGTTTACTGTCAGTAGTAATAACTCAGCAGCTTTACCGGATATTGAGATCAACCATTTTGGTATTAGTTTTTTGGTGGGCTTTTCAGGGAGTATCAGCAAACCTGAAGAGCAACAAGAAGAGCCAGGTAAACCTTATTAGGTGATTTGAGGGTCCGATAAAATGAAGCACTGGCTTTGCTCCTGTAAAAATCTAATAAACCTGAATTACACGATCAAAAAAGGTGAAACCCTTTGCTTAACAATTTGTTGCTTATTTATTAACACAATACCATGTCTAAATTCAGCGATAGCAACGTCACCGGTAAGGCCATTGATTCATCTCTCCTTAGGAAGATTTATAATTTAATTGCCCCATACCGAAACCTTTTTTACGTATCTATCTTAATTACGTTCATAAATTCCTTTGTCGGTCCCGCCGTACCTTTGGCAATACGTCATACTGTTGATAATGAAATCCTTAAGTTAGACAGCAGTGGCTTGCAAGGTATGGCCCTGTTAATATTAGGTTTGATGTTGCTTCAAGGTGTTTTGACCTATTACCAGACTTACCTTACCAATTACCTTGGGCAAAATGCCATAAAGCACTTGCGCGAAAAGGTTTTCAATCACATTATGGGATTTAAGTCAAAGGTCTTTGACAATACACCGATCGGTACTTTCATTACAAGGACTGTTACCGATGTAGAGCGGGTCGCTGATATTTTTTCACAGGGACTGATCAACATTGTCGGGGACCTTTTGCAACTTATTATCATTATTACCATCATGTTTGTTACGGATTGGGAGTTGACCCTAGTCATGTTAACAGTTTTTCCTTTCCTTATCGGTATTTCATGGGTTTTTAAAGAGAAAGTTAAGGTGGCATTCCAGGATGTCAGAACTCAAGTAGCCCGGTTGAATGCCTTTTTGCAGGAGCATATTACGGGTATGGGCATTGTAAAAATTTTCAGCCGGGAGGAGAAGGAAATGGATAAGTTTGACCGAATCAACCAACAGCACCGGGATGCCAATATTCGCTCAGTATTTTACTATGCGCTGTTTTTCCCGGCAATTGAATTGTTTTCCGCCATTGCTATTGCCCTTGTGGTCTGGTACGGGACCAAAAATGTAATGGCAGGACAGGTGACATTCGGGACTTTACTGTTGTTTATCATGTATATCAACATGATGTTTCGGCCTATACGTCAGATCGCTAACAATTTTAATGTGCTACAGATGGGTATGGTTGCTTCTTCAAGGATCTTTAAAGTTTTAGAGCATGAAGAATCTATCCCAAATAATGGTGTTGCCTACAAAGAGCAATTTAAGGGTTCTGTTCGTTTCGAAAATGTTTGGTTTGCTTATGAGGAAGACGAATATGTATTGAAAGGGATTGATATTGACATAAAGCAAGGGGAAAACATAGCCATTGTAGGATCAACCGGTGCCGGAAAAACAACAATAACCAACCTCTTGACGCGGATGTATGATGTGAATGAAGGTAGCGTAAAAATTGATGGCAAAGATATCAGGGAGTATGACCTTGATTATTTGAGAAGCCAAATCTCCATAGTACTGCAGGAAATTTTTCTGTTTTCCGATACTATCGCCAATAACATTAAACTTTACCAGGAAGATATTACTCGCGCGCAAATTGAAGAAGCCGCTAAACTCATCGGGGCGGATCGGTTTATCAATGATTTGCCTGATCGGTTTGATTTCCAGGTCCAGGAAAGGGGTTCTACCCTTTCAGCTGGTCAGCGACAATTGATATCCTTCATACGTGCCATTATTACCGATCCCAAAATACTTGTCCTGGACGAAGCAACATCCTCTGTGGATAATGAAACTGAAGAATTAATACAGGAGGCAACACAGGCATTATTAAAAGGAAGGACTTCCATTGTCATTGCCCACAGGTTATCCACCATCAAAAATGCTGACCAGATATTGGTCATGGAAAAAGGGGAAATTAAGGAGCGGGGCAATCACGAAGAACTCATGGCAGAAGATGGTTTATACAGACAACTGATAAAGCTTCAATTTACAGAATTGGCCGTTTAATACCCTCGCAGCCCCTTCCTTCAATTATCCAGTGACTCTTGCTTAATTGTTCCTTTTAAATTGTTCACCAAACGCTGATTTATTAAAAATTCACGATATTTGCCGGGTAATTTTGTAATGCTAATGTGGGACATCAAAGAAGTCAAGGGTTTACTTGAACAAGTTGAACAAGTGGTTATTACTACTCACCGGAATCCGGATGGCGATGCGATGGGTTCATCATTAGCCTTGATGCACTACCTTCGCAAGAAGGGCCTTGAAGCAAATTTTGTTGCTCCTACAGATTATGGGGATTTCTTGAAATGGATGCCCGGGAGTGATGATGCATTCATATACGAGAATAATAAGGATGCTACTGAAACCTTTTTTCACCGGGCTGATGTGATTTTTTGCCTTGATTTCAATGATACTGCCAGAACAGAGGGGCTTGAAGGGTTACTCAATGAAATGGATGCGCCAAAAGTCTTGATTGATCATCATTTAGACCCTAAGCATTTCGAGGATTACACCCTTTGCGATACCTCATCTGCCGCTACAGCTGAGTTAGTATATGATTTAATAAAGGATCTTGGGGATTATGACTTCATCGATGAGGAAATTGGTACCTGTCTTTACACCGGTATTATCACTGACTCGGGCTCCTTTCGCTTTGCCTCTACTTCTGCCAAGTTACACAGGATTGCAGCCTTATTGTTAGAAGAAGGTATTGATCATGTCAAAATCCATGAAAAAATTTACGACAGTTACTCTGAGAATAGCCTTCGATTCTTCGGCTATTGCTTCACAAACCGGCTAAAGGTATTCAAGGAATACCGGACTGCCATTATTACCATCTGCAATGAGGACTACGACAAATTTGGCGTAACTAAACATCAAACAGATGGGCTGGTGAATTTTGCACTTAGTCTGAAGGAAGTTGTATTTGCCGCTGTTATTAAAGAAAATACGGAAATGACCAAGATCTCATTCAGGTCAAAAGGTAGGTTTCCGGCAAACGAATTTGCCGGTGAATTTTTTGAAGGAGGTGGTCATTTGAATGCTGCAGGAGGTAAATGTGATAAAGGCGTGTCGGAAACCGCTAATATCTTCAGGGAAAAACTGGACAACTATAAAGATTTACTATTATCCTCATGAAAGGTAATCTTATCCGTTGGACTCTATTGCCACTTGGGTGCTTGTTATTAAGCTCTTTATTTCCAGCTTGCCATTTTAATAACGACACCGAATCAAATGGTAAGGCGGATTCAGTAAATAGCTTTCCCTCCGATGATGCTTTGAAAAAAACGGCAAACGGTTTATCTTATATTATCCATGAAAAACATGAAGGTCCGAGCCCTGAAAATGGAGAGGTGGTAAAAATGGATATGCTGATTCAAACCCGGGAAAGGGATTTGATGAATACTTTTGTGGGTGACAAAAATTATTTCATGGTAGTGAAAGAGCCGGCTTTTCGAGGTGATATTGTGGAAATTTTGCCAAGCTTGAGTGAAGGGGATAGTGTGACCGCTAAAACCTTGGCTTCTTATTTATACCAGGGCCGAGTACCTCCGCAAATTGGCAGGTATGACACGGTTTACACCCATTTCAAAATTCTGGGTTTTTTTAATGAAGAAGAGGAGCTCCAAAAGTATATCCAAAAAAAAGGGCATGAAGTGGATACGCTTGAAAAAGGGCTTTACCGAGCCTTTTTTGAAAATGGACAAGGGGATTCCATTAGTGAAGGTGATTCGGTGGTGATGGAATTTACCGGACGTTTATTAAGTGGGAAAGTTTTCAACACATCAGCCAATAAATCTGAGCCTTTGGCTTTTACTTATGGACAAAAAGACCTGATTAAAGGCTTGGAAATGGGTGTAAAGGGGCTTAAACCAGGTGCTCATGTCAAGATTTTCATGACTTCGGAATATGGCTATGGCAAAGAGGGGGCTCGTCCTCATATTCTTCCCTATTCTCCCTTAATCTATGATATTAAGGTTCTAAAAGTGATGCAAACGCCCTCTTAGCTTTTATTGATCAAAGGCTTATTTGATCTCATTGCTTTATCAAAAGCCCTCTTTTGTGAATTGGGTTTTCTCTCGATGGAGGGTTAAGTATACCGTGGTTATTAACGATCAGCCAATTTTTTGAAAACCCTGTCCCTGTTATTAATAGACTGGTAATAGAAAATGGCCTTCAAATATTGTCTCTGTTCAGAGGTTAAATCTCCTTGATACCCATTTTTTGTAATCCTTTGCCTTTGAATGTGGTAAAGGGTAATTGCTGCTGCCACTGAAATGTTAAGGCTTTGGGTGAACCCTGCCATTGGAATGTAACAGGTTTGATCAGCGGCTTTAAGCATGTTATGGGTAACGCCTTCAGCCTCGTTACCGAATACTAATGCTGTGGGATTCATGAAATCAAAGTTTTCCAGGGGCTCTGCCTGGTCGTTCACGGTTGTTGCAATTACCCGGTAACCCTGTTCCTTTAAAAAATTGACGCATGATATCGGCTCATTCCAATGCCAGGTGCTCAACCATTTTTCCGCTCCGTGGCTAATACGTTTCGAATGCTTGAATTTCAAGCCATTGTTAATAATATGGAATGGCTGAAAGCCCAAAGATTCAGCAGTTCGCATGACTGCACTCACATTGCCTGTATTGACTAATCCCTCCACTACAGTAGCCACATTGAAAGTTTTTCTGTCAAGCACTTTCTCAATCCGATCCTTGCGGCTACCTGATAATAAACCATCTAACTTTTCTATTACCAATTGCGAAGCATAGGTCTCATTACCGACTGAAAGGCGGGTAAAATCGACCTCAGTGCCATGGATAAATGCATTTCCTATTAGCTCACTCATAGTATCCCCTGATCCGCGAGAAGGTTGTTGCATAGAACAGGAATTTACTTTCAAAAATAAGGCATAGGCTTTAAGTTTTCATCCTTTTTGGATAAGAACATAGCAAACCTTAAACCTTTTAAACAATTTTGTACCTTTGCACCTTTACAATCAAAAAGCAAACCTAAGATCATGGAAAGAGACAGCGCTTTATTTCAGATCATTGATAAAGAAAAAGACCGTCAGCTATCCGGTTTAGAGTTAATTGCCTCAGAAAATTTTGTTAGCAACCAAGTTATGGAGGCTGTAGGTTCTGTAATGACCAATAAATATGCGGAGGGGTTACCCCATAAGCGTTATTATGGTGGATGTGAATTTGTAGATGAAGCCGAAGAATTAGCCAAAGAACGTGCTAAAGAATTATTTGGTGCTGAGTGGGTTAACGTTCAGCCTCATTCAGGTGCTCAGGCAAATGCCGCTGTCATGCAAGGCCTATTAAAACCCGGGGACTCTATACTTGGGTTTAGCTTAGCACATGGTGGGCATTTGACGCATGGCTCCCCGGTTAATTTTTCCGGCCAGCTATACGATGCTCATTTTTACGGTGTTGATGAAGAGACAGGCTATATTAATTATGAAGAGATGGAGCAAAAGGCCTACAATGAGCGCCCCAGGCTTATTATAGCTGGAGGATCTGCTTATTCAAGAGACTGGGACTATGAGCGCTTCAGAAAAATAGCAGACGATATAGGGGCACTATTGCTCACCGACATGGCTCATCCCGCAGGCATTATTGCCAAGGGTCACCTGAAAAATCCTGTCAAATACTCTCATATCGTTACAACAACCACGCATAAAACCCTACGTGGGCCAAGGGGAGGCATGATCCTTATGGGTGAAGATTTCCCGAACTTTATGGGTATCACCACCGGTAAAGGAAAGAGGAAACGTATGTCAACTATCCTGGATTCTTCTGTATTCCCTGGTCAGCAAGGAGGTCCTTTAGAGCACGTGGTAGCAGGAAAGGCAGTTGCTTTTAAGGAAGCATTAACAGATGAATTCTCACAATACACCAAACAGGTTGTAAACAATGCCAAAAAAGCTGCTCAATTATTCCAGGATAAAGGTTATAAGGTGATAACCGGTGGAAGCGACAACCACCTTATGCTCATAGATCTTCGGCCAAAAAATGTGACAGGCAAAGAAGCTGAGGAATCCCTGGAAAAAGCCGGCATTACGATTAATAAGAATATGGTGCCCTATGACGACCAACCGGCCCTTGTTACATCCGGCATGCGAATCGGAACTTCAGCTATCACAACCAGAGGGATGAAGGAAAATGATGTTGAGCAAGTCGTTGAGTTTATAGATTCTGTATTAGAGAACAAGGATAACGAATCCTTTATCGAATCTACGAAGGAAGCTGTAGCTAAATTCTGTCAGCAATTTCCTTTGTTTGCCGGAGAACCTGAACTGGTAAAATGACAGTATAAAAACAATTTGAAAGCATTAAGCCCGGTACTTGATAAAAAGCCGGGCTTTTTTAATTTTCGGCAAATGTTTTCTGCTTCTCCTTGACTAATTCATTTTGCTGCCCAAAAGATGGACACCCACAGTCGTCCTCTTTGAAAATACTACATCCGCTCATACTGACAAAAAAAACAATGGCGGCAAAAAACCCTGCAATTGGTTTAGCCCTTTTTTTCATAATTCATCTTATTTTACACTAAGGTAACAATTTTTTCAGGAAATGCTTCCTTTAGCTTTTTTAGTATCTTGCTTTTGTTAAAAATAAAAGTTAGGGGTAAAATTGCAACTTATTAAATTCACCCTATGCTTGAAGCAATCAAGTCACGAATCTTACTTTTCCTGAAGGGTATGGCCATGGGTGCGGCGGATGTGGTCCCTGGAGTTTCCGGCGGAACTATGGCTTTTATAACCAATATTTATGAAACTTTTATCCACTCTCTTAATAACATTGATCTTACGGCTATTAAAATGCTGTTTAAAGGTCAAATCTGGCATTTAATAGAGCGTATCAATGGTTTTTTTCTGTTGACGATCTTATTAGGCGTTTTGACAGCCGTATTCACACTTGCTAAATTGGTTGTCTTCTTACTGGGTGCTTATCCAATTTTCGTTTGGTCTTTTTTCATGGGATTAATTTTAGCTTCCGCCTGGGTAGTGTCTTACCGGATCAAAGAATGGGACTATGTTAAGTTATTCTGGGTTGTTTTGGGTACCCTGGCAGCTTATTTTATTACAGAAACCGGCGTTATAGAAATGCCTAATAAAGGTATTTATATTTTTCTTTCGGGTGTTGTATCTATAGTTGCTATGATCCTTCCGGGTATTTCAGGATCATTTCTTTTAGTTATTATGGCCAAGTATAAGGTTATCCTCTCTGCAATGTCTTCTATCGGGGATTTTGTGAAAAATGGTTTTCCTGCATTGTTTAAAGGGAATTGGGACGCCTTTTTAACGGCCTTCAACAATATGGATCTGATTACCCTTTTATTTTTTTACACGGGTACCTTTACCGGCTTATTGACTTTTGCTAAGGTCTTGAATTGGCTTTTCAGGAAATACCATGATTTTACGGTTGCAGTATTAACAGGGTTCTTATTGGGCTCTTTGAATAAAGTTTGGCCCTGGAAAATTACGGTTGAAACACATGTAAACAGGCATGGCAAGAAAGAACCACTTGATCAAGAAAATGTGCTACCTACTGGTTTTGATGGGGATGTATTTCTTGCCATAGGCTTGGTGGCTACAGGGTTTTTAATCGTATTTTTACTTGAACAATCCACTAAAACCAAAAATGTCTGATTATGCGGTTATTCGGTCTAATTGGGTATCCGCTTGAACATAGTTTTTCAGCAAGCTACTTTACTGAAAAGTTCAAAGAAGAAGGTATAAATGACTGTAAGTACGAGCATTTCCCATTAGATACTATTGAAGAATTGCCTAATTTACTTATGGCCAATCCCCACCTTCAGGGTTTGAACGTTACAGTTCCTTATAAACAAGGAGTAAAATCTTACTTAAATACTATGAGTGGGGAAGCCTTTGATATTGGGGCTGTTAATACGATCAAAATAACACGTATACAAAGAGATCCCTGGCTTAAAGGGTTTAACACTGATTTTCATGGCTTCCATGCTAGCTTGGAGCCTCTTTTAAAAACCAAACCAACGGAATCTTTGATATTAGGTAGTGGTGGATCAAGCTTAGCTGTTAAGTATGTACTTCAAAAGTTGGAAGTTCCTTACTGGGTAGTATCCCGTAAGAATGCGCCGGGAATGCTTACCTATGAGGAATTGACAGAGGAAATTATTAACCGTTGCCAATTAATCATCAATACAACGCCGCTGGGTATGTACCCGGATACCTCATCTTGCCCGCCAATTCCCTATAATGGCATTGACCAAAATCATGTCTTATTTGACTTGGTATATAACCCATCAGTTACCCAATTCCTGGCGGAAGGAGAGAAAAGAGGTGCCAGCATAAAAAATGGTTACGAAATGCTTAAGGAACAGGCAGAGAAAAGCTGGACCATATGGAATGATCCAACTTTCTGATTATTATTATCTTTAGAAAGATAAGGCTAAATTAAAAGAAGCATCTACGCCGGTGCCCAGGTCTTCCCCAATAAGGGGTAATATGTTATTAGAGCCCAGCCCGAGTTTAAATGGTCCGGCATTTAATGATAAGTAAGGGCCAAAAGCAAACTTATTGTAACCACCCATAGACAATGAACCACCGAAATTGAAGGTGTTGTCAATGCTATGGGTATATCCGACTGAAAAATATGGCCTTGTGATCGCATTTAGGTGATCCTGAAAGCCTTGTTGGTAAAGAAAGAAGAAATGATGCTTGTAATAGTCTTCCCCATCTTTCCGAAATTCCCCCAATTTATACTCACCCTGTAAAATTAAGCGGGTACCTAATGGCATATCAAATGCGTTATTGGATGTATCCGGCTCAAAAATATTAGTAACTGAATCAGCTGAAACCTGAACTCCGTCATTCTCAACGGTACTGACAACATCAACATTGATACCCCGGAAAGCAAAAGCTTCTCGTTCATCAAAGTTTTTAACCTCGGTATCGAAGTTGATATTACCTATGTCTGTAATGGAGAGCGTTCCGGAGATCTGGTCGCCAATGTCAACGGTTACCCCTGCATCGATCCCTAATCCTGTCCCTCTTGTGTTGACAAGGTTGAAATTATCGTTTGTAAAGTTTCCAGCACGGTTAAACCGGTAATCGCCTTTAAAATTGATGGCCCTGGCATTTTCCTGCGTACTCATGAAGAGGTTTCCACGCTCTGTGTAGAATGATGCAAAAGATTGCATAAAACTAAATCTCAAGCCCGGCCTAATAAGGATGTCACCTAAATCTAAAGGAAGCGGTCCTGATAAACCAAGAGAGTATTCAGAGATGGGAACCGCGTTCAATTTGGCAGGTCCCAAATTTACATTCTGCCCTTTAAACTTTTTGTTGCCGTTCCAAACCACATCAAATAAGGTATTACTGTACTGGAAGCTGCTTAAAGCTCTTGTTCGTGCGCTAAGGGAGAAGGTTAAGAATTCACTGTTACCATCATTTATTTTAAAAGCCAGTGATAAAGGGGTAAAGTTTGCGCCTGCTGTTAAATGGTTATTTTCTTCCAAGTCAGCAAGGGTCTTATCAACCAAATCTTGATCAATGGTTTCAGCCCCGGCAATTTCATTAACTCTTCCCCATGTCATGGCTGTGTTACCAAAATAGGCATAGGTATTCAGAAGGTTAAGTTCGAAGTTTTCAAAGTCCCTTCCCAACATAGAAGGCTGGGTGTTGGCAGCGGTCGTGTTAAAATGCTTGGAAAAATAAACGCTGTTATTGACTTGACCACTAGCTTTAAAAAAAGGAAAGAAGGTAGTCGTTATTAATGTTAAAAAAATTAACCGGATCATAGTAAAATGATTTTTTTAAGTTAATTAACAATGCCCTCAACGTCCGCTGCTATTTGCAAATTCAGGAAGGATTGATCCTCCACTTTTAATTTTATATTATCCAGATCTTGTCCATTTCTATCTTTATTCACTGTCCTCACAAAAAGTTTAGCATCAATAAATTTGGCTTTCCTGAATTTATTAATTTTTGCTTCATTTAAATTTACAGTGTCAACCGCTGTTATTTGTGAGCCAATCACTCTACCATTGGCGTTGACCGGTGTTCCTCCTAATTCAATAGGATTTTCAAACAAGGAATCTATCAAAAAGTTATTTCTATCGTGTAGGTAAAGCTGGACATTAAATTTAAGCGGGAACTGATTATCAAAGTAGACAAATAAATTTCCCCTTGCTGAAGTAGCGGTATCTGCCTGTGCGAAATCAAATTCAGCCGTATCGTTAAGGGAATATTCCTGAGGGGTTTTTAAAACCAATTCCTCAATTTCGAGGAATATTAATTCAAAATTAAATGATATATCCAGGCCTTCTTCAAAGTTTCTTGTTTCACCCTCAGTCCCATCTGTGCCAAAATTATCCAGGTAATAATTGATATTGCTTTCAATATCTTTGTCGAATAACCTTTCCTTAACTGAGTACGATTCACCCGGATCTACATCTTCGGTTATTTCATGCTGATATACAACATTTCCATCACTTTTGTTTTCAAAGGTTAGAACAGTACCTTTTTTAATATTAATAGGGTAGTCATTGGTAAAAGATATTTTAAATATCAAAGAGTCGGTTCTAACTCGTTCAAAAACGTCTGTGATTTCAAATTCATAAGGGTCCGGTTCTTTAACCCTTGTATTTTCTAACCTGAAACCGGGGATATTTTTATCTCCTTCAAGATCTGACCTTACCTCTGTAGCTTCTACATCTTGCGTAAATTTCTCGTCACTTAATTTGGAGAGTTCTTCAACGTTGACTTTGCTCCTCGCAATTGGTCCATAATAATCAGGATTCCAGCTGGGTGCCCCATCCGGAACATCGCAATGATTGAATAACAATGAAGCTATTCCAAGCAATAAGAATGCTTTAAGTTTCATGAAGGATATTCGGTCACTTTTTAACTTAATCATAATAGTTATTAATTTTTTTCAATGCTTGATCTCAGTAATGGTTTATCAAAGCCTAATTACCCTTAAACCTAAACAAAGCAAATTTATAAAAATTACTAATAAAACATGAAATGATGCATGATTTATTTTTACCTCTTTGTAGGTTAAGGCAAAATTTTACTATTAAAAAAATTTTCAGACCTTTGCACCTTTAAAATTTAAAAAAACTAATAATATGGGATTAAACACAGTAGGATCAATGGCCTTCGACACGATTGAAACCCCCTTTGGTAAAATTGACAAAATAGTAGGAGGGGCTGCACCCTACATCGTTCTTTCTGCTTCTTATTTTGGACTGGAAAGCAATAACCTTATAGCAGTGGTTGGTGAAGATTTTCCCCAAGAATATATCGATTTTTTTGAAAAGAAGGGAATTAATACAGAGGGTTTAGAAATACAAGAAAGTGGAAAAACTTTTTCATGGCATGGTCGCTACCATACTGACATGAATACCCGGGATACACTCAGAACTGATTTGAATGTGCTTGCAGACTTTGACCCAAAAATCCCGGATAGTTATCAAAACGAAGATTATTTGATGCTTGGAAATCTTACCCCGCAAGTGCAAAAAGCTGTCATTGACAGGCAGCAAAAGCGGCCAAAGCTGATTGCCCTTGACAGCATGAATTTGTGGATTGAAAATGAAAATGATGCACTCAAGGATGTAATACAGCACATAGATGTTCTTATTATTAATGATGAAGAAGCTCGTCAGCTTTCAGAAGAGTATTCATTGAAAACGGCTGCTCGTAAAATCCTTGAAATGGGACCTGAATATTTGGTCATTAAGAAAGGAGAGCACGGAGCATTATTATTCCATGGAGATGAAATGTTCAACGCTCCCGGCTTGCCCTTAGAAGAGGTTTTTGATCCAACGGGCGCAGGAGATACTTTTGCCGGTGGTTTTATGGGATATATCGCCAAAACAGATGATATTTCATTTGAAAATATGAAGCGCGCTGTGATCTATGGGTCAACCATGGCTTCATTCTGCGTTGAGAAATTCGGTACTCAGCAATTGCAAGAACTTACCGAACAACAAGTTAATGACAGGCTCAATCAATTCCTCCGCCTATCTCATGTTGACATGAAGTTAGAAAATGCTTAAGAAGTAGTCACTTAGCTTGATATACGTTAAAAAGCTCCGCAATGCGGGGCTTTTTTTATGCTTTCTGATCAAAGGCTTGTTCCAAAAAGTTGTTGAAGTCAAGCAATTTTTCATAGTAACCCATCAGTTGCTTAAGAAGGTCCGGCTGAATAATTAGTTCGGGATCTAATTCCTGAAAAACGTAAAATTGTTTATTGGCGATCAACGGTTCTTTTTCATAAGCTGGCCGAAAATCTTTTGGGATTCGCTTGTTTTGTTCACCCCTGACAGATCCCCAGCATTTTTTGAATGCCGGTTCATTAATGATTTGCTGAAACTCGTCCAACTGATCACTGATGAGCTCACGGATAGCCTGTAAATGTTGGGTGCTGGGTGCATAGGTCCCACCGCCAATGATCGTTGCAGTGTGACTAAAGTGTAGGTAAAAGCCGGGCCGCTCGTCTTTTCTGCCGCCTTTAGCTATATTAGCAGCTGCATGGGTCTTGTATGGGGTTTTATCCTTTGCAAATCGAATATCCCGGTTAATACGGAATACTACATCCTTTGGCTCAACCATTAAATCGGGTTCATGCATCCGCATCCGTTCGATCATATCCTGCAGAAATGTTCGAAAAGGCCTTTTGATCTTATATTCATACCGCTTTCGGTTCTCATCAAACCAACCTTTGTGGTTATTCGCTGAAAGTTCCCTGAAAAATTCAATGAAGGCTTCATCAAAGTAGGGCATTATTAATTAGGTTTCTTCTTTGTTTGCTTATTGGCATGGGTAAAGAATAAAAAGTAAAGGAAAAATCAAGTTATGTTCCAATATCTTAATTTCAGTAACAAGGTAAAGTTCTAACTTATTAAGTTTCAGCTACTAAGCGGATGGGATATTTTTAAATAGCAACTTTTCAATTTATATTAGCGGATCAATTTGATCTGGCCCTTTTCTTTTTTTAGTGCCCCGTTAGCACCCTCAGCCTGAATGGTGTAAATGTATACCCCAGCTGGTGCTTTTTCACCCTTATAAAGGCCATCCCAGGATTCTTCCATGCTGTCACTTTCAAACACTTTTTCACCCCAGCGGTTAAATATTTTAATGGAATAATCAACCACGTAGGTTCCTTTAACCACAAACTTATCATTGATACCATTGCCATCGGGTGTGAAAGCGTTTGGAATAAAAATTCGCATAGTGGGGTCTATGCAGTTTACGTTAGAAATGCTTTGGATTGAAGAATCGGCAGCTTTATGGGTGACAATCCGGTAGCAATTACGCTTAAAGCCAGTCTCTGTTACACTGTCAATTAAATTCCGGCGGTTAGGCGAAACTTTTTCATAACCAGATACGGTATTGAATTGTCCAGTTTGCTTATTCTGAGCTTGTACTTCGTAATGGCTAATATCCCATCCGATAAATTCAGTCCAATTTAATTTTGGATTACCATCACCTTCATCAGCTGATAGTTTTACAGGGCTTGTAACAGGGTTACTGTAAGGGGATTCATTACCACAACTATCCCGTTTTTTGAGCCTGTAAATGTAATTAAGGCTATCAACCATTAAATCGCGGTCCAGATAGGCCTGCTGATCATTGTTAAGGTTGGCAATAACTTCAAAGCGGTTGGTTTTTCCATTAGCCCTTTCTAAAACATACTCACCGGGTATATCAGTATTACCAAGCTTCCATTTTATTCGGATGTTTTTATCATTCTTAACCGTGCTGTTGGTGATATTAGGTCTCTTAGGATCACCGTAAACTCGAACCTTTTTTGTTGTCGTATCTAGACAACCAAGCCCGGAGGTGACAACTAAAGACACTTGATATCGTCCTCCAGCTTCATAAAGGTGACTTGGGTTAGGATTCGAAGAGCTGCTACCGTCACCAAAATCATATTGCCAACCTACTATGGAATCTTGACTGGTAGATTGATCGGTGAACCGAGTGCTATCACCAAAACAAACGCGTGTATTGGTAAAACCTGCATTGGGTTGAGGGGATATCCTAATAATTTTACTCGTTGTATCTTCACAACCCTTGTTTGTTTTAGAGATTAATTGAACACGGAAACTTCCCGTATCGTCATAGTGATGAGTAGGATTAGCTTTTGTGGATTGACTACTATCACCAAATTGCCAGGTATAATT
>CAZQQN010000017.1:0-5751 GCA_964595485.1 uncultured Sphingobacteriales bacterium | reverse complement strand
GCCGCCTGGGCTCTGACTTTGGTTGGTAAATTGAAATTGGTTCTTGACCAGGCATTGGGTATCGTTATTAATGGAGAAATTGACTTGTGTCTGGGAATCAACCGTTACCTGTTTGAAGCTGGTGTCCTTACAACCACTATCCGAGGTGGCTATCAATCGGACAACATACTGCCCAGGCTTGTCATATGAATGCTCAGGCTCTTTTTGGTTAGCAATGGTTCCATCGCCAAAGTCCCAGTTGAAGTTTAATTTACCGGTTGCAATACTAGAGTTATTGGTAAATTTGAACCGGTTTTGATCCAGGCATTGTTGGTCATCTCCTACCGAGAAATTTGCTTTTGGAGTGGGCGTCATGTAAAGTGGTTTTACCATCGTATCTTTACATCCTTGGGAACTGGTGGTAATTAACTGAACATTAAAGGTATCCGCTTGAGGATAGAAATGGACTGGGTTAGTCTGGTTACTTGCGCTGCCATCATCGAAAATCCATTGATAATTTGTTATGGAATCCGGGTTCTGGATGGTTGATTGATTAACGAAGGCTGTAGAGCTACCGAGGCAACTACCATCAAAAGTAAAGTCAGTTTTTGGTGAAGGATTGACGGTAACAGAATCTTTAATACTATCTACACATCCATGTGTAGTTGTAACCTCGAGTGTTACCTGGTACCTGCCTGGGTTATTGTAAACATGGCCTGGTTGGTCATTAGGGCTGGTGCTACCATCTCCGAACTTCCATTGCCATTTGCCAATACTGTCGCTTACAATACTGGAAGTGTCTTTGAAACGACCTGTATTGCGGCTGCAGAACTTATTTGTAGAAAAGCCGGCTTTTGGTTGATGCCCAATGTAAACCATTTCTTTATTGGTATCCAGACAGCCATTACCTGATTGGGTGATCAACTTAACCTTGTACATGCCCGGTTTTTTGTAATAATGTTTTGGATTTTCGGCTGATGAAGAATCACCGTCCCCAAAGAACCATTTGTACTGGGTAATGCTACCTTTACTAAGTTTGGAAGTATCCCTGAATTCAATAGTATCGCCAAAACAAACGGGTTGATAATAAAAATCTGCCTCAGGTTTTGGATCGATATTTAACGTTTTAACAAGGGTGTCAGTACAAGCAAACTGGGAACCTGCTATCAATTCAACGTCATATTTACCTTCTTTGAAAACAGTTTTTGGGTTTTCCCGCTTTGAGGTTGAGCTATTATCAAAATCCCACTGGTAAGCGGTAATGCTATCTCCGGCTATGGCGGATTGGTTATCGAATAGAACCGAATCCCCGCTGCACTTATAACTAAGGTTGAAATCAGGTTGAGGAATAAAGCCAACATGTACTTGTTTTGCCGTGGTGTCAAGACAACCCTTGTCTGACTTGGTTATAAGCTTAGTTTTAAAATCTCCTGCTGAAGAATAAAGGTTGGCCGGGGAGGTTTTACCACTTACATTACCATCTCCGAATTTCCACTGCCAATCAGTTAATGAACCTGTATCCACTGATGACTTATCTGAAAATTGGGTGCTATCTCCCAGGCAAGCGGTGTTAGCTATAAAATCTGAAGTTGGCATGGGGCTTACTTCAACGTTAAGCCGGGCAGAATCCTTGCAACCCTGTCCTGTGGTTACTTCGTAAAAGACTTCATATATACCATCTTTTTTGTAGGTATAAACCGGATTTTTACGGGCCGAGGAATTACCATCATCAAAATCCCAGAAATAAACCAAGTTGCCCCATTTGACAGTAGTTTGGTTGTTAAATTGAAATTCATTTCCGGTTAAGCACTGGCTGGTGTCATTCAGGGCAAACTTGGCATCTGGCATTGGGTCAACCTGTGCCTCTTTATCCAGGCTGTCAATGCAGCCTTCATCAGAAGTAGCTTTTAAAGTTACTTCAAAGGTGTCAGCTTTAGAATAATTATGGTTTGTGATGTTATTGGCATTACTAATTGTACCGTCTCCAAGATCCCACTTATAGGTTTTTAAACTGCCTGAAGGAATGGAGGAGTTGTTAGTAAAGTCATAACTATTTCCTGACAAGCATTGCGAGACAGAATTAATGCTAAACTTTACATTAGGCATGGGTTGAACAGTAACGTTATTCGTGTCATAGGTGGTACAACCTTGATCCGAAGTAGTTGTCAGGTCAATCCTGAAAAGCCCCGTGTCGGAATAAGCGTGGGCTGGGTTTTTCAACTTTGAGGAATCCCCGTCCCCGAAAGCCCATTGGTAGTTAAGTTTACCGTAATTGATACTGGTACCGTTCTTCATGGTAAACTTGTTGGTAGAGAAGCACTGGTTCGTATCGGCAATGGTAAAGGATGTTTTGGGCATAGGGTAAGTAATGGTCTTTCTTTCAGTCGTGTCTTTACATCCTTTATTGGAGGTAGTTATTAGTGATACTTGGTAAGTGTCTACTTTCTTGTAATTATGGGGCGGATTTTGGATGGTAGTATCATTACCATCGCCAAAATCCCATTCATAACTAAGGCTTCCTGAAGAAATGTTACTATTATCAGTGAATTGGTAACTATTGCCATCAAAACACTGGGCTGAATCATTGATACTAAAGGAAGCGTTCGGCATTGGTTGGGTATTAACCTTTTGATTAGCCGATGTCGAGCAACCCAATTTTGACTTACTGGTTAAACTAATGGTAAATTGTCCAACACTTGAATATTGATGGTTTGGACTCACCTTAGTGGAATTATTACCGTCCCCGAAGCTCCAGTTATAGCTAAGGCTACCCCAGGCAATATTCGAATTGTTAATCATTTTGAAATCATTGTTCTCCAGGCACTGGCTTGTGTCAACAATGTTAAATTTAGTGGATGGCATGGGATAAACCCTTGTATTGATCGAAGTCGAGTCAATACAGCCTTTTCCGGTAGTATTGGTCAGGGTTACTTCAAATGTGTCGTGATTATTGTAGGTATGGGCCGGGCTAGTATTAGTGGAACTATTACCATCCCCGTAAGACCAGTTATGACTGACACTTCCCTGAGCAAGCGTTGAATTATTCGTAAAATTAAAGTTATTGCCTGTTAAGCACTGACCGGTATCATTGATAGAAAAGGCCGGTACTGGCATGGGGTGAACAGTTACTGAATCATTAACCTTTTCTTCACAGCCTTTTTGAGAAGTCACGGTTAATTCAACTTGATATTGGCCGAAAGTATCGTAGGCGTATGTTGGCGATTTTTGCGTGGAGCTGTCTCCGCTACCATATTTCCACATATAGTTCATGCTTCCATAGGCAATTGTCGAATTATTAGTGAATGAATAACTATTGCCCCGCTTACATTGGGCTGAATCATTGACAGCAAAGGCAGGAGTTGGGGAAGGATGTACCGTAATGGTTTTGGTAAAGGTATCCCGGCAAGTTTTGCCGGAAGTAGCCACTAATTCAATGGTATAGGTTCCTGGTGAGGTGTATGTATGGGTAGGGGCTTTACTTGTTGATGTATTGCCATCACCAAAATCCCATGAATAACTCAGGGTACCATAGGGAATGGATGAAAGGTTATTAAAACTGTATTGATGACCATTAAAGCACTGTGCAGAGTCCTCAGTATAAGAGAAACTGGCACTTGGCATGGGGTGGACTGTTACAGAATCGCTAACTGAATCCTGGCAGCCTTTATTAGAGGTGGAAGTTAGTTTGACCTGGTAGCTGCCGTCATTGGCATAGGTGTGAGAAGGACTTGTAGCAGTTGCGGTATTTCCATCGCCAAAGTCCCAGCTATGGGTTAGCGTCCCTTTCGCTACGGTTGTATTGTTATTGAATTGAAAATTGTTGCTTTTAAGACACTGACTTGAGTCCGGGTTTGTAAAATCGACCCTTGGCAAAGGATCGACCGTCACTGATTTACTAATGGAATCCTTACAACCAAAATTGGAAGTAGTGATCAATTTAACGCTAAAAGCCCCTGATGTATCGTATAAATGCTTGGGATTTTGCAAGGTATCGCTACTTCCATCTCCAAAATTCCATTGCCAATTGGTTAAGGAGTCAACACCACCAAGGATCGTTTTATCGGTAAAATCAGAGCTGTCAAACTCACAAGTAGCAGCCATGGAAAAGTCAGGTAAAGGTTTGTAACGAACAGGTATGGTTTGTTTGGTTGTATCCACACAGCCTTGGTCGGTTTCAGGTATTAGCCGGGTTGTATAGCTTCCGGCTGTATCATATAAATGAGAGGGATTTTGCTTAGTTGAATTATCCCCGTCTCCAAAAGACCAATCCCATTTGGTAACAGAACCCGTAGCTACTGTACTGGAATCGGTAAAGTATGTGGTATCTTCATCGCAAGTGGCAGTAAATCCAAAATCCGGAGATGGAACAGGTGGCACGATAACCTTTTGAGTGCTGCTATCCAGGCATCCATTATTTGACTTAGCAACCAAAAGCACTTCAAAAGTGTCAGCTTTACTATAGGAATAGGATGTATCGGTTGTTTTTGCAGAATCTCCATTACCAAACTGCCAGGTGTAAGTCATACTGCCGTGGCCAATAGTGGAGTTGTTCGTGAACTTGAATTCATTAATATTCTTGCATTGATGAGTATCGTTAACGGAGAATTTGCTCTCAGGCATCGGGTTAACGGTATATTGATGTTGATTGGAATCCTTGCAACCAAAGTTAGATGTGGCGGTAAGCGATACGGTATAAGTCCCTGTGTCTGCATAAGAGTGCTTTGGATCGGTACTTTGAGCCGTATCCCCGTCTCCAAATTCCCAGTCATAACTCAAGGATCCTGAATCAATACTGGTAAGGTTTTGGAAGGAGAATTCGTGATTGCGAAAGCATTGTATACTGTCAGTTACGCTAAAATCGACTTCCGGTAAATGTTGAACAAAAACATCTTCTATAGCCGTATCTTTACAAACTTTATCAGAAGTGGCTACCAATTTAACGGGTATTAGCCCAGAAGTATCGTAAATATGACTGGGACTTTTGGTTTTGGTGCTGTCACCATCTCCAAAATACCAGTCGTAAGTCATGGTTCCGTTGGTGATAGCAGATTTATTGGTAAATTGGAATTGGTTGTTGGTACGGCATTGAGATGTGTCGTTGATTGTAAAATTTGCCCTCGGATCCGGATCTGCGTTTAAGTTCTTGGAATTGGAATCGGTACAACCAAAGTTGGTAGTCGCTATCAGTTGTACATTGTAAACGTCAACGCTATCATATACATGCTTCGGATTCTCAAGGGTTGAGGTATCGCCATCCCCAAAATCCCATTTCCATTGGTTATTAAAACCGTGTTCTACAACTGACGTATCCTTGAACTGCGTACTATCAATGGTACAAGTGATCTCAGGAGTAAAACCAACTTGAGGGTAAGCGCCAACATTAACCGTATCGGAGAATGAGTCAACACAACCTTGATCTGAAGTAACTTTTAGTTTAGTGGTTCTTTCCCCTATGCTATCATAGTAATGATCCGGGTTAACCTGGTTGCTTGTATCACCATCACCAAAAAACCATTCGTACTGGGTAAGGCTGCCTGATAGGATTGATGAAGTATCAGAAAAAGAAGTAGTATCCCCTATACACTCCGTTGTATGGGTAAAACCAGGTTCAGGTTGAGGATCTACGATCGCCTCTTTGGTTGCCGTATCAAGACAATTTTTGTCAGTGGTTGTGACAAGTTCAACATCAAAACTATCAGCCGATGCGTATGAGTGGTCAGGACTTTTAGTTGATGTCGTACTACCATCATCAAAATCCCATTGATAAGTCAT
>CAZQQN010000016.1:549-57771 GCA_964595485.1 uncultured Sphingobacteriales bacterium | reverse complement strand
AAGCGTATAAGACAGAAAAATACCGAACGAACAGAATGAAACGCACCACAACATGCCATGGAGCTCACGGCGGGCTTGGCGTCAAGCTGCAGGTTCTGAGCATTTTTCTACATTTGGTGCCGGGCGATGGTAACGTAGTTACTGACGCTTCGATCAGCACAGGTTTTAATCCGCAACGAAGCTCCATGCCTGGAACGTTGGCCACAATTATAATTTCCAGATTTATGACAATTCAAGAGGAATTTGATGAAATAGTACCTGAAGAATATTAAAATATTTTTGATAAAAGAGATTCTGGCTACCAACTTCTTAATAGCCTTTTAGCGGTTATTCACCAGATCAAATAATAACCAAGAATGGAAATGAAAATCAACAAAGAATTTGGGAAATAATTGGCTTAAATTATAAGGAGAAAAAAAGGTTCTTTAAATCTCTTCAAATATTTTTTGAATTATATAAACGTATGTTAAATTGGCAATTGAATAACAGTAAGTGGACTCATAAGGGAATGCCACTGATGTGGATGTCAGACATTTTTGAAATTATAAATTATAAATCCACCCCAAAATAATTTATAATCTCATTAGCTCTTTAAAAAACTGTACTGGTTTTCTAAATTTAACATTGAACTAATTATGTTTTTTTCTTTTAAAACTTATGAGGTTTGTAAATCCCTAACTTTTTATTCGTGATTATAAAAAACGAACAGTACCTTAGAAGACAGGGAGTGTTATAAAGCTTGATATAGCGTTGAACTTACCGGCCTGGTACCTATTGATCCAGATGAAAGAACCGCCTGGCTGGCAACGCAGCATGCCACTAGGCCCCGGCAAGGAAGGTACGCGTTTATTCGCAAATTGGTGACATTGGCAGCCAAGCAACTTATGAAACCAAAATCACCCAGGATATAGCCAAAAATCCCCTTGCGGTATAAAATACTAAAACCAGGATCAGTATCACTAACCACTTTGACATGCGGTGGATTTTTAATCTGCTATCTATTGGATCATTAAGTAGTTGGGAAATTTTGAAATACTATTGCTTTCAATTCAACAAATGCCTATATCTTATTTTTTTGTGTTTTTAAACATTCCTCTATTAACACTGTTACTTTTTTTGATTAATAATATTTCTAAGCAAACATTGTAATGGAAAGATAATGGGTATTAATTTTAAAAACCCAGCTAACCGGCTTTATAACTTACTGCTCTCAGAAAATACCCGCAATCAAACAGAGGTTGTCATTATCTGGATTTCGATTTTCAGTTTTTTGATCCACCTTTTCCTGATCCTACTGGCCAGCTATGATTTGGCCCCGGTTAATACCGATTCAGAACTTTTAAGTGATCCCATATCAGCCATTTATACCCCTTTTACCTTTCTTTTGTTATTTGAGGTTTACTTGCTGGTTTACCACATTCCAACCTCAACAACCAATTACGTGGCAAAGCAGTATGAAATCATTACTTTAATTGTGATCCGTAGATTGTTTAAAGACCTCGCCAATATCGAGTTAACAGCTAACTGGTTTAACGAAAAGTATGACCTTCAATTAACGTATGATGTTGTAACAGCCCTGGTACTTTTTTTACTAATTTACCTCTTCCATTACATTAACAAAAGGGAGGTAAATGCTCCCCAATCATTCACCGAGCTTCCTGCTAATATCCAGCAATTTGTAAGGAGAAAGCGTGCTTTGGCTACCAGCTTGGTTCCTATCATTATAGGATTGGCTTTTTATAGCTTTTTTAACTGGTTTTCAGAGACTTTTCATTTTATAATGGGAGGTGGCCAACCAGAAAAAATTAGTAATGTCAATAATATCTTTTTCGATCAATTCTTTGTTTTACTGATTTTGACCGATGTGCTGCTTCTTTTATTTTCTTTCTTTCATACCACCAAATTCAATACCTTCATTCGTAACTCAGGATTTATTATATCGACCATTCTTATCCGGCTTTCCTTTAGTGCTGACGGACTGCTTAACAATGCGCTTATTATTGTTGCAGTGTTATTCGGGGTATTGATCTTATTGATCAACAGGCAATACGAAAAGTTATACTGAATAGCCTTTTTGTTTAGTCAGCCAATAAAACCTTATTATGAGCAGCTGCCAGGTTTGAGTTATGTCAAATTATTTGAAAACCTTTAAGTAGATTACGGATTTTTTATTTTTGACCATCGGTTACCAATTCTATAAAAAGTAAATTTTCAATCCTTGAACAATAGGTCACCTAAGCGCATTAATGGAGTAGTAATAATCAATTTCTGATTTTATTTAAACAGATTTCTCATTATTGTTGAAAAAGGGATTGACGGAAAATTTTAAAAGCTAAAGTTTAGATAGCTGGAAAAAGCATTTTATTTTTGCAATGATACCAAAACAAGCTTTCAATGGATATTTTTGAAAAAATCCTAAAAAATCCTGGCCCATTAGGAATATACGCTGATGAAGCGCACGAGTACCTGACCTATCCTAAATTGGAGGGTCCGATTGGTAACCGGATGTATTTTAAGGGAAAGGAAAAAATTGTCTGGAGCGTTAACAATTACCTGGGGTTGGCCAATCATCCTGAAGTAAGGAAAGCGGATGTAGAAGGAGCCGAAGAAACCGGCCTTGCAGCGCCAATGGGTGCTCGTATTATGACCGGGAATTCAGATAAGCATGATGAGTTGGAAAATAACCTTTCTGACTTTGTTGGAAAAGAAGATTCTTTTTTACTTAATTACGGTTATCAGGGAATCTTTTCCATCATTGATGGCATTACGGACCGGAAAGACATTATTATATACGATTCTCAATCTCACGCCTGCATTATTGATGGAATAAGGATGCACCCTGGCAAGCATTTCACCTTCCATCACAATGATATTGAGCACCTTGAGGAGCAATTGAATAAAGCCAAAAAATTTCTCAATCCTGAAGAAGGTGGGATCATAGTTGTTACAGAAGGAGTGTTTGGGATGTCTGGTGAACAAGGTAAGCTTAAAGAAATCGCACAATTAAAGCAGGAATATGAATTCCGTTTTGTAGTAGATGATGCCCACGGCTTTGGAACCATGGGTGCTACTGGGGCCGGTACCGGTGAAGAGCAAGGCATTCAGGAAGATATTGACCTTTATTTTTCTACTTTTGCCAAATCAATGGCCAGCATAGGGGCTTTTGTTTCAGGCGATAAAGACGTGATACACTACTTGCGCTATAACCTTCGTTCTCAAATTTTCGCTAAGAGTTTACCCCTTCCTTTGGTAAAAGGAAATCTCAAACGTTTGGAATTGTTGCGTGGGATACCTGAGGTAAAAGAAAACCTGTGGATCAACGTCAGGCGTCTGCAAAATGGTTTAAAAGAATCCGGTTTTAACCTTGGTAATACAGCTAGTCCTGTAACCCCGGTTTTCCTCAATGGTACGGTGCCTGAAGCCACAAACCTGACTACGGATTTGCGGGAACATTTTGATATCTTCTGTTCCATTGTGATTTATCCTGTAGTGCCAAAAGGCGTTATTATGTTGCGGTTGATCCCGACTGCTGTTCATAACCAAGAAGACGTTGACCTTACCATTGATGCCTTTAAAAAGATGGCTCAGAATCTCAGGAATAAAAAATACGACAAATCGAGGCTCTTTGAAATTGTAGAACCTTAATGGTGCTGTGAACAATTTGAAGGGGGTAGTCATTTTAGGAAAAAATTTGTTCCACCTAAAATGACGTAATTATGGATCGGTATGCTGAGCTAAGAGATTTAATCCTCTCTTTGGAAACTGATTTCAAGAAGTTTTATGAACAAAACAACAAGGCTGCGGGAACAAGGGTTAGAAAAGGTCTTCAAGATTTAAAAAACAAATCCCAGGAAATCAGGGTTGAAGTTCAGGAAAAGAAAAACGATTAGCCTTTTTAATAATCCCCCGACTAATTTTATCGGGGGTTTTTTAATTCCATCCCTCTTTGCCTTTTAAGGGCACAAAACGAAAGTCAGAGTAGGTTTCCTTATGGTATTCATCCTGCCCGGTCTTAGTTATCTTATACATTTTTTGGACACTTTCACCTCCTACTGGGATTATCATATTTCCCCCGATTTTTAATTGATCCAGGTAACTTTGGGGAATATCCGGGGCTCCTGCCGTTACCAGTATCCTATCAAAAGGTGAAGCGGAAGGTATACCAAGCGAGCCGTCTCCATGATAAATGTGAATACTTTCATAGCCCATTTCGCTAATAATTAACCTGCTTTTCTCATACAGGCTTTTCAAACGTTCAATGGAGTGTACCTCAGCCCCTAATTCTGCTAAGATACAAGCTTGGTAACCCGAGCCGGTACCAATTTCTAAAACTTTATTACCAGGCTCTACATTCAGGATCTCTGTTTGGTAGGCAACAGTAAAAGGTTGTGATATGGTTTGCCCCTCACCAATTTGAAAAGGCTTATCTTCATAGGCATGTTCGGCAAAAGCCGTATCAAGGAAAAAATGACGGGGCACTTTCTCAAAAGCATCCAGGACATCCTGGTCATGTATGCCCTTGGCCTGAAGGTGTTGTACTAATTTTTTCCTTAATCCTTTGAAGCGATAGCTATCCTTCACGTGAATGCTCTTTTCATTTAAGCAAAGGTAGAAATTCCAAGTAATTTTATTTGTTCCAGGCTTGGTTACTTTTTAACCAGTACAGCCCTGAACAGTGTTTCTGCCATTCGATTAAATCCTTTAAAAAAAACTTCTTCTATTAGCTGAAACCCTAATTCTTCTTGAATATAGGCGCTTATATGCTCATTTTCTTCCTTAAAAACTGAGCATGTTAAGTAAATGATCTTATCACCTTTTTTAAGAACATTAGCCGCATTAGCAGCCAATAGCTTTTGTCTTTCGTGATGTTGTTTAATTAGAGTCCCGGTAGTGGTATAGAGATCTTCAGGCGTTCTTGCCCAGGTTCCGGAGCCGCTGCAAGGGGCATCAAGGATAACCGTTTGAACTAGGTTTTTTAAGAAATAAGGAGGTTTTATGGCTAAGTCCCAAACTTTTGTTTGGTAATCATCAATTCCTAAGGTTGTAAAACGTTTTTCAAGGTTCTTCAAAATGGTCTTTCGGTGGTCGGTTGCCCAAATAAAGCAAGTGGGCTTTAAATATTTAACTAAAATACTTTTCCCGCCCGAACCAGCGCAGCAATCCCAAATTTGCGCGTTTTCACTAAATTGGGCATCGGATAAGCATTGCTGAACTGATAAATCCTGTACAATGGCTTTCCCGTTTTTTACTGTTTCCAGTTTGCTTAAGTCGGTACCAGGTGGGACAGAAAAGCTATTGGCTCCTAACCTGGCAACAGGTATTTTATGGTTTTGGCAATCATTAATTAGTTGCTGCGGTTGATTTCGAAAATGGTAGAGGTATACTTTAGGCTGTTCCATTAATGACCAAAAAAGCAATTCCTTCTCCGGATAGACTTGAGGTGACAAGCTATCTATAAAGGGAAAGAGGTTTTCAAAGGAAATGGCTGAATATTCATCCGCTAATATTGAAAATTTTTGCTTGACCGGTTTTAAAACATCTGCTTCTGTAAAAACTGTCTTAGTAGGTAACCAGTAATCAAGAAATTCGTCCTTTTCGTTTGTGCATAAAAAATGGCCTAAGACAATGCCTTCGTCAAGCGGTAAATAGCGTTGGCAATGACCTAATCTGAAATAATGATAAACAAGGTTTCTCAGGATTTTACGATCTTTTGACCCTATTGATTTATATTGTTTAAAATACCGGCTTAAATGACTGCTTAATGGCTCTTTTTCCGAGAAAGTTTGTATAATGTCAACCGCATAGTTGAGACGGATAACGGGCCGCATAGGGTTATGAAACTTATCGCTTTAAAATCTTTTAACAGGCTATATTATTGAACTGTTATCGTGAGTCATTGACAAGTGGGCATTAAGGCTAATGATTAGAAAACATTTTCTTAAACCCGTAATCTTCGAATTTTACCGTTTCCATGTAAAAATTCTGCCATCCCCGTTTACCCTTAATGCGGTTAAAAACGAAGTCCGTATGTATACCATCAGTTTTTAGGCTATGCCAAGTTCTCTGGAAATATTTGCCATACTTTGCAACCATTTTCCCCGCCATTAAAGTCAGGTCATAACCTCTTATTGCATACTCACTAGGCTCATTGTTATTTTCTTCGCGATATTTGAATACAAATTGCCGGGTATGCATATCATTGTAATTAACCTTGTAATTTGTTAGCAAATGAATTGAGAATTTCTCCATTATTTTCCCATTTAGCGAACCAAAATCCCGCCAGTTTGAGAGGCCTATTATGGTTATCTCATCTTCAATATCATTTTCTTCATCCTCAATGCTAATGGCCTTAATACCCGAGATTATTGAGGTGGTAAAAGCTTCACTTGTAGAAGGTATGAAGAGAACGTTATTCTTGTCTTTTAGGGTATCATTCAAGATGGTTTGCCTTTTCCAATTATCTTTAGACAGGGCTAATTTATTATAGCTTCTTAATGCGCTTGTATCAATTAACGAATCCAACTGCCAGGCTATTTGCCGCTCAGTTTTATTATATTGTCTAACGACATAAACATGGTCCTTAGGGAATTGCTTATTAATTAATTTAGCAGCATTTTGCGCAATTGCCTTTTCACCTGGTAACACGGAAATGAAGTAGGGGTTGCTTTTCACGCAGGACTTTACATGAGCTAAGGGTGCTATCATGTTAACCTTGTTACTGGCAGAAAATCCGCTAATGATTTTTACATTTTCTGAGAAAAGTGGTCCAAAGATCAAATCAAGATTTTCTCCGTTTAACTGCTCTTTAATTTTCTGAACCTGTAAGCTATCATTTTTAGTATCAAAAATATGGACATTCAGGTTTATACCACAACTCTTAAGCGTATCCAGGGCTAACCGGGATCCCATGTAAAATTGCTTTGAAATGTTAGCTATTTTCTGCTTCCTACCACTTTCATCAGGGTTTTCAAGATTTAAATAAAAAGGTAGGATATAGGCTATGTTGTAAGTGCCTTTGTATTGCCGGGGATAAACTTTATCGAGGCTATCGGTCTTCACTTCCTTTTTCGTGACGGTGGTGTCAATAAATTGTTCATCCTGAGCTTTTCTTTCCTCTTTTTGTTGCCTCTTTTTATCTGGTTTATCAGTGCCGGGCTTTTCTTTGGTTTGAGGTCCAGAAGATTTTTCCAGCAAGCCACAAGACGGTAAAAAAGCTGCAATAACAGTGAATAAACTGATGATTACAAAGGACTTGAATAATGTGGGATAGCAGAAGTAAGAAGTAATTTTCATTTTAACCAATTAACCGGCGATGCTTTAGTTTACAAATCTAACGTTTTCATTTTTCATCGCTAAGTTCATGGCTCAATTAGCGCTAAATGTTTGTTATCTCTTTGATTAGTCGTTTTTCCTGTGTTTTCCCAGAATAAAAATTAACCAGGCCAGGCCCATACAAGAACCTGCTACAATCAGTGGTAGATGAATATTGAATGAAATAATCCAACCGGCAATGATGGGTGGAATGGTAAACCCAAGGGATTGAAGAGATTGGTTAACACCTAATACTTGACCCTGCATCTCCTCTCCAGCCGTATTTGACAACAATGTTAGCAAGTTGGGTTGATTCAGTCCATGAAAAATGGATACAAAAGGTAAAACAAGTAATAATTGGCTTGAATCCCTGGGGAAAATCAATGCGATCAGAGCCAAACTAACCCCAATCAGGCTTAAATGGAGCACGTTCCTGGGAGCATATCGGCTTGAAAGTACTCGTGTTATACCGCCCTGGCTAATGGTTATCCATATACCCAAATAAGCAAACAACTGACCAATGTTAGATTGGTTGTAGCCAAATTTTTCGATTAGGAACACATCCAGAAATTGAGTAAAAAAAGTAAAGCCAAGGAAAACAAGGAAAATTACCAAAAACAAAGATCGAAACTCTTTCATCTTAAAAGCATTTGCAATGTTTTTAATGCTTGAAAAAGGGGTGATTTTCGTTTGCTGTTTGGTTTTAAGGGTTTCGGGAAACCATACTTGAACAAGTACCAAATTTATACTGATCAAAGCGGCTGCTAACCAGAAAGGGGTGGCGTAGTTGAACCAGCTTACGATCTCGGGGTTTGAGGTTATACCACCAATAAAAGGTCCTATGATAAAGCCAATACCAAATGCCATTCCAACAAGCCCAAAGTTTTTGGTTTTAGACTGCTTATCACTAATATCTGCTATTGAGGAATAAATCACCGCTATATTGCCACCTGTAAGACCATCAATGATCCTACCGGCAAACAAAAGCCAGATATTTTCTTGGATGATCCCTATAGCAAAGATGATATACCCTATTATACTACCTGCTAAAGCATAAGTTAAAACCACTTTGCGTCCGATTCTATCGGATAAAGTCCCTAAAATAGGGGAGCCAAAGAATTGCATCAAGGGGTATGAAGCTTTGAGCAAGCCAAGTAAAAAGGTGATCTGCCCGAATGTATAAGTGTTAGGGACTAATGTAGAACCAGGATTATCCAGAAAAAGCGGGGCTAAAACGGGAATAACGATCGTAACACCAAGTAAATTAAGGAAAACGGTAAAAAATATGATGAATAGGAGTAAGGTTTTGCTTTTATTTTCCTCCATTGGGTAAAACGGGTCTGTATAATTTGTTAAATGATCAAGTGTTTGCCGCTTGAAATCCTAAAATCTGCTTTTCATCTGTTTTTTAATAAACTTTAGTTGCCAACCAAATCAGCAATGGCTTCTTCCATTGTCGGAAACTTGAATTCAAAACCTGCATTTGTTAATTTCTCTGTTGAGATTTCAAAATCAGTTAGTAGCACTTCTGCAAATTCCCCGATAAATAATTTTAACGCAAATATTGGCACATTCGGGAATACCAAAGGTTTTTCAAGTTGCCTGGCTATGGATTTGGTCATTGCTTTGTTAGTAGCAGGATCAGGGGCAGCTGCAATACAAGGTCCTTGCATTTGCTCATTTTGAAGGCTATCAGCTATAATGTTTACCAAATCCTTGATATGGATCCAGGGGGTTTTCTGGCTGCCTGGCCCGATCGGTGCTCCGATACCTAATTTTACGGGCTTTGCCATTTGGGGCAATGCCCCGTCTTCTTCTGCTAAAATGGTTGCTATCCTTGGTAAAAAAACGCTGACCCCTTCCTTATTAACTTTATTTGCTTCTTTTTCCCATTCTATACAAACCTCTGACAAAAAATGATTGCCGGGTTTGCTATTCTCCGTTATCAGCTCATCTCTTTTTATACCATAATAATTAATTGCAGAGGCACTAACAAATTTCTTTAAATTATTTGCGCTTTCGTTGATTGCATTTACCAATAGTCTTGTGCTGTTTACCCGGCTATCTTTGATCTTTTTTTTGTAAGATTCAGTCCACCGCTTTTGCCCAAGGTTGGCACCCGCTAAGTTGATAATGTGATCAGCCTTTTCTATTAATTTATGGGGCAATGTTCCTTTATCAGGGTCCCATTTCGCATATTGAATTCCATTAACTTCACCATCTTTTGAGCGGCTTAGTATAGTCACTTCATATCCTCTTGCCTTTAAAAGAGGAATAAGATGCTGGCCAACTAAGCCGGTTCCTCCGCTAATTATGACTTTTTCCATAGGTGAAAATTTTAGCCGCGTTAAGCTTTAAATTAAACTCAGCACCCCGGATAAGATTTGAAAAGGCAAATATTAAAAAAATTACATGCTTCTTTGGGGGTAACTTACCACCGACCGTTTAAAACGGAATTATGGTATTTTGTTCATAAAACCGCATAAAAAAGGATGATTGTATAGGTTATTGAAAGGGGGAATCGGGCTTATCAATAATGAAAGGATATGTTGAAAAATCCAAAATAAAGATTTTGCCCGAAATAGTAAAATAAAGTACTTTTGAGCCATTAAAAATTAATTATCCTATGAATATACATGAATACCAAGCAAAAAGCATCTTAAAGTCCTACGGCGTAGCCATTCAGGATGGGATTACAGCTACCAATGCCGATGAAGCTGTAGAAGCAGCTAAACAATTGCAGCAGCAAACAGGTACAGAGGTTTTCGTTGTAAAGGCTCAGATTCACGCGGGTGGTAGAGGCAAAGGTGGTGGTGTTAAACTGGCCAAAAATATGGATGAGGTTAAAGAAAAAGCCGGCCAGATTTTAGGTTCCAACCTCGTTACGCCACAGACCGGTGAGCAAGGGAAAGAAGTTAAGACCGTTTACATAACAGAAGATGCCTATTACCCAGGCGATATAGAGCCGGAAGAATATTACATGTCTGTACTGATGGACAGAGCTACTGGTCAAAACATTATCATGTACTCTCCGGAAGGTGGAGTGGATATTGAAGAAGTCGCTAAAAACACTCCGGATAAGATATTCAAGGAGCCTATCGATCCCTCGGTTGGCATACAGCCATTTCAGGCAAGAAGAATTGCTTTTAACTTTGACTTAAGTGGACAGGCCTTTAAGGAAATGGTAAAATTTGTTATGGCCCTTTACAAAGCTTACGAAGGTATTGATGGGGCCCTATTTGAAATCAACCCCGTTCTAAGAACCTCTGATAATTACATCAAAGCTATTGATGCCAAGGTCAATCTAGACGATAATGCTTTGTACCGGCATAAAGATCTTGCTGAGATGCGTGATGTTTCTGAAGAAGAACCACTGGAAGTAAGGGCCAAGGAGAATGACCTTAACTACATACGCCTCGATGGTAATGTCGGGTGCATGGTAAATGGCGCTGGTCTTGCTATGGCAACAATGGATATGATAAAACTTTCCGGCGGGGAACCCGCTAACTTTCTGGATGTAGGTGGCGCTGCTAAACCCGAAACTGTTGAAGCGGGATTTCGTATTATCATGGAAGATCCCAACGTAGAAGCGATTCTAGTTAATATTTTTGGCGGCATTGTTCGGTGTGACCGCGTTGCTAATGGTATTATTCAAGCTTACCAGAATATCGAAAACATGTCTATTCCCATTATTGTCCGACTACAAGGTACGAATGCGGAAGAGGCAAAAAAGCTGATTGACGAAAGCGGGTTAAGCGTTGACTCTGCGGTATTGCTTGAAGAAGCCGCTCAAAAGGTGAAATCAACGGTTGGGTAGTATAACTGGATAAAAGCTTTTTTCCTTTTTTTAGAGAAATTAGCGATGAAAATACCCCTTTAAATGGTACAAAGTCCTGGCTTTTCGGTCAGGGCTTTTTTTATTCAGGGGCTTTAATACTTTAATGACCTTCCAAACAAGGATTTTGGCCTATTAACTTTTTCTTTAATAAATCGCTTTAATTTGGTTAGGAATCCTTATATTTAAAGCAGCAACCAATTAAAAAGGTAAGCCTATGTTATTAAAAATGAATCCCCAAAATCCTTCCCAGAAACAAATTGGTAGGATTACCGAAACTTTAAAGAATGGTGAGCTAATTATTTATCCCACTGACACTGTTTACTCAGTAGGCTGCGATATGAATAATAAACAAGCTATTCAGCGATTAGCCACTCTTGTAGGAAAATCTACCAACAGAAACTTATCCTTAGTCGTTAATGATTTTTCTCAGATTTCAGACTATACCTTACCCTACGATCGGTCTGTTTTTAAAACCATGAAAAAAAGCCTTCCAGGGCCTTTTACTTTTATTCTGAAGGCGAATGATCAAGTTCCGAAGATATTTGACCAGAATAAAAAAGAAATCGGATTTCGAATGCCTGATAGCCCAATTGCACAAAAAATAATTCAGCATTTAGGCAATCCGCTTGTATCCGCATCAATTCATGATGAGGATGAAATTGTTCAGTATTCTACAAACCCGAAGGCTATACACGAACGATTTAATAAAGACGTGGCTGTTGTTGTGGATGGGGGCAACGGCGATAATAATGCTTCTACTGTTTTGAGCTGTGTAAATGGTAGAATGGAAGTACTCAGGGAAGGCAAAGGTGATGTACCTTTATTGACGAATTAAAAGTAAAAAGTGTAAAAAAACCCGCACCGAGTGAAAATCAGTGCGGGTTTTTTATTGAATTGAGTTACCGATAAATACCAGCTATCCCATAGCACTCATAATTGAAGCACCGGCAATGATTCCTAATATTAAATAAATACCCGTAAGGATAGCTATCCAAATAAGGGTAGCTTTAGCCCAGTTTGATTTGGACTCTGGAGTTCCACTTCCAAAAGCCCATACAAACCACATGATAATGTTTACTAAAGGAATGGCTGAAATCAATAACGTTACAACCCATTCTCCGGTAGAGATTGCTTGACTTTGGGTACTAGTTAAATCTTGGCTAGATTCCATTGTGGCTGTGTTTTCTTGTTCCATAAGATTATCAATTTTTGTTCTACATATAGCCAAATATATTTAGTGTTCAAAAAAAAGTCAAGTAGATTTATTGAAATATTATTGAAGCTAACCTTTGGCTATCTTTCCATGAAAAGCTAAGATACTGGATAAGAAAGAATGGAAGTACTTAAATAAAATTTTTACAAAAATTAGTCTTAAGTTAGTGAGCATGGTAAAAAAATCAATTTTAGTAGCATTAATACTTGGTAGCACTATGTGGTGCTGTAACAATGTACCTGTTACCGGCCGAAGCCAGATGAATTTGTTATCCACTGAGCGGATGAAAGCTACAAGTCTCAAGCAGTACAATAAATTCCTGGAAAACCATACAACAATAGGAGGAACGCCGCAAGCTAATCAGTTAAAGTCAATCGGAAATGATATAGCTAAGTCGGTTGAGCATTATCTGCATAACAATGGTTATGAAGAGTTAGCTGAATCTTTTCAATGGGAATTTAATCTGGTAAATGAGGATAAGGTTAATGCTTGGTGCATGCCGGGTGGTAAAGTAGTATTTTACGCTGGTATCATGCCAATTTGCCAGAATAAAAACGGTATAGCGGTTGTTATGGCCCACGAAATTGCCCATGCAGTAGCGCGTCACGGCAACGAGCGAATGAGTCAGATGATAGCTGCAAAATTAGGAGGCGTTGCCCTGTCAACTGCAATAAGCGAAAAACCTGAGGAAACGCGAAACTTAATAATGCGGGCCTATGGTATTAGCTCGCAGGTTGGCGTAATGTTACCATATTCCCGGACACATGAAAGTGAAGCTGACAAAATGGGTTTAATTTTTATGGCTATGGCTGGTTATGACCCAACCGAGGCTGTTGATTTTTGGCAAAGAATGAAAGCAAAAGGTGATGGAGAGTCACCACCGCAATTTTTGAGTACTCACCCAAGTACCCAGAAAAGAATCAACCAACTAAAAAATTTTATGGATGAAGCGCAAACATATTATAAACCCTAATTACCAGGGAATGGCAAACCTAAATAGTACAACATAAAAAAAGCCGGCTTAAAATAATAAACCGGCTTTTCCATCGATCGCTTTGATTTATTAATTGAGTCAATTTTGGACAATATTCATTCTTTCGGTGATGGTCTGACCTTCAACATATATTTTGTAAAAATATATGCCGGCTTTAAGGCCGGAAACATCCATTTCTACTTCGTGGGTGCCAACTTCATAAATGGTTTTTTTGGTAGAACGCTTTTTATTTCCTACTAAGTCAAAAAGGTGGATTTGTACTTTTTTAGGAGCATTAACCCTGAATTTAAAGTAGGCCCGATCATTTACGGGATTCGGATAATTATCATGAAGTTTGAAATCTTCAATTTCAGAATTTTTTTCCTGTCTTTGTTCGGAATTTTCCTTTGCAGAATTTTGATCCGAAAACCTGGCAAAGGATTGCTGGCCTAAGCACGGGTTAATGCTTAGCTGTAATAATAACGAAAAAATAAAGAGTGTAAGGATTTTTCTCATAAATAACAATTTTTATCCATTATACAACCTATAAGTGCTTTGGTAACCAAATTTAACAAAAAAACTTCTTTTTTTAATAAATCAATGAATTCTATCTCCTCTAACGGATAAATTGCTAACTATATCCGCTTCAATATCTAGCAATTCGTTCCATCTTTTCTCTACATCATGTTCATCAATATAAGTTTTTGCTAAGGCTATAAATAACTTGTAATGTCCGGCTTCTGAAACCATCAGGTCGTAATAAAATTGACGTAACCCTTCATCCTCAAGATTTTGATTGAGCAATTTAAAGCGCTCGCAACTTCTTGCTTCAATCAATGCTGCTGTTAGTAATTTGTCAAGAAATTGTTCTTCTCCACCTCCGCCTTTTCTTATATGTTTTAACAAATTATTAACATATTCATCTTTGCGCTGCTTACCTAACGTAATATTTCTTTTTTCCATTTCATTTAATACAGCTCTGAAATGACCCCATTCTTCAGTGACTACAGGGCTGAGACGGTCAACAAGTTCCTTTTTTTCCGGGTATTGAACAATTAGACTGATGCAGGTGGTCGCTGCTTTTTGTTCGCAATAAGCATGATCAGTTAGAATATCCTCCAAACTTAATGCTGCAAGGTTAACCCATCGTGGATCTGTTGGCAATTCGAGTCCTAAGACACTTTTTTCTTTTGTTTCAGGCATAGGTTAGTTTTTTTCATCTAAAACAGCAATTTTTTCGGCTATAAGTTCCAGGTTCTTTTGATCATCGTTATCAAAGAAACCTTTTTCATCACTATCAACATCCAGTACAAAATGAACATTACCATTTTTAAAACCGGGAACAACTATCTCAGCCTGCGTTTCCGGATGGCAGGCAATGTAATTGTCCAGGGTACTTACATCATTTTCGTAGTGCGTTTTACCGGTTTTGGCAGTCAAACCGCACAAACCATTACCATATTCGATTTTGGTACAAGGCATTGACCCCTGGTAAGGTCCTAATGCCAATTTATCAGGCTTAGCGTAGTATAGTCCAATCCAAAAATAGCCAACTTGAGATTTTAAAATAGCCAATACATTGAGAATGTTGGTCGCGCTGCTTAGTTCTTTATCGGCTATGGTATCAATTTGCTTTAAGATCTCATTGTAAATAGTGGACTTAGCCATAATAAACTTTTGAATATCTGGCGCAATAATCAAACCAACCCAAAGAATTAAAGGAAGCTTTTATTCTTTTTTAGAAAATGATAATTGCTTTTCTTGTCCTTTCAGAAGCCGAATAATATTACCCCGGTGAGTGTAAATTACAATGAATACCAAAAAGAGGGTGACTCCAATAAAAAAGGTGTTTTTGATGTCAAATAGAAACCAACATATAGCCGGATAAGCTAAAACAGCGATAATTGAACCCAGGGAAACGATTCTTGATGTAGCGAAGATCAATACAAAAATGGCCAAGGCTATAAGGGCAGATAAATAGTGTATGCCCAGGAACATTCCCAGTAGGGTAGCGATTCCTTTACCTCCGTTAAAATTGGCAAAAACAGGGAATAGATGGCCACCTACCGCAAGCAACCCTAATAATAATTGAAGTTGAATGGGGTTTCCATCAATTGTCATTAACAATGCCAGTTGGGTGGCAGCGTACCCTTTTAGGATATCAAAAATTAAAACCGGAATTCCAGTCTTCAAGCCTAATACTCGAATAGTATTGGTTGCCCCTGCGTTTTTACTTCCATGTTTACGGATGTCTTTTTTATGAAAAATTTTTCCTGACCAAAGGGCAGTAGGTATGGCACCCAATAAGTAAGCTAATAAGATAAGGACAATATTGTGGTAGCTCAAAAAATCCATTAGCTCGGAAATTTACTGATTAAAAGACTGCTCGAAAAATAGTTTTTCTTTAGCATCTTTTAGCAAAATAATTTCATAATCGCCTTTTGAAAAATCACCTGCCGTATTACTGACCTTTGTTTTAAATTTAGGGTCAGACGCAAAAACTTTGCACACTTCTCCCCCTATATTGAAGTAATAATAATTACCGTTAGTACTACTTAAATAAAATCTTAGTTGATCCGGTGCAATGCCAGTTTGAAAGGTCATTTTACCATCCAGTTGCTTATTGATACTTGTGTTTTTCATGTTAGCTAAACCAATATTGCCTTCATGCACAAAAGCTTTACGGTCAGGATGCCATTTTAGTTTAAGTTGAGAAAACAAAAAATTAGGCTTGTAAGCATCATTGGTAACCATCATATCAAAATCTTTCAAGCTTTGAAGTGTTTTATCCAATGCTTCTTCATTCTTTATGATATTTGGTAGTACGTTTCTTAAGACATCCCTGCCATCCCTTGTATCTGGTCTGTAAAAAGCAAGGTTATTAATTGAATCTGAAGCTATTTTGATGGCATCCGGATCAAAATTAAAATCGAGCCCCATGACTAAATCTAATGTATGTGCTGTATCTGACCTGCTTTTGATAATGTTTCCGGCTACACGCATATCGACCCTTTGGTTATCAAGATTGAGGTTGACATCACCTGTTGTCTTAACTTTATGGGTCTCATCTGAATAGGTAAATTGATGCAGGGGGGAACTCTGACTTTCAATATTCTCCCTTTTATTAATCTTGTATTTTCCGGTAAGATAGCTATAATACAAATATCCGCTTGCTTTAAACAATGGATAATCCCTGGGATTCTTTTTTCTACCCATGAAAAGGTTGTATAATTCATTTTTACGTTTGTTCATGAAAACACCACTGTAGAGTTTTTTATCATTTTCATTCTGGGCGTCATCGACACTAATGTAAATCGAATCCGCGTGCACAGTATCCGCAAATTGTATTTTTTCGGTTCTTAGTGAGGGCTTTATGTTTTCGGGTAAGACAAGCCCTTCAAAAGCTAATTCCTTCCGCCAGGCTTTAAGATTAACTTTTCCTTCAAAACGAAAGCGGGGACTTAGGTTGAATTTTTCTTCACCTTTTATTTCCCCTTCACCAACAGTCCTGTTTTTTTCATCAACAAATATCTTTTCAAATTTGATAGTATCTTTATTATTACTCCTGTCCTCATAAGCGTATTTAGCTGTAGCGCCGTAGTCGTTTCTGCTCAGGACTTTAATCGTAGCATCAAAGAATTCATGGAAGAAATATGTTGTATCGGCTACTAGTTTTGCATTATTTAAAACTTCCAGTTTAGAATTTTCTTTGATGGTAACTTCTCCATTGCTGGGATAAGCTTGGGCATCTGCAATATTGATATGAGGAATATTACGAGCTTCAATTTGAGACTTTTCCAAATCAAAAAAAGCTGCGGTGGTATTAAACTGAAGGGAATCCTGCTTAGGGTTGGTGGATAACATGAAGGCATCCTCAATGTTTTGATCAGGAGGTGTTTTCATGTAAACATTCTTTTCATCGATATTCCAGGTATATTCCTCGATAGTGGTTTGATACATGTGTTTCTTCAAATTGATTTTCTCCTCCTTCGCATTGGAAGAACCACTTAGTTTTTTATTGGCAAAATCGAGATTTAATGTTGTATTTTTTGTGAAAAAGGAAGGTGCTCCTTCCACATCCGATTTTATTTTAAAAGAAGCGGAATCACTTTTAACATTATTCGGCTTTAGGGCAAGAGCATTTGATTTCAAAACGGCCCTGTCAAAGTTGATTGTACCCGTACCATAGAGTTCATCGGGTGTTAATACCAAGTCCCCCTCAAATTTAACTTCCTTGTCATACACCGATAAGGGTTCTTTTTCACGGATATACATTGAATCTTTATAGGGTACCCAATGGTTATAAACCTGGGTTCCTGAAACTTTAGGATACCTGTTTTGCCCCTCTTTCGGTATGGAAAAACTTTCACTGTGGGAATTCATAGAATCCGGGAAAAAGAGGAAATTCTGGGATTCCGTTTTAGATTTAACGTAATTGACATGCCCTTTACCCCATAAACCTTCATTACTTAATTCAATTTCCATGTATCCACGGCCTTTACCTCCATAAAGGGGATACCCGTTAGTAGGAGTTCTTTTTTTAAAGCCAAGGGAGTTATCTTCCATTAGCGTTAAATAGTGGTCGAACTCAGGGAAAATGTTATCTGAGTAAAACGTTCCTTCAAACTGGATGCCTTTCCTGTCAAAGCTGTTTAAGCTATCAACTGTAAAGGGTTCAACCTGAAAATAAAAACTGTCTTTCTTGTAGACATTATTGTAAATATTTGGTTTTTCATAATAAACAGCTGATTCTTTAACGCAATCAAATATTGGGTATTCAAGTAGATCAACTTTTCCGGATTTGTTATTAGCGTGATTTATCTGGACAGAGCCCTTTATGTCCTGAAGAACATTTTTAACCTTCACTAACTCACCACTTTCTTCATCCGGGTAATAGATCAACATGGAATCTACATTATTAAGATTAACTTTAAAAGAGTCGTATTTAAAGCCAAATCCATCACCAAAATAGTGGAAGCGCCCAGCTGTCATCTGCCCATTAAATTCAATATCCCGGTTTTCTTTGAATGTTAAGTGGTTATTTCTGGGGTAAATAATTACATTCTTTTTCTTACTCAGGGGCACTGATTTGACTCCATCCAACTCAAAATCACCCGTGCTTAGATTTATTTCACCATTTTTATTATTGCCTGTTTTTGACTTTAAGTTAATTTTATCATAATCTTCCCATTCTTTGTTAGCCCTGAAATAATGGGTCAGTTTATCCTTTATAACAAATTCTTGTTTGTCTATGTAGTAGTTAATAAAGCCCTTTTTGCTTAGCCGGAACAGCATTTTTTGCATATTATTCAGCTCAATACCAAGGTAATCAGCCATTTCCTGCTCACCTATTCTGTAAGTGTTAAACCGCTTAGCATATTTATTTAACCTGTCCAGGGGATTGTATTCCAATATACCTTGCACCCCCTGGTAAGATCCTTTTGTAAAATAATTATCAGATTTGAATTTAGCAGGTTCAACCGAGTTAATTGTCATTCTCATTGATAGAGTAGGTTGGGAGATATTCCATTTAATAATATCTACATCAATTTCCAGGTTATGATAAGAATCATAAAAAGGACTTTGTCCAAGGCCCTTATTTGGCCTTGAAAGTTTGGCAGTGTTGTTTTTCTCCAGGTATTTGAAACGTATGTTAGAATGATAAATTGAATCTCCCTTAAAATATATAGAGGAAATTGTTTTAGAGGCATCTATCGAATTGGGGGCAATCAAAAATCTTTTAGATTTAGCTAACAACTGAAGGTTACCATTACGATATATTTTTATCTTAGCTTTCTCCTCATCAGTACCTGAGCCAATAACATCCCTTCCTTCCATTGAAAAGCCCCCAATGTAAGTAATGTTTTGAAAGAACTTATCTATCGAAAAGGTTTGCTTAGCTGATTTGAATCTTGGGTAATTGGCTTCTTGGCCTTTATCCGCTATATAAACCTTATCTTTAAACTGTCCCTTAATACCTTTTTCAAAAAGCTTTTTGTTATAAAATGTAGCACCGTTTACTTTAATTTTACCCTTCTTCAGTTTCATGTTGTATTCATCAAACTGAGCGTAAACCTGGTCAGGGTTTAAATTCACCCGTTTCCATGTAACTTTTCCACTCTTTCCTTTCCATTGGTTACTGAGAATATTCAAATTACCTTTTGTGTTGTGAATAGTAAGTGTATCCCCCTTGGTAATACAGGATAAGTTTACCTTTTCAGGTATTTTTACGATAGGCTTCCCATTGTATGTTAAATTGTAAGTAAATTTACTTATGTACCAATCTTTTGAGCGACTCTTGTAGATTATGTTGCTTCTGAAAAGATGGGTAAGCATTTGGTTGACTTGGTTGAAATTTCTTCTTTTCTCAACCATTTTATCCAAAACATTATGCCATTGCTTAAATTTTTTGAAAGTAACTTTATCCCTGAGAGAGCTACTTAGCGCTTTTAAGTAATCAGAATAGCCTTCGGATATCCTGAATTGGTTAGCATTCATTTTCTCTTCTATCTCAAAAACAAGATTCTGCTCTTCTACTGTGAATCTTCCCTCTGACCAATTTGACAAAAAGCGCTCGAGAATGGCTTCATGCTTATCACTATTTAGCCTGTCAAATCTTTCTTCAATTTTTTGGGCAAATGCCTCTGGGTTCTTGTTCAAAGCTGTATCAACCTCCTGTGAGAAACTTGAAATTGAAAAACAGAGCCCAAGCAATGTTACTATAAGTGAATTGGTGTTAAGCATAGGAGCACATTTATTCCTTCAAAACTAAAAAACGTTAGCAGTTCATCAGGTAATGATTTAAAAGAACTTGGTTTTATAGGTTGCTTAGCAGGAAATAATCAAAATAAGTGCAAAAAAACACTTCTTTCGTTTTTCATCTTCAAATTTATGGAGCTAACTTAGGTTATGAAAAGCTAAATGCGATTTTAAATACCTACCTAATTTTTTGGAAAAGGCCTGCAGCCCATTTTTCCTTATTAACTATCTCAATGGTATTAAAACCACTTTCGTTAATGCTTTCTTCAACCAAACTTCGTTCTTCCTGCAAAAAACCACTTACCAATAAAAAACCTTTGTCACTCGTAAGTCGGGATAGGTCACCTATATTAGATAAAATGGTATTTCTGGTAATATTTGCTAAAATGATATCATAAGCTTGGAGAGGTGGAAATTCTGGAAACTCCCGGTCACTTAGTATGATTCTTTCAGATTGGTTGTGTTCCATATTCAACCGGCAATTCCGAATGGCTTCTTCCTGGATATCGTTAGCATATACGGAATTAGCACCCATTTTTTCTGCAAGAATGGCTAAGAGACCCGTGCCTGTCCCGAAGTCAAAGATTAATTTTTCAGCAAAATTCAATTTCAGTTGCAGCTGAACCATTAGGGATGTTGTTGCGTGGTGACCTGTTCCAAAAGCCATTTGGGGCTCAATCCAAACTTCATAAGGATAGGTGGTTAGGATTTCGTGAAAAGGGGCTTTAACCAATACTTTATCTGCTATTACCTGGGGCTGAAAAGAGGCCTCCCATGCCGCATTCCAGTTTTGGTTTTCGATGGTTTGAAAGGAAATTGATCCAATGCTCAGGCTTTGAAATGAATTCAAGGTTTCCCGAAAGCTTTGGTGATCATAATCTGTTTCCTCAATGTATGCGAGTAATCCATTATCCTGTTCCACAAAACCTGTGAATCCCAACTGGTCCAATTCATAGATTAGCACATCCTTTTCAGCATAATCAACGGGTATCGAAATTTCGTAAAATGCCATAGGTGGGATTAAAGCTAGGAGGATTATAGACTCAAAAGATGATCAAATTTTGTATCTAAAAATGTCCAAGAAAATTATATAATCAAGTTTTCATTAATTTTTTGGGTAAAGGTTGAAGAAAAGTAACCCTATTGTTAAACCGATTTTAAAATTTCGGTAAAATTAGCCGGGTTAAGGGAAGCACCACCAATCAGGCCACCATCCACATCTCGAAGGCTAAATAAGTCCCCTGCATTTTGCGGTTTAACACTCCCCCCGTAAATGATGGCGATGCTTTCTGACGTTGATTCCCCGTAATTCTGCTTTATAAGGTTTCTGATGGAGGCATGCATTTCCTGCGCTTGTTCCGGGCTAGCGTTCTCCCCGGTTCCTATAGCCCAAACAGGTTCATAAGCAATAATTAGATTCTTGAAATTGTTTTCGGACAAATGGAGTACCTCACCCGAAAATTGTTCTTTCACCACTTTCTCAGACTCTCCCCGGTTCCTTTCATCAAGGGTTTCACCACAGCAATAAATGGGGGTTAATCCGTAATGCTGGGCTATATCAATTTTTTGTGCAAGCACTTCCCCTTTTTCCTGGAAATATTGCCTCCTTTCAGAGTGCCCGATAACAACATAGCTGGCACCTGCAGATTTTAGCATAGGAGCTGAAACTTCTCCCGTGTAAGCACCATTAACCTCTTGGTGGCAATTTTGGCCACCAATTTCAATAACGGTACCTGCGGATTCATCTGCCAAAGTTGGAATAAAAGGGTAAGAAGGTAAAATAATTACTGATATACCGCTTGTACTTACGTCCTGTAAATTTGATTTCAAATCATGTAAAAAATTACTTCCCTCGGGTAGTGTCATGTTCATTTTCCAATTACCTGCAATGATTTTTTGTCTCATATTTATGTCCTGTAAGGTTTGGTTTTATCAAAAATGGTCTCAAAAATCGCTTCGTCAACATCAGTTAAATAGAGATCTCTGCGGCTCATCATTTGGTTGGCGGTTTCTTTTGCTTTACTCAGGTTATAAGTGGTGAAACCGGAAGCACCGCCCCAACTAAAGGAAGGGATAAAAACACGAGGGAACCCGCCACCGTAAATATTGGCACTCATACCAATGGTTGTACCGGTATTAAACATGGTGTTTATGGCACATTTGGAATGGTCGCCCATAAAAAGTCCACAAAACTGTTGCCCTGTATTAATGAAACCTGTTTTCTGGTAATCCCATATTTTAACATCCTTGTAGTCATTCTTGAGGTTGGAGTTATTAGTGTCCGCACCAATGTTACACCATTCTCCTATAACAGCGTTACCCAGAAATCCATCATGAGCTTTATTGGAATAACCGAACAAAACAGAATTATTGACTTCTCCACCTACTTTGCAGTAGGGGCCTATCGTGGTACCTTCGTATATATTAGCCCCCATTTTGATAGAGCCATGCTCACCTATAGCCAACGGTCCTCTTAGATGAGCCCCTTCCATAATATTGGCTTCATGACCAATATAGATAGGCCCTTTCTGCGTATTCAGGGTACAGCACTCCAGGGAAGCACCTTCTTCCATGAAAACAGGGTTTGTTCCGAGTATCGTGTTTGTCTCATTAATTAAAGCTGTCTCACGTCCTTCCGTTATAACCTGGAAATCCTGTTGAATTTGTAAAGGATTATAACCAAAAATATCCCATTTATGCTTTATCTGGAGTATGCTTTTGTTGTAATTCTTAGTAGCGTAGTGGCTATCCAGTTCATGTAAGCCATTGTCAGGGATATCCTCCGCTGGCATTAGACAGGCTACTGGTTCGTTTTCATGCATCAGAACCGTTTTTGGCCTTAACTTTCGAACAGCTTTCACAAGTGGCTCATTTGGCGTTATTGTGGCATTGATTACCAATGCTTCTCCGGATTTTGGTGCAGGATATTTACCTTGTAAGTAAGTTTCCGTTTTGTAGGTAGCATCTAAGTCAAGTGCTATCTCCCATTTTTCGGCTATGGTAAAAATGCCGGTACGTATTTCCGATACCGGCCTTGTAAAGGTGAAAGGCAAAAATTCTGTCCAGTAACCATGATCGTGAAGAACTAAACAATCGGCCATAAAATCGGCTTAATGTTGGTTTTTAAATACTTTACAAAGGTAAGCAATATGGCTTTTTAAAAGACAGGGTAGGGGTTTGAATGATTATTCGCTGCTGATCTTTCAGGTGAAATTAAAACCAAACCCCTGTTCACAATTGATAACCCGTGTAGGCATTTTAGGGATCAGGTTTATAAAGAAAGATGGGATAAAGCTGATATGGATTAACTAAATAGTAAAAATGCCAATAAATTAAAAAAGCCTGCTTTGTAAGCAGGCTTTTCATAATGAATTGATTGGTTGGTTGCTTGATACTACTTGCTGTACTTTTTCTTGAATTTTTCTACACGGCCGGCAGTGTCGACAAAGATTTTCTTCCCGGTGTAGAAAGGGTGAGAAGTATTAGAAATTTCTAATTTGTAAAGCGGATATTCTTTACCATCATCCCATTCAATTGTTTCGTCAGTGTTCACACAAGAGCGGGTCATGAAAGTAGTACCATTCGACATATCTTTAAAAACGACCTTCCTGTAATTGCCTGGATGTGCTTCTTTTTTCATGGCTATTGTCAATTTTGAGATGCAAAAATAATTTAATTTTACTTTCCTGCCAACCCTTTAATTGAGGGTTTTTGAGCTTTTGCCGCTAACAAACAGGTTTGTTAAGGAAAATTGTTGAAATTTGATTTATCTTTTTATTTGTGCTGAGTGACTTTGTTTTTATAACTTACAATACCCTCTATGGATGGACTTAAAATACTTGATCAGGATCAGATTCAGCACCGTATTGACCGTATGGCTTACCAGGTTTATGAAGAACATTTCAATGAGCCGGAGTTATTCTTAGCTGGTATCTCAAATAAAGGCTATGCGCTGGCTGAAATTATGCAAAAAAAATTAACCGATGTCACGGAGAAAGACATTTTTCTTAAAAAAATAACTTTTGATAAAAAGAAGCCTGTAGCTTCAGAAATTTCTTTTGAAGGAGATCTTAATGCTTTAGAAGATAAGGTTGTCATTATTGTAGATGACGTGATCAACTCTGGTGTAACGCTTTTCTATGCTTGTCAACCCTTTATGCACGTATTACTTAAAAAACTCAAAGTTCTTGTTTTGGTTAATCGGGATCATTTGGAATTTCCGGTTAAACCTGATTACTCGGGTCTTTCCTTATCCACCACCCTGCAAGAACACATAAGGGTAGAGCTTAATCAAAAGGAACATGCTGCTTATTTACTTTGAAAAAGCGTTAATTTATTCCTTGGGTCAGCCCATTGATACTTTATTCAATGCTTGCTTTTCGGGAGATAAAGTTTTGTGCTCCATTCATTTATTGAATTGGGTTAACCTTATAAAACGGAAGCAGTACCCTTATTTTTAATAACAAAGAGAAAGTTAAGTTAAGGGAAAAATGTATTCCACCTGACAAATCATTTCAATTAATTAAATAATGAATACGGACTTAACAATTGCTTTGCATTTAAGTGATAAGCAACCATATTACCCTTTGTACCGTCTAAAACTAAGTAGAAGATGCATGAGATTAAGGCGTGGGAATTTTCTTATGCCACAATTTAGTTGCATATTTGCTAGTTAATAAGTTTAAAATTGGATAATAAAAATTTAAATTTTATGAAAAGCATTACTTGGCTATTAGCACTCGTCCCGTTTCTAGGATTCGGCCAGAGCTCAAATCATGATGTTGACAATGCCTCAAAAGTACATTATGACAGGAAAGGTGAACCAACAGTTCAAGAATCAAGTCAGGATAATCAGGCATTAGCTACCGAAAGAAAGGCGCAACAAATGCCCGCCTCTAAATTATTGAAAGCAAACAATAGCTTGGATTTTACGAAAATCGGTGTTTCTTGGTATGACCTGCAAACCAACGATGCTGTTGGGCGTAAGGTGATGGTTCACGATGATGGTACCATCTCAGTGGTATGGACACATGATCCTAATTTCGCTGATGACAATTTTGGCAAAAGAGGAACCGGTTACAATTATTTTGATGGCAATGAGTGGCTGAAAGATCCGGATAACATTACAAGGATTGAAGAAAGTCGTGTTGGGTGGTCGAACGTTAATGTTGATAGAAGTGGTAACCAAAAAGAAATTTTTACGGTCGGTCATTTAGCGCCATTACAAGGTGCAAGTGGTGGCTATGCTTTGAGTAAAAATAATGGAATAGGAGGGGATAGCTTCAGCACGGAAACCAGAGAAGCTGGTGAAGCTCCGATCTGGTATAGGACTGCACAAGCTTCCGGGACATTCCACATGATTGGTAATTTTTTCACTGGTGATAATGATTCTTCTTTCATGAAAGGTATGTACGACCCTTTGGTTTATTACCGTTCTAAAGATTATGGTGAAAGTTGGGTTGATAGCCAAATGATCTTACCCGGCTGGGCAGATTCCTCCAGAAGGTTGCACGGTAGAGCGGATAACTATGCCATTGATGCTCGCGACAGTATGGTAGTTATTGCATTAGGATCTGATTTTGATGTTCGGGATGGCGGTAATGTACAGGATGTTACCCTGTGGAAATCGATGGATACCGGTAAAACCTGGAGTAAAGAATATATCTATAAATTCCCCTATACAAGAAGTGAATGGGCTAACGATCCTCCTATTAATGTCGATAGTATACAGCCCCTTTTCTTGAATGATGAGACCATTTCAACCGTGATTGATGAAGAGGGCACTATACACGTTAGTTATGGTATAAGGCTGTATACAGAACGTAACGCGCAGGGTAACTTATTAAGAAGCACCATTGTTAACGGTATCCATTATTGGAACAGCAAAGCAGATACAATCGTAGAGGCAGGCTATATGCCGGGCAATGAGCAAAATCCGCTTTCTACGGGTATCATTAATACCGATTCTATTGACCAAACTGAAGTAGTTGTTCCTGACCCCTCTGAATCCAGGCTTAATCCGTATGGCAATGCGCCTATTACTACCCAGCCAACATTGGTTAGTGGTGGTAAAGATACCCTATTCTTACTTTATCAATCTTACAAGTACGGAGCAATTCTGCAAAGTGATGAGGCTAATTACAGGGATATTTATGTTAATTATTCCACTGATGGTGGCGCAACCTGGGGTGATCCGCAAAATGTGACAAATACTGCAGAAGGTTTTTCAGAATCAGCTTATCCCAGTGCTTATCGTTTTACTGTAGATGGTAAAATCCACTTTTCTTGGATGGAAGATGATAAACAAGGCGTATTTTACAATGGCCCTACTTATCAAAATGATAAGACAGAAAATACCATTTACTACGCGGCATTGGATGTAGACAGTGTGCTTCAGGATTCTGTTGGTAACAACGGGTTAAGTGAAGGTGACGGTGACGGTGGAGGTTCGGGTTTTGCCCGTAACGAAAGCAATTTCAACATAGAAGCTTATCCCAGTCCTTTCCGTGAACAAATCAACGTATCGCTGGAGTTAGATAGCAAATCAGATGTTAGTGTTAAGCTACGCGATATGGTAGGAAAAGTTCAAAAAGAAAAGGATTTGGGTAATGTACCAAAAGGCAATACAGACTTTAGGTTAAATGTTAACCAATTGAGCAAAGGTGTTTATTTCCTTGAATTACAGGTTGGTGATGAAAAGCACTCTAAAAAGCTGATCAAGCAATAGTTTATTGCTTTTTAAACCTGCCAATCTTTTTTATCCTCCCTGATGAAAACCAGGGAGGATTTTTTTGCTCCAATAATGGATAATTAATCGTTAAAGATTTTTCCCGGATTTAAAATTCCTTTGGGATCAAAGGTTTTCTTAATGTTTTTCATTACCCTAAGTTGAGTCTCATTAAAAGGAATATCCATATACTCGCGCTGGACATAACCTATTCCATGCTCCCCGGAAATTGTACCACCCAGCTTGGTACAAAGATCAAAAATCTCTCTGATCCCTTCTTTGACAGTAATTTTCCAGGCATAGTCATCCAGATCTCCCCTAACAATATTGACATGTAGATTACCATCTCCCGCATGCCCATAGCAAACCGATTGGAAACCATATTCTTTACCCAATCTTTTAACCCCTTTTAATAATTCAGGTAATGTGGAAATAGGCACTACGGTATCTTCTTCTTTGTATACTGAATTGGCATGAACAGCTTCTGCTACATTACGGCGAAGTTTCCATAATTTTTCCTTGTCATTGGCATTATCCGCAAAGTAAACTTCACCACTTTCATACGTTTCCAAAATTTCGTAAATACGCTCACTCTCTTTGTAAAGGACCTCAAGGTCATTTCCGTCAACTTCGATTAGTAGGTGAGCTTGCACATCATCTTCAACAGGGAAGTGAATATTCATCAGGGACATAACCCAGTCGATGGCGTCCCTTTCCATAAATTCCAGGGAAGATGGAATAATGCCATACGTCAAAATACCATTGACCGCTTGACAGGCTCTCTCTGTTGACTTGAAAGCTGCCAGCATTAAAAGATTCTCGGCAGGTTTGGTGGTTAATTTTAATACAATTTTGGTTATGATGCCCAGAGTGCCCTCACTACCAACAATAAGCTGGGTAAGGTTATAGCCTGTTGCATTTTTAAGGGTATTAGCACCTGTCCATATAATCTCGCCTGTGGGTAAAACGACCTCTAGGTTCAATACATAATCCTTGGTAACGCCATATTTTACAGCCTTCGGTCCGCCTGCATTCTCAGCCATATTCCCTCCGATAAACGATGTACCTTTGCTGGCTGGATCAGGGGGATAGAATAGGCCTTTTTCCTCTACTGCTTCCCGCAGAACTTCATTGATTACAGCGGGCTCTACGGTAGCCTGAAAGTTTGCTTCATCAATGTCAATGATTTGGTTTAATAATTCTGTCGATAGAACGATACCACCCATAACCGGTAAAGCACCACCACTTAGCCCTGTACCGCCTCCCCTTGGTGTCAAAGGAAGTTCCCTTTCATTGCAGTACTGAACAATGGCACTTATCTTTTCGCTGGAGTCTGGTTTAACCACTATTTCAGGAGTAAAATGCAAGTCTTCTGTGTAATCCTTACCGTAATCTTTTTTTTCTGCTTTCCCGGTAAAGGTATTCTCCTTACCAACTATTGCCTGAAGTTCCTGTATGTCAGCTTGATTTAATTCGTTAAAGGCCATCTTTCTTAATTGATTTTTTAACCTTGAAAAATACAATTTATGAATTAACACAAGGTTAACATGATTGACTAATTTTGACTGAAAATGCTTGTTTGCCTTTATATTTGAAATATTGTTTACTTGTTTAATATACTGAAAAAAGCCAATTATTCATTAAAAATAATTTTATGAAAACCATTAATCGGCTAATAATTTTTCTTGCCCCCTTTTTTCTTGTATCGATGGCCGAAGGTCAGAAAAAATCCTTAAGCTTAAAGGATGCCTGGGCATCTGGTAAATTTATTCCGAAGACCTTTTCACAGGTAAATCACCTCAAAGATGGTTCTCATTTTTCAAGATTAAAAAGGGATCGCCAAGCTGGGCAGCAATACATCCTACGGTACCCCTATAATTCTCCCGAACCCAAAGATACTATGTTTAGTACCCGGGCTTTAAATGGCTTTGAGGGACCTATTCAGGAATACAATTTTTCCGCTTCTGAAAGGTATTTACTCTTAAAAACAAAAGTTCGCCCTATATACAGGCATTCAACAAGGGCTGTTTTTTATGTCTACGATCGACAGCAGGAAAATTTAAAACCTATCCATGATGGTAATCATGTGATGTATACAACCATAAGCCCCAATGAAGAAAACGTGGCTTATGTTTATGAAAATAACCTTTATACGCAGAACCTGGAATCAGGTGATATCAACCGGGTTACACAGGACGGAAAAAAAAATGAAATACTCAATGGCCGCTCTGATTGGGTGTATGAGGAAGAGTTTAAATTAGTTAAATCATTTGAGTGGTCTCCGGATGGTAAAAAGATTGCTTTTTATAAATTCAGGCAAAGTGATCTGAAGAATTACACCCTTAAAAAATTTATAGATTCTAATTACCCCTTGAAATATAAGTATAAATACCCTAAGGCTGGAGAAGCAAATTCGGGGGTATCTTTGCATATACATCACCTTGAGAAGGATAAGCAGGTCAAAGTTTCAAAAGGATCTAAATCAAAGGAATACTATCCACGGATAAAGTGGACGAATGATCCTGATATTCTTGCCTTTCAGGAAATGAACAGGCGACAGAATCAGCTCAATTTGTATTTTACCAAAGCTGGAAGCGGAGAATCCCGTAAAGTTTTAACAAAATCCAGTGATACTTATGTGGAAGTGAACGATAACCTGACTTTTCTTAAAGATAACCGGTTTTTATGGACTTCTGAAAGGGATGGATACCGTCATATTTACTTATTTAATGAAGAGGGTGAAAAGATCAAACAGTTAACGGAAGGGGAATGGGTTGTTACAAGTTTCATTGGGTATGATGAAAAAGAGAAGATGGTTTATTACCAATCGGATGAGGAATCTCCTTTGGAAAGGCATGTGTACGGGGTTTCCATCAATGGTGGTAATAAAAAGAAATTGGTTGAAAAAGGAGGAAGCAATTCAGTTAATTTCAGTGCTGATTACTCACATTACATCGCTTCATACTCGGGGGCTAATGATCCACCCGAGGCTACCATTTATGATGAAGAGGGCAATGTGTTGAGAAAACCTGTAACCAATGAGGGTATAGAGAAAAAAATGGAAAAGTACAACTTTACTGATAAAACATTTTTCCAATTTAAAACACGGGATAATACCCCCTTAAACGGTTGGATGATCAAACCACCGGATTTTGATGAAGATAAAACCTATCCGGTTTTTATGACCTGTTATGGTGGGCCTGGTATTCAAAGTGTTAGGAAAGAATGGGGATGGCAATACTATACTTATTACCAGTTTTTAGCTCAACAGGGGTATATAGTTGTAACTGTAGACAATAGAGGAACCGGGGGCAGAGGTACTGAACTGAAAAAAATGACCTACCAAAATCTTGGTCACTACGAAAGTATCGACCAAATAGAAGCTGCTAAATACTTAGCCAATAAGGATTATGTAGATGAAAACCGCATTGGCTTGTTTGGCTGGAGTTATGGTGGTTATTTAACATTGCTTTCCCTTGCAAAAGGTGCTGAGGTTTTTCAAACCGGCGTAGCTGTAGCACCTGTGACTGACTGGCGTTTTTATGATAATATTTACACTGAGCGTTACATGCGCAAGCCATCGGAAAATCAGGAGGGTTACAAGAATAGTTCAGTTTTGAACTATGTGGATTCTTTTAAAGATGAGTTTTTATTAGTTCATGGCATGTATGACGACAACGTACACCCCCAGAATTCCATGGAATTCATGAAGAAAATGATCAGGAAAAATAAACCCTTCGATTCAGAATTTTACCCTAACAAAACGCACAGGATTAGTGGCGGGTTGACACGTTATCATTTGTTCAACCGTATCACAAATTATTTGAATAGGCATTTGAAATCAATTGATAACGATGATTCATAAAGGCTCACGGTTTCTTACTTGCGGTATTTGCCTGCTCTTAATACTTTTTGGTGGTCATTCAGTTTGCTGCCAGAATTTTGATAAGCAAACCATAGCTGATTCGTTAGATACTCCGTGGGAAATGCAGTGGGGCCCCAATGATTGGATTTGGTTTACTGAAAGGAAAGGTAATCTGAAAAAAGCCAATCCGCAAACCGGAGCCGTCAAAAAAATTGATGAAGTAAGTGAAGTAGAAGAGAGGGATGAAGGGGGTCTTATGGGTATGGTCTTACATCCTCATTTTGAGGATACTTCACAGGTTTTTATTGCTTATAATTACGTAAATACCAGCGGAAGTTATAGAGTAAAAGTGGTTCGTTTTACCTACGATCAGGGAGAGCTCCAAAATAATACAACAATTATTGATGGTATTGATGGAAATAGTTATCATGATGGCTGCCGCCTAATGATTTCGCCTGCTCGAAAATTGTTTATCACAACCGGAGATGCGGGGAGACCTAATCAGCACCCCCAAGACAACCAAAGTGTCAATGGAAAAGTATTGCGTCTGCAACTAGATGGATCAGTGCCAACAGATAACCCGATTCCCGGAAATCCTATGTGGTCTAAAGGGCACCGGAACGCACAAGGATTGGTAATGGCCAATGGTTACATTTACAGTTCAGAACATGGGCCGAACTCAGATGATGAATTGAATATTATAAAAAAAGGTCGGAATTACGGCTGGCCGAATGTTAAAGGTTTTTGTGATTCAAGTTATGAAAAACCTTTCTGCCGGGATAGCAATGTAGTTGAGCCCCTTGAAGCTTGGTCACCGCCAGAAGCAGTTTGCGGGATCGATTATTATGGCAGCTCCCGCATAGCTCAGTGGGAAAATTCTATATTAATGGCAACCCTTGGGTTCACCCAGAATGATGGCAGGGCATTGTTTCAATTACAATTAAACGAAGCTGGTGATAAGATCATAAACTCCGTACCTTTTTTTAAAAATGACTTTGGCCGTTTAAGAGATGTTCTCACAGGTCCTGAAGGGAAAGTTTATATAGCTACCAGTAACCGCGATGGGAGAGGTAACCCCAATGGCTCGGATGACCGGCTTATTCAGATCGATGCAAAAACAAGTAGTATCCAAAATAGGCAAGAACAATCTTATAAGCTGACCCCCAATCCTTTCACCAAAAAGACCGAATTGATGTTTAAAAACCGTATGAATAAAATAAAGTTGCGCTTAATGAGGGGTAATGAGAAAAAAATATGGGAAAAAAACTTGCAAAATGTAAAGCAATACACCATTAGAGGTGATAAGCTGAAAAGTGGCACCTACTTGCTTGAAATCCTTAACCTTAAATCGGATAAGCGTAGCCTTGAAAAGCTTATTGTAAAGTGATAAATGCTTTAAGACTTTACTACTGGCTACCTTAGACAATTAAAATTCTTTAGAAGGTTTTAACATTAAACCTGACTTTTTCCAAATGAATAACTTGTGTTTTCCTGCTCATTCTTCAGCATTTTAACAAACACCCTTAATATTTTTGGTATTCATCAGGAAAAAACCAATTTTACATCATTTGATGGCTAAATCAGTTTGATAAAAATTACTTGTAAGTAAGTGACATTCATTTAATAAAATGGTAAATAGCTCTCAAAAGAGACCCTGTTTAAATGAGCCGAAACCAAGGAGAACCCTACGTAGGTTCTGAAACAAAGCTTCCTGAGATTACAGGGAAAGCCATTATCTTAAGTATTTTGCTTTCGATGATCCTTTCCGGCGCCAATGCCTACCTGGGTCTATTTGCTGGCATGACTGTTTCTGCTTCTATTCCGGCTTCTGTTATTTCAATGGCCCTTTTAAGGTTATTCCGGAAATCCAATATCCTTGAAAATAACATGGTTCAAACCGCTTCATCAGCTGGTGAATCATTGGCAGCCGGCGTGGTTTTCACACTGCCAGCCCTTATTTTAATGGGATATTGGCAAGAATTTACATTTTGGGAAACCGGTTTGATAATTGGCTCAGGAGGTATTTTAGGGGTTTTATTCACAGTCCCACTGAGAAATGCTTTAATCGTAAGGCAAGGCTTAAAGTTTCCCGAAGGGGTTGCCACAGCTGAAGTTTTGAAGTCGGGAGAAGAAGGTGGTAAAGCTGTCAAATACTTAGTGCAGGCTGCATTGGTTGGCGGGCTTTTCAAGTTGTTCCAGGCTGGTTTTAATTTTTGGAAGGATAAATGGGTTACCGCAACCGTTTTCAATAAGTCCGGCCTGGCTTATTTTGGTATCAACCTTTCCCCCGCTTTGCTGGCAGTTGGCTACATAGTTGGACTTAATATTGCTATACTGGTATTTGTAGGGGGTGCCATCACCTGGTTAGTAGCAATTCCTGCTTACATAGGGTTCAATGGCTATGAAAAAGTTGTTAGCGAGTTAATAGCCATAGGCCAAGTATCAGGACCAGTTGACCAGGTTACAGCACCTGAAGTAGCCACAGCTTTGTGGAGCTATAAGCTTCGCTATTTAGGTGTTGGAGCCATGGTTGTTGGCGGTATCTGGGCTTTGGTTAGTATCAGAAAATCACTCGTACATGCTGTAAGATCAGGGTTAGAAGCCCTAAATACGACAAAGGAACAAGCTAAGGAAACCATCCGGACAGAGCTTGATACCCCTATTTCATGGGTGTTGATAGCGATAGGTGTGCTACTTGTGCCCATTTTCATTATTTATATACGGGAAATACACAACGTTGGTTTTACAGTGGTAATGACTGTGCTAATGGTGGTGGCTGGATTCCTTTTTTCAGCGGTTGCTGGTTATATGGCAGGCTTGGTCGGCAGCTCTAATAACCCTATTTCAGGGGTTACGATTGCTACTATTTTGGCCACCTCCCTCATCCTATTTGCCTTGATGGGAACAGGCTCTGAAGTTGGGCCTGCCGGTGCTAGTCTGGTGGGTGGCGTTGTTTGTTGTGCGGCTGCCATTGCGGGTGATAATATGCAAGATTTGAAAGCCGGTCATGTTTTGGGTGCTACCCCGATGAAGCAACAAGCAATGCAAATGATCGGTGTTGTTGCTGCAGCAATATCCTTACCTTTAACTATGAACTTGTTAAATACTTCATACGGTTTTGGCCCGGGTACTCCATTATTGGCACCTCAGGCAACTTTGATGAAGAGTGTTGCTCAGGGGGTTTTTGGCGGAAATCTTCCTTGGACAGTGATGCTATCCGGAATGGGGATAGCCGTAGCTATAATCATTGTTGATCAGGTGTTAGCCTTACGTGGGTCGAATTTTAGAATGCCCGTTCTTGCTGTAGCTGTTGGGCTTTATTTGCCTTTTGAGTTAGATAGTGCTATCATGTTAGGCGGGATCATAGCCTGGATTTTAAGTAGATATCAACGAAAACAGGGACAAATAAGGGCAAGTGAATATCATAATAAAGGGATTTTGGCTTCTAACCGTGGGGGCTTGTTATTCGCATCCGGTTTGATAACCGGTGAAGCCTTGATTGGTATCTTTTTAGCACTACCCATTGCTATCACTGGAGAAAAAGATGTCCTCAAGCTTTTAGGCGAACCAATAGGTAGCTGGCCTGGCATTATCCTCTTAGTAGGTATTTGTTACTGGCTATTTTATGTAGGTAAAAAGGCCTACAAAGAAGTATAATATTTATGTTTGCAATGCAATTTTCAATCGTAAAACGTTAATCTATCATTTATGAGTAACGAAGCGAACATTGACAAAGAAAAAACCAACCAAAAAGAGTTATTTGGTCACCCTGTTGGCCTCTACATCCTTTTTTTTACTGAATTATGGGAACGGTTCAGTTTTTATGGCATGAGGGCCATTTTAACCCTTTACATGACGACAAAGATAACCGGAGATAATCCGGGGCTTGGCTGGAATGAAGGGTTTGCCTTCGAAATATACGGCTGGTACGGAATGCTGGTTTACGTACTTTCCATTCCAGGCGGTATCCTGGCCGATAAATTCATAGGGCAAAAGAAAACCGTCTTAGTTGGGGGCTTAATTTTGGTAGCTGGTCACTCTATATTAGCCATTGAGGCAACATGGGCTTTTATGACGGGCCTTATTCTGATTGTGCTTGGGGTAGGCGGTTTGAAGCCTAATATATCGACCATGGTTGGTGGCTTGTATGCGCCTGGTGATATCAGGCGGGACAGTGGTTTTACCATCTTTTACATCGGCATTAATATCGGGGCTTTTTTGGCATCTCTTATAGTAGGTTTTGTCGGTGAAACCGTAGGCTGGCATTACGGCTTTGGTATGGCAGGTATCGGGATGTTGATAGGATTATTGGTCTATTTGTTTGGGCTCAAGTATCTCCAAGGTATAGGAGAGCCACCTTCCCAACAAAGCCAGGAAAGTGGAGAAGAATCCGCTTCCCTCGGACAGCTTTTCAAGAATTTGGTAAATAGCCCGCTGCATTTAGTCATCACCCTTATTTTGGTTATCGCCAGTTTTATAATAGGCTTTACTTTATTAGAACCAGGTGGTAACCGGTACGCCTACATTGCGCTCTTCATATTCCTGTCCATTTCAGCGGGAATGATGATGATGGTTTACAAAGACGTCAATAAGGTTGAGAAAGACCGGTTTATTGTATTATTGCTTTCATTCTTGATCGTTATTGTTTTCTGGGGTGCTTTTGAGCAGGCAGGTGGCTTACTCAATATTTACGCAAAGCAGAAAATGCAGCGGTTGGTTTCAATAAGTGTGCTTGATATTGTTTTTTATGGAGGTACTATATTGGCTATTCTCTTAGGCCTATATAAACTTTTTAAAAAGCAAGCAAGTGGATACATCATTGGTGGGGCCGGATTGGTATTTTTGGTCGCTTATATCATCCTGAGGGCTAACCTGCTTACAGATCCCTATCTGATTCCAGCAGCAGTTTTTCAGTCTGTTAATCCCTTCTTCATCATCATCTTTGGTACCGCAGTAGCCAGTTTTTGGCTTTGGTGGAAGAAAAAAGGCCTGGAATCCTCATCTTTATTTAAAATGGCTGTGGGTACCATGATTATGGGAGCTGGCTTTATATTTATGGCTTTGGCCTCTATGGAGGCAAGCGTTAGCCCGGCTGCCAAAGGTGCTTTGATATGGTTAATCCTGTGCTATTTACTTAACACCCTTGGTGAGCTTAGTGCATCTCCTGTAGCGCTCTCTTTTATCACAAAGATCGCGCCCGTTAAGTACGTTTCCATCATGATGGGTTTTTACTTTGCGGCAACAGGCCTTGGTAATAAATTGGCCGGAATAGTTGGGCAAAGTTCCCAGGTAGATCCTGTAACCGTTAAGGTCGAACAAAGTGCAGTTAAAGATTTCGTATCGGATAGTGTGTACGAGCAGAAAAAGGAGGGAAGTTTCCAGGTTTCCGGGGAAATACAGGTACAAAATGGCGATGTTAAACTGCTAAAGAACGGGAAGGATTACAACGAGCTACTTGCTTTGTCTGAGGATGATTCGAAAGAAATGATCAGCAGACAAGACCAGGTAGAAGAAGGCACTCCCAAAGCCATAATGCGGTTTATCGAGGTTCCTGAGCATAAGCTGGATAAGAATGAACCACCAAAGTTTAAGACAGAGTTAACCATTTTCCAATTAGCCAATTCGCGCGAATTCCGAACATTCCTTACCATATTTGGCTTTACAGCGGCTTTTGGTATATTATTGCTATTATTCCTTAGGAAGCTCAAGAAGCTCACTCACGGGGCCGAAGAAATAGAAGGAACCCATCATGAGGAGCAAGAAGGCTTTGAGGTGGCAGATAAAGAAAATGAAGATGGAGATGATGATAACCAAAATAACCGTTAGGTATCATTATGTAATTCTTTAGTATTGACTTCAGACGGGGTTTGTTCCATTGATTGACAAGCCCCGTTTTTTGATTCGTGGTGTTTGTAAAAGGTTAAACAATTTTTTAAGCCCTATGCCGACCCCGATTATCATTATGATCTTTGCCTGGCTTGCGGTTATAGCCTGGGTTACCGGCGTAATACTGGTTCAAAGAAAAAATCATCCGGTAAGCTTATTCACGCTTTTCTTTGCTGAATTGTGGGAACGATTCAGTTTTTATGGTATGAGAGCGCTGTTAGTGCTCTACATGACCCAATCCCTGTTTGAAAACATGGCCACTGAAGCAGCCGATGAGAAAGCATACGGGATATACGGTGCATACGGGGCGTTGGTATATGGTACGCCGGCTATAGGAGGGATGTTAGCCGACAGGTTCCTTGGTTACCGAAAAGCCATAATGTTTGGAGCTATTCTCATGGCGCTTGGGCACTTTACCATGATTTTTGAAAACCTTTATTTTTTTTATTCAGCCCTTGCCTTACTTATTATTGGCAATGGATTTTTTAAACCGAATATTTCGAGCCTGCTTGGTAAATTATACGAGGATCAAGATCCGCGAAGGGATGCTGGTTTTACCATATTCTATATGGGAATTAATGTTGGGGCATTTCTGGCGCCATTAACATGTGGTTCAATCGGGGAGTTATATGGATGGCATTATGGCTTTGGTCTGGCTGGTTTGGGTATGCTACTTGGTTTGGTTGTTTTTTGGAGGGGTATGGGACAAATGGAAGGACAAGGTCTACCACCCAATCCGGATAAATTGAAAAAGAAAATTTTCCTTGGGCTTAACCTGGAGCAGTTAATCATTACCGGCTCTCTCCTTGTAATTCCCCTGTTTGCTTTGATTGTGAATCAGAATGATACGGTTAGCTACATTCTTGGTATACTGGGAGCGATCATTTTAGGGATTTTAATTTTTGAAGCAGTCTGGAAACAAGATAAAGTGGGAGGCCAACGAATATGGGTCATTATCATTTTAGCCTTTTTTCATACCCTTTTCTGGGCCTTTTTTGAACAGGCCGGTAGTTCTATAAGCTTATTTACTGAAAGAAATGTTGACCGGGTAATAATGGGTGATGAAATTCCAACCTCAACTTTTCAGAGTGTAAACCCGGCTTTTATCATTTTACTGGCACCCCTTTTTTCAATTTTGTGGGTTAAGTTACGGTATATTCGAATTGAACCTTATACGCCCGTAAAATTTGCCCTGGGTATTCTGCAATTGGGTTTAGGCTTTGGAGTATTCGTTATCGGGGCGCATTATTTTGCTGGCAGCAATGGTTTAGTGCCGATTATGGTACTAATAGTAGGCTATTTACTTCATACAACAGGTGAGCTATGCCTTTCCCCGGTTGGGCTATCAATGATCACTAAACTATCTCCGGCCAGGATAGTGGGTTTTGTGATGGGGGCATGGTTTTTATCCATATCCTTCGCTCATAACATAGCCAGCTTTGTAGCTTCACTGACATCCGTACCTAGTAAAGGGGAAGATGCTCAAACCGGGGCATTGGCTATGGAAGAAGGTTTACTTTCAACAGATCAAATAACCCGGTTACCACAAGAAGCAGTAGACAAATTTGACAGCCTGGCAAGTTATGCCGGTGTCTTTGAGCAGGTAGGTATCATTGCCGTGATTTCAAGTTTATTTTTATTAATACTGGTACCATTGCTAAAAAAATGGATGCACGGGGTCCATTAGGAAGCTTATTTAAAACGATACTTGATCAAACGGTATTCATCCTGGTCAAAGGCAAAAAATAATAATTCGTTGTCTCCCGTTTTTTTTATTAGCCGTGGCGTTACAATGACCCCACCTTCTTTTGTTCTTAGCAATTTTTTTGGCTCAATAACCTTTTTGCCTGGGTATTTAATTTTAAACAACCCCTTGTGTTCTTTTTTACTAAACTGGTTGAAAAAGCCATGAAGCTCATCCGAGTGGCTGAATAAGTGAAAGCCATAATAATCAGGAATATTAGGTGCCACCGTGGACTTTTTTATCAGGGAAGTCTGTGGTTCTTTTCCGGGTTTGCGTAATGTATTCAATATGAAACGACCACAACCTTTTTTTCCTGGTGTATCAATTTTCAATGGCTCTTTGATTACCATTACCTCTTTATCATAGATTGTTTTTACGGTTTTGACGCAGAAAGGAGCAGCATTGTTTTGCCAATTGATTTTTTCAAGTACGTTTTCATCAAAAGGGGCTTTGTATTGATCCTGTAACTTAAAGGTAGACCTGTTAAATGTTTGGGTAAAATAGTGTGAGAATGGCCGGCCGCCCAACCCTATCAACTGGATATTATTCCTTCTTTGTCCTTTACGGAAAATCACGTCATAAACCGGTTGGTCCTTTATTTCAACCTGGTTACGGTTTTCGGTACCAATGCGGGGAAAATACTTGACAAAATCAAACACTGGCTTCCCATTTTTATTTTTTTGATCAATAAAATAAATCACCTTTGAATTGATTAACCTGATTTGTCTTAAGTTATGGCAGGGAATTCTTCCTGAAAATTTTTTCTTCATTCTGGTATTGAAAACCTTAAAGCGTTTGTTATTTAAAACCAAAAAACGCTGTATATCACCATTCATCTGGATAAAAAAGGGTGCTGCTTCATTGGATTCACTGAGCTTTGTTTTCATTAGGGGTTTGGCTTTATGAACGGCATTTCCTTTCAGATCAAACTTCTGTAGTTTCAAAACAGCGTTTTTTCCTTGTTTATGGACATAATAAAGCCAAACAACACCCTGGTAAGCAAAGCATGCTGTTGTTTGTATTATACTATCTGAACAGGCTAAAAATTTTTTGCCGGTTCTATTTAAATTTTGGTTATACTGGGTCAGGAACTGGTTCTTGAGGGTATCAAAAAATTTAACCTTATTGTTTTGGTAAAGGTCAAGGTCATTTTGAAATAGAGACGCTCTTTCATTATGGCCTGCTTTCCAAGGCTTGTGCAGGCCTTTAACCATGTAGTACTTGCTGCTAAATTTGCCTAAAATTTTCATTCCTTCCGGCTGGTACTTATAAACAGGTGAAAAGCTGGTCTGGTCCTGCCCTGTAGCATCAATGGATAGCACTAACAACAGTGTCGATAAAATCGAGTAAATCATCAGGTACTTTCGGGTGAAAACAGGGTTTTGGTTAGCTTCTTGCTGGTAACGTTGATACATGGTTTTAGCTTAAGCCAATTTCTCCTTACTTACTTTGTAAAACAATGGCCATGGCCTCTTTTTGTCGGCATTTATTGATAATGACTGCTTACCGAATAGGTTCTTATTTTCAAAGCGGTAAAATTATTTAAATTAGGTGAATTTTACGGAATATTGATTAAATGGTTAATAGAAAACCGGAAATTTTTAAAGCAAGGGCGACAAAAGATTGCAATGAATGTTTTCATAAATGATTGATTTTTTTCCTTTAGGTTTTTTTTAAGACAAAAAAGGCTATTAGAAAGATTCTAAATAATAAATTTTCGAAATTTTAAAATTTATTATTTCAAATGAGTCTTTTTGCGTGCTATTACCTCCTTAAATTTGCAGCTTACTTATTCAAATAAACACTCATGGCTATTCTTGAAACTTTGCGCTTAGGGGACGTTGTGACAATTACCCTCACACTTTTTGCCGTTATAGATATGTTAGGCAATTTGCCAGTCATTATTTCTTTAAGAAAGAAAATAGGCCATATCCAGTCCGGAAAAGCTACTATTACAGCAGGCGTTCTAATGATTGCTTTCTTATTTTTAGGAGAAAAGATTCTTAACCTTATTGGCATTGATGTCCTATCTTTTTCATTAGCCGGCGCTATTGTGATTTTTATTATTGGATTAGAAATGGTGCTGGGGGTTGAGTTTTTTAAGTCTGGTGATAACCCAACTTCTGGTAGTATAGTACCAATTGCATTTCCGCTTCTTGCAGGCTCTGGCTCCCTCACTACCATTATTTCCCTAAGAGCAGCCTATACCCACCCCAATATTATCCTTGGGATTCTTATCAATATGTTGATTATTTACATTGTGCTTAAAACAACCAATTGGATTGAAAAGAAACTGGGTAGCAGTGGTATTGAAATCATCCGGCGTGTCTTTGGTATAATCCTTTTATCGATAGCGATAAAATTAGCCAAGGATAGTTTGATTAATTGGATTTAAACCAAGTATTTTCCGTATGTACGCCATTTTAGACCTGGAAACTACTGGGGGAAACCCCTCAAGGGATCGAATTATTGAGGTGGCGGTACTTATTCATAATGGAAAACGGGTTATAGAGCAGTATAACACCTTAGTTAATCCGGGAAGGAAAATCTCACCTTTTATTCAGGCATTTACAGGTATTACAAATGAAATGGTTAGTAGTGCACCCTATTTTGAAACCATTAGCGATTGCATTGCATCCATTACCATGAATCGTGTTTTCGTTGCCCATGATGTACGCTTTGATTATGCTTTTATAAAAAATGAGTTCAAAAGGCTTGGACTTATTTTTAATCGCAGACAATTATGTACAGTAAGGTTAGCCAGGCAGTTGCTGCCCAAGGAAAACTCTTATAATTTAAAAAAACTTTGTGATTCCTTATCCATTCCCCTTCATAACAGCCATCGAGCTTACGCTGATGCTACAGCTACCGGGCATTTATTTGAACACTTATTTAAGCAGGGGTGCGGTTCTACTATAAAAAACTTGACTAAAAATGAACTGGATTCCGTACACTTACCCCCGCAACTTAATAATGAGGATGTTGACTTACTACCTGAGGAAACGGGAATCTATTACTTCATGAATAATAAAAAACAGGTGATATATGTAGGAAAAAGTAAAAACATCCGTCAACGAGTTTTAAGCCATTTTTCCGCTGACTTAACCTCTCAAAAAGCAAGGTCTATGAAAATGGCAACCCATGCAATAGCTACTCGTACCACAGGAAGTACTTTGCTTGCCACTTTGCTTGAATCTCAAGAGATTAAACGTTTAATGCCTGATTTCAATTATGCTCAGCGCCGGAAAAAGTATAGGTATGGTTTATTTTTACGCAACCGGAATGATGGCCTAATGACTTTCAATATTGGCTTAATCAACCTCAAAGAAACACCCTTGAAATCTTTTACCAGGCGTAAGGTAGCTGAGGAGTATTTGATGAAGTTAACCAGGCAACAATCTCTTTGCTATCGATTAGCCAATATGAACATGGATCCTTTTGGTTGTAAAAATCGAAATTTTGGGGATTGTGTTGGCTCGTGCCCAATTAATGACCTTGGGGTAGAGGCCTATAATGATCGGATAAACCGTATAATAGCATCTTTTAATTATCCCTACAGAAATTTTTTCATTTTAGGAAAGGGGCGTGATCAGGGAGAATATTCCTTCGTCAATGTAGAGGGTGGGCAGTACAAAGGATTTGGCTTTCTAACCGAATCTGAAGCTGAAAAGGAGCCCAATAACTGGAAAGAACATTTAATAAGTTGCCAGGAAAATGAAGAAATACCAACGATGATACTGAATTACCTCAAAAAGAATAAAAAAGATAAATTGGTGGTTTATTAGCAAACTGCTCACCTATTTACGGTAGCGAATTTTTAAATTTAGCATACCGGTTAGGGAATTCCTTACCTTTCTTACTACCAAGCTCTTCCCATTTGTTAGTAATATTCTCGACTCTATTATCCGGGCTTGGGTGGGTACTTAGAAACTGTGGAACTGCTCCGGCATCGCCTTCTTCTTGGAGTTTTTCAAAGAAACCAGCAACCCCTCTTGCATCATAAGCCGTGGGATTCAGGTACTCAACACCTCTGTTATCAGCTTCTTTTTCATCACCGCGGCTAAATTTTAAAGTTGCTAAGCCGTTGGCAATTTGGACTAATTTACCGGGATCACTACCAAAAACAATACTAACTATAATAGACTGACCATATTTTTTAGTAAGCTGTTCAGTTGAGTGCCTTTCAGCAGCATGAGCTATCTCATGGCCCATAACCCCTGCAAAGTCAGCTTCGTTTTCAAGGTATTTAATGAGGCCCGTGTAAAAGTAAATATAACCGCCAGGCGTGCAGAAAGCATTTAATGTGGTGTCTTGAATGATCCGAACCTGCCATTTGAATTCATTTTGGTAATTAATAGTCGCATTTTCCAGAATGTTATCCCTTACCCGGTAAATGAAATCATATGGCTCTGGATTGGTAGCAGAATCCAAAACATCATAATCACTGGTATCCGATTCTATTTGTTTACTGAATTTACGTCCTAATTCTTTATCCCTCTCTATACTGAACAGGTTAAAATCATCATCAGTATTTTTAGGTTCGCTGCCGTCCTCATTTTCACAGTGAATTAATGTCAATGGTATTAAAAGCACTATGATAAAGGCGTAAATTCTGTTCATATTTGAAAACCTTTTAACATGTCAAAATTAATAAAATTGAAATTAAGTAAATTCAAGCTTTTGGACTCCACTGCGAACCTAAAATGGCTCTATGTTAGGTTGACGCCATATTTTAAAGGTGTCCAAATCCAATGCTATCAAGCCTTGTAAACCCTCTTTGGGATAGGCACAGCCATTATCAATGTTGATAGTGGGTCGGTTTTCATCAATAGCGGTTTTTATTTCTCTAAAGGGGGTTGGCGTATGACCATGGATTATTTGTTTGTTATTTGTTTTATCCGGATCAACTTTAAAGCCCCTTATCCAAAGCATTGATTCATAATCGCTAAAAGGATCAGGCGATTTGAAATTAAAACCGGCATGAACCAGTAAATACTCTGAAAGGCTAAAGTAAAAATGCAGGTTATCGAAAAATTTCATATAAGCCTCCGGCAATTCCAGGACATGCTCTACACCAAAACTTGAAAGGGTAGTGATACCACCATTGACTTGACTCCATAATTCATGATAATATGGATTTTCTTTTCCTTTCAACATCATATCCTCATGGTTCCCCATTAGGCAATGTACAGAATATCCTGCATTTGAGTAAGAAAAAATCAGGTCGATTGTTTTCTTGCTATTCGGTCCACGATCTATGAAATCTCCAAGTAAGTATAGGGTGTCTTTTGTGCTTAAACCTACTTGTTCTTTAAGTAAGGCTTCAAAAGTATCTCCGCAACCATGAATATCCGATATTGCTATTCTTCTCCCGTTTTCACTCATGACTTAGAAGCAGAGATTTTAGTGAAAGGATATCGATAGGCATAAGCACATCATGCACCTTGCTCAAGAGCGGTTAAATGGCTACAGAGTTTATCAGCTTCCATTACCGTATCTACTAAACCCAGCTCATTTAACGTTTGAACGACCCCTTCCAAAGTACCTTTGTTGACCTTATTGTCAACTGACCAGCGTGTTTGCTTAAACCATTGCTGAGCGTCTTTGATTGACATATCATACCGCTTAGCCAATGCATAGACAGAATCCTGATCAGCCATAAAATCTGCGTTGGTTTGATTAATAACTTTTTGAACCGTATTAAGCGCCTCTGGTTGATTTTTTACCAAATGATTGCTTGCAGCCATAGCAAAAGCAGGCCAGTGTGGTGCCGTTTCGTCTAGAATTTTGAGCTGGCCATTATCCACATAGGGTTGCGTAGTGTACTTTTCCCATAATAGTATGTCGGATTCTTTATTGTTTAACGCCTTAACCATACCGCTCAGGTTACTTGCAATGATTAATTGATCATCGTTTAATGACCAGTTATTTTGCTGTGCATAAACAAATGCCATCAAATGGGAACCGGATCCCATCCTGCTAATAGCAAATCGCTTATCTTCTAAATCTTCAGGCTTATAATAGGGAGCATCAGCAGACACATATACCCCCCAATTTAGAGGGGATTCAACGAAATTCTGAAGGATCCGGAAATTGCCTCCCTGAATTATTTTGTTTACGATGCCTTCTGTTAGGGAAATGGCAATGTCTAATTCACCATTATCAAGGGCTTCTGTCATGGCACCGGTCCCGCCGGGGAAATCTTGCCATTCTACAGCTAGGCCATGTTCTTGAAAGGCTTTATTTTCGATTGCTAAATGCCAAGGTAAGTTGAAGTGTTCGGGCACGCCCCCAACCCGAAAAATGTTATCCATACTCATATTCCTGTTTTCCATCATAATGAAATAATCAGGAAAAAAGTTTAAAATAAGGGAAAGTTTTCAGACAAGGCTATGGCAAGAAAAATCCATACTGTTTTACAGCGGTCGTATCATTTGTATAAATAGAGGCCTCAATCCTTCTGCCGGTTCGGCAGACGCAAGTCGGACAATTCCTTATCGTATCAGCTTTAATGACTGAATCAGGAGTTGTTGAAAGGCTTATGTCTGCTACGTGAATATCATTTCTCCTTAGAAAAATATTAAGGCTATCTTTCAGCTTTTCATCCGTGATTGCTGTGGAGTCAGGTCCTAAAGAATCTAATCCCCACGGTTCACAGTAGGACTCATCATACACTGCGGTTGATGTACTGAATTCCTGCTCACAAGCAATAAAGGTTAGGCTGGCTCCAAAAAAGATTATCAAAAGGGTTTTAAGACTTTTAATTTTACCTTTCATCATTAAAGCGTTTTGTTAGATTTCAATTACGAATATAGGATTTTGCGGTGAATAAGCGAATATCTGATAAATTGGCTATCGTTACAAATTGAATAGCAAGTTTTTTAAATATTAGGCCATGCTTCAAGTACTTTTTCTATCATGCTTTTCAAAGGGGGTTTGTAGTCCTGTAGTATTTGTCCTGTTTGCCGGTTTGCTAAAGCAAGGTTAACTGTGCAACAGTCATGGTCAAGGCCTCTTCCAAGTGCTAATAGGGCAGAAGTTTCCATTTCCAGGTTCTGAATGGTCAATCCTTTTATTTCAAAATCCTGTAAGGCATTGAAAAAATCAGGTCGTGCAGGGGCCAAGCGAATGGACCGTCCTTGAGGGCCATAAAAGCCCGGGCATGTTACTGTTATACCACTTGGCCCCAGGTGGGTGAAATTTTGTTTTAAGGATGCTGAACTACTGAAAATGTAAAGCGGAAATTGAAAACCTTTTTGATGGAAATAATTTTGAAGCTTTTTAAGTAAATGATCCTCTTCTGCGAATGTTGGCAGATCATAAAACTGAGCCAAATTATCCAGGCCCATGCCAAATTCAGTAATTATCGGAGTGCCGGGTTCTACCTCTGCCTGTAATGCACCACATGTTCCTATTCGGATGATCGAAAGATGGGTTTTGTAAGCCTTTTCAAGCTTTTGCTCAAAATCCAAATTAAACAGGGCATCTAATTCGTTCAGCACAATGTCAATATTATCCGTACCTATCCCTGTGGAAATAACGGAAACCGGCATGCCTCTAAATTCTCCTGTATGAGTGAGAAATTCGCGTTTTTCTTTTTTAAGGTGAATTTTATCAAAAAAAGCGGATACCTCGCTTACCCTTCCGGGATCACCAACTAATATGATGTTTTTGGCTACATCGTTTGGCAAAAGGTTCAAATGATAAATGCTGCCATCAGCATTCTGAATAAGCTCGGAAGGTTGAAAGTTCGGCATTTAGGCTTATGAATTAATTTTAATTGGAAATCCTTACCTTTGACTAATTGATAATTTAAAAAGTATTGAACTCGTTCAAATTTAAAAAATACTGATAACATGGACTTTTCAGATTTCAAAAACACCACAGTCGTTCCCATTGATTTTACCGAAGATTCTTTAACAGCCCTTGATCATGCAGGTTCTATTGCCCATGTTGCGGAAGAAAACAATTACAAGATCACGCTTTTGCATGTTATGGAAGGTGTTGATATGGAACCTTATCTCCAGGGTAATCCATTACCGGGAAATCACAACCTTTCATTGATGGTTGAAGGGGCCATTAACCGTTTCAAAAGAATCATAGATGAAAGGATGAAAAATGTGAATGCCACCATTAATTATGCTGTAACCGGTGGTAAAGTCTACAAAGAGGTGGCAAGTATTGCTGAAAAAATGAAAGCAGATTCCATTGTGATGGGGACTAAAGGTTCTGAAGGGTATCAAGGATTTTTAGTTAGCAATGCGGCAAGGGTTATTCAAATAGCTACCTGCCCGATCGTGGTTGTTCGAGAAAAAGGCTTTACCAATGCTTATAGAAACATTGTTCTGCCGCTTGACCTAACCAAAGAAACCAAGCAAAAAGCGAACTGGGCTATAAAGGTCGGTAAATACTTCAGATCTACAGTTCACATCGTATCTGTTTATGAGGATGATGAATTTTTAAGGAACCGCGTTAACAACAATATGAATCAAGTTGAATCCATATTAAATGATAGTGGAGTCGAAACAACTGCGACTTCGCTGACGGAAACCAGCGGGAATTTTGCGGATTCTACAATTCAGTTTGCAGAAGAAAAAGGCGCTGACCTGATCATGATCATGACTCAGCAAGAAAAGTCATTTTCTGAATACATTTTTGGATCCTACGCCCAGCGAATCGTTGGTAAGTCCCACATACCTGTCATGTGTATTACTCCACGTACTGATATTTACGGAACTTTCGATTACCAGGAATCCTGGTACGGCTTACCCCAAACCTGAAAAGCTAACCTGTATCTCGAATATTCAAGCTCGCCTACCCTGGGCGGGCTTTTTTTTGCCCCAATAGCCAAAATAAAAATACCAAGCTCATCCTATTCGAGTGGAGAGGTCTTTTTGCTATTTTTGATCAACATTAGGCTCCAATGACTCCTTTGCAACTATGACATTTATAGAGAAAGTAATAGAAGAGGTTATCAAAGAGAAGCAGCATGATTTCTCTTCCACTGTCGTTATTTTCCCCAACCGTAGAGCGGGGTTGTTCTTCAAGCAGGCTTTGAGTAATTATATTGACAGCCCTGTTTGGGTGCCAAAAGTCTTGAGCATAGGTGATTTCGTACAAAAGACGGCGCCCTACACCATCCCCGGTAATTTAACGCTTTTAATGGAGCTCTTTGAAACTTACCGGTCGCTTGGAATAGATGAATCTTTTGACCGGTTCTATCCATGGGGAGGGATGCTTATGCGGGATTTTGATGAGATCGACAAATACCTCGTTGATGGGGACGCTATTTTCAAAAATTTAAAAGAGGTTAAATCGCTTGAAAGCCGTTTTGCATTTGCAGAAGAAGAGCAAAATGCATTAGAAGCTTTTTGGGGTTCGGTATCAACTGAAAACCCTGATGCTTATCAGCAAGCTTTTTTGAATATATGGGAAATCAATAGGCAACTTTATACGGAATTCCGGAATCGATTGGCTAAAAAAGGGTATGGGTATGAAGGCATGCTTTACCGTTACCTGGCTGAGAATCCTGATTCCTGTGATTTCAGGGGGTGGGACCAATTTGTATTTGCCGGCTTCAATGCCTTAAGCCCGGCAGAAAAAACCTTTTTCAATTATTTCCTGCATCAGAAAGGTACTGGTCGAATCTTATGGGATGCTGACCACTATTACCTTGATGATCCAAAACAAGAAGCGGGCGCTTTTTTGAGAAGACAATTCAATAAGGATTTTTCAAAGCCGGGCGATAAATGGGTGGAAAACAGGCTAAGTACAGAAAAAAAGCATGTAAAAGTTTTTGGGGTACCTTTGGATGTTGGACAGGCAAAAGCTTTGGGGAATATCCTTGCTAAAGGGGAAAAGGATTTTTCCTCCGAGAAAACAGCCATTATCCTCCCCGATGAAGCAATGTTGTTCCCGGTGCTGAATGCATTACCGGATGCCTACCAAGATGTAAATGTTACAATGGGCTACCCCCTGCGTAATACACCATTTTACAGTTTGTTTGAATCCTTAATTAAACTGCAACAGGATGCTGGCGGTGGATCAAGCGAAAAGCGCTATTATTTCCGGTCCGTTTTGAATGTTTTGCTGCATCCTTTTATTCATCCCATAGCTCCTGATCAGATTGATGAGCGTAAAAAGGAAATCCTGGACAACAACGAAATTTTCATCCCAGCTTCTGATCTGCAAACGTTGGCAAAAGCCGATAGCGATCATTTTAAACAATTGTTTCAACCAATAGAGAACTTAAATCAGGTTTTTGCTTATTTTCGACAGGTTTTATCGATTGTTCAAGAGCAGATAAAAAATAAGGAAGGCGAAACCAATGCTGTTGAGCAAAGTTACTTATACCATTTTTCCACTTACCTTAATCGACTGGAGTCTATTACTGGCCAATATGAGGTTAACTTTTACCTGGATACCTTTTGGAACCTTTTCCGCCAGGTTATCCAAACCCAACAAATACCATTCAACGGGGAACCCTTAAAAGGTTTGCAGATTATGGGTACCCTGGAAACCCGAAACCTCGACTTTGAAAATATATTCATTTTATCTGCCAATGAAGGGCAAATGCCTCCTGCTGCTAATAGCAATTCCTACATTCCTTTTAATTTACGAAGAGCGTTTGGCTTACCGACCAATGAAGAAGAAGATGCCTTATTTGCTTACCATTTGTACCGCATCCTGCAAAGGGCTAGCAATGTATACTTCTTTTACGACACAGAGATGAGTAGTCTTAAGAAAGGCGAAAAAAGCCGATTCCTCTATCAGCTGGAAAATGAATGGGTAAATGCCAATCCCAACGTGGATTGGCAGGAATATCTGCTTAAAGCCCCATTGAGCGCTGAGGCTGAACTGCCTATTGAAGTACCCAAAGATCATAATGTCTGGCAAACATTGAGTAAGTACCTGAATCCAGATGAAAAGCATAAACAAAAAGCCCTTTCTCCATCAGCAATCCTTACTTACATGGATTGTCCGCTTCAGTTTTACTTTAAATATGTTGCGGGTCTGGAAGAGGAAGATGAGTTAACAGAAGATATACAGCCGGATACCCTTGGTAGTATTTTCCATGATGCCATTGCTAAGCTTTATGAAATCCATATGGAAGAAAGCGGGAGTGAGGTGAGTAAAGAGAGCCTGAAGGAATTAGAGCATAGAATAGAGGAAGCACTTGACCATGGTTTTAGGAAAAACTTTTCATCCAACCTGAAAAATTTGCAGGGAAGAAACCTGTTAATCAGGTCCATAATAGCAAGGCAGGTTCAGAGTATACTTGATCGGGATAAACAGGAGGTACCTTTTAACCTTTTAATGGTAGAAAAAGGGGATTACGAGGCCTTTTTTCCGGTACCATTCAATGAAAGTAAAAAATACGTAAGGCTTAAAGGCATTATTGACAGGCTTGATGAAAAAGATGGCATTAAACGGGTTATAGATTATAAAACCGGTAAGATCCATTACAACAAAAGTCAGGATGTCCCGGAATTTTTTACCAACTCAGGTAACAAAACGGCACTACAGTTAATGTGGTATGGCTATGTTTACAATAGAAATTTCCCGGATGATGCTATCAAATTGGGAGCTTATCCGCTTAAGGCAATGAATCAGCCTGTAAATTTCTTATTTCGCGGTAAACCGCTGGATGAAGAATCTATCGAAGCTTTTGAAACAGGCCTCAAAGAACAGCTCAATAGTTTATTCGATCCTGAGATTCCATTCCGACAAACCGAAGACAGGAAGATCTGCGAGACCTGCCCTTACAACAAAATCTGTCACCGTCAAGATTAGTTGATCCTGTTAACTTACTAAACGACCGCAGAGTCCTGAAGAAAATCACGGAGACTTTTGGGTAGCAAGTGAGTCATTGTCAACATTTTTTCCTGGTCAGTATGCCAGCAAAGCACCCGGAATACACTCTTTATAGCCCACTGAGCTTCTTTTTCAGAAGGGAAGTCAATGTAGGCAAACTGATGGTCAATGTTCCTCAATTCATTTGATAAGTCATCAACGGTTTCCACATTTTCAACGTTATTATTGCCTATTGTCCAACCATTCTGTTCTATTCCTTTTGCATAAAGGGGTACATTTTTCAGAAACTCAATGGATTGGTCAAAGCTCAGCATATTGGTGATGGCGTAAAGAACACTCTTCATCGTTCGAGCTGAACGCTGAATGTTATCCGGGTCATTAAGTTCCTCCGCAAGGTCTTTGAGAAGGATCTTGCCCATGGCTTCGTACTTGAAAAAATTTTCCATAAAACTACCTGTTTTGACATTCAAAACCCTTTAACTATTGACCAGCCTGAAAACAAAACCTGATTTTTGAATTAGACTGACACCTAAAATTAAGAACTTTTTAGGAAATTGAAGAAAAAAATCATCGCTATTTTTATATCACTTTAGAATAGCGTTTTTAATAATTTTAAAAGATTCTTTGGTCTTGGTTATCTGCTTTGAAATGCTTCAATTAGCTATTTACTACTTTCAAGGCTTTATTGAATGGAATACTTTCAAGTTCGAAAGATCATGGATAAGTCATCCCAATCAATTTAGATTATTTATAAATTGGTGAACTAAAAACTACCATGCGATATACTAATCTTACAACCCTTTTACTGATTGTATTTATTTTTTCCGGTTGCCAATTAATGTATGTCCCCAATGCACAAAATGTTCCTCAATTCGAAGAGAAAGGCGAGGTAAAAGCTCACCTTGGTTACAGGAATTTTCAGCTTGGGTACTCCTATGGCGAAAACTTGGGTATTGTTGCGAATGGTTACTACCGGAAAAATGAACCTTCCATCCAGATAGGTGGAGCTGAAGCTAAACTCATTTCAAAAAACACCCTTATTGAAGTAGGATCTGGGTATTTTGACCGATTTGGGGAAAAGAATGAAGGAACCATGTCTGTTTATGGTGGACTAGGCACTGGTAAGGGGGAGTACAGTGAAAAAATCCTTGACCAAAACAACAACATAGATGAATTTCGGCAATACACGAATGGTTTCACCAGTGCCTTTTTACAGGGAGCCCTTGGAAAAGCATCGGAAAATGTAGAAGTAGCTTTTTCAACCCGGTTTAAGGCACTTTCATTTTCCGGGGCTGATACCACTAATTATCCGGCTACCAGGTTAAGAAACAACGATATTTACCAGCTTGATGATCAGCCCTTTTTCTTTCTTGAGCCGGCGCTTACCTTGCGGGTTGGGAATGAATATTTTAAAACCCACGGCCAGTTAATATACGCCAATAAATTAACCAGCGAATCTCTGAACTACAGGAGTTTAGTTTTGAATCTTGGTTTTGTTTTCTACCTGCATGAAATTTTCAAATAAAGTCAATGAATCAACTCAAATGCTTTGCCAATGAGATGATTCACCTTAAAGGGCTTTTATTGAATCCTTGAAGCAAAAGCTGGTATTATTGGAAAGATTGCTATTTTTGAGCTGCAAAAGGCGTGGTTAGATTATGATACTGATAGCGGAAAGCGGGTCTACCAAAACGGATTGGTGTCTGGCTAAGGATTTTGAAAACCAGGAAAGGTTTACAACGGGGGGCTTGAATCCTTATTTTTACGATGAAGAGGGCGTTAGGAATGTCTTAAAAGCAGACCTACCAACTCATTTACCGCATGATTCCATAAAACAAATATTTTTTTACGGAGCAGGTTGTTCGAGTGAAACTCGTAAAAAACGGGTGAAAGAGGGGTTGAGAACCATTTTCACGAAAGCGGATATAGCGGTAAATCATGACCTTTTAGGATCTGCCAGGGCTCTTTGTGGTAATCAAAAAGGAATAGCAACCATTTTAGGAACTGGCTCCAATGCCTGTCTGTACAATGGGCAAATTATAACCCACCAGAGTGGTGGTATTGGTTTTATTCTCGGTGATGAAGGTAGTGGGGCAGACCTGGGCAAACGGTTTTTGAGGAGCTATTTCTACAACGAATTGCCCAGGGATGTGCTTGATGCCTTTGAAAATACCTATCAGCCAGACCAGGATAACATTGTGGATCGGGTATACCAACAGCCCAATCCGAACCAGTACTTAGCTTCCTATGCCAAATTTCTTAATCAATATCAGGATCATGCTTTCATCCACGACCTTATAGACAGGTCTTTTAGCGAATTCATTAATCGCCATATTCTAAAATTGACGCAAGGTGAGGATTTGTATCTCCACTGCGTGGGTTCAATTGCTTACCACTTCAAGCCTATACTGGAGAATGTTGTAAATCGGTTTGACCTGTCCATTGGCCGAATTATTGTGAAGCCCATTGATAACCTGGTGGCTTTCCATATGGAAATGGGTGAATTAAAAAGTGATGCTTAAAAAGCCAGGCTCACCTCCCGTTATTTTTTCTGGCCTAAGCTGACATAGCAACCATTCGTCCAAATCGCTTATTGACTATACCGAAGGATCAGGGCTATTCTCCCATATTTCTGCAGTTTCCCATCCGCTACAAACCTTACTTCGCCATTTTTATTCAAAACTTCTTCGATCACATCATCCACAGCATCCTCAAGGCGCTTGAGACCATCTGTTTTATCGGGTTCTAAGTAAAGCCGGTAATTTTTCTCATCAAGATAGCCAGGTTCAGAATAGCTTTCTTCCACTAGTAGCAAAGAACCTTTACCTTTCAATGCATCTTCAAATACTTTTGGCAAGCCGGAACTAACCCGGTCAAAACCAACTTCTTCTTCCAATATTCGAATGGCTCTTTCCTGCAGTTCATGTATGTAGCGTTTAACTTCGGTTTGTATTTTGTCGGCTATTTCGTGGTTCCTTAAGTGATCAAAATTACCGGTTAGCTTACCCTGTATTTTATCCTTATGGTGGGTAATTTGTTCAAAATCGCCGAGGATTTGTTTATCCCCGGCTATGAAAAGCGGGGTGTCATGGTCAAAGTAGGAGGTGAGCTTGTTATCCCAGTATTTCAGGTTTTCTATGATTTTTTTCTGTTCTTCATTGGCCTTTTCTGTTGAACCTCCGGGTGATGCAGTTCCAGGGTTAATGAAATTGGCCTTTTGGTATTCAGAGGTTTCTTTATCCAATTTGAGAGGTAATTGGCCATCTTTGTATTCAACAATATTGCGGCCTTTTCCATAAAACAACCGGATGTTGCTTTCTGACAGGATCAAAACCTGGTAATCTAAATCGCGGTTGAGGGCTAATTTGAGGTCCCTTACCTCAAAATTCGTGTCAACAATTACTTTCTCATCCACCTCAAACGGTAGGTGGACAACCTTTTCTATGGAGGGAGAAATAAATACCCCGATTCCCTCTAATAAGGTGCTATAATCCAGCTCATCTTCCATGATAGCCTCAAGGCGCTGAATGATAGGACTAACTTGCTTCTTAGCATATTGTTCGTGAAGCGACTCAATAGCTCGCTTAATGGCGTTTTTAAGTCTAATATAATCTTTATCCGTTTCGGTTGAAACACGGTGAGTCGGAATAATAATGGATACGCAGGGATCCCCTTCATGGTTTTGCAAGACTTTGAGATCTTCTTGTATCATAATATGATTTTTTCTTTAAGCAAGCTCAAAAACCATGCAAGGGGAAGGTAAGCAATCTTATGAATAGCAGTATTACATAATGTCATCCAACATGGATGGATTTGGTGCATGACGAATTTCCGGAATGGTTAGCTCATGGGTTATATACTCGAAAACTTGGTTGGTGCCACCCCGGTTACGGTCAATGTAATTTTTGCAAATTTCACCGGCCTGTTGACTATTATTAGCCTGCAAAAGGTGTTCAGCATTGCTCCGAAAATCCTGGTAGTTATTTGCCGTAAAAGCACCTCCTTGTGCCACCAGGTCTTTTGCTTCATTGAAATGCTGGTAATTAGGACCAAAGATCATTGGCAACCCAAAAGTTGCGGGTTCAAGGGTATTATGGATGCTCTTGCGAAAACCTCCCCCGATTACCGCAATATCCCCGTATCTGTAAAGACTTGCCAAAAGCCCGATCTGATCAACTACCAGGAACTTGATACTATCATTTGCCGGGCTGTTAGCCATTTGGGAATAGCGAACAGCCTTGTTACCTAACAGGCCCATTACCCTATTTATATTATCCTCGCTTGTATCATGAGGAGCCAGAATTACACGAAGTGTTTCATCATAATACGCGCTAAAATTGAATAGCCAATCAGTTTCCTCTTTGTAGACTGAACCGCCAACGATAACCTTGTAATTAGCAGTAAAATTTTCAATTTCCGGGTAGGATTCAGTAGCCTGCATTATCTCATAAACCCGATCTATCCGAGTATCAGGTATAATGCGATATTGGTTGTAGCCAATACCTTGTAGCAATTGCCCGGATTCGCCATCCTGTACGAATATTTGGTCAAATTGATGGATTAAATTACGGAATAGCGAAGCCCAGGGCTTGAAAAATACCTGTTCAGGCCGGAAAGAAGCAGAGAGTAAAATGATCGGGATCTGGTAAGCTTTCAGGCTACTGATAAAATTGTACCAGAACTCGTATTTGACGAATATAGCCAGTTTAGGCTGCAGCGTTTTGACAAACTCGCTTGCATTTTTTGGTGTATCAAGGGGGAGGTAGTAAATCTCATCGGCATATTGGTAATCCTTGCGAACTTCAAAACCGGATGGTGAAAAAAAAGTCAATACAACCCTAAGGTGGGGAAGCGCTTTCCGGATTTTTTCCAGTAAAGGACGGCCCTGCTCAAATTCACCAAGGGATGCACAGTGAAACCAAACGTAATTTTCGTTTAGCACAATGTCCTGCTTGAGGTGGTTGAAGAGGCCTTTCCGGCCTTCCAGGAATTGTTTCGCCTTGGTGTTTCTCAAAGCGGCTATACGGATTGCCCAGCCATAAATAGCTATAGCAGTATTGTAAATCGTTTGTTGGAAGCTGATTGACTGTAAGAGTTTTTTCAAAATAACTTTGCCTTTATGGCTTCCCTTGCCAGGATTGCCTTATTTTGTTGCAATACTGGTCCTTATCCTTACAAAGGTAATAAATCCGTACGCTGTTAAATGGCTAACGAATGCCTATTCTCAAGGTTCTAAATGGGTTTTCCTCAATAGCTAAGCCCATAATGCTTTCTATGGCTTAAAATGGCTTTTAATTTACTAAAGGAGAATCCTGTAATCAAGGTTTCACGCTGGATTAGGCTTAGGAAGGCTTATTTGTAATAAAATCCCTCGCTGGCCTGGTCATAAACAGGAAAAGTCCACTCAACCCGTACACCATATAGCATATCCAAGCGTTGTTCATTCATTGGGCTACGGGTATCAAAATTCCAATCCCTGCGATTTTTTGTGAAGGATTGGCTTATTTGAAAAGCCACTGAAAAATTGATCAGTTTGTTATCCGATAAATTGAGATAACCAAGGGTTTGGCTAAGCATCAAACCATTGGTGAGCCGGTCATAACCCTTTTCATAGTCTCCTTGTAACTGGAACAATGCCCCTGATTGTTGCTTGTAATCAATCCTGTGCTGTATGAAGCCTGCTCCGGCCTGTAAAAAAATACCGGAATTCGGGTTTGGACCAAGAATGGGAAAAACTTTGCCTGCTCTCACTTCAGAGCGAAAGCCCCGTTGTCTTTTTTCAAGGGGTTCTATGGTACCCTGCCCATTAATAAGCCTGCCTCTTTCGGTCTCAATAATGGATAAAGGGTTTTGTTTAACCGAATTCCCGAACATAAAGTCAAATTCTGCCGAATAAAACCAATTGTTATCGGTTTTCAGGCTAAAAGCAGGCCCCAGGAAGCTCGTAAGACCAAAGCGGTCTTTAAGGTCGGCTGCCGATTGTTCAAGGGAATAGTTGGCCGATATCATTAAAACCTGTATAGTAGAGTCTTTGATATCTACCTGACCCCTGGCCCCATAGGGCTTTAAAGCAATCAGCATCACAATGCTTAAAATACCGAATAGGCTGACAGTTTTGCTTGTTCTGTTTTCGAAATTCAAAGCCTTTGCTTTCATTCTTTGGGATAACAAAGAACGGCTTTTTATGATTTTTACCGGAATTTTGTGAACTTGTTTTCAAATCATGAATCATGGGCCAGTCAAAAGGCAATACGATCTGGACATACGACACCTTGCCATCCACTAATGACCAGGCCCGGGCTTTGATCAAGGCCAATACCCTGAATGAGGGTGATGTGGTGTTTACTTACGCTCAAACTGCCGGCAGAGGACAGCGGGGTACCCATTGGATTGTCGAACCTGGTATGAACCTGACTTTCTCAATGGTCCTTTTCCCGCAATTCCTTACGGCAGAAAGGCAGTTTTTCCTGAACCAGATTGTGACGCTTGGCATTGTAGAAGCTTTGGAAACTTCTGAACCAAGAGGGGAATGGCGGATTAAATGGCCCAACGACCTATACCATGATCATAGGAAACTGGGCGGTATCCTTATTGAAAATGGGTTGGAGGGCGGCCGCATTGATCATGCTATCATCGGGATCGGCTTGAATATCAATCAGGCTAATTTTACGGCTCATTTACCTAACCCGGTTTCCCTGTATCAACTGTTCAACAGGCAATACGACCTCAAAATGCTAATGCAGGCTATTATTGATGCCATCAATGGTTGGTACCGGACGCTGCAGGCCCAAGAATGGGAGACTATCAAAAAGGCTTATGACGGGCATTTATACTTAAAAGATTCCTGGCACACATTCACCAATGCTGACGGAGGCTCCTTTCGGGGAAAGCTAATAGGAGTGGAGTCAAATGGTTATTTGGTCATTGAAGCCCCCTCCGGTGTCCGTCACCAAATGGGCTTTAAGGAAGTGAAGTATTAAGGAAGGCTACATGTTAATGCTGGTAGATTAGCAGTCCACGGCTACGTGCCCATGGCGAATTTTATGATTCGTTTTTTCCCACGCTACCAAAACGTGCAAAAAATGAAGAGCT
>CAZQQN010000016.1:0-539 GCA_964595485.1 uncultured Sphingobacteriales bacterium | reverse complement strand
ACCAGCGGGTCGTCGGGGTCGCCCGCGGTGACGACGTGCAGGTCCACGCCGTCGACCGTCCGGGTCGTCGACTCGGCGGTGGGCAACTCGACCAGTCGCGCGTCGGTCGCGCTCATACTGGCTCTTCCGGCGGGCGGCCCGTCAGTCCATCGACGGCTACGTGCCCATGCCGAATTGTATGATTCGTTTTTTCCCACGCTACCAAAACGCGCAAGAAATGAAGAGCTTTCAAATGACTTCTAAGCCGGCCATGGCAGCATACCCGATTTTGGAGGTCGAGCTATTTTTGGTATCTCCTGGGATCCATTCGAATAACTTTACCATTCTTTGATATGACTGATTCTTGATTTTTTCCAGTTTTTTACTAATTAATTCCTTTCACCCAACTTTAAGAAAGACGTTGGAAGTTATTTTTTTGGATATCCCAATTATGAAATATTCGGTTTTCGTTGAATTAATGCTTTAATAAAGTAATTAAAACCAACGAATACCTGCAATTTTAAACGTTACCATTTTAGAAAAGTTAAACCATTCAAATT
>CAZQQN010000015.1:0-58094 GCA_964595485.1 uncultured Sphingobacteriales bacterium | reverse complement strand
GAACCTGGAACCCTCTGATTAAGAGTCAGATGCTCTGCCGTTGAGCTACGAGGGCGGCAGTGTCAAATTTAAAATATTTAGCAGAGTCCTCCATAAACTATATATCAATGGCTATTCTGTTCAAAAGATTATCAGCATTTTACCAGCTTAACCACCAATGTGGTTTAAGTATAAAGGATTCAGCCGGATGCCAAGTACTATATTCAACTGAAGTAGCGTGTTCAGGAATAATTGAAAAGGTTAGCCGTTTCAACTTATGTATTACTCATTGGCTTCATGAAAATAGCTTATACCAAGAGGGGATTGCTGTATAAAAAAATCAAGGAAAATGCTTAAGCTAAAAACCCTATAGACGGGTAATATAGCTTATATTCCTGATTTTTAATCTTTTATTTCTTCCCACTGCAGAATAAAAAGTTTTCCACACCCCTTGCTTTTGTTTGAATTTTTTTTACAAATTTGTGTAGTAAGGTGGAGCAAAGTGGTAGAAAGTGAACTGCCACATTAAATGGCTTGACAATGGCGAATTTCCTCGGTGAATATGATTGCAAACTGGATGCTAAGGGGCGTTTCATTCTCCCCTCAGGCCTGAAAAAACAGGTGCCTACAGAGGCAAATGGGCAGTTTGTGGTTAACCGGGGTTTTGAAAAATGCCTTGTACTTTATCCCCAGAATGAGTGGGATAAGATCACGGCCGAGATCAAAAAGCTTAACCAGTACGTCAAAAAGAACAGGGATTTTCTCCGCTACTTTTTCCGCGGTGCAACCGAAGTAGCGCTCGATGGTTCTGACCGATTACTCCTGCCCAGAAGGCTAAAGGAATACGCCAATATCAATAAAGAAATTGTCTTGTTTGCTCACACCAATAAAATTGAGATTTGGGCAAAAGGTGAATATGACAATTTATTAAGTGAAGAGCCGGCAGATTTTGCCGACTTAGCAGAGCAGGTAATGGGGAATGCCAATAATCCAGAAAATGGAGCCAATGATGAGTAGTGCCTATCACATACCAGTTCTTAGGGATCAGGCCCTCGAAGGTTTAAGTATACAGCCTGATGGTGTTTATGTGGATGCCACATTTGGCGGAGGTGGTCATGCGAAAGCAATACTTGACAATTTAGGCTCCGAAGGCCATTTAATTGCATTTGACAAAGATGCTGATTCAAAGGCCAATCAAATCAATGATCCTCGTTTTACCCTGATCAAACATGATTACGCATTTATCAAAAATTTCATTCAATACTTAGAAGCCGATCCTGTTGATGGTGTGCTTGCTGATCTTGGGGTTTCTTCATTCCAAATTGACAATGAGCAAAGGGGGTTTACCTACCGTTCGCAGGCACCGCTTGATATGCGTATGGATAAGGATGTTCCCCTGACTGCAAAAAAAGTACTGAATCAATACTCCGAGGCCGAAATTCACCGGATTCTGGGTCAGTACGGTGAGGTCAAAAATGCCCGGCAGTTGGCCAGGGCCATTGTTGAGAAAAGGGGTGAAAGACCTTTTAATACTTCTCAAGATTTAGTGGAAATACTGGAAGATACGATCCATAAAAAGGATAAAGCCAAACAATACCAGAGCCAGGTTTTTCAAGCTTTGCGAATAGAAGTGAACGGAGAGCTGGAGCAACTTAAAACCTTCCTGGAAAAGGCCACCGAAGTCCTCGAGGAAGGTGGACGGATGGTTATCATAACCTATCACTCACTCGAGGACCGCATTGTGAAAAACTATTTCCGCACCGGGAATTTTCAGGGTAAGCCTGAAAAGGATTTTTACGGTAATATACAGAAGCCGCTCGAAGTTGTTAACCGAAAGCCGCTTGAGCCATCAGAGGAGGAAAAAAGTTTAAATCCGCGGTCTCGCAGTGCCAAAATGCGAATTGCTGTCAGAAAAATAGCTGCTTGATATGGAAGAAAAAAACCAAATAAAAGGGAAGCCAAAAGAGGAAAGTGAGCTTAATAAGAAGCTTGATTTTTCCTTTATGGCCATAACACGTGAGAATGCATCCAAATGGATTCCCTTTATTCTTTATTTGTCATTCATAGCGGTTTTCTACATCGGTATTCGTTATTACGGGGAAAATACAGAAGTGAAAATTAAGAACTTACAGGAGAACCTGCAGGAATACAGGGCTGAATACCTAACCATTAAGTCAGAGATGATGTATAAAACTAAGCAATCTGAAGTGGTTAAAATGGTTGATAGTTTGGGTTTGAGAGAGTTGACGCACCCTCCTGCAAAACTAAAAATAGAAAAAATAGCTGAATAGGGCTTGAACATTAAAAAAGACATACTGTGGCGGGCTTACCTTGCTTTCTTCCTGGTATTGCTTTTGGCCGGTTCGGTCATCTGGAAGGTGGGAAATATCCAGATTGCACGTGGTGACCATTGGCGCCAGATGGCTGATAGCCTAACAACCACCTATGTTACCATTGAGTCAACCCGCGGTAACATTTATTCCGGGAACGGTAAGTTAATGGCTACCTCATTACCGATCTATGAAATCCGTTTGGATTTAAATGCCAGAGGACTAACCGACCAAATTTTCTATAATAAACTGGATTCCTTAAGCCTAAGATTGAGCCAGTATTTTGGGGATCGGACCCCTTACCAATACAAAAGGCTATTAAAGCGCAAAAGAAAGGCAGGATCCCGTTATTTTTTACTTAAAAGGAATATCAATCACAATGAGCTGAAAGCCATTAAAAAGTTCCCTATATTCCGCAGGGGGCGGTACAAAGGTGGATTCATTGCCAAACAGGAAAGTACCCGTATTAAGCCATTCGGGAATCTGGCAAGCCGAACACTGGGATACAAGGTTAAAAATGTCAATGGGGTTGGCTTAGAAGGGGCTTTTAATCAATATTTGTCAGGCGAGAGTGGTAAACGCTTGATGCAAAAAGTAAGAGGCGGGGAGTGGATACCGATTAATGACAAAAACGAACTCGAACCCGATGATGGAAAGGATATCGTGTCAACCATCGATGTAAAAATTCAGGATGTTACCGAAAATGCCCTTTTAGAAACTCTCCGCGAGCATAAGGCTGCCCACGGTTGTGCCGCCGTCATGGAGGTAGAATCGGGGCAAGTGAAGGCTATTGCAAACCTTGAGCGCAATAAGGACGGTACCTATACCGAGAATTACAATTATGCCATTGGAGAAAGCCTGGAACCCGGTTCCACTTTTAAGATAGCATCTGCCATAGCCTTACTTGAGAATGGTTATGTCACTCCTGAAGATACCATTGATACGAAAAAAGGAAAACATAAATTCTATGGCAATCTCATGGAAGATGCCAAGCCGGGAGGTTATGGTAAGATCACTTTTGAAAGAGCGCTCGAGATATCCTCAAATGTGGCATTTTCAAAGGCCGTTTTCCAGAACTATAAGGACAATCCCGAACGGTACATCAATGAACTGAAAGAATTAAAGCTGCATAAGCCTTTAAATCTACCCATTACAGGGGAAGGTGATCCGGTGATAAAAAAGCCCTCTGATGAAAATTGGAGTGGTACCACACTGCCATGGATGTCCATCGGCTATGAAGTGCGAATGACTCCTCTGCAATTATTAACCCTGTACAACGGTATTGCCAATGATGGTAAAATGGTTAAGCCATTGTTTGCGAAAGAAGTTCGTCATGTAGGGCAAACTGTTAAGACTTTTGACAATAAGGTGATCAAGGAGCATATGTGTTCAAAGGAAACTGTTAACCAGGTGACGGGCATGCTAAAAGGTGTGGTTGAAGATGGAACAGGGGCCAATTTGCAAACTGATGCCTATCAAATAGCTGGTAAAACGGGAACAGCTAAAATTGCATCCGGTACCGGTGGCTATGCCGGGGATCACAATTACCAGGCTTCATTTGTGGGTTTTTTCCCGGCTGAAAATCCCAAATATTCCTGTATTGTAACGGTTAATAAGCCGGCTGAAGGGCTTTACTATGGAGCCAGGGTTGCCGGACCGGTTTTCCGGGAAATCACTGATAAGATTTATGCCAATAATCTGCAGATGCATCCCAGTTTTACGGAAACCATTGATAAGGATCAAAGCCGGGTTCCCTCTGCAGCAAAGGCTCAAGCAAGTGAATTAAAGACTGTTTTTAATAGCCTGGATTTACCTTATAAAACGGATAAGGAATTAATTGATTGGGTTGATCCAAGAGTCAATCAGAATACCCTTCAAATGAACAACCAGGAACTGAGTAAAAATAAAGTACCGGATGTTCGGGGAATGGTAATGTCTGATGCGCTTTACTTACTTGAAAACAGGGGTTTAAAAGTGAAAGTGAAGGGCACTGGGAAAGTCGTTTCGCAGTCTGTATTACCCGGTACTGATGCTGATGCTTACGAAAAAATTCAACTGGCACTAAATTAATGAAACAATTAGCTGACATATTAGCCGGCTTGGATTGTAAGCTGATAAAAGGCAGCACAGGTGTTAATGTGTCTTCCATAGCCTTTGATTCAAGAGCGGTGAAAAAAGGTGGACTGTTTTGTGCTGTTAGGGGTACCAGGGTAGATGGCCACCAATTCATTCCCGATGCCATTCAGAATGGCGCTAAAATCATTGTTTTTGAATCCTCTCCCGGAGAGCTTGATAATGAATGCACATGGGTCCAACTTAACAATACCGCTGAAGGCATTGCTATCATAGCCCATAACTTTTATGACCGACCTTCAGAAGAGTTAGCCCTTATAGGTATAACGGGGACCAATGGGAAAACAACAACAGCAACTTTACTGCATAACCTTTACCAAATAATGGGAAAAGCAGCTGGTTTACTGTCAACCAATGGAGTCCGCATTGGGAATGAGGAAAAACCTGCTACTCATACCACACCGGATCCTATTCAGGTGACTCAGTATCTGCGGGAGATGGTTGATCAAAAAATAAGCTATGCCTTTATGGAGGTAAGCTCCCACGCCTTAGCGCAAGAAAGGATAGCGGGCCTTCAATTTACGGGTGCTGTTTTTACCAATATCACTCATGAGCACCTGGATTATCACCTAACCTTTGACAACTACCTGAAAGCTAAAAAGCGATTATTCGATTTACTGCCTAAAGATGCCTTTGCACTTGTCAATGGGGATGATAAGCAAGGGAAAATCATGGTCCAGAACTGCAAGGCAAGTACCAAAACCTTTGCGCTGAAACAAATGGCAGATTACAAAGCACGCATTTTGGAAAATGATTTAACCGGGATGCGTATGGAAATAAACGGCCTGGAAGTTTACTCCCCTATTACTGGTCGTTTTAATGCTTATAACCTTCTGGGGGTCTATGGGGTAGCAATGGAACTCTATGCCAATGATACTGAAGTACTTCAGGCAATATCACGTCTGCAACCCATTGATGGGCGGCTTGATATGGTCCAAAACAAGAAAGGCGTCACCGGCATAGTTGATTATGCTCACTCTCCGGATGCTCTTGAAAACGTTCTTACCACAATTAAAGAATCCAATCAGCACGGAGGTCAGGTTTTTACGATTATCGGTTGCGGTGGAGACAGGGACAGGGAAAAACGGCCGGATATGGCAAGCATAGCCGTAAAATATTCAGATAAGGTAATCCTTACGTCCGATAATCCAAGGTTTGAGAATCCTGAGACTATTATACAGGAAATGGAGAGAGGCGTGCATGAAGAAGAAAAACATAAAGTATTAGCCATTACAAAAAGGGATCAAGCTATTCAAACAGCGACCCATTTGTCCCAGAAAGGGGATATTGTTTTGGTGGCTGGGAAAGGCCATGAGAAATACCAGGAGGTGGAAGGAGAAAAAAGGGCTTTTGATGATAAAGCTTTACTGAATGCGTATTTAAAATCAAATGAGGATAACACCACGAAGGATCCGGTTTAACGGACTTGGTGATACAGCTAAACATTATGCTTTACCATTTATTCACATACCTTGACAAATCCTTTGACATACCCGGCGCCGGGTTATTTGAGTTTATTTCATTCAGGGCTGCTATGGCTGTACTTTTCTCCTTGTTAATCTCGCTTTTCTTTGGTAAACAAATCATCAATTACCTGAGAAAACAGCAAATCGGGGAGTCAGTCAGGGATTTAGGGCTCAAGGGTGAATCTTCAAAAAAGGGTACGCCAACAATGGGGGGTATTATTATTCTCTTGTCTATTTTTTTCCCTACGCTATTGTTTGGTAATCTTGGGAATATTTATGTAATCCTCAGCCTTGTGGCTACGTTATGGCTTGGATTGATAGGGTTTGTAGATGATTATATCAAGAATTTTAAAAAGGATAAAGAAGGGTTGGCCGGGAAATTTAAAATTTTAGGCCAGGTTGGTCTCGGTTTAATTGTGGCCATTGTCATGTACATGCATCCTGAAATTGTGATCCGGGAAAACATCAGTCAAGATAGGTATCAGTCTCTACAAGAGGTGTACGAAAACAATTTAAATGTGCTTGATGAAAATAGCCCTAAAGAAGAAAAGCTGAATGTAGAGCATAAATCCACTAAGACTACGATCCCTTTCTTTAAGAACAATGAGTTGGATTATGCGGATATTATAGCCTTTCTTGGACAGGGTTACCAAAATTTGGCCTGGCTGGTTTATATCCCTATCGTTATTTTTATTATCACTGCGGTATCCAATGGGGCGAACCTAACAGATGGTTTGGATGGTTTAACAGCTGGTGTTTCAGGGATTATCGTTTTAACGCTTGCGGCCTTTGCTTACGTTTCCGGTAATACCATCTTTGCTGATTACCTGAATATCATGTATATACCTAATCTTGGGGAATTAGTGATTTTCTCGGGTGCTATGGCTGGTGGCTGCATTGGGTTTCTTTGGTACAATGCTTATCCTGGCGAGGTTTTTATGGGTGATACCGGTAGTTTAGCCCTTGGTGGCTTGATAGCCGTGTTAGCCATTATGGTTCGAAAAGAGCTGCTAATACCGTTGATGTGCGGTATTTTCCTGGCTGAGTCCATTTCGGTAATCATACAGGTTACTTATTACAAGTATACCAAGCGAAAATATGGGGAAGGCAAAAGGGTGTTTTTAATGTCTCCCATACATCACCATTACCAAAAGGCCGGCTATCCGGAGCCAAAAATTGTTACCCGTTTCTGGATTGTAGGTATTTCATTGGCTATTCTAACCGTCCTAACATTAAAGTTGCAGTAATTCGATATGGAAGCACAAAGCCAATATATTACTGTAATAGGAGCCGGTGAAAGCGGTATTGGAGCAGCTCTGCTTGCACAAGAACGGGGCAATAGGGTGTTAGTGTCTGATAATGGCCCCATTGAAGAAAAATTTAAGAAGGACCTGGCTGAACATGACATTTCCTATGAAGAGAGAGGGCACAATTTGGATCAAATATTAAAGTCGGACCTCGTGATAAAAAGTCCGGGTATTCCAAATGATGCATCTGTTTTGAAGAGTATTCGGGATGAAACAATTCCAGTGATAGGGGAAGTGGAGTTTGCAGGCAAATTTGCTAAGGGGGTTAAAATCGGTATAACGGGTACAAATGGTAAAACAACTACCGTTCAGCTTATCTATGATATGCTTTTCAATGAAGGCTTTGATGTTGCATTGGCCGGAAATATTGGTACTAGCTTCTCAAGAAAACTTGCTAAGCGGGACTATGATTACTGGGTTTTAGAAATAAGCAGCTTTCAACTTGAGGATATTGTATCATTTCACGCCTCAGTAGCAGGTCTTTTAAACATTACTCCTGATCATTTGAATCGCTATAACAATAGCATGGAGGCTTATGCAGCCGCAAAGTACCGAATCTGGGAGAACCAAAAGGAAAACGATTATTTGGTTTACAACTATGATGACGAATTTGTTCAGCGGGGTATTCAACAAAAAAAGCCTGCAAGTAAAAAACTACCATTTTCAATCAAAACGGAATTAGCAGAAGGAAGCTATATGAAAAACGACAAAATCAACCTAAAACTAAGGGAGGAAGAAGAACCTATGGTCATGAAAAGCGAAGAATCAGCATTAAAAGGCAAGCACAATGCCCAAAATGCCATGGCAGCCAGCATAGTAGGCAGGGCTTTAAAAATTAGGAAAAAAACCATTCGGGAAAGCTTGCAAAATTTCCAAACCATTGAGCACAGGCTTGAAAACGTACTGGATGTACATGGTATTACATTTATAAATGACTCCAAGGGATCCAATCTGAATTCGGTTTGGTTTGCGCTGGAAAGTATGAAAACGCAAGTAGTGCTGATTGCCGGAGGCTTGGATAAAGGGAATGATTATGAACTTATCAAGCCCTTAGTGAAAGAAAAAGTGAAAGCTATTGTATGTCTTGGTAAGGATAATAGTCGCTTGATGCAGGCTTTTAAAAACATAGTGCCATTATCTGAAACAACGGATATGAAGGAAGCCGTAAAAATGGCTTATGATTATGGGAAAAAAGGGGATAGCGTCCTGTTATCTCCTGGCTGTGCGAGTTTTGACTTATTTAAAAATTTTGAGGATAGGGGGCATCAATTTAAAGAGGCTGTTTATCAATTATGAAAGCATCAACAATTAAATAAAGAAGAATGAAGGGTATTGGAAATGAATGCTTTAAGCTTTGTTCCCTGGTTCTAAAATATTAAGGAAATGAATTGGTTGTTGAATAAAACAAAAGGCGATTTTGTGATTTGGATGGTCATCCTATTCCTGTCACTGTTTTCCCTGATAGCAGTTTACAGTGCCACGGGAACATTGGCTTATAATGTACACGGAGGTAATACGGAGTACTTTTTATTTAAACACCTCTTCTTGCTTGGTTTTGGTTTGGTCATTATTTACCTCTGCCATCTGATTAATTTCCGGTATTATTCAAGGATAGCGCAAATCCTGCTTATTGTTTCCATACCGCTTTTAGTAATTACGTATTTCCTTGGTCTTGATATCAATCAAGCTAAACGGTGGCTTGTGGTACCTGGTATCAATGTGACTTTCCAAACATCCAACCTGGCTAAGTTGGCCCTTATCATGTTTACCGCAAGGATGCTATCTAAAAAACAAAGTAATATTAAAGACTTCAAACAAGCGTTTTTACCAATCATGGGGGCCATCATTTTGATCTGTGGTCTCATAGCCCCTGCCGACTTTTCAACGGCTGCTATTTTATTTACTTCATGTTCTATCCTGATGTTTATCGGGCGGGTCAATTTGAAATACCTTGGCATGTTAATCCTTATAGCTGGCGTAAGCATAGGAAGTTACATTGGCATTGCAAGTTTTACCAATATGGAAAGCCGTGTCGGTACATGGGAAGAACGGGTTGAAAGTTTTATGAGTGGTAAACAGGATTCTTACCAAAGTAAGCAAGCTAAAATAGCCATAGCCTCTGGTGGCTTGATAGGTAAAGGACCCGGTAATAGTACCCAAAGGAATTTTCTGCCGAATCCTTATTCAGATTTTATCTACGCTATAATCATTGAGGAATGGGGATTAATAGGAGGGTTGTTCATTATTTTCCTGTACCTGATTTTACTCTACCGGACCCTGTTGATGGTTTTAAAGTCTCCACAGGCATTTGGTGCTTTATTATCCCTGGGATTATGCTTAAGCCTGGTTCTTCAGGCCATGATTAATATGGGAGTAGCCGTTCATTTATTCCCGGTAACCGGATTGAATTTGCCGATGGTTAGCATGGGAGGTACCTCTTTGTGGTTTACAAGTATTTCCCTTGGTATTATCCTGAGCGTTAGCCGCTATATTGAAGAAGGTGAGGAAAGCCTCGAAACACAAAATTCGAAAACCCCACAAGCAGTAGCCCAATGAATAACCAGAAAGAAAATAGTGCTTTGGCTTTGAAGGCTATCATTAGTGGCGGTGGTACGGGTGGCCATTTGTTCCCGGCATTGGCTATTGCCAAGCAATTGCAAGCAGACCGGCCGGGTACGCAAATCCTATTCGTTGGTGCCAAAGGGAAAATGGAAATGGAAAAAATACCTAAAAATGGCTTTCCCATTAAAGGCCTCTGGATTTCGGGCTTTTCAAGGGGGTCATTTCTGAAGAACCTGCTCTTACCCTTCAAGATTATCAGTAGCATTGTTCAATCCTGGTGGATTATACGTTCATTCAAGCCCGATATAGCCATTGGTACTGGTGGGTTTGCCAGTGCTCCTCTGCTTTACATTGCTTCAAAGATGAAAGTGCCTACTTTGATTCAAGAGCAGAATTTCTTTCCTGGTCTTACTAACCGGATCTTAGGTAAAACGGTTGATACCATCTGCGTGGTTTACCAAAGCCTTGAGCGGTACTTCAATTCCAGCAAAATGGTGGTTACCGGCAACCCTGTGCGGAATGACCTATCAGATACCCATCACTCGAAAGCGGAGGCGCGCGAGAACTTTGGTTTGGCCCCGGATAAAAAGACATTCTTTGTTCTTGGCGGTAGCTTGGGCGCTCGTTCGATTAATGATGCTTTGAAAGTGGTTGGCCCTGAAATTTCAGAAACTGGTATACAGGGGATTTGGCAAACTGGTAAACTTTACCGGGAAGAAGTGAGTGAGGCCATTAGAGGCAAGACGCAGATTAACCTGGCTATTCAAGCATTTATTGATGATATGCCCCAAGCCTATAAAGCGGCTGATTTGGTGATCAGCAGGGCTGGCGCTATTACGCTTGCTGAATTAGCATACCTGGGCAAACCGGCTATCCTGGTGCCTTCTCCTAATGTAGCCGAGGATCATCAAACCAAAAATGCAGAGGCGATGGTCCGGGAAAATGCCGCATTAATGCTAAAAGATCAAGAGCTGGAAAGTCAATTGAAAGGTTATTTAAAGGAAACTATTCAAGATGACAATAAACTGGCTGAGTTGTCAAATAATATGAAAGGGTTTGCCAGGCCACGCGCTGCGGAAGCGATTGTTGGGGAGGCCCTTAAAATTTTAAAGTACAGCGGGAGGAATTAACGCTGTGATGAAGGGGGGTTGAGTTTGGTTAGATAAGCTTAAGTTGATTGGGAAGGCAGGGATTGCTTCTCTGCCTTCCTTTTGAAATTTTGAAACTGATACTATGAAACCGGAGGCGTTCGACAACATTTACTTCATCGGCATTGGAGGCATAGGCATGAGTGCGCTCGCTCGCTACTTCAATGCTATTGGGAAAGTTGTTGCCGGCTATGATAAAACACCCTCCCCCATAACAAATGCTTTGCAGGAAGAAGGAACAGCGGTTCAGTTTGAAGATGACCCGGCCAGTATTCCCCAAAGTTTTATTAATAATCAGGGAAAAAGCTTAATTGTCTACACACCTGCTATACCTTATGAGAACAAAATTTTTGATTTCTTCAAAGTAAGGGAGTTTACCCTCTATAAACGGGCTGCTATATTAGGGCTATTATCGCAAAGTAAATTTACCATTGCAGTGGGAGGAGCACATGGCAAAACTTCCACCTGTGCTTTCATTGCCCATTTATTAAAAGTAGCAGGTATTGATTTTTATGGTTTTTTGGGAGGTGTTGCTACCAATTATGCCACGAATTTCATTAAGCCGGATGAAGGGAAAGACGCCAATATTCTACTTGCAGAAGCGGATGAATATGATCGGTCCTTTCTGCAACTAACACCGGATATAACCGTTTTAACCTCTGGCGATGCGGACCACCTTGATGTATACGGGAGTCATCAAGCCTTATTGGATGCTTATGGGGAGTTTGCCCAGCAGACCAAGCCAAATGGCTTATTAATTCATCATCAGGAGATGGACTTACCTGATGTCAAAGAAATAGAAAGCCTTTCCTTTGGGCTATCCCGGGGAGACTGGTATGCTAACAATATCCGCGTGGCTAATCACCGCTATCAATTTGATTTGCTGCGGAATGATCAGAAAACACCTATCCAATGTGGGTTACCTGGTGAGCATAATGTTTTAAATGTTATAGCAGGTTGTGCTGCTTTGAAAAACTTTGATATTCATGATTCGACTTATAAGCAGGCATCAGATTCATTCAAAGGGGTGAGAAGGCGATTTGAATATATCCTTGAAGAGCCTTCAGTCATTTTTGTAGATGATTATGCCCATCATCCAAAAGAACTGAATTTTACCATACAGACCCTTCAGAAACTTTATCCGGAGGAAAATATTACTGGTTTGTTTCAGCCTCATTTGTATTCTCGCACAAGGGATTTTGCCAATGGTTTTGCTGAAGTTTTACAGCAAATTGACCGTGTCGTCCTTTTACCCATTTATCCAGCTCGCGAGAAGCCTATTGAAGGGGTATCTTCCAGGATTATATTTGAAAAGATGGATCACCCGGACAAGCATTTACTGGAAAAAGAGGAAGTAGTGGATTTTATACGTGAGGATAAGCATAAAGTGATTACAACGCTGGGCGCCGGTGATATTGACAGGCTTGTTAATCCTATTCGCAAAAATTTAGAGGAGGTTCGATTGTCATGAAAGCATACATGAAAAACATAAGGAAAACTGTCAAAGAAAGGTTTAAAATTCTAAGGCCTTACTTGCTCACTGGTTCAGGCATTTTGGTCATAATGTTAATGGTTGGCTCTGCCGAAAAAACCTTTGATGGTCGTTCAATCGATCAAGTGAATATTCAGATTAAGAAACCTTTTGATCATCATTTTATAAAGGAAAAGGATATTCATTACATGATCCGTGACCAGCACAATGTTCCGCTCGAATCAAAAAAACAGGGTGAATTGAATTTGGCAGCCCTGGAAAAACGATTTGAGGAAAATCCTTTTATCAAAAATGCAGAAGTTTTCAATGAGCTGGATGGTACATTGTCTGTTGAGATAAGCCAGAGAAAACCAGTGTTGCAGGTGATCAACCAAAACGGGAAAAGTTTCTACCTTGATCAAAGCGGACAGAAGATGCCTACTTCTTACCAGTACACAGCCCCGGTTTTAGTGGCTAAAGGTCATATTCGGTCATCAGCCGATCAAGTGGACACTGTAAAAAGTAAAACCGTGCAATCGCTGCATACCATTACGAGCTATATCAGAAAAGATTCCCTGCTGAACGCTTTGATAGGCGGTATTCATGTGAATAAAGATCAGGAATTTGAATTCACACCGCGGGTGGGGGATCAAATTATCATGTTAGGTGAGGCTAAAAACCTGGAAAAGCGATTTCGTAAATTAAAAGTTTTTTACCGCAAAGTTTTACCGCAAAAGGGTTGGCACAAATACGACACAATAGATCTGAAGTTTAAAAAACAAATTGTAGCAAAAAAATAAATCATCATGGCAAACGAAATTGTTGTTGGATTAGACATCGGCACCACTAAAATCTGCGCTATTGTTGGGCGTAAAAATGACAATGGTAAGATTGATATCCTTGGGCTGGGTCGTACGCATTCGGATGGCGTATCCCGGGGTGTAGTAACCAATATTGACAAAACAGTCAATGCGATACAAGGGGCAATTGATCAGGCATCTTCTAAATCTGATGTGGCTATTAAGATTGCTCATGTAGGAATTGCCGGGCAACATATCAAAAGCCTACAGCATCGGGGTATCATTGTCCGTAATGACGGTGAACAGGAGATTAATAAAGAGGACACGGACCGCCTGGTCAATGATATGTATAAGTTAGTAATGCAGCCGGGCGAAGAGATAATCCACGTGATTCCCCAGGAATACATTGTAGACAATGAACACGGCATTAAAGACCCGGAAGGCATGGCAGGCGTTCGCCTGGAAGGTAATTTTCATATTATTACCGGGCAGGTTACTGCCGCTAAAAACCTTTATCGATGTGTGAAAAAATCGGGATTACAGGTATCAGACCTGGTCCTTGAGCAGATCGCCTCCTCTGACTCAGTTTTACTGGAAGATGAAAAGGAAGAAGGGACTGCCCTCGTTGATATTGGTGGTGGTACTACAGACATTGCCATTTTCAAGGATGGTATTATTCGCCATACAGCTGTCATTCCTTTGGGCGGGAATATTCTAACAGATGACATCAAACATGGCTGTAATATCATGCGTAAGCAGGCAGAAAAGCTCAAAACTGATTATGGGCATGCCTTAGCAGATGAAGCTAAGGAAAATGAGATCATTTCGATTCCTGGTATTAAAGGACGCGACCATAAAGAAATTTCGCTCAAAAATCTTGCTTACATCATTCAAGCTCGTTTAGAGGAAATTTTTGAGCATGTTTACTATGAAATTAAGAGCTCAGGCTACGAGAAGTCGCTTATAGCGGGTATTGTCTTAACAGGCGGTGGTGCTCAGCTTAAGCATATTTCCCAATTGGTTGAATATGTTACAGGCATGGATACCAGGGTAGGTTACCCGACTGAGCATTTATCAAAAGGTATGATTGAGGAGGTCAAATCACCCATGTATGCCACTAGTATAGGGTTAGTCATGAGTGGTCTTGAAAACGAGAATCACCCTGTAACCACGCTCAACAACAGCGAAAAAGAAAAGCCTAAGAAGGAAAACTTCTTAACCCAGATGCTAAACCGGGGAAAGAGTTGGCTGAAGGATGACCAGGACATAAAAGATTTTGAATAACACTTCATGCAGGTATTTTTGAACAAAAAAATCTAGCGTTATGGACTTGAATTTTGATATACCAAAAGTAAAATCCTCCATCATCAAAGTGATGGGTGTTGGAGGCAGTGGTAACAATGCTGTGAATCACATGTACCAACAAGGTATCAATGGCGTTGACTTTATCGTATGCAATACGGACGCCCAAGCCTTGGAAATGAGCCCTATTACCAATAAAATTCAAATAGGGGCTAACATGACAGAAGGCCGTGGGGCGGGTTCTAAGCCCGAAGTGGGTAAGAAAGCCGCCCATGAAAGCATTGAAGAGATCAAGCAAATGCTTGATACTGAAACCAAAATGCTTTTTATCACTGCAGGTATGGGTGGTGGCACCGGGACAGGAGCTGCCCCTATTGTTGCGCAGGTTGCTAAGGAAATGGGCATTTTAACAGTTGGCATCGTGACAACCCCATTTGTTTTTGAAGGGAATAGCCGTGACAAAAGGGCGAAAGAAGGTATCAAGCAATTGGGTGAGAACGTGGATACCCTGTTAGTCATCAGCAATGAGAAGCTAAGGTCAATGTTCGGGAATCTAAGTCTCTCTAATGCATTTTCTCATGCGGATGATATCCTGGCAACAGCCGCTAAGGGAATAGCAGAGATTATCACTGTTCCTGGCTATATCAATGTTGATTTTGAAGACGTCAAAACGGTTATGGCCAATAGCGGAAAGGCCATTATGGGTTCTGCAGTGGCTGAAGGTGAGAACCGGGACAAAAAAGCTGTTGAAAATGCGCTTCATTCCCCGCTATTAAGTGAAAACGACATCAAAGGTGCTAAGTACATATTACTTAACATTACATCCGGTAATAAAGAGGTATTGATGGACGAGATCAGCACCATAACGGATTATATCCAGGAAGAAGCTGGGCAGGATGTTGATATGATCTGGGGAAATTGTGTGGACGAGAGCCTTGGGGATAAGATTTCGGTTACGATCATCGCAACAGCCTTTGACAAAAAACCCTATCCCATGAATGAGGTACAGCAGGGTGAAGAAGAGGAGAAACCTGATGAAGAAACGGACAAAAAACCATACTTACCTAAAGAAGAAAATGAGGATGAAAGTGTAAAAACATGGGAAATTGAAACCGGTAATGCGGCAGCAAGTACAGCTAACTCGGAAAGAAATGAAAGCTCTGGAATTTATGAGCATGAGGAAAAGCCAAAGCAAATGGAGCTTAATTTAGGCCAAGAAAATTCGGATAATCCTCAAAAAGAGCCGAATTTGATTTCAGCCCAGAACCGGCTTATGGATGAAAGTCAGGAGAAAACACCCAGCGAGCCTGAAACCAATAACACAAAATCGAATGATGCTAATAATCGCAATGTAGACCTAAATTCTTCGGAAGAACTTGAGCAGATGGAGAAAGTACCGGCTTATGTCCGAAAAGGCGTTCGGTTCAAGCCTGTTCCTCACTCTTCTGAGGAAGCGGATGTGTCTAAATACACCTTATCAGATGACAATGAAGAGGAAAGTAATCAAACGGAGATTAAAAAGAAGAACAACTCCTTTTTGCACGATAATGTAGATTGATGGCAATTAATTGGACAGCGATTAATTGGTAGACTGAATATTGAGTAGGTATTGCAATCAGCCGTTTTCAACGGACTACAGAAATGAACTGTTGATCATCTCCATTGACGACAATTTGGTATAAGCCCATAGGGACTTTGGAGCCATTTTCATCGCGACCATCCCATTCAGCTGGAAGTTGTAATGTTTGTTGCAATTTGCCCCGTTTATCATAAATTTTGGCTGTACCTTGTTTATCAATGAAATAACTGTCATCCTCGCAATTGCAATTAGGCGTTATGATGGGATATTCACAATCCTTCCTCTGGATGGTAAAATTTTTCACTGTTTTCTGACAGGCTAATGAATCTTCAACCTTTAAACTGTATTCATTGGGAGATAGGTTTTCAAATTTTAATTGCGAGGCTTTTTTTACATTTCCACCTCTTGAGGGCGCTAATTTGAAATGAAATGGAGGTGTACCGCCCTCAATCATTTCGCCGGCTTCTGAAAGGTGAACCTTCCCAACAGGGCAATTTTGGATCACCGGGTCTAACCTATCGATGTTCATTGATGGACTGATACGGACAAAAGCTGAACTTGAAGAAGTGCAGCCATTTTCATTGGTTTTTTCAACGTGGTAATTTCCTGTTTTATCAACTTTTATTGTCTCTTCTGTTTCCCCCGTTGACCATTCTAAAGTGGTCTCCGGTTCCTTCACCTCTACACTTAATGTTTTAGCCCCGCAGCCTTTAAGGGTATCGTTAAGGTTGACTTCCGGTGAAGGGTAGGCTTCTAATCTGGCAGAATCCTTCTCAATGCAACCGTCCTGTGATACAGCGCTGACGATGTAAAGCCCCTCTTTTACCGCCGGAAATACTTGCTGGTTTGGGATGGTATCTCCCCATTTGTATTGGGCAGCATTTCCACCAGGATTTAAAAATACGGTGTCCCCTTTGCAGAATTTGTGATTATCCCCTAAATCAATATCAGGAACCTCTTTGATGTCAATATTGACTTGGCGTTTATTTAAGCAAACTTTTGAGTTTTGATACTTGAGGGTTTTGTAGTGGAGTTGGTATAGGCCGGTCCCGGATTTTTCCAGGTCAATTTTGCCGGTGTTACTATCCACTGCCAGGTTTGGGGGTGAAATAATGCTCACGTCCCCGGTAAGGTGCTTGAAAGTGGGTTTGGGATCAGGCTCATCCTGGCAGAAACTTTTTTTCGGATATTGAATAATACCGTTTTTCCCTTTTAATTCAGTTAAGCGGGTTTTACCACCTTTTTTAAATTTTGCATTATCAGGATAGGTTCCATTAGGGCTAACTTGTACTTGAAGGTTGTCAGTGATACAGTCCCGGCTACGATCCCATAGCTTAAAGTAGAAGGAATCACCAGTCTGAAAGCCTGGCTTACCAGGAACTTGACCATTGGCATTCAAAATTTGAGCTGAATTATTGTCTTTCCAGTTAATGTAGCCGCCGCAATAACGTTGCCCCGCGGAATCGTAGAATACACCTATTACATCATCTTCCTCAATTTTTTGGTTACTGATTTTAGGAACCATATTCTGGGACAGACTAATTTCGTGCTTGTCTGATGTTGGTGTGTAATCAAAGGGGGGTTGCCCAAAGGCATGCAAACTTAAAGTTAGGAAAAATACGCTAATGAGAAACTTTTTAGCAATTGCTTGTAATTTCATTGATTTGAATTTCAATCCTTATTCAATAAATATACAAATTAAAAAGAGATTGGTAACCATTAAGTAAAAAATTGAAGGTTATTGATCATTACCAAAATAATAGCCAATACTTAACCCAAATACGTTACGGTTGCTATTTCTGTTTTCCTGTATGGGTAAACTGTAAGATAACATGGCATCCAGTTTTCCAGAAAAAACGTTTACTTTTTCAATGCCAATCATAGGTGCCATATTAGCGGCTCTTTGAAATGTTAAGCCTCCCTTTAATTTATCTCTTAAGGTAGCCAACAAGTTGACATTAAGTTGCGAGGGTCGACTGATGCCAGGTTGCGATGATTGCTGTTGAAATAGAACAAAATAAACAGATGGTTCAAGTCGAATGTTTTCCCCCACTCGTAATTTATAGCCACCCATAAAATTGTGGTATCTGGATAGAGCGATTTGCTGGTCGTAAAGCCTGAAGGTGTTGTTTAAAGCTTGGTTAACAGAATAACCGAGGTAAAATTTAGCACCTTTTAGCCAAATCCCTCCTTTGATATCACCTACTAATTCACTGGCACTTTGAACATATATAGTATTCTGAGCCTGAACACTGTAGTTCAATCCACCCGCTCCTAACCCTCCGGCTAATTGAAGGCTGTCTGTTAAAGGAATTTGAACTGAGTAAAGAAAATAAAAGCGGGATCTGTTAAAAACAGGCCCAGATTGGTTGTTGTAAAAATTCAATCCAATTTTATGGCTATTGGCTTGTTTTTGATTTTTGTCATTAACATCCAGGAAAATGGAAAAAAATGTTGAAGACCTGTCTCCAATGTTATTGGCAAAAGATCGGTTACCCATTTCTACGCCAAAATCTTCTTTAGTCCCAATGTAGGAGGGATTCACAAAAGAATAGCTATTGATAAACTGACTGAATTGTTCAGGATAGTGAGGAACAGGCTCCTGGCCTGAAGTATTTTGTCCTAATAAAACCGGGTAAAATAAGGGTATTAAGCTAAAAAAAGTAACGCTAAAAAAGGTTTTTATGGAAGTAGCTGACAATGGTTAAAAATTTTGGCAGGCCTTTTTTGAAACGACAATTATAAACAATTTTTGGATTTCATAAAACCCTAAAAATCTTTTAAGATTGGGTTGTCGGTGGGTTTTTGATTCTTTGATTTGATCCTTACCTCTCTGAATACAAATGCGTAATCAAAAAGTAAAGGATTTGCCGGTATTTTTTCAAAAAACTTTACTAAATGGGGGTTTTTAAGGTTTTTTTTAATAAGATGGTTACCTTGGCGGTTGTTAAATGTATAATGATAAAGAAACGCGAGGCAATTGGAATTCGATAACCAAATAATCGAAGCAATCAGGGAGGGACGGGATGATAAAGCGCTAAACAAATTGTATACGGAAATATATCCCAAGATTGAAAACTTTATAACAAAGAACGGGGGCGATGAGGATGAGGCGGCAGACATTTTTCAGGATGCCGTTTTGATCTTTTATAAACAGGTTAAAAGAGAAAAGTTCAAAGAAGAAAACCCGATCGCTGGGTTTATTTTTACTGTAAGCCGTAATCTGTGGTACAACAGGGTAAAGAAGAAAAACCGGAGCAGCGATCTATCGGAAAATGAATATGAATTGCCTACTGATAAAAACGTAATGGATGATTTGCTCACGGATGAGCGTGAAAATAAAATAAACCAGCTTTTATCTTATATGGAGGAAAAATGCCGGGATATATTGATCTATTCGATTTTTCACAAATTTTCTATGAAAGAGATCAGCAAAATGATGGGCTTTACATCAGAAGATGTGGCCAAAACCAAAAACTATAAATGCAAAAAAAAATTGATAAAAGTTTTGCAAAAGCACCCTGATCTGAAAAATTTAATTTTATACAATGACTGAAAGGGAAAGATTCGATCTAATAGACCGCTATTTCAAAGGTGAGCTTTCTGATGAGGAGGTGGAGCAATTTAATGCCGAGTGGGCCTCGGATGAGGAGTTTGCTGAAGAGGTGGCTAATCATCAAAAAGTCAATGAAGTGATCATTGATGCTGGTCTGGTCAATGTCAAGCATAAGTTGCAATCTATTCATAACCAACATGCTTATACCAATAAAAACGGAAAATGGGTAAAGGGAGGTATCATAGGCTCCGCCATTGGTGTAATTGGTTTAGTGATAGGTGGCTGGCTATATCTGGGTCAGAATAATGAAGCTGATAAAACTTTACCTGCTGACAATGCGAAGGTAAATACTGAAAAGCCTCCGGAAGGAGATATTAACAAGGAATCTGCCGATACGGATCCTTCCAAAGATGCAAAAACAATTACTGACAAGGAGGAAGAATCCGTTAATAACAATCAAGAGCAGTTAAACAACAAAGAGCCTAAAAAGGCCTATTCGGATAAAAAAGCCGAAAAATCAAAAGCAGGTCTAAAAGAGGCCGATGATAGCCAGCGTAGCCATGGTTTGACCAAGGTTAAAAACAAAGCCACTAATGACAACCCGCTCTCCGAAGTGCAGGCCAAAGACCAACAAGAATTGGCTAAAACCAATGCTATTGATAGCGATACCATTGATTTAGGATTAAAGTCAAAGCGAAAGTCTGAATCCAGTTCACCTTGCAAGGATTTCACCATTAGCGCCTCTTACAGGCTTGTTAAGTCTTGTTATGAGAAAGATCAAGGCGCCATTATCATCGATACTAATTCCATAACGGGTGGACAGCCTCCTTATCAATTTTCTCTTTCATCAGATAAGCATTACAAGGAGGAACCCCGTTTTAGTAACCTGGCTCGAGGTAATTACAATGTTTACATTAAGGATGATCAGAATTGTAAAGACGCGCTAAATAACCTTTATGTAGCCGGTAAAGATTGCAGTAAAACAAATTACACATTTGCTCCTGAAAGGGAAGAATCCTGGGAGTATCCGTTTGATAAACAAGCCAATGGTACGCTTATTATTTACAATAAAGATGGCGAAAAGGTATACCAAAGTGAAGTAAGGAATGGAACCCCTTCCAAATGGCGGGGAAGAGATAACAACGGAAAGCGATTACCAATGGGCCTTTACTTGGTAACTTTAAAAAAGTCCGGAAATGTTACTAAAACCTGGAACGTTAGCCTTGTAAGGTAGTTTAATAGCCAAGTAACCTGGTGGATAAGGGAGTAACTGCCCAAAAATCTAATGTTAGCGCACTAAAGGCTAAAATGCGGTGATATTAACTCTTATCAGGAAGTTTCTAGCGCTCGTTCTTTAAGCAAGTAGTCGCTTAAACCTTCCTGCCAGTGCCGGAATTGATTAATTCCTTTTTCTTTCAGAAAATTGTTTTCCAGAACGGAATATTCAGGCCTGTTAACAGGAGAAGGAAACTCTTCCGGTGCAGCCACATTCAGGTTAATATCCCAGTTCATGATGTCAAAAATGGCTTTGGCAAATTCAAACCAGGAACAATAGCCCTCGGCTGTAGCATGGCACAAACCGTAAACCGGATTTTGAGATAAGGCAAGAATTTGATTGGCTACTTCTCGAGTTGAAGTTGGTGTAAGCACTTCATTCTCTACAACCCTAACTTCATCACGTGTTTGGGCTAACTTTAGCATCAACTCAACGAAGTTGTTACCACCTTTTGCCCGGCAGGGATTTTTCCCATACAACCCGCAAGTTCTCATCACAAGGGAGTTACTTGCTATTGCCCGGACAAAATAATCCCCTGCCAGCTTTGTATTGGCGTAAGCATTCAATGGGAGCGGCAAGTCAGTCTCTACATAGGGAGACCTTTTACCGCCATCAAATACGTAATCCGTACTGATATGAATAAGGTAGAACCCTTGATTAGCGGAGGCTTCGGCCATGTTTTTGGCACCAAGGGCGTTCCCAGCAAAGGCATTGTGAAGTTCAGTCTCACATTTTTCCACATTATGGTAAGCTGCTGTATTGATGACTACTTCTGGTTGCTCTTTGGCTAAGTTTGATTGCACAGATTCCAGGTCTTTGATTTCTATATCGGCATGGGTTAAGGCGGCAACGTCATGATTATTCTGGCGGAATAAATCTACCACATCGCTACCTAATTGCCCATTCGCACCAACTACTGCTACTTTCATAGGTTACCTTTTTAAATAGTAGGTTTGAAAAGAAACAACTAAATTCTTTCAGTATCGCTTTCCTTCAGGGCCTTAAAAACTTTGATGTTATAGAAGTTTTCGTTGCTAAAATCTTTGAAATGGTCCAGGTTCTTAATCAAATCGTGGATAATACCTGGTACGTCATGAAGCGGTTTATAGCTCAGCATTTTAACAGCCTTTTCAAAACTCACCTTGTAGTTGCGGTAATCTTCTTGGTGATGAATGTCAAGTTTGATCTTCTCATTTAACTCTTCTTCCAAAGCATATTTGACAAGATCCGCAATTTCACCCACTGTGTAATTACCCGAGGCTATGTTGAAAATACCCGATACCTCGTTGGATGCTTCGATAGCCCTGATATAGGCATTGGCGGCATCCTGGATGCTTAGCACCGGACGCCATATTGATGGATTGTTGACCTTAATAGTCTTGTTTTCCAAAGCAGCCTTGAACATTGTGTTAACGACAAGATCCAGGCGCATCCTTGGGCTATAGCCGGAAACGGTTCCCTGTCTGAAGCAAATCACTGAAAAATCCTCATCCTGCATTTGCATGGCAGAATATTCACCCTGTAGCTTGGATATGCCATATGGGTAATCCGATTCAGCCGGGGAATTTTCATCGTACAATTCATTTACTGTATAGCCATAAACGGAGCAGGAACCGGCGTAAATGTAACGCCTGGCTCCGGCCTGCTTTGCCAGGTAACCCAAATAAGCAGGCGCCGCTGCATTCTGGATAAAATTATCTTTTGGAGAATATTCAGCCATAGGATCATTTGATAGCCCAGCCAGAAAGATCACTTGCTCATAACCTTCGAGTTCCCCTTGGTCGAGGCTGAATATGTCTTTTTGAATAACATTAGCTTCTTTGGGTAGGTGGTTATCAAACCACAACAAGTCAAGTACATCTACTTCGTACCCTCTCTCAATAAGTTTGGGAACGAGTACTGAGCCAATATAGCCGGCACCTCCTGCTACTAGAATTTTCATGACAGATTGTTATTCTTAGTTTTACAATGTATTTATGCTTTTATCATAAAAAAGGTACAGCTTTAAAAAGCATCAATGGCTTATTGTTTAAGCCTTTAAAAATGAAAATTATTTGCCTCTGGCCTTGCTAACCAATCACTAAGGGTTTGGGCATTTTGATCCTTTTCCGATAAAATGGGGTCATGTACTGGCCAATCAATCCCGATCTCAGGGTCATTCCATAAGATACCGGATTCCCCGGCTTTATTGTAAACGCCCGTGCACTTGTATTGAATTTCGGCCGTATCAGAAAGTACACAAAATCCCCTTGCAAAACCAGCCGGTGCCCAAATTTGCTTCTTGTTTTCTTCAGAGATTTCCATTCCAAACCACTCTCCAAGCGTTGGCGAATTTTTTCGAATATCCACTGCCACTAAAAAAGCCTTCCCCTGAGTAACACGCATTATTTTTCCCATCGGTGGTTCCCATTGGAAATGCAAACCCCTCAAAACGTTCTGACCGGATTTTGAATGGTTATCCTGAACAAACTCAGTTGGAAGCCCTTTTTCCATGAATTTATCATAGCGAAAAGTTTCCTGAAAAAAGCCCCGCTCATCTTCAAACTTTTCAGGCGTAACAATCTTTACATCCTGAATATTAGGGGCATTTTCTACCTTGATCTCCATTGGTTATTGTTTTGGGTTTCAGGCAGCGAAATTAACATTTTTGGCTCTCTTACGAATCTGATTGGTAGCCGGTGAAAACCTGAAAACACAGTATGTTTTAATCAACCTGCAACCACTTAAGGACCTCCTAACCGAATGGATTGGTCAAAAAACTAACCGGATTTACGATATTGCTTTCATAAGGCTATTGTAGGTTTTTCTACCCTTTAGGAAAAATTGCAGGGCAATGCTTTTCGGATAAAAAAGCTTGAAAATTTCTTCATCGCTAACTGTTCTCAAATTTTGAACTGATCGGCGTTTATTGCGGATGTGACGCCATCTTAATAGTAACCAATTATGCCCGGCAACAATAGCTTGAGCACGTTTGAAATCCAAGGTCGCTAAGGCTCTTCCAATAGCCAGGAGGTCTAAACACCATCGGCCGAAAAGAATACTCGATAGGTTTGAGTGATCCAGGTTTTTGAGCAGCATGAAAAGACTATTCCGATGGTTCCAATAAATTTTCTTATAGCTGTCAGGCGTTATGGTGGCTCCCCCGTAATGGTAAATTTTTGCATGGGGTATAACTTTTAGTTGGTAACCAACCAGATTTAGCCGCCAACACAGATCTATTTCCTCCATATGGTGGACAAATTCTTCATCAAGACCGCCTGTGTAATGGAGGGCTTCGGCTCTTAAAAACATGGCGGCCCCTGTTGTCCAAAAGATTTGCACCACATCATCATACTGACCGATATCTTTTTCAAGATGGCCAAATACCCGACCCCTAAGAAAAGGAAAACCATATTTATCAAGGAAGCCTCCTGAGGCACCGGCATATTCAAAATCGGTGGGATCCAGCATTGACACTAACTTAGGCTGTAGAGCGCCGATTTTTTCATCTGCTTCAGCTTTATCAACCAAAGGACCAAGCCAATTGGGTTCAACAGTAACATCATTATTCAGTAATACGAAATATTTGCCGCCGGCCTTCTCAAAACTCAAGTTATAAGCTTTGCTATAGCCCCCGTTAGTACCCGTTTCAAAAACTTCTACTTGGGGGAATGTCTTTCTTGTATAGGCAACACTATCATCGGTTGAAGCATTATCAATCAGAATCACCTCTATATTCGAGTATTCGGATGCTAAAACACTTTCGAAACAATCTTTTAAAAATGGCTTGCCATTGTGGTTGAGAATGAGGATGCTAACTAATGGGTTTGTTGAAGGCATAGTAGATTAACAAGCATTTAAAGGGCAAAATTACAATAAATACCCATTGTCATTTTGGTCATTTCGGTTTATCGTTATCCGCCTTTACTTAGGTTTCTTACCGGTTTTCTTCCACCTACGGTGTGACCAAAGCCAATTGCTTGGTTGTTCATGAAGGGTTTGCTCTAACAGGGTGACATATTGCTTTGTGATATCGCTAGCCTCTAACTTCTGAGGCTCATTGCATAACTTTTTAATGGTTATTTCATAATAGCCTCTTTTTACTTTTTTGATTTTGCCGAAATAAACCGGCAAGTGAAGCTTTTGTGCTATTTTGGCTGGCCCGTTGAAAAATGGTGCTTTTCTGTTCATGAATAATGGCCAGCAACCAGCATCCCTTAAGGTTGGGGTTTGGTCAGCTAAAAAACATGTTACCAAACCGCGGCTTTTCCCTCTGTACATTTTCCGGGCTGTTTGATTCATTGAAGAAACCTCATTGCCAAAAGCTGTACGTATATAACGCATTATAGCATTGGCAATAGGGCTTTTAAGCTTTTTATAAACTACGTTTACGGGCTGATCTAATGTTAAACCTATTGTTTGTCCTGCCCACTCCCAGTTCCCCAAGTGGGCAGTTAGAATAACGGCTCCATGGCTTTCATTTTGTAAATCTTCAAAGTCATCGTTTTTAATAATGTGGCATCTTTTCAAAATCTGACCAGCATTAAAGCCGGGTATTTTAGCGATTTCAATGAACCAATCAACCAGGTTTTGGTAAAACCGTTTGCTAATAGCATGAATCTCAGAAGGCGTCCTGGCTGGAAATGCGTGCGTTAAGTTGTTAGATACAACTTTTTTACGGTATTGAACTACGTGACATACCATAAAGTAAAGGCCATCAGCCAACGCATAAAGGAAGGATAGGGGTAACTTTGCTAACAAAAGAAGGGTGAGAAATGCGGCTTTTTTCAAGCTTTAATTTTTTAATCAAAAGCAGATTCTATTTCTGGAAATCCCAATCCGGATCATTACCCCATGGTGCAGGATTCTGAATTCTGTTCGGATTACGCTTTAAATCCTGCTTCCAGTTCGGATTATTGTATTCGCCCATGGCTGTGGAATGCAAAATTATGAATTCTTCTTCCAAAATGGACGTGCTATAGAATATAAACCTAACATTAGCCTGCTTTTTGGTCCGGTTATAATGCCAGATCCGGTAAGCATATAGGTTCGGGTCATCCTGGGATCTGACAATTGAATTGGGTGGGCCGTATTGAAGATAAACCCGGCCACGATCGCTTTGGTAACCTTCATTAATCCCGTTTGAATACTTATCATTTACGAAATGAACCCTTTGCTTGTATATCTCCCAGCCTCGTTTGGGTTGGCGAGGATTTTCTTCATGCCAAAAGTTAACGATGAAATTGATCAGGCTGTCTTTAGCAGGCGGTTTTGCTTCGTATTTTTTAATAAATGCCGCCTCTTTTTTGTCTGCGAGAGGTGAATGCCATTGGATAAATTGCTCAAGGCTGTCTTTTGAATAAGATTTTAAGGATTCCTTGAGTGAAGCTGGTTCATTCTTTTGTGTATGAATTTTTGTGGTTTTTGAAGCCAATAAATTGTCTTCTTTACCCCTTGCCTCAATCTTCAAATGGTGTTTTCCTTGATCCAGGGTGCTGGTCGCTAATTTGGCCAAGCTGGGATTTACTTTTTTTGATTTAATTTTTTTCTTATTCTTGAACAGGGTATCCTCATTTTTTCTCAATAGAAAATGAAGGTAAAAATGATCTGATTTAACGGTCGATAATGCGTTGTAAGTCTCTGAATAGAAATAAAAATGCTTTGATGATTGGCTTATAAAGTTGGTGGCTTTTGGTATCATAGTATAATCATTCATTGAAAAGCGATTCTCCTTTAAGGTAGGGTAGGCAGTATCTACCAATTTTATTTCTGAAAAGGATACTTTTGATTCTGTGAATTTTGTATTAAATGTTTTTTGAGCTTTAGCTTTTTGAGAAGGCCTGTGATAATCTGCAATGGAAAACCTGAGGTCATAGGTTTTTGATCTTTCAAGCGCAATATTGATCTGATCGTTAATATAAAAATCAAGGTTTTGCGTATCTTTTACAGTTGGAGAATTTAGTGTGTAAGATTTTTCGTAGATGGTTGAATTTTTGTTATAGATTTTAACATTAACTTTGGCTTTGGCTTGAAAAGCTTTTTTACCATTTCCCTTGAATTTTAGAGAATAAGCTGGGATCTGGATGTATATTTCAGTAAAAGGTTTACCATTAGGACGATGAAAAATAGCATTGTCCAGATGGGCTATAGGAGCCTTGATTTGAGAGAATACAAGGATTGGTAATGTAATAGATAAAAAGGTTGTCACCAACCGTTTAATCATAATCTACGACTTTGGGACTATTGATTGAACCACAATTTTTTCCGCCTATACAATATATAACAAAATTTTTAACAAATGAGTTGATTGCTCTGGATGATCTGGGGTTGTATACCAAGCAATCTTACAGGAATCGGTCTTACGTATTTACCGGGAATAAAGTGCAAAGTATTCAGGTCCCGGTTAAGCAGGGTAAATCAACGGTTCCCTTCAAAGATGTAAAAATAGATTATTCCCGAAACTGGCCGAGGGAACACTGGGTAACGATCCAATCTGCTTATGGAAAAACACCATTTTTTGATTATTACCGCGATGAAGTAGAAGCCATACTAAAAGCAAAGTATTGTTTCCTTCTTGACCTCGATTTGGCTACGATTCAAATGGTGCTTAAAAAGTTGAGTATTAAAACGGACGTTACCCTTTTATCAGAATACCACGGTTATAAGACCGAATTAGTAGATTGCCTTTCGCACATTCATCCCAAAAAGCCAGAGGCAGCTGACCCGTATTTTCGGCAAAAACAATACATACAAGCCTTTCACGAGCGGTTTGATTTCGTTCCTAATCTTAGCATTCTGGACCTGCTATTCAATAAAGGACCAGAAAGTAAAACCATTCTTCGGGAAAGTATAAGAAGCTCGGAAACAGATGGCTAAACTTCTTGGTAGACGCCCATATTGGCAAACTTCTCAATGCGGGAGTTCACCAATTCTTCTGCTGACATACCGGATACATCATCCAAGCTTTTGGTGAGGTAGTCAGACAAATTTTTATACATCTGCTCAGGCTCACTATGTGCTCCACCAAGCGGCTCTTTTATGATGCCGTCTATAATGCCTTTTTCCAGTAGTTTATCTGAGGTCAGCTGTAATTCTTTCGCAGCCGTTTCTTTATAATCCCAGCTTCTCCACAAAATTGAAGAACATGACTCCGGTGCAATCACGGAATACCAGGTATAATCGAGCATGTAAATTCTATCTCCTACACCAATACCTAAAGCTCCTCCTGAAGCACCTTCACCTATTATAATACAGATAATTGGGACTTTAAGCATTGCCATTTGTTTTAAGTTATTGGCGATGGCCTCAGCTTGTCCTCTTTTTTCAGCCTCAACCCCCGGAGCAGCACCTGGCGTGTCTATTAATGTCACAACCGGCTTTTGAAATTTTTCAGCCAACTTCATAAGCCTCAAAGCCTTACGATAACCCTCAGGATTAGGCATTCCGAAATTCCTGTACGCCCTTTGTTTAGTATTCTTACCCTTCTGATGCCCGATAAACATTACCGTTTGCTTGTTGAAAGTACCAAATCCTCCAACTATTGCTTTATCATCTTTTACATTCCGGTCACCGTGCAATTCTTGAAAATCTGAAGAAATATTATGGATGTAATCCAAAGTGAAGGGCCTCTCGGGATGACGAGCAATCTGGATTTTTTGCCAGCAGCTAAGGTCATTGTAGATATCTTCTTTAAGCTTTTGAATTTGATTCTCTAACTCCCTTATGGTATCGTTGTTTACTTGTTTCCCTTCCGTTTCAGCCACCTTTTTGGTGTTTTTCAGCTTTTCTTCGAGGTCTTTTATCGGTTGTTCGAAATCCAAGTGCTCCATATGCTCCCCAATTTTGTTTTAAAACCCTTTCAACAAAGGTGACTAATGAATAATTCTGAGTTTTATTATTACAAAGATAGCTATTCGCATAAAATGGAGAAAAAACTTCTTGGTAAGTTAACTTACCCGTTAAGGAATCAAAAAATGGATTCCCCTGTTGAAAAAGGCGTAATTTCACTAAATTTGAACAGATCAAAATCTTAGGCTAATGCAACTATTTTTTAGTTTTCCGGGCGGAATGGAATGGATTATCATATTTCTGGGCATTTTGCTTTTATTTGGTGGTCGTAAAATTCCAGAGTTAATGAAGGGTATTGGTAAAGGCATTCGTGAATTCAATTCCGCCAAAGATAAAGTTAGGGATAGTTTGGAAGAAGGTATGAAGGAAGGTGATCAAAAATCATCCGGCCAAGACGATAACTCTTCTGAAGAAAATAAACCCCACTCGTCCAACTAGTTAAACCCATGAAAGTTCAAAATTCTTCTGAGAACCTGGCTGTACTACAAGATATGCTGCAGTCGGGAGAAATGGATGTTCCTCAAGTCCTTCAAGGCTATTTAGATAAAATAGAGGAACTAAATCCGAAGCTCAATATTTTTAACGAGGTTTACAAGGAAGAAGCTAAAGCCCAGGCAGCTGATGTGGAAGAGAAAATTAAAAATGGGAATGCAGGAAAATTAGCTGGTTTGGTAATAGGCATCAAAGATAATATATGCTACAAAGGGCACTTGGTTACAGCCTCTTCCAAAATACTTGATCAGTTTGAATCGCTATATTCTGCAACGGTTGTAGAAAGGCTTTTAGCAGAAGATGCTATCATCATTGGTAGGTTAAACTGTGATGAATTTGCCATGGGTTCTTCCAATGAATACTCAGCCAATGGACCTGTTAAGAATCCTTTGGATGAAACTCGTGTACCCGGAGGCTCCTCTGGCGGGGCAGCAGCATCAGTCACTGCCAATATGTGCCACGCAGCTTTGGGTTCTGACACCGGCGGATCAATTCGTCAACCTGCTTCATTTTCTGGTAACATTGGTTTAAAGCCTACTTACAGCAGGGTTTCTCGCTATGGTTTGATAGCCTTTGGTTCATCTTTTGACCAAATTGGCCCTATTACCAAATCGATAGAAGATAGCGGTAAAATCCTCGAGGTAATTGCAGGGGCTGATCAATATGATGGAACCGCTTCCAATAAGCCTGTTCCAGATTATACTTCTCACATAGGAATATATCAGGGTAAAAAAGGGTTTAAAGTAGCATATTTCAATGACTGCTTTGGTTCGGAAAACCTTGATGCCTCTATAAAAAAGGCTTCTGAAGATTTGATTCAAAGAATGAAAGAAGCGGAAGTGGTTTCTGTTCAAGAGACCAAATTGGCTTATCTTAATCAAATGATCCCTGTCTATCAGATACTCTCAAATGCTGAAGCATCTTCCAATTTATCCCGTTATGATGGCATACTCTATGGCCATCGGTCTGATGAAGCCCAATCTCTTGAAGAAACAATTCTTAAGAGCAGAACAGAAGGATTCGGTGATGAAGTAAAACGGAGGATTATGCTGGGCACTTTTGTGTTAAGTGAAGGATATTATGAAGCTTATTATTCCAAAGCTCAAAAAATCCGAAGGCTTGTTAAGGAAAATCTTGAATCCGCTCTAGAAGTAAATGATTTTATAGTTTTACCCTCAACACCTACTACTGCTTTTAAAATTGGCGAAAAAGAGGATGTGACTGCACTTTATTCCGAAGATATTTTTACCATCCCGGCCAGTCTTGCCGGATTACCTGCCATATCTGTTCCTATTGGAACCAATGATGAAGGAATGCCGTTTAGCATCCAGATTATTGGCAACCATTTTGATGAGGGCAAACTATTGGGATTTGCCAAAACACTCAGGGAACACTCAAATTAATAACCAATTAACAATTAATGAAAACCACTAAGGTTATAGCAGCGCTTCTGGTATGGATACCTTTTGCCACTTTTGGTGATAGGTTAGGTATTGATGATTCTACCGGAAATGAAGACTCTTTAAGTAAAGAGCCTGATACGGTTTATAATCAAAGTGTTATAAACACAATGGATAGCGCTCTTCGTAACTGGAAGAAGGCCCAGGTTTATTTTGATACCACAAAAGTAGACACATCAGCAGGTAACATTCCAGAATTCAGTGACTCTTTAAACCGGTCACGCTTGAATATGATCAATGAAACGAGTCCTATCAATTATACTTTTAACAAATGGGTAAGATCATTTATTAAATTATACAAAGGTGAGCGAAGGCAGCAGGTTCAGCAGATGGTGGGTATTTCCAAATACTATTTTCCAATTTTTGAAACTGCATTGGACCGGAATAATTTACCGCTAAGGTTAAAATATTTGCCTGTTATTGAATCAGCTTTAAATCCTAATGCAGTTTCTCCAGCTGGTGCAGCTGGACTTTGGCAATTTATGTATACTACCGGCAAGCAGTATGATTTGCGGATTACTTCATATGTAGATGAGCGTAGAAGTGTAAAGTCTTCTACCAAAGCTGCTGTCGATTATTTGGGGGATCTATACAAAATCTATGAAGATTGGCTTATGGTCATTGCTGCTTATAATTGCGGCCCGGGGAATGTTAATAAAGCAATAAGACGTTCGGGTTACAGTGATCAGTTCTGGAAAATTTACCCTTTTTTACCAAGGGAAACCAGGGGTTATGTACCAGCTTTTATTGCTGTCACTCATATTTTTGAACATCAAGATGCCTATAATATTTATCCAAAAAAGGCTAAAATGCCATCTGTGACAGATACCGTGCTATTGGATGAGAAACTAAGCTTTAAAGCAGTGGCAGAAACGATGAATTTGGATATAGATAAAATCCGAATGCTAAATCCTGAGTATAAACGGGATGTGATTCCCGGAGGGAAAAGCCCTGAATCAATCATTTTACCGATTGAATCAGCGCTTACTTTCTGTTCAAGGAGGGATAGTATTATCGCTTACCAAGACAGTGTAATTGATGGTGATGAAGGCTCAGAAGAAAAGGAAAACAACACTGATCCAGCTTACAAACCGGTTTATTATACCGTAAAAAAGGGAGATAATTTGGGTTATATTGCTGAATGGTATGATTGCCGTGCATCAGATTTAAGGCGTTGGAATGGCATTAGAGGTAATAGGATACACAAAGGGGATAAAATTAAGATTTATGTCCCTTCTGAAAAGCTTGGTTATTATAAGCAAATCAGTCATCTAAGTTTTAATCAGAAACAAAACCTTGATGATAAAAGCCGTCAAACCACAACCTTAACGGAGTCCGTTAGTTCTGGGGATCAAAGTTATTATACTGTTAGAGCGGGCGATACCTTATGGGATATTGCTAAGCAATATGAGGGGGTGAGTATAAACAAATTGAAACGATTGAATAATATCCGGAATACTCGTGGATTAAGACCAGGTGAACGGATTAAGGTTCAATAATTACCATTAAGGTCAATGATAAGCCATAAGTATCAATGCATATTTGTAGAAGTTCCAAAAACGGGCTCTACAAGCATTAGGTCAATAATCGGTAACCCTAAGAAGCCTCACCTGGATGCCGTTGAAATAAAGAAACTTTTAACAACCCATTGGCCTTTCCGTTTTTACAATCCAGTTTTCAATTTCTTATATCAAAAATTTGTTTCAGAGCAAAAGCAGCTTCACTTAGGAGAAAAATTATTTTCTCATTATTTCAAATTTGGTTTTGTCAGGAATCCATGGGATCGGGTTGTTTCTTTGTTTGAACGTAAGGAAGGTATTCAGATGAAAGGAACAATGACATTCCCGGAATTTGTGGATTGGATTCAATACAGTAGTGATACTTGCGTTCATCCTTCCCGTCATAAAAACCAGATGGATTGGTTTACCAACGACAATGGTGATTTTATTGTAGATTTTATTGGGAAATTTGAGAATATTGAACAGGATTGGGAAAAAATTGCCAGAGAAATTGGAGCTCCCCCGCATTTACCTCATAAAAATAAAAAGAGAAAGAAAGGTAAAAATTTTAAGGATTACTATGATGAGCGTACTAAAGAAGTGATAAGGGAGAAATTTGGGAAAGATATAGAATATTTTGGTTATAGTTTCAATGATTGAATAAAAAGGTTAAGGGGATTAAATTCTATAGTTGGCCTTTCTCTTAAGGCTGCCAGACTTTTTTTAAAGCCTCTGGCTGCTCGCCTTCAAAGATTCGGTCAAAAATTTCCAAAGCTGTTGCTTTACTCACATAATTGTATTGGACCCATGGCCAATAAAGGGCATTATCTCTTGAAACCACAAACCTGGAATCAATTAAAATGGGTATGTTCCTCTTAAGTGATGCTAATACGGCCGCTCTATGCTGACCTGTGTTGATAACAATACGGTATTCATCCCCTTTAACCAATAAAGTACCTGGTATTTGTTTTTCAGTGACATAACCAAAATTCTTTATTGAATCCACCAGTGATTTAATTCTTGAAAACTCGAATTCTCCTTTCTTATGGTTAATGGGACCAAATAAAGGATCACCGTCTTTCCATGTAAGCTTAAAGGATGCTTTTTGGTATTCTTTATTAAGTTTTCTCTTCCGTTTTTTAAAATCTCTCTTATTGGGTGGAGACTCCCATGGGAACTTTATAATTCTAAGGTTTTCTTCAAGAAGCTTGGGAGCCTTTTGACTTTCTAATCCTAATAACTCTGCCGCATTTTTTGGTTGGAATTTATCATAATATGTCAAAAGGGAAGAATCCGAAAATTGGGTTGCCTTTCCATCCAGGTATTCAGAAGCTGTCATAACGAAAGGATGAGATAATTCTTGATTTAAGGGAAAGCCTAAAACCCTCATCCCTCGGCAAATTTTTCCCTCAAAATCCATTAAAATGTTATAACCACTGGCTCTTTCCAATGCTTCTAAAGGACTTAATTCCAGGTTTCGGAAGTCTATAGCCTTTTGGTTTAGAATAATGTCATAAAGGTGAAGTTTCTTTTTTAATTTGTCTTTTATTATAGTTGGTATCAAATCCTTAAGGGGGGCCATTTTAGTAAGGTTGAAAATTTTTTACTTGGCTCAAATATCTTATTAAAGTGTAGTAATTTTAATCAATTTTTTTCAAAAGTAAGGCAAAGCGTGATTTTCTGAAAATTACCTTTTGGTTTATATGAAGTTTAAGTTTGTGAGTTTTGATTGATGATTCATCCAAGTTATTTCAGCAGATACTTCTGGATCGGTTGGCGTTGAGCATTAATATGTTGTTAATGAATTATAATTTTTTGTATTTAAGGTTCTTTTGCAGGAGGGTAAGATTAACGATATTTTACCAGTTAAAAATCGTGGAAATGCCCATCATCAATTTATTTGTTTTAAATTTTTACCTTTGTTGTCAGCATATTCTGGCAAAATAAAGAATCTTAGATTATTATTAAAAATTTTTATAAGATTTTATTTTTTTTTGATTGTGGCCTTAAATATTTAACTGCATGGAAGAAGAAGCTCAAATAACAGTAGGAATAAAAACTTTTTTTAGGGCAAAAGCCTTGGAAATGGCTTTGGAAAGTCTAAAAGAGCATAGTTGGCATGAAGTAATTATTGCAGATGACGGTATTATTGATGAGAAAAAAGATGCTATTTATGAAAAATATTCAAAAATTTTACCCCTTAAGCTTTTGAAGCTAGAGTTTGATACCGGCCTTTCTTATGGTAGGAATAAGATCATAGAAAATTGCGAAACTGATTTTTTGTTATTACTGGATGACGATAATACGGTACCAGATAATATTAAGGATCTTTACGATGTGCTGATTTCAGATGAAACGTTGGGAGGCGTTTCTTGTATTTGGAAAGAGCATGGTGAATTTAAATGTACAGCGTGTGATATAGAATATAAAAGAAATTTTGTTGTGAAAGAATGTTTAAGGCGAAATCGAACGACTTACTTCTCTAACAAGGGTGTTCCGTATAAAATATTTGACTATATTCCTAATTCTACCTTATTCAGGAAAGAATGTTTTAGTGAAATTTCCTGGGACCCGGAGTACAAAATTAATAGAGAGCATCTGGATTTCTTCCTTTCTCAAAAAGAATTGGGAAAATGGAAATTTGGAGTAGCCTTAAATGTTATTGTTGGCCATCATCCAGAAATTAGAGAGGAGCAATACGTTGACTACAGGAAAGGAGATGATCGAGTTGAATATTCCAGGGAATATTTTAATAAGAAATTTGGTGTAAAAAGTGTTATTCAAGGACCACCTTATATCGCTAATAAACGTAAAATATTGATCTATAACACCTTAAGAGGGCTTGGTTTAGTTAAATGGGTGCCTTTTGTCTTTAATTGGAAAAGCCACCTTAAAGGTATTTTTAGGTAAAAAAGGTTTAAAAAATCAATTCAAAATAGCCAATGGAATTTAATTACAGGGCTCAGCTCTTAAAGGAGCAGCTTGTTAGAATATTAAAATACCAAAAAACAAAACAAGTAAGGAATTCATTTGGTGTTTATCCCAATCGCTATGATGACCTTAAATGTATTTATATACATATCCCCAGAACAGGCGGTGTTTCTGTTTGTAAGGCTCTTTTTAAAAACCTGGGGGGGAGCCATCGGTATGGGACAACGTTGAGAATGTTATTTGGACGAGATTTTGACAGGTATTTTAAGTTTTCATTTGTGAGAAACCCTTATGACAGGGTTTATTCCGCTTACAACTTTTTAAAAGCAGGTGGAATGGTTAAATTAGATCTCGAATATCTATGGAATAAATTTGAGAAGTATGAATCTTTTGAGTCATTTGTTAAAGAAGGGCTGATACAAGATGGAGTTTTTAAAGAGAAGGTTCATTTTTATCCTCAATGGTACTTTCTATACGATGAAAGGGGAGAAATGATGGTCGACTACCTGGGTTATTATGAGAACTTGGCTCAAGATTTTGAAAATATATGTGAGAAAATTAACGTTAATTGTGAGCTCCCATATACCAATGCTTCCAAAAAGGGAAACAATACATTAGAAGATGTTTATGATAAGGAAATGAAAAAAATTGTTTATGATCTCTATAAAGAGGATTTTAGGCTTCTAGGGTATAAACCTTAGAAAACTTTCGATTTAGGATTTAACCAATTTAAAAGGATTACCTTCAATGAATAAAAGGTTTAAAAAGAAACTATTAAATAGGTTTGTCGATCCTATCGGTCATTTAATGTATAAAAGAAAAGCTAAAAATGTCCAATCGGTGGTTTTAATGCTGGGGCCTTATAGAAATTTAACCACATTTATTGCAGGTATTTTGGCTCTTCATCCCAATTGTTGTGTTTTAAATCATGCGGGAGTTCGGATTCTGAGAAGAAATCACCTGAACTTCTTAAAAGACTACTCAGCAGAAAAGCTTGAAAATTTTAAAGGTTTTGCTTTGTATGCTTCAAAAGGGGATATAGGGCAAAATTCGGGGGGAATATTTTTTATGCGCATGCATTTGATGACCCTGAATTAAGAAGTAAAATTAGCCAAGCTGGTCTTGGAAGAGATAAAAACCCGAAATCAATTCTATGGAAGGAATCTCATATGGTAAGTGATTTTTTGATTAACGAGGGTATAGAACCAGCCTCTTTGGTTGAAAAAAATCCGAATCTGAAATTCCTGTTTCCGGTTAGGCATCCAATAGCTTGTGCTAAATCAAATATGAAAATGGACAATATACGACAGGATCATTATTATGATTGCAACAACTTTATTGAAGCTATGGAGCGAAACCTTAAATTTTTTTCTCATTTTTTAACCCAATATGAAAAGTACCCTTCCAACTTCTATTATTTTTACGAACATCAATTTAACCAAGAAACTTTAAATAGTATCTGTAATTTTTTCCAAATTCCATATTTAGACTCTTGGGCCAATTTTGTAATGGAAAACATGAAATCAAAGAATAACTATAATTTTTCGCAAGATGCTTTACAAACATACCATAGAATGGTGCTGGATAATTTTAGCAATTATCCCGGCATCCGCGAAAACTTGTTAAAGTTCGTAAATTAACAGGTACTTGAATTTTATTATTGCTTGCATTTCAAGCTTTTTGTCATTACGCAACATTTTTGATTAATTGTTAATTAACAAATGCTAAAACCATTAGCACTTTGGTTTTCTTTTTTTATTTAGAGTCATTTGTTTCCTTTAAAAAAACGAAAATGCTTCCTCGTCCATTTAAGTGGGTTCATGATAAAGTTCAATTTTTCACCGGGTTTGGTGTTTTCCCATTGAATGAACATTTGGTGCAACCCAGGCCTAATGATACCTTTTTGGTTTCTTACCCGAAAAGTGGAAATACCTGGATCCGTTTTATTATAAGCAACTTAATGTTTAGAAATTCTGAAACGGATTTTAAGAATGTCGAAAATCGGGTTCCTGATATCCATAACTTTACTCCCGGTAAAATAATGAATGCTCAACAACCAAGGGTTTTAAAAAGCCATTTCCCTTTTAAGCCGGAATATCCAAAGGTTTTGTATATTGCCCGAAACCCGAAAAGTGTTGTAATTTCAGAATATTACTATTTTCAGAGAGAAGGGAAAGAAATTGGGGATGGGGAATTTGATACCTTCTTGAATGCTTTTTTGAAGGGTCCTATTCCAGAATACGGAAACTGGGGTGCTCACGTCAATAGTTGGCTTTGTGGAATGGAGGCTGACACGAGGAATTTTCTTGTGATAAGGTATGAGGATATGAAAGAAAAACCGGAGGTTTATGCAAGAAAAATTGCTGATTTTATTGGAATAGATGTCAGCGACAATGAAATTTCAAAGGCTGTAAGTAAGAGCTCAATTGAAAAAATGAAGGAAAAAGAAGACAAAAAGCAGTCAATTCCTTTCGTAAGGAGTGGTAAGACAACAGAATGGGAAAATGTGCTAAGCGATGAGCAGGAAAAATTGATTGAAGAAAGCTTTGGGATGCCTATGAAAAAGTTGGGGTATTTATAAATTTTGTGCAATGGGAGAGATAAGGCAACAGGCTTTTAAAAATTCTTTGGTCTTATATTTAGGGCTTTTTTTAGGATATATCAATGTCGTTGTTTTATTTCCTAAAGTTTTTTCTCCTGATGAATTTGGCTTAACTCGACTTATACTTGCTTTTTCGAATGTTTTAAGCATTGCCTCTAATTTAGGGTTTAAGAATGTTACTGTCAGGTATCTGCCTTATTTTAAGGATAAGAAAAGACAACATAGTGGGTTTCTTTTACTTGTTTTCCTGGTTCCCCTTTTTGGCTTTTTTATCTTAGGCGGTATTTTACTGGGATTCAGCCCTACCATTAAAGAGACTTTTTATTCTGACTCCACCTTATTTATACAGAAGTTTTATTTCTTATTTCCTATAGCACTTTTTCTTTTACTCTTTCAAGCGTTATTTGCTTATTCAAAAGCTTTGTTTGCCTCTACTTTTCCTGTATTTCTAAAGGAAATAGTTCTGAGGCTCTTTATAATGGCTGCGATAATTCTGACCTATTACCAACTCATAAACTTTGACCAATTTATAATTATCTTTTCCCTTGCTTATGCTATTCCATTCCTTGGCTTGGTGGGATATTTAAGTTTTAAAGGTGAGATATTTTACAACCTTACTTTTCCAGGGGTTAGTTGGCGTTATTTTCTTAATATGATGGAATATGGTTTTTTTACTCTCGCTAATCAGGCTACTGCAGTCTTGAACAGAAGGGTTGATGTGATTATGATAGGGGCTTTATTAAGCAGTGCTTCCGTTGCTATATACACCATAGCTTTTTATTTAGCCAATGTAATTACTATCCCGCAAAAAGGACTTGCCCATATTGGTGGTCCCTTTATCGCAGATGCCTTTGCCAATAACAATCTAGAACGGATCAATGAAGTCTATAAGCGATCAAGCTTAAATCAGTTTCTATTTGGAAGTCTAATATTTATAATAATTTGGATCAATATCGAGGAAATACTCTCCTTTGTTGGTGAGGAATACCTGGAAGGTGTTTATGTGGTTTTCTTTATTGGTTTATCGCGGCTTTTGAGTGTAGGCATGGGAACAAATCAGCAGATTCTGGTTCATTCAAAGTACTTTAGATACAATTTCCTTTTTATTTCTTCTCTACTTGTTTTGGTTGTGATTTTTAACTTGATATTCATTCCTATTTATGGAGTTGTGGGTGCTGCTTTAGGAACAGCCATCGCTATCGTTATCAATAACTTAATGAAAAGTGGCTTATTATGGGTGAAATATCGTTTAAGCCCTTTTTCTAAAAACCATTTACTTGTTGCATTGATTGTTGGAATTACCTTGATTTTAGGGTTTATTCTTCCTGATTTTGATTGGTTTGGTTGGACGGATAAATATTCAGGACTTGTTAATACAATTTATAAAAGTATCGTTTTAGCAATTTTTTACGGGATTCTCATTCTTACTTTGAAACCTTCTGAAGACATTCATGAAATTTTAATCAAACTAAGAAAGCGATTCTTTCAATAATATCATTAGATGCGAAATGATTACCATTCAGCATCCGGGTCAATTTGGAAAACTTCTGTCATTTCGGTCAATAAAGGTTGCAGATATTCGGAATGATAACCTTTACGACCTCCCAACGAGGGTTCAAAATTTTCTTGTTCAGGCATTTTTAAGGAAGCATTCGCTAATGGTTTTTGAATATCAGACAACCATTTTTCTCTAAGGACATCTTCTCCGGGAAAAATATTATTACTTTTCAGATCGTCTTCATAATCTCCTTTTTCAAAGACTCCTAAAGCAAGTGGAAATGCCTCTTCTAAACTGGTTTGCAGCCGGCTATTGCTTTCCTCTGTTCCATTCCCTAATTGCTTGATTAGGGTGTCAGCATGAAACAAATGGTACTTGATTTCTCCCTTAAGCTTTTTGGCCAAATTGGCGAGCGGTTCATGGCTGGATTCCATAAGTAACTCTATGCGAACAAATTCAGCATGATCAAAAAGGAAATGCCGAATTAAGCTGAAATTATATTCTTCCGTAGGATACTCAACCAAGTGAGAGCACTTGAAATCAGTTTCTTTTCGGTTAAAGGCAATGCTATCCGGATCGCCTTCTCCTAAATTCTCCAACATTTGATAAAAATTATAGGCATGGCCAATCTTGTCCTGGGCGATGGAACTGAAAGAAATATCTTCTTCAAGGGTTGGCCCAATGCCAGTCCATTCAGAGTTGCGATGACCATAAATTAATTGGTCATCCGCCATTTTATAAAGCAATTCTTTTAAAGCTTGATTATTATTCATTTCCGGCATTTTGGCGATTTTGTTTAAATTGTTGAACTTTTTCTTTTACTTTATAAGTGCCCGGTTCTCTGTGAACTTTGGAAGGAGCACTTTCAAAAATATCAACATCATCGTAAGCAGTGGCTAAAATTTCAGAGGATTTAACCACCCAAATATTGGTAGCCTCTCCGCGCCTGGTGAATTGTTCCTTGGCAAAAACCAAAGCCGTTTCTGAATCCGGTGCATGAACGACTCCGGCGTGGCTATGTTGAGTCCCCTTCTTTTTCTGCAGGAAAACTTCATAGGTAATCCAATAGTCTTTTTGTTCTACCACTTGCTCATCCTTAGCGGTTTCCCCGGGTAAGTCCATACGGTTAACCCGGGGATCCAGGGAAATTTCTTTCATAATAGCATTGTATTTTAATTAGGCAATCCTTTTAATAAACTTACTAAATGGCAAATGTGCGCTTATGCGTAAGGGACAACATATTCTTCACCCTGGGCAAAACGTTTCATGGCATCTTTAACCCATTTGCCATTCTCTTCAGCCCATCTTCGGACCGCAAGCCTTTCTTTGTTACAAGGGCCGTTACCTTTAATGACCTGGTAAAATTCGTCCCAATCCGGTTCGGTAAAATGATATTCCTTGGTTTCAGGATCTTTGTAAAGATTGGGATCCGGAATATCCAATTCCAAGTCCTGGATTTTAGGCACGTACATGGAAAGGAATTGCTGCCTCATTTCGTCATTAGAAGCCATTTTAACCTTCCATTTCATAAGCTTTTCGGTATGCACAGAATCTTTGTCAGAAGGACCAAAGAAGTGCATTAGCGGTTGCCACCACCTGTATAGTGCATCCTGAAGCATTTGCCTTTGACGTTTCGTGCCGGCGGCCAAAGATACAAAAGCATCATGCCCTTGCTTTAAGTGAAATGATTCTTCATAATTAATCCGTTCCAAAGCTCTGACATAAGGTCCGTATGAGCCTTTAGCATTGTTAACCTGGTTAACGATGGCTGCGGCATCTACTAAAAATCCAATAACGGTAACATCAGCCCAGGTTTCGGCAGGATAGTTAAAAACGTTGGAATACTTTGATTTACCGTTTAAAAGGTCATTGATCATTTGTTCGCGAGTCTTGCCCAAAGTTTCTGCGGCACCATAGAGCAATTGTCCATGCCCAACTTCGTCCTGAACTTTGGCAATGAGGGCCATTTTCCGTTTAAAACCCGGAGCCCTTGTAATCCAAGTTCCTTCCGGCAGGGCGCCTACTATCTCCGAGTGTGCATGCTGTTCAATCATGCGCTTCACCTGCTTCTTATATTCCGCCGGCATCCAATCCTGAGGTTCAATTTTCTCCCCTTTTTGAATACGATCCTCAAATTCCTGGAGTTTCTCCGGATCTTCATTTAAAAAATCTTCTTTCCCTTTATTTTCATTACCGGGAACGTAACCACCACCATACATAAGCTTTGCTTTTTAGTTAAACAATCATTTTATGTTCTATACCATTCAATAACATTTCTGCCAATTGGGAACCAATATCTTCTGCTGACATCCTACCTTCTGGTTTATACCATTCAAAAGTCCAGTTAAGCGCTGAAAGAATGGTTAATGTAGTAAATTTAGTGTCTTGAATGTTAAAAACTCCTTTGCTCACTCCCCTATCCAAGATGGATTGAAGAAGATTTTCATATTCTGTTCTTAGCGCTTTAAAAGATGAAAGCTTATCGGTTGATAAGAATTGCCAATCATGTAAAAAAACTGCTGAGGCGTTGATATTTCTTGTGATGACTTCAATATGACCTTTAATAACTTCTCTGAGTTGCTCAACAGGATCATCGCCCGCTTTAGCAAGGCAGGCTTTTAACGTATCAAAAAACTCATTGGCCATGCTAAAGCAAATTGATTCCAGAATCTCTTCCTTGGAGCTGACATGGCTATAAATGGAAGCAGGTTCGATGCCGATTTCTTTGGCTAAATGTCGGATCGAAGTAGCGCTGTAGCCATTGGTCCTAAACAGACTTTCCGCTACTTCTTGTATCTGATCTTTGCGACTTTTTGAAATTGCCAGTTCCATCAAAAAGATAAATTTAAATCTTTATGCTTTTACCTAACGATCGTTAGCAAAAATAAGTTTAAAAAATCAATTAGCAAATTCAAATGATAGTATTATGGCCAGACATCGACAGCTGCCTTACCTGTAATCCCGGAATATATACCTTTAAAGACCGAATCCTTTAATAATTTAAGCCGATACGGCTTTAATTTCCCCACTTTACGGTTGATTTTCATCAAGGTTTCATAATCCTCTAAAAACCCATTGCCCTTTTTCCTTTCCATTTCTAATTGTTTCAGAAATTGTTCTTGACAGTTTTTATAAATGGCCAGATCCATTTGATTTCTTTCCCTGATTAAATCCAGTGTAGCCTCATCAAAATGATGGGGTTTATCCCGGTTTTTTGTTACATTTTTTTTGGCATAAAAAGGGGTAGACCAATTGTAAAACCTTTTTAAAAGGATTAACCCTTCATCAAAATATTCATTAAGGCCAACAAAATCAAAATCTTCCTGAATGTTTGCCAATGCTGTGTCGGTAACTTCTTGACTTTGATGACCTTCGGTAAAATAATTTTTATCAATGCCGGTTAACCAATAAGTTTGGATATTAAACCTATCAAATAGGCCTTTTTCAATCAATTGTTTTAGACTTAATCCTTTATTAACGATATAGGGATAAAGTGGGTGATGCGGGGAACGGCTAATGAAGTAATATTGAGAAATAGTGCGATCAATAGGTTCGCGTAAAAAAGTAAAATACTTATAAGACGAGTGTGGGAAGTATTCGTGCATTCCATAAGGGCTGTGTCCGGCAACAATACTAATATTTTGTAACTGTTGAGTACTGAGGTTATTAACCTTTTCATGCAAATATTGTTGGTTTTTGGCCCAAAAGATTTCATTCCACTTGTATAACCATTGAATAATGGTTTTCATTGTTGTACCCGCTGTTTTGGGGACGTGTATGTATAGCAGTAGCCTTTGGTCTTTATTATCCATGATGTTTTGTGGTTTATAATGTTTCCATAAGTTGGCTGCTCAATAGGGAAGCCTACTACTTGCCGAATTCCCCTTTTTTGATAGATTTAATAAACTTGGACCAGGCAAGTGGATTCAATAGGCTTCCCGGGATGGGCGTTTCAGAACTTGGCGATGTGTAAAAAGGCCTGTTAGCTCCATTGTAAAAAGCTTCATCATGAAACTGCTGGATTGTGTAATTGTAATTCTCAAGAGCATCGGCGGAAAGGCTTTCACTTATCTTGTCGAGTTTTTTTGAATCCAGGTTTTTCTTAGCCAGCTTGAATTTATCGCTAGGTAAATCCAGGTTTAGAAAAGCTTCTCTGAACTTTTGATTGGATGGTAAGGGCTCAACAACGGTTTCTTGAAAAGCAATAGTGTCAAGCTCCAAAGTTTGAACATGGGTTAATTTCCCTTTTCTTATATTATCATGAAGGCTAAAAGTGTCTTGTTTAAAACCGGTGGATTTGAATATTAAGGTATCATTTTCTTTGACCGCTAAGGAGTAAAATCCCTCCAGGTTTGTTGCAGTGCCTCGTCCTGTATTGATAACCTCTACGTTTGCATAAGGTATAGGAGAAGCACTATCAGCCGTAATCACAAATCCTGAAAACTCGATTATATTAGAATCGACTTTATTTTCCTGGGCAACAGCCAAATTGCTTATACTTGCCATTGCTATTAAAAGCCATACTAAAATAGAAATTTTGCGAATGATGATCATTTATGCCTTCTTTAGCGTATAAGATCTTTTTTATCGTAAGAAAATTACTGGAAGGTTCCGAAAGTTCTTACTAAAAAATGATACCCAAAATTAGGAAGAAAAATACGATAGCAGGTGGTGGAATGCGGGTGAACATAAGCAACATAAAGGTGGTGCCGAGAATAGTGATGTTAAACACATCCATGCCAATGGACTCTAAAAGGATATAAGCGGCGGCAGCAACCATTCCGGCGGCTACGGCATTAATACCCTCAAGTGATCTTTTAATAAAAGCATACTGTTTAAGCCCATCCCAGATCGGTGCTACAAAGAAAATCAACAAAGTACCCGGTAGAAAAATCCCCACCGTCCCTATTAAGCAGCCCAGGATATGGCCAGTTGTTCCCATGTCTTTAAGGGACATACCGCCAACATAGGTTGAAAAAGAAAATACCGGACCAGGTAGAGCTTGAACTATTCCGTATCCGGCAAGAAATTCCTGAGAATTCAAATAATCCTTGAAATTGACAAAATGCTCGTACATCATGGGAATTAATACATGCCCCCCACCAAATACAATGCTGCCATACCGATAGGTGTTTTCAAAAAGCAGAATAGGGGTTGCTTTTGTAAAGGCTCCTAAAATAATGGCAAAAGCAAGAATAGCGAAGAACATTGTGAGGTACTTCCATCGGATATCAAGGGGTTTGGTTTTGTTATCAGATTGGGAAGTGTTGGTGAAGTTTGTGATAAAGCCCCCCAATAAAAGAATGACCGGATAGATCCAGGGCGCTCTTATAAAAATGGTGATAAGGGTAGAAGCTAAAATAATTAAGCTCTGTTTACGAGTCTTGATAATAGTCCGAGTGATCTGAATGGCGGCATATAAAACAAAACCTATGGCCATAGGCTTCAAAAAACGGATAAAATCAAAGGATAAACCCTCTTGGTCAATGTAGGAGAAAAAAATTACGATGGTCGTCATGATAAAAACAGCCGGTAACATCCAGACTAATAGGGTAACCAGGGCTAATAATTTTCCACCCTTTTTTAAACCAATGGCTGTAATGATCTGCGTTGAAGATGGACCGGGTAGGATTTGACAAAGGGCTATTAACTCAAGTAAATCATTTTCTTTGATATATTGCTTTTGATTAACAAGCTTTTTGAGAATCATGGCTAGATGGGCCTGGGGTCCTCCGAAGGCTGAAATGGAGATAAGGAAGATATCTTTTAAAAACTCCAGATGCCTTAAAAACATGGTGCGGCATTTATAAATTTTGCCAAAGCGGGAAATTAAGCATTTATTTGCATTGATTTTGCCGAATAAATACGGGATTGATTAAGATAACCGCCTTATGCGTACAAAGATAATTTGGATAATCGTTTTTGCCTTATCGGTAGTTTTTTTAGCCAATGGGTGCAAGTCTTATCAGTCTGAAAAGAAATTGCGAAAGGTGGATTCCCTTATTGACCGGGTAAAAACGGTTAACGGGGGCTTGGATGTCGATCTTCAAACCTTTAAGGCCAGGCATGACACCATAGAGCGTATTTTGAAAGTAATTGAAAAAAAAGCTAAAGAAAATACTCAGCAGGATCTTGATAAGGCTTTATTACGTTTTGAGGCCATTGGTAATAACTACAGCAATTTTATTGAAAGTTACAAGCACATAGCATATGAAAACGGTAGGCATTTGAAGCGTTTAAAAGACCTTAAACAGGACATTGTTGAAAAAAATATAGATCCTTCCCGTTTTGATTCGATCTATAATTCAGAGAAAAAAATAATTAATACCCACTACCGCAAATCCCAAAGGCTTTTTCAGTCGGTTACTGAGGTAGAGAATAACTATTGGCGGAATCACGAGAAATTAAAGGCCGTATACAAAAAGCTTAATGAGGAAGTAACCAACTAATTTTTTTTGCTTATTCAAATTTTTCAAAAGACTTTAGTATCTCTGAAAATTGAAACCTAAAATCATAAAATTATGGAAGCTGACTTAAATCAAACCATGGAAGAGGCTTCTCAGGGAATGGAAAAAGCGATTGATCATCTGGTAAATGAATTCGCAAAAGTAAGAGCCGGTAAAGCTACGCCGCAAATGGTTGACGGAATCTATGTTGAGTATTATGGTTTTAATACACCGCTTAACCAATTGGCCACCATCAATACGCCTGATGCCAGGACCATTACAATACAGCCTTGGGAAAAAAGCATGATAGAGCCTATTGAAAAAGCTATTCAAAAAGCCAATTTAGGCCTGAATCCACAGAATGACGGATCGATGATTCGCATCAATATCCCGGCTCTAACTGAAGAAAGAAGAAAAGAGTTGGGAAAGTATATCAAGAATGAGGGCGAGTCAGCAAAAATTTCTATCCGCAATATTAGACAAGATGCAAAAGATAAGATAAAAAAAATGCAGAAGGAAGGGCTATCTGAAGATGAAGCAAAAGACAAGGAAGATGAACTACAAAAGCTCACCGACCAAAAAATTGAAAAAGTGAATCAACAAGTGGAAAAAAAGGAAAATGAGATCATGAGCCTTTAAACCAGTTGGAATTTTTGGTATTTATAGGCAATTGCAGGGAGAATAAGGGCTTGCCTATCATGTTTTTCAGTATTACAGGGGGCGAAGTAAGTTTTTTATATACCTTGAAAAGCTTTACTTTTGAATAATACAAAAGCAGGGGAACATTGGCTCAATATCCAGATTTACAAGAAATAATACCTCAAGTTAAAAGGGATATTCTTCGAATGGTCTACAATGCTGAATCAGGGCATCCGGGTGGATCAATGGGTTGTACGGAATTTATGACCTCGCTCTTCTACCACTACCTTGAACACGACCCTGAGAACTTTACTATTGACGGTAAAGGAGAAGATATCTTTATCTTATCAAATGGTCATATCTCCCCGGTTTTTTACAGTATATTAGCCAGGCGGGGATTTTTTGACCTTGAAGAACTTTATACATTCAGGAAGATTGATTCAAGGCTCCAGGGGCATCCTGCAACTGCTGAGGGTCTGCCCGGGGTTAGATTGGCTACGGGCTCCCTTGGGCAAGGGCTCAGCGCTTCTATTGGCGCTGCCCTTACAAAAAAATTAAACAAAGAAGACCGGTTGGTTTATTCCCTTCATGGTGATGGTGAAATGCAGGAGGGGCAAAATTGGGAGGCTTTCATGTTTGCAGCGCATCAAAAAGTGGATAATTTGATCGCTACCATAGATTATAACAATGCCCAGATAGACGGTGAAATGGAAAATATTATGTCTCTGGGAGACTTAAAATCAAAACTGGAAGCCTTTGGGTGGATTGCCTTTGAAATGGATGGTAACAACCTGGAAGAAGTGCATCAAATTATCGAAAAAGCTCAGTCCCTTACCGGAAAAGGTCAGCCTATTTGCATCATTATGCACACAAAAATGGCTTATGGCGTAGATTTTATGGAAGGCCATTACCATTGGCATGGTGTTCCTCCTTCAGAAGATCAGCTTGAGGAGGCTTTAAGTCAATTACCCGAAACGCTTGGTGATTTTTAAAAAAGCTGGATGCGTATTTGCGTCAAAATAGGATTTTTGCTACTTGTTGCATTATTTTTCTTAAATCATGCAAAGAGTCAATCCTATAACAAGACGCGAATTTTGTTTGTTCTGGATGGCTCCTACAGCATGTATGGTGATCTCGATAAAGTATCCAAGATCTCCGTGGCCAAAGATATTTTGAAAAAAATGGTGGATAGCCTTAATAACACAGAGGACGTTCAAGTAGCCCTCCGTCTCTATGGTCACCAAAAGGATAAGTATAAGCAGGATTGTCAGGATACTAAATTAGAAGTTGGGTTTAGTAAGCACAACGAGGATTTAATAAAAGATGCCATTGATGAAATTGATCCAATGGGCACAACACCTATTGCCTATTCACTTTCTGAGGCCAGCAACGATTTTCCTCAGGGTGAGCGTTATAAAAATGTTATTATTTTATTAACCGATGGCATTGAGGAATGTGGGGGTGACCCATGCGCTGTTTCTACTGCTTTGCAGGAAAATAATGTTATTCTCAAACCATTTATAATTGGTCTGGGAATTTCTGAAAAGTTTAAATCCCAGTTTGATTGTGTAGGCCGGTACTATAATGCCGGAGATAGAAAGGAGTTCAGGGAAGTATTATCTGTAGTCGTTTCCCAGGCTGTTAATACCACAACGACCCAAGTGAACTTACTCGATATTTATGGTGCCCCGACTGAAACGGATGTGAACATGACGTTTTACGACACAAACCAGGGAATAATGCGTTATAACTTATACCACACGATGAAAGAACCTGGCCATCCGGATACCCTTAATATCGATCCCGTTACAACTTACGATATTCAAGTTCACACAAATCCTACCGTATGGAAAAGGAATGTTGGGATTGAACCAGGCGAGCATAATGACATTCCCATCTCAACTCCTATGGGAAAAATTCGCCTGAAAATGGATGGCAAGAACTATTACCAAGGGTTTAAGACATTAGTCAGAAAGGCTGAAAGTGGAAAACGGGTGAATGAACAACCCATTAACTCTACCCAGCGCTACATTGTGGGGAAATATGACCTTGAATTTCTTACAAGGCCTAAAGTCAAGATTAATAATGTAGAAGTTAAGCAGGATAAACAAAACCGGGTTGAGATTCCATCTCCCGGTAGGATATATATTAGGAAATCTGAAAACATGGTCGGTAGTGTTTTCCATATGAGCGACAATAATTTAGAATGGGTTTGCAACATTTCAACGCGGGCTCGAAAAGAACTTATAGTTTTGCAGCCCGGTAAGTATCGTATTATAGCAAGGCGTGAAAAAAGCAAAGAAGCGCATAAAACGACTGAGACCCAGTTCGAAGTAGTGTCCGGTGCCTCCAAAGTAGTTTCAATAAATTATTAAGATTGATGGCTGAATATCCCGAAATAAGTCGCAAAGCTACCCGGGAAGGGTTTGGTGAAGGGCTTTATGAACTTGGCAATCAAGATAACAACGTGATAGGGTTATCTGCTGACCTAGCAGGATCCCTTAAAATGACCAAATTTTGGGACGCATTCCCCGAAAGATTCATGCAATGCGGGGTTGCTGAGGCCAATATGATGGGTGTGGCAGCTGGTTTGACCATTGGCGGTAAAATTCCCTTTGCTGGTACCTTTGCCAATTTTGCCACAGGCCGAGTTTTTGATCAAGTAAGACAATCGATTGCTTATTCTTTTAAAAATGTTAAAATATGCGCATCGCATGCCGGCTTAACATTAGGAGAGGACGGTGCTTCCCATCAAATACTTGAAGATATTGGCCTCATGCGAATGCTACCAAATTTGACAGTCATTAATCCTTGTGATTACAACCAAACTTACCAGGCAACAAAAGCTGTCTATGAGATGTATGGTCCTGCCTATGTTAGGTTTGGCAGGCCCAAGATGCCTAACTTCATACCTGAGGATACGCCTTTTAAAATTGGTGAAGCACTTCCCCTTAAAGAAGGGAAAGATGTAACAATTTTTGCTACCGGACACATGGTCTGGGAAGCACTTAAGGCTGAGGAACAATTAAGTCAAGATGGCATTGATGCCCAGGTAGTGAATATCCATACTATTAAACCCCTGGATGAAGAGTATATCCTTGATGCGGTTAGTAAAACCCGCTGCGTGGTTACTGCTGAAGAGCATCAGCGGAATGGGGGTTTGGGTGATGCTATTGCGCAACTATTAGCCAAAAGATTACCTTCTGTTATGGATATGGTAGCAGTTGACGATCGATTTGGAGAAAGTGGTAAACCCTATGCCCTGCTTGAAAAATACGGCTTAAATGCTTCCGGGATTTATCAAACCGTGAACAGGGTGTTAAAGCGGAAATCTATGGTACCTTAAAAATCACCCTCAATTAACGCTTAATTAGGCTTTGCTCATAAAACGCCTGTAAACTAACTCAAGGAAGTGAGCCACTGTTTTGCTATCTTCGTCCCAGTTATATTGTTTTTTTATGGTTTGATCCAAGTAGGTGATCGCCTGATCATAGCTTGAGGCTTCGTTAACATGACTAACCGTGTCGTGAAAAGCATGCTTATTACCATCAAATAAGTCGTTGATGAACAATTTTCGCTCATTCACTCCAATGGCGGATTTAAGATCACTAATAGGAGCATCGCGAAACTTGTCAGCCAGGGATTGACCTTGATTTTTTTCCTGAAGCTTTTCGTGAAGGGCTGTTTGCTTACCAGTGAACTTTTTATAGAGGGGTTTTGCGTTACCGCTATTTTTATTGACAGTTTCCTGGCTGGTAGTCACTGGCTGAGATGTATTTTCCTTTGATTCAGGGCTCCCTCTTAAAGTGTCAGCTGAATCTTCTTCTTCTGATTCATCATCTTTCGGCTCCTCTTCTGCAAAACTTTTTAATTCAGCAGATGATTCATCCGTATGGCTTGGCGTTGTTTCAGAAGTATTTTCCTTGTTATGGTCCGATTTCTCTGCCAAATCACTGTTAGCTGTTGAGGAATCTTCCGCTTGAACTTCTCGGGGGTCATTTTGATTAAAATCAGATTCTTCCACTTTCCCTTCAGTATTTTCTTCTGAAAACGCTCTATTGGCCTGAGGGTCAGCTTCAGCTTTTTGCGAGGTTTTGTTAGGAAGGTCTGATTCTGAACCATTGGGCGATTCTTTAGGCGAGTTGGTGGCTTTTAAGTCAATGCCCATTTCGTAAAGTTCTCTAATATGTCCTAAAAAAGTGTCAATATCAATTAATTGCGGGCTCGATTGGTTATTGATGCGTTCAAAAGCAGTTTCTGTTTTTTGAAGTTTTTTGCGAATGTCATTTAAAGAACTTGGAGAAGCCATGGTATAATGTTTTCGATTTAATCACAAAAAAACAAACTTTAAGCCACAATAAGGTATGCAAGCAATAAAGAAAGGCGGTTTATTACTATTTGGCATTAGGTCTTTGACCATTCCTGAAATCAGGTTATAATTCGGAATTTCGAGTATTGATTTGTCCTGCTTAAAATGATTCGTTTGTTAAGGAAATTAATGCAATAGTAGCCGGTTAAATCAGCCAGAAAGTTTTTGGTGGTAGATTAGAACGTAATTAATTTTTATGCTAATAAAGGGTAAAGTATGTTTATAGAACCTTCTTATAGTAACATTGGCCGGAGAGGATGGATTGAAGTAATCGCAGGCCCTATGTTCTCCGGAAAGACCGAAGAACTCATCAGGCGTATAAAAAGGGCTCAAATAGCTCATCAACCTGTTGCATTGTTTAAATCCACTGTGGATAACCGGTATAGTGAAGAAGCCATTGTATCCCATGACCAGAATAACATACCTTCCGTCACGGTAAATAAATCAATGGACGTGTTTAACCATCTTTCTGAGGCAAGGGTTATTGGCTTTGATGAAGCGCAGTTTTTTGATGAAAAGCTTGTCAATGTAGCTCAGCAATTGGCCCTTGATAATTACCGGGTGGTTATCGGGGGTCTGGATATGGATTACGAGGGTCGACCATTTCATCCGGTTCCTGAGCTTTTGAGTATTGCAGAGTACATTACCAAGGTTCACGCCATTTGCGTTCAGTGTCGGAATCTGGCTACGCATTCTTTTAGGAAATTGCAAGATTCGGAGCAAATTGTGGTAGGAGCCAATGAAGTTTATGAGCCTCGTTGCAGGCGTTGTTTTCAGGACGGTATGGCTGAGAAGGAGCCCCAAAGTTAAATGGAGGGGTGGCTGATAAAGCTTCAATTAAGCGATAGAATCAAGTTGCTATTGCATTTTTCCTATGTCAATCGATTGTTCCATCGGCTTACCAATTACCTTTAAATTAAATAATATTAGCTAAAATTTTGATTCCTTTCAAGCAATGCTTTAAGATGGACTTGAAAACTTAATGGTTTTAACTTGCGTTCTATAAGCAAACTGCCAACCACCCTGTCGCTCCGGTCCAAAGGCCGGAGAGGAAAGTCCGGGCAACACAGAGCACCGCACTGCCGAAAAGGCAGGAGTCCGAAATCAAATTTTGGGCTACGGAAAGTGCCACAGAAACCAGACCGGGAGGTGGATCAAAAGTATTTGGCGTCACCAAATACTTTTAAAATTGATAATTAGGCAATTATCAATTTTGATCCATCCCCTAAGGGTGAAAGGGTGAGGTAAGAGCTCACCGCCATCGGTGGCGACACCGGTGAGGCAGGCAAACCCTGCGGGTTGCAAGGCCACATATACCGGAGTCTCTGACTTTTGTCAGAATAAGGGTTGCTCGCCCGAATGCTCCGGGGGGTAGGCCGCTCGCGACCTTGTCAGTAATGGCAAGGTCAGATAAATGACAGGGGAGGGATTCATCCCTCAACAGAACCCGGCTTACAGGTTGGCAGTTTTTTTATACTATTGAAACTATTTCAGCAATTGCTTTGAAACTTCAATTTGAAATCAAAACCTTAAAACGTTAGTGCTAAAAATGGATAGGGTTAAATCAAGCGGAATGGTTAACATGCCTTTATTGAAAATTCAATTTAAAAACAAGTAACCGGATTGATAGAAAAAATCGCTGATTACATAGCTGAGCAACTATTGATCAAGCAGAGCGACCAACTTGTGGATATTGGCTGTGGAGAGGGTGAGCTAACATTGGCATTGGCAGGCCACTGTAATTTTATATCTGGGTTAGATCAAGACAAAGAGGCTGTCCAGAAAGCCGGGGAAGCTTCTCCCGATAATGCCAGGTTCATAGTAGGAGATGCTTATCATTTACCGCACTTAATAACCGGGCAATGCGATAAAATCGTCTGTTATGCCACTTTTCAGTATTTTAATTCTATAGAAAAAGGGCAAAACATGCTGAAAACCATGGTTAGCAGTTTAGGCCATGATGGGGCAATTTTTTTGGGCGATATCCCAGTGAATTTATCTAATGAGGTACCATGGAATGCTGAAGGCTCAGCGGATTGGTCATTTGGTAAATTCTGGACCCCGGATGAATTGACTACGATCGGGAAAGCGGTTGGATTAAAAGGGTACCGTATTGAGAGGCCTGCGGGCCTGTTGGCTAGCAGCAACAGGTTTGATTTTATTTTGAAAAAAGAAAAGGAAGGGAACAAGGTTAATTAACAAAAGCAAGGTATTATTCTCTTTTAATTCTTCTCCAGCTTCGATGTTGCCTTTCGGCATGCTTGGCCTAACTTGGCAAAACCATTTTCCAAAGCATCTAAAACGGTTTTGAGGGCACTTTTTCCTTCTTCAGTGACATTTTTTCCTTTAGCTCGGAATTGATGCTTTTTGCCTTGGTTGTTACTACTTTTTTTTGAGCCATCATCGCCCGCAAAGGAACGTTCAATATTGGATACCGTTACCCGCTCACCCCGCATTTCCATTTTTTGAACAGGGGTTTTGGCTGCGGGAATGATTATCCAGAGAATGATATAAAGTAAAATCCCTGAACCCGATAAGAGTACCGCTGCAACAAACCCCAAGCGTAACCAAAGGGGATCAATATTGTAATACTGGCCTATACCGGAACAAACACCTCCTATTACTTTATCATCTATATCGCGGTGTACCTGACCTTTACGCGTGTAACTTTCTTCTTGCTTACCTTCATCCTGGCTTTCGCCAGCTTGATTATCAGCAGTACCCTGAAAGGTTTTTGGTTCCCCCAATGCTGTTCTAACGGCTTGAATGTCGGCCATGGTTAAAGCCTCCTTCCTTGAGCTTAAACGTTCCTGGAAGATTTCTGCAATGCGGCTCTCAATGTCTTGTATTATCTCTTCCCGGCTTTCATTGTTAGCCAGGTATTGCTTCACCTGGTCCAGGTAATTCTGGAGCTCATCAAAAGCGTCTTTTTCAATGTGAAAAACCAATCCTGCAAGGTTAATGGATATTGTTTGTTGCATGGTTAATATTTTTTGTGGTATATTCTACAGCATTTGAAAGTTCTTGCCAGGTTTTATCCAATTGGGCCAGGAAATCTTCACCTGCTTTGGTTAAATAATAGTATTTCCTGGGTGGCCCCGAGGAAGATTCTTGCCAATGATAGGTTAACAAACCCGCATTTTTTAGCCTGGTCAGTAAAGGGTAAAGGGTCCCTTCTACAACGATCATTTTAGCATCCTTCATGGCCTGGATAATGTCCGAAGCGTACATCTCACCGGCTTGATTAATGGCGGAGAGGATGCAATATTCAAGGATACCTTTCCGCATTTGCGCTTGAGCATTTTCCAATTTCATAGGTACAAATTTAATAAATGTATGGTACTTTGCAAAACAAGGTACCTTTAAATTGTTTTGCTGCTTCATAAAACACTTGTCACGTCTTTAATACAGAAATATCCAATTGTCTAAAATCTGAATAGAATTGCCAGGGAGGGAAAAGCTAACCTAGCTCAGGTAGATTCAGTCAAGTAGTAAGGTCTAAAAAAGCATCATTTCAAATCCATGTTTGACTAACATCATGATTGGCGCCTATCATTTTTCCTGGTAACATGGCAAATAAGCAGGCAGGCTAAGGTTTATTCATCACAGGGTGCAGGTCCATTACTGGAATCTGCTTTTTCCCCAAACCATACAACAGCGTAATCCCCTTTTAAGCTAATACCCATTGCATTCCATTCCAGGTTCTCCCATTGACCTTTGTTAAGCATCAATTTGTTATGGGACTCACTGTCTTTCCAGGCCTCGAGTGCACTTTTTGGCGTAACCTCAATTCCTTTAGCCCCATAGGATATTTCATAGCCATTGCCGGAATAGGTGGTTAACTCACCTGGCTTATCCCACATACAAGAGGTTTGGGCGTGATCATCCGTGTAGCAACAAGCAGTCCACGGTCCGTTATCAGACCAACTATGCAAGTTGCAAGCCTCTGAATTTTCATGAGGTTTGTTTTGGTTCAAATCTCTCACATGGGCATCGGCAACGGTGGTCAATTTTTGAGAGATGTCAATTTTAGATAGGTTATGCTTTTTCCGGTATTCATTGATTTTATTGAATAACTTTACTTCTTTAGCGGAATTGCAACCAATGGTTGAATCATTGAAATGGACACTCGAAGTGTCTGTATTGTTTTTATTATTACCGTCACTCCCGTCTTCAGAAATTTCTTCTTCTTCACTTGGATTATTAGGGGATGTAGAACTTTCCTCGCATCCTGTTATCAATAGAACGCCTAAAAAAATGGCAAAAAGCCTATGATACTTCATAAAATCCGGAGTTTCATTTAAAAACGTCATTGCTTAAAAGCTTAGTTAGCCAGTCAACAGGAGATTAAGCTATAAGTGCTTCAAATAACAACCTAATACCCATTGCAAAAGTAAAAAATTTAAAAAAAAGATTGTTTAATATTTATTATCTGAAAATAATCAGATAATGCGAATAGTAGATTTTGCCCAAGGTAAATTTTTTGATTGGTGAAATTAGAAGGCGGGTTAACTAATTTCGGCGTTTAATGATCTTCTTTGTAATTCAAAGCCGTAAGGTCTTAATCAAAGAAAACGTAAAGTAATTGTGCTCAACTTATAAACCCGATTGGCAAAATATACTCATTGATTCAGCGCTAATTGGTATTTTTGTAGAATGAATTGAACGCTAATTGTTTTTTATGAACGCTACCAGGTCCGTTTTTACTCTTTCTTTGGTTTTGATATTAATTGCCGGCTGCAAGCCCACTGCCCATGTTATAAGATTGGAAGGGGATGGGGCCAGCTTAGAATCAATGGATGACAAATCCAAGCAAGGATTCTTTTACACCTTACCAAAGACATCATATGACCTAAAAATACATGGAACGGTTCAAAAAACCTATTCAGGAAAGCTTGCCGGATTTAGTCACCTTCTTAAGTACCCATCAACAAAGGGAAAGCAATTAGCATCTACCAATGTTAGGATTGATAGTATGAGTGTTCATGTTCAGGCTGAACCGGATTTTAGCAAATTGTTTTTTGTTACAGCACCTGTTGAGTCGAGCGCCTTGTTTAACAATAGCTATCAATTTACGCTGAATCATCGGGGAACTCCCTTTCAAATGAATGGTGGTCAAGCAAAGAATAAAAGGCATCAGGCCTATACCCCTGATTTTCAAATGCAAAAGCAGCCGATTCGCATTCCCGGAAGGCAGCGTAATCAAAGCCAGGATGAAAAAGAAAAACAAAGCCAGTTTGACCGGAACACCCTTGAAAAAGGCATCAACCAGTTACTCAAAAAAAATGATGACCTAATGTACGACATTGATCAATTATCGAAGGATAGCTTATTAAAGACAGATAGTCTGGCAAGGAAGACGGTTAGTAAAATTGATCAAAAGGTTGAAAATTATCATGGCCGGATAAAGGAATTGAAGCAACTTTTTAAAACCTACAAAAGGGAGGATTTAGGGGAAAAAGCCCGGGAGTTCAGCGACATTATTCATAAGTTGGTAGAGTTAAAAACCGCTTTGGCAGGCGGGCAAAGTGATATTACCTATCCAAAAACTGATGTAGCCGAAATGGTAGATGCCATTGATTCAATGCTCGATAACTACCTTGCCCCTTTCCGCAAGAAAGTTGTTAAAGAGAAAGTACAGTGGAATCTACATATTACGCCTGATGAAGATCGAAAGATTTTTGAAATGGGTTTAAAAAGCGGTTCGGAAAGGGAGTACTTTTGGGAAAAACGGGAACAGGGTAAGGACTATTTGGCTTCCCTGTTCATAAGTTTCAAAGTCAATGAACCTTCAAAGGTTGAAAGTTTTATGAATAAAAAAGACCAACCTGAAGACAGGGAAGGGCCAAAAGGGCTCTATTACAATATCCCTGCAGAAGGAGAAATGGCAGTCAAGCTACAACACGGCAATCCAAAGCATTCATTCAAAATGGGTAATGTCAGGGTAACAGTGCCACAGTTGGGGACGGTAAGTTATTTACCAGCCTTAAAACCCGATAATAGCTATTCCTTGAATCCTTTTTACGGCACGCTCAAAGGGGTATTTCAACCAAAGCCTGAATGATATTGCATGGATTTTTACAAGCTACTTAGGCCGGTTTTATTTAGCTTACCTGCTGAAACTGCTCATAACCTTACCCTTAAGCTATTAAAACTCGGTATGCGATTACCCGGCCTGAAAAACCAATTGGCCAAGGATGGATTATACTCAAAAAAACCGATTGATATGGCTGGTCTGAGTTTTCCAAACCGGGTTGGGTTAGCGGCTGGCCTGGATAAGAATGCTGAAGTGGTCAATGAAATGCTTGCCCTTGGTTTTGGTTTTGTAGAGATAGGAACCGTCACGCCCAGGCCCCAATCCGGCAACCTTAAGCCAAGGTTATTCAGGTTACCAAGGGATAAAGCTTTGATTAACCGGTTAGGTTTCAACAATGATGGGATGGAGGTAGTGGCCGAGCGCCTTGCCCAAAGAAAGTCAAACGGTGTTATCGGCGGTAATATAGGGAAAAATAAGGATACCCCGAATGATAAAGCTGCAGAAGATTACCTGGCCGTTTTCAATGCCTTAGCTCATTATGTTGACTATTTTACCGTGAATGTCAGCTCCCCGAATACTCCTGATTTAAGGGAATTGCAGGATAAGCCCTTTTTAAAGGAAATTTTTGATACGCTTCATGCCGCGAGGGACGCAAAAGGTTACCACCACCCGATTTTTTTGAAAATAGCCCCTGATGTGAACGAAAGCCAATTACTGGATATCATTTCCCTTACCCGTGAAATAGGCTTGGATGGGCTAATCGCCACCAATACGACTATCAATCGCACAGGGCTTTTAACACCAAAAGAGGAAATAGAAAAAATTGGTGAAGGCGGCTTAAGCGGGGAGCCGCTAAAAGATAAAGCCTCCGATGTGTTGGCTTATCTCCGGGATAACCTGCCTGATGATTTTCCCTTAATAGCTTCCGGAGGATTGATGGAAGGGGTAGATGCCAGGGCAAAAATGAAAGCCGGTGCTGATCTGGTTCAGGTTTACACGGGTTTTGTTTATAATGGTCCCTCTCTAATCAGGGATATCCAAAAGGTAATGGCCAGGGATTGATGATAACCATTGCGGCATTTTTAGGTTCTTTTTAGCTTAAGTGTTAATATTATTTCAAGTGCTGTTAAACAAATAGCTAAACCCAATTTTTAACCTTTTACCGTTACCTTTGTTAAAACAAGGTAGACAAAATAATTACCATATGACAGAGGATAAAATCGCCATTACCGGTGCGGGTTTAGTAGGCTCGCTTTGGTCCGTTTATTTGGCACAAAAAGGTTACACTGTAGACGTTTACGAAGGCCGGCCGGATATGCGGAAAGAAACCATGTCAGCCGGAAGATCGATTAACCTGGCGCTTTCCGACCGGGGTTGGCGGGCCT
>CAZQQN010000014.1:47380-63088 GCA_964595485.1 uncultured Sphingobacteriales bacterium | reverse complement strand
CCCCTGACATTATCCTTGCTGATGAGCCGACTGGTAATATAGACCCGGAAACCTCTGACGATATCATCAAATTATTGTTTGATATAAAAAAGGAGGAAGGAAGTGCTGTTCTAATGGCTACCCACGATTTTCAGATCATGGAAAAATTTCCGGCTCGCGTCCTTAAAGTTGAAAAAGGTAGCGTTAATGAATTAGTGGAATCGCAAGGTTAAGTTTTACTTAGCTGACTGCAGATCAATCACCAGAACGCCTGAAAATTAACTTACTTATAGATTCGGCGTTGGCAATATCACTGAAATAGGTATTTAAATAGGTTTCCTTTCTATCAATATCTGACTGGGTGAATGGCGTTTCCGCAAGTTTCTTGACATATTTTACAAAGGTTTGGCTATCACTTGCTACATGACAAAGCTCTTCAAGACCACTACCTTCTGCCATTTCGGGGGTGACGAGACAGTGCCTGCCTTGGTACAAGGTATTGACTAGTTTAATTTTGAAACCTGTATTTTGGAAGGATGGTAATAAATGAATTTGAGCTTCATGCATTAATTCCTGGAGCTTGTGGTCAGAAGGATTTTCTATCAATGATGAATTTGAAGACTTAGCAATTTGGTCAATCAATCCCTTCGTTGGATTTTTTCCGGCAATGATCAGTTGCTGATCGACAAAAGGCATTACCTTGGTCAACAAGAATCTTACAGCTTGCTGATTTTCTGCTATTTCCAGGTTGCCATGGTAAAGTAAATAATTTCCTTTTCCTGGTTTTGAAGTCACTGAGCGATTGCCATGAAAATTAGGATATTGCTTAACCCCTTGAAACCTTTTACCATAATAATCAGCCTCTTGCTTACTGACTGCTAATAAATAGTCTGCCTCTTCAAAAATTTTCTCTGTATGGTAAAGACGCCAGCTTTCACTAAGGTAAAAAAGCTTCAGGAAAGGATTAGAAGTAGCTTCACCAAGGGCTTTGTAATATTTCCATTCAATATTGTGTAGCTTAATAATTTTCGTTTTGTTTTTCAATGCCTCATTTGTAAGGTTATAGCAGGTTTGTATTCCCTCAAAAAAGATAGGACTATCATCCGCATGCAAATTCTTGACTAAGGCTTGACTGCGGCGGGATTTCATCATCATGGGATATTGCCAGGATAAACTTTGTAAAGCTGGCTTTCTTGGGTAATAATGAACGGCTGAACACCATTCTTCAAGCTTTTTAGATGGGGACCGGTCGTGGTAAAAACAGTGCAAGGTAATACTGATACCGAGCTCATAAAAAGCTTTAATCCGGTAAAAAACATCGATGACCCCTCCGTAGTTAGGAGGGTCTGGCACATTAAAAGCGATGAGGTGTAAGTGTCTCAAGGGCTTAAATTTGAAATGGAAAACTACGAAAGTTGCTGATCTTTTGCGAACCAACCATCGTAAAGCTGAAGCAGGTATTTCTCCTCTTTATTCCAATTAAAAACATCTCTTGCTTCCATGCAATTGTTCACCATCTGCTGGTAAGCCTCCGGATTATTTAGTAAATAATGGGTAGCCTTGACTATGGCATCTTTATTTAAATCTATGAGCATAGCAACCGAATAATCTGTATTGATTTTTCGGTACTCCGGGAAATCATTGGTTAAAATCGGGACTCCCGCATGCAAGTAATCAAAAAATTTATTAGGCAGGGAATAGTAATAGTTCAAACCTTTGCTTTCAAGGACATTAAAACCTATGAAAGCTTTTGGCGTTAGGGCTTTGAGTTCCTCGGGATCAAGATGACCCAAAAAATGAACTTTATCCGTTAGCCCTTCTTTCCTGGCATATTGTCGGAGCTGGTTGCTAAGGTCTCCTTCACCGGCTAAGTAAAGCGGGATTTCAATATCGTGCATAGCAGCAATTAATTTTTCCAATCCCCTTCCATCGTTTAGCGCTCCCTGGTATAAAATAAACGGAGATTTATCATTGGCTTTGACCTGCTTATGGCCATTATTCAGCCAAGGTACATTCCTGACGACATGAAAAGTTTTACCATATTTATGTTTTAGGACGGATGCAAGGCTTTCGCTGACGGTATAGCAAAAATTCATTTTAGGAATAGCCTTTTTAGCTACTGCTTCCCAGATCCTCTTTACCAAAGGCCTATTCACAACTTCAGGCACTTCTGCAAAATATTCATGGGCATCGTGGAAACAAGGAATGCCTTTTATCCGGGTGCTGAAAAAGCAGGGTAAAATAGTATCCAGGTCTATAGCACAGGTGGCATCATTTTTCCGCTTTAGAAGGTAAAAGAAAAGGCGTAGGTTGAACTCCAGGTAAAACAATTTGCCGTTGTTGAAAAGACAAGAGAGCCTATGCTGCATGAAAGGTTTCTCTTCTATTGGTCGTGAGTCTGTTTTTATCCGGCCTATTAACGTCACCTGGTAACCATTTTGAGCAAGGCTTGTGCAGATTCGGTGCATCCGTTGGTCATAGTTAAGATCATTGGTTACCGTGAAAATAATGTGAGGCTTGGTTCCCATGCTATAACGTCCTCCTGTGAAGATACAAATTTACCACCTTTATTGGGTTTCGGAGTGATTGCTTACTGTTAATTCATTGCCTTCCATTTGAAGGGAACCCTTGTCATAAAGCCATCTTATCACTTCTAAGACCTTGTTTTCATCATAGGCGGGCATAGCTTTCTGCAGGGATTTGGTATCCATTGGTTGCGTTGCCAACAGTTCAAAAACTCGTTCTTTGACCTTTCTGAATTGATCTTTTTGTTGCTTTTCCCGCTTTTCTTTCAGGCACAGGTCACAGTGGCCACACTTTTCTTCGGAGTGTTCCCCGAAATAACGCAAAAGAAGCTGGGTTCTACATGTATTTTCTTCGAAAGCATAGAAGGATACCCATTCGAGTTTTTCTTCAAAGATAGCCTTCCTTCTTCTTAATTGTTTCTCATTCAGGGCCAGTTGAGGCGTGTCCAATCTTTCCTGTAAAAAGAATAATTGCGGTTCCGCTTTCTGAGGCAGGTAATCGATCACATCATATTGAACGAGCTTATTCAATTGATTTTTAAGTTCATCAACTGACACTCCTATCCGACCGGCAAGCTCATTTTCATCAATGGGGGTGTAGTAATCAAACACCCCTTCATAGGAGCGTAAAAGCGTTTTAAGTAATTTGTCATAGTGGGGGTTTTCCACTTCAAATTGGTACAGATCAGAATAGGTCAGGCTTATCATAAGCCGGGATGGTAAAAAAACGGCATCGGTTGTTGCAATGTAGCCTTCTTGCTCAAGTATTTTTATGGCATTATGGGCTTTTAAAGGGGGGAGGTTATAGCGTGTGGCAAATTGCTTAATGTTGAAATCGAAACTTTGGTTTAGCCCATTCCCTATGGGGATTTGAAAGAAATTACCAAGGGACTGGTAGACATTTTTAATATCTTGAATGGTTGGGAAATTGTTTTCTTTCCTTTCTTGAAGCTGTAGCTGGTCAGCCTTGTTGATAATGCAAAGGGCAAAAGCCCTTTTACCATCTCTACCGGCTCTACCGGCTTCTTGATAATAAGCCTCTAGGTTATCCGGCAAGTAAAGGTGAAGCACTGATCGTACATCGGGCTTGTCAATGCCCATACCAAAGGCATTGGTAGCAACGATGATACGGGTTTGCCCTTTTTTCCACTGATCCTGCTTTTTGGTTCTTTCTTTGGAGTCAAGCCCGCCGTGGTAATAATCTGCGCTAACATTGTTTTGCTTAAGGAATTGACTAATGATTTTTGTATCCTTCCTTGTCCTTACATAGACAATTCCGGAACCTTTCACTTTATCAAGGGTTTCAAGTAGCTTGCTTTTTTTTCCCTCTTCGAGGATTGAACCATAGACCAGGTTGGGCCTCTCAAAACTTTTCTGGAAAGTGACGCCGTTTTGAAAACTGAGTTTGTCATAGATATCTTCCCGTACCGTTTGGGTAGCTGTAGCAGTAAGGGCCATCGTTGGTACGCCTGGAATTAGCTCGCGTATTTCAGCAATTTTAAGATAGGAGGGACGGAAATCATAACCCCATTCAGATATGCAATGGGCCTCATCAACTGCCAATAAGTTTACATGCATCTGCTTTAAACGCTCCCTGAAAATTTCGGTCTCTAACCGCTCCGGAGAAACGTAAAGGAATTTAAAGTTGCCATAGATACAGTTATCTAGCGTGATGTCAATCTCCCGCTTGGATAAGCCGGAGTAAACAGCCGTAGCTTTAATACCTTTTTCCTTAAGGCCGCTCACCTGATCTTTCATTAAGGCAATGAGTGGAGAAACCACAATGCATATACCCTCCTGAGCCAGCGAAGGAACCTGGAAGCAGAGGGATTTACCTCCGCCGGTAGGCATTAAGGCTAAGGTGTCATTTCCTTCAAGTACTGAATTAATGACTTCCTCTTGCTTAGCCCTGAATTCCTTAAAACCCCAATATTGGTACAGGATATCCCTTGGTGCAGTACTCATACAAGCCCCAAAATAAAAAAAGCGATCCATTTCACCATGGATCGCTTTTTAATTATTTCCTTAGCAAGGAGTTTAAGGGATTATTGTTAGGACTTTTCTACCTTAACTGAAATGGTGATTTCTCCACCCTGGCTTCCTTCAATATTTTCTACCTTAAAGGCTCCTATTCGGCCATCTGCGGTTAGGTAAGCATAAACATCACCTTCTTCTAAGATATTGGCTTTTGTTGATTCAAGGTTCTTAATGTCGTCCCGGTGCATTTCTAAGTCCGTATTTCTTTCTATGTCTGACCAATTTTTCTCAATAAGTAAGTATTGCGTTTTATTCCTTGTATCCCAGTCAATGTCATAAACAGCATTGTCACCACCTCCTACGGTTTTATCACTTGGTGCGGCTATGGTAGCATCATTTGTGGCACCATAATAGTAAACAAAATCTATTTTTGAATCATTGGATTCGTCAAATTCACTTAAGGGGTACCGTTTTAATTCGGACGTTGCGTAAAGGCTTCCTTTACTAGCATTTTGGGCCCCGAGTAAGGTGGCATTATCATTATTAAGTTCTTCGCCACTTTCCTTGACATTCACCGTATAACTTTTAGAAGTGGATTCGCCCTCTTCCCCGGTTGCGGTGAAAGTGAATTCAATACTTGTACCTGCTCCAAAGCCACTTGGAATGACATATTCAAAGACATAGCTGTACCCTGATTCACCAATATCACTAACAGAGGTGTCAGCATCTGTTGTTGGACTACTTGAAACGGTGAATTTCTGCAAGTCAACCTGGTGGGTCAGATCAATCCTGAAATCAACGGTATCACCAACATTAGCATCGGTAGAATTCCCGGATGCTGTTAAGTTCATATTAGGTTTGGGTTTTGGTTCATCCTCTTCATCATCGTTACAGGATGAAAAAACCATAAGACCTGATAAAGCAAATAGTAGCAATAAAGAATTGATTCTTGTGAATTTCATAGTACTTAAAATTTTTTGTGAATGATTTTTATTTAAGAATTAACTTACATGCAATAAGATTAATTTAAGGAAAGAAAGGTTGCATGAACCTATATTTTTTTCTTTAAGCAAAATTAATAAAAAATTTAAATACTTTAAGCGTTGCATTTAATTTACTTTATCAAAACCAGTATAACGACTAAGTACAATTGGGATTTCAATACCCTCTGGGGTTTGATAATACTCCATAAGCGCTGCTAAAAGCCTTGGAAAGGCCAGAGCACTCCCATTGAGGGTGTGTGCAAGTTGTTTTTTATTGTCTTCATTCCTTATTCTTAGTTTTAGCCGGTTAGCCTGGAAATCTTCAAAATTGGAAATTGAACTAACCTCGAGCCACTTTTGCTGTGCCGGAGCATATACTTCAATATCGTAAGTAATAGCAGCTGCAAAGCCCAGATCTCCACCACATAACTTTAATATACGGTAAGGCAGGCCAAGTTCCTGGATAAGCCCCTCTACATAAGCTATCATTTCGTTGAGAACTGAATAAGAATTGTCAGGCCTGGTTATTTGAACAATTTCAACTTTGTCAAATTGGTGAAGCCTGTTCAGACCTCTAACTTCTTTGCCGTATGAGCCGGCTTCTCTTCTGAAGCAAGGGGTGTAAGCGGTCAATTTAAGAGGCAAATCTTTTTGATTGACAATGGTATCCCTGTAAAGGTTAGTTAGCGGAACTTCGGAGGTGGGTATGAGGAATAGGTTCTCCCTTTCCATATGATACATTTGACCTTCCTTATCAGGTAATTGGCCGGTACCGAATCCTGTTTCTTCATTCACAAGCAATGGGGGTTGGTATTCCTGGTAGCCAGCTTCTTCCCCTTTTGCCAGGAAATAGTTAATCATTGCCCGCTGGAGTTTTGCGCCGTAACCCTTATATACCGGGAATCCTGCTCCTGTTACTGTATTGCCTGCCTCAAAGTTTATCAAATCTAATTGCTCTGCCAATTCCCAATGAGGCTTTCCTTTTGCCATTGGTTCAGCTTCGGGACCCCCTCTTTTTATTTCTTCATTTTCTTCATCAGAGCTTCCCTTGGGTACTTCCGGATTGGGAATGTTAGGGATTTCAATTAAATGCTCTCTGATAGCGTTTTCGAAGCCTCGCAAATTTTCTTGTAATTGTTGTGCTTCCGTTTTTAGTTGCGTTGATTGTTGTTTTAGCTTTTCACCTTCTTCATTATTGCCGGCTTTAAAGGCTTCCCCAACCTTTTTGGATATCTGGTTTGATTCAGCAAGCTTTTCATCAAGCTGCTGCTGGGTTGATTTACGCTTTTCATCCAATTCCAGAACCTGGTCAATCAATTCCCTTGCATTAAAATCCCGCTTATCTAATAATTCAATGACGCTTTCCTTATCGGCTTTAATATTTTGAAGTGGTATCATGGCCTTTAATGCTTATGCGGGTTCCGGTTTAATTTTTTAAAGCTCAGACAAGCAGAGGCAGATATGGAAGTTTGCCGATGCCGAATAAAACAACTACAAAGTTAAGGTGCTTGAATCAGAAGTTTGGAATAAAAAACAATTTCGTAAATCATTTCATAAATTTAACTGTTAATTAAGGTAATTTAGCTGGCTGATAATACCCAATAAGGTGTTACCGAATTAGTTTTGGTTTGTATTAAAAATATTGAATCCGAGAAAGCGTAAATGGAAGGCATAAGCAATACCAATTACATAAGGATATCTGCTAACATGCCAGCATGGGTGTTAGTTTTTGGTATTTTGGGGCTTATTGTTTATCCAAAGGGGAACCTGGAAGCGCAGCTTAAATTTATCCCGAATGAGGGGCAGTGGCATGAAAAGGTGTCATACAGGTCCCAGCTTATGCATGGGTATTTTTACCTTGAAAAGGGGGGATTTACTTATGATTTCCTTGATGGGAAAGCAATTCGTAAACACCACCATCGTAAATCCCTTGAAGGATCAGTAGATGCCCATAGCGTTAAGGTGAAATTTAAGGATGCCAACCCAGATGTCCGCCTAAAGCAGGAACATGCTTACCCGGAGGATTACAACTTTTTCACGGGCCGCGATACTTCCTCTTGGGCCAGTGGATTAAAAGCTTTTGATACGATCCTGTACGAAAAGTTATACCCAAAAATCAACCTTGAAGTTAGTAGCATTGACAACAGGCTTAAGTATAACTTCAAAATCAAGCCTGAAGGAAATCCGAATGATATTCAGCTAAATTACAAAGGCGCAAAAAGTATTTCTCTTGAAAACGGTCACTTAAAAGTGAAAACTTCAGTAAATGAGTTCAAAGAAATGGCACCCGTTGCCTACCAGGTTATTGACGGGGAGCGACAGGAGATACCTTGTGAGTTCAGGTTAAAGGATAGCATGGTCCAATACCATTTTCCAGAGGGCTACAATCAGGCATATCCGCTCACAATAGATCCAGAGGTTATCTTTTCTACATTTTCAGGCTCACAGATTGATAATTTTGGTTATTCAGCGACCAATGACACCTTAGGAAATGGGTATTCTGCAGGTACTGTTTTTGGGTCCAATTTCCCCGTAACCAGCGGTGCTTACCAGGTAAACTGGGCTGGTGGAGCTCCTGTTTCTTGGGGTGCCAGCGGTGAGAATAGGGATATCGGTATCCTTAAATACAACGATTCCGGTACCAACGTTAAATATGTCACTTATTTAGGCGGCAGTCACAATGAGGATCCCCATAGCATGGTTGTAAATAGCGATCAAGACCTATTGGTTTTTGGCAATACCGGATCCAAGGATTTTCCTGTGGCTGGCAGCGCGTACCAGGATTCGCTGAGGGGCAATTACGATATTTTCATTGCCAAATTATCGCAAGACGGTTCCACTTTGAAAAGCTCCACATTTTTAGGGGGATCGGGTATGGATGGCCTAAATGGAGAACAACAATTTAGTGGAAATAAATCTGACCTGGGTTTTAATTATGGTGATATGTTTCGCGGAGAAGTGATCGTTGACTCGAGCGATAATGTTTTGATAGCTACCACTACGAAATCAAAAGATTTTCCGGTAACCAGCCGTGCTTTTCAGAAGCAATATGGTGGGGGAAGACAAGATGCCTGTGTAGCAAGCCTAAATGATAGCCTCACTAAGCTTAATTATGCCTCTTATTTTGGAGGACCTTCAGACGATGCGGCTTATAGCTTAACCACTGCCCCTAATCATGACATTCTGTTTGCCGGGGGTACAATGAGTAATAGTTTTAGTTCTCCCATAAACGGTTATCAACAACAAAACAAAGGAGGCCCGGTAGATGGGTATATTGTCCGATTTTCACCGGGTTCTCAGGTGGTAAAATCCTCTACATTGTTAGGTACGTCCAAGTATGATCAGACTTACTTTGTGAAAACCGATAGTGGCGGGCATGTATATGTTACCGGGCAAACCAAAAGTAATAACTTTCCTTACAAGAATGCTAACTACTACGTTTCGGGTGGTAAGCAATTTGTGAGTAAGTTCAATCCCGGTCTGGATAAACTATTGCTTTCTACGACTTTTGGTGCTGGTTCGCGTAAAGCACCCGATCTTTCTCCATCTGCATTTTTGGTTGATGAGTGTGGTAGGATCTTTTTCTCGGGATGGGGTGGAAATACAAATTTTCAGGGGAATACTGCCGGGCTGGATATTACTGCTAATGCACTCGATAGCACTACTGATAAGTCTGATTTTTACCTGGCCGTTTTTGCGCAAAATATGGATACGCTACTATATGGCACCTATTATGGAGGGCAGAAAAGTGAAGAGCATGTGGACGGCGGAACAAGCCGCTTTGATGAAAATTCTGTTATCTATCAGTCAGTATGTGCGGGTTGTGGTGGATTTTCTGATTTACCCACTGAACCTGCTAATGTTTGGTCCCATTCTAACAACGGCACTAGGCCCAATGGGGATCCAGGTTGTAATAATGCTTTGCTGAAAATTGATCTTCAGGTTGAATTTCTTTCAGCGGGAATGAAAATTCCCAAAACATCCTGCATTAAAACACCAGTAACGTTTCTTGACAATTCAACGTCTGCCAAATCCCTCTTTTGGGAATTAGGAGATGGGGATACTGTTCAGAATGCCGATAGTTTTACCCACCAATATGATACAACCGGTAAATATGAAGTAACTTTAGTAGCTTCCAATCCAAATTCTTGCAAATTCAGTGATACTGTAACCGATTCGGTTTTAGTTTATGAAGATTCGGGTGCAGACATGAGTATTGACACAGGAGAGTGCAGTAACATACGAAAATTTACTTATAAGGGGCAGTACGGAGATTCTTTTAAATGGTTTTTTGGTGATTCTTCCAAGCCGGACACGGTCAAAAATCCTTCTCATGTCTATAGCGATACCGGTTCATACGTTGTCAGTTGCATTGTAGATGATGGAACACCTTGTGCAGATACCGTATCTGATACGGTTTATATCAACCCGGTAACCCGACCCGATTTTAGCTTTTCAATTGACACCTGTAGAGGGGCTGTAACGTTCGTTAACGAATCCAAAAATACCGGGAATTACCTGTGGCAATTCGGTGATGGCAATGACTCTTTTCTGAGTAAGAAAAATAAATTAACCCACTTCTATTCGCGGTCTGATACTTTTTACCCGAAGTTGTATACCGATACCGGAAAGCTTTGTAAGGATTCTGTTTCTAAAAGCTTTATTCTCAAATCTCCTAGCGGGAATATTGCTTATAACATTATTGATTCTTGTAAATTTCAAGTTGAGTTCATTAATACTTCACCTTTTGCCGATAGTTTATTCTGGGTAATTGATGGAGACACCACCAAAGGGCAAATGGATACCGTTGTCAAGAAATTTTCAGGGCCAGGTAGTTATCCCCTGCGTCTTAGAATAAAGGGCCCAAGAGGCATTTGTTCCGACACTGTTACGAACACCATCAAATTAGATACCCTACCAGAGGCTGATTTTACTTTCAAAACCAATAATTGCTCGTCTTTTATTCAATTAGCGGACAGTGCTAACAAAAATCAATTGAAATGGCAGGTTACTAATACAAACGGAGGCTATGACACAACTTTTGAATCGTCTAAAAAGGATTCAATTTTTATCCCGGCGCCAAGAAATAAATATCGCGTTAGGCAGATAGCAAAACCCAATTCCCGATGTGCCGATACCATGGATAAAATTGTAAACCTTGATTCAGCAGCTTATGCTTCTTTTAATTATAAGCTTGACAGTTGTGAAAGTTTGGTTACCTTTCGTAATTCCTCAACAAAAGGGGTAAAGCAAATCTGGGATTTCGATGATGGCACCAAAGAATCTAAGTATGAGCCGGTCCATAAATATGGCGCTGCAGGCAATTATGATGTAAAACTTACTATTAGTGACTCAGGCTGCCGCGATACACAGGTAAAAACAGTTAATATACCTACAACCCCTGATGCTAATTTTACTTTTAGTAGTGGTTTGTGCAGCAATGACGTTGCCTTTACTGATCAATCCCAGTTCTATGAAGACTTGGTATGGTATTTTGATGATGGTAAAGTGCTGGATGGGAGTAACGACACCCTTAATGTTGATTCACCGGTCCATGCTTATGCTGATACCGGAATTTACAATGTGGCACTTGTGGCTGAGAATCAATATAAATGCAAAGATACCCTGTTTAAAAAAGTCAGGCTTGATTCTTTTGCCAATGCAGATTTCCAGCCTTTGAGCCCTGATTGCTCAGGGGATGTAATATTCATCAATGAAACAGATTCTGTAGGTACCTATGCCTGGGAATTTGGTGATAGCAACACTTCTAAAGAGCACTCTCCTGTTCATAACTATGACGTTAATGATAGCTTTAATATTAGGCTCATCCACAGGATGAAAGGTTGCAAGGATACTGCCTTCGATAGTGTAAGTAACCTGGTACCAAAGGCAGATTTCAATTTCGAGAGGTTATCCTGTTCCCCCTCAGTCAAGTTTACAAACGTATCTCAGCATAATGATAATAGCATTTGGTATTTTGGTGATGGGGATTCAAGCCATAGATCAGAGCCTACTAAGATTTATCAAGAAACCGGTTCTTTCGAAGTAACATTGGTTGTTAGCCAGGACAGGGGATGCTATGACACATTCACTAAGGTTGTAGACATACCAAACTTCATAGAAGCGGAGTATCAATTTAGCCCCTCCGATTGCAAATCAGGTGGAGTTTTTGAAGTAGAAACTAAAAGGACTGATTCTGTTGCCTGGCGCGGATTGGTGGACACCTTCGCCACTACTCAGGAAGATTCCTTTTTCTATAAGTTTGCAGAACCAGGTGACTATAAAGTTTCTTTGATTGCTTTCAATGAAAATTGTCAGGATACGTTCTCCAATGTTTTACAAGTTGATAGTGCTGTAAATGCTGACTTTAAAGTAAATAATAACCCGTGTTTTGCCTGGGTCAAACTGAAAGAGTCCGCGATCGGTGCCAAATCCCATCAATGGTTCTTCGGGGATGGCAGAAAAAGTAACAAACCCAATCCTAAGCATTTCTACAATAGTAACGGCTCTTACACGATCACCTATCAGATTAATAAAAACAGAGAATGCTCCGACAGTGCTCGCAAAAATGTTGTAATAAACGGCATTTCATCCCGTGAGTTTGATCTACCCAATACATTTACTCCCAATGGGGACAACATCAATGATTATTTTACGGCTGAGGGGATGGCGGGATGTGATTATTATACAGTGGATATCTACAACCGGTGGGGTCAGTTAGTCTTCAGAAAAGAAGGTGATGGTGCTTTTAAATGGGATGGAACAAATGATAAAACAGGTGAGCCTGTTAGTGAAGGTACCTATTATTACAGCATCAAGGCCGGAGAGTTTAAGCAATCCGGAACCATTAAACTCATCCGTGGTAAATAGGGCAAAACCTTAACCTTGAATTGGTTTTTTAGCATCATTTTGATTCTAAAAAACTGTCCATCATATCTTTTCATTTTGTTTAACTCGTGCATAGGGATTTTCCATGAAGTCATGCAAAAACCTTGGTTCTATGAAATGTTATGTAGAATGAAGGGCTGAGGGTTCGGAATTGGCGATTTTTTCGCTGTTAAACCATTCTTGGTTATTGACGCTTAGGCTATGTGGTAGCAACTCGCGGAAGTTTCCGGAAAAAAACAATCAATTTAGAAAGCCTGAAATAATGCCAATAAAACACTAATTGTAAAATGATTGAGAAGCTTAATTTGACTTGTTACCCATAAAAACTGAGTCGTATCTGCCGAAATAATACGAAAAAATATGCCTGCTCCTGTTGTTCGGTTTTTCTAAAAGAAATTGAAACCCAGATCCCTTATTCGATCTTTATTTTGGGCTAATGCCATTTCAGATACGAATTTACTGCACGGTTAGGTTTTGTTGACCTACATAATTTGTGGTAAAACCAAATTACTTAATTGAAGCCATGAATTTTGTGGCGTAAATTTTGTGTTTTGTAAAGTAGAACTAATTCGTATATTTTGTAGTCAAATAATTCATTGTGAAATAAAAATCAATTCTATGGGCAGGAAAAAGAAAAAAGATAAGGAAAATCAGGATGATGCCAATGTACATAAGGATTTGGAGGGCCTTGAAATCAACATCAATCCTTTTGGAGAGATAGAGACGAACTATGACATTAAAAAGATCAATGAGTTTTTGAATAAGCATGTAGAGGACAAGAAATTAAAAGAAAGAGAAGAACTCAAGAAAAAGGGACTTTCTATGGATTCTCCAAAGCCCGGTGGGAAGAAAGAAGAAGGAGACCAGGATAATAAGAAGGATGAGGATGACAAAAATTCAGAAGATGACTCTTGGGAGGAAAACAATGAATAAACCAAAAATCCTATCTTAAGCCTAATTTTGTTTTGATAAAGGGCCTTTGAGAAAGTCAAACCAAACAAAATGGATCGTCCAATACGTGTACTTGTCGGAAAAGTAGGGCTTGACGGCCATGATAGGGGGGCGAAAGTGATTGCCACTGCTCTCAGAGATTCCGGCATGGAGGTGATATACTCAGGATTGAGGCAAACGCCGGAAATGGTTGTTAATGCCGCTCTCCAGGAAGACGTTGATGCTATCGGGATAAGTAGCCTTTCTGGTGCTCATATGACAATTTTCCCAAAGATAGTTCAGCTAATGCGAGAAAAAGAAATGGATGATGTGCTTTTGACCGGTGGTGGTATTATCCCTGAAGCAGACAAGGAAAAGCTGGAACAAGAAGGAGTCGATAAAATCTTTCCGCCGGGAACACCTACGCAATCAATTGCTGATCATATCCAGGAATGGGTGAAAGCCAATAGAACATTTTAAATACTAAAGAGCGTGCTATTATGAGTTTTGAAAACCTTTTATTGGAAGAAAATCAGGGGATCGGTACCATCAAAATTAACCGCCCGAAAAAATTAAATGCCCTTAATATTCAGACCCTCCAGGAAATCGGGGAAGCTGTAAATCAGTACCTTGATAATGATGAGGTTGTTGGCATGATCCTTACCGGGGAAGGGGATAAAGCTTTTGCTGCCGGAGCTGATGTAGCTGAGTTTTCAAGCTATACGCAGGATCAGGCAGAGCAAATGGCAAAGGATACCCTTGGCATATTAAATAGCATTGAAAATGCTCCTAAACCTATTATTGCAGCTATCAATGGTTTTGCCTTAGGTGGCGGGTGCGAATTAGCGATGGCTTGCCATTTGAGAATCGCCACCAGTAACGCACGCTTTGGTCAACCGGAGGTAGGGTTAGGCTTGATTCCCGGCTATGGCGGAACGCAGCGCATGACACAACTTATAGGCAAAACCAAAGCTATGGAATACTTGCTAACCGGTGATAAAATAACAGCTGCTCAAGCTGAAAATATGGGCTTAATCAACAGAATGGTTGAGCCAGGTGAGATGGTGGATTATTGTTATCACCTCTTTGAATCAATGAAGCAGAATTCACCGCTTTCCATGGCTAAAGTAATCAAAAGTGTCAATGATTATTACCGGGAGAATATAGATGGGTTTGAGACAGAAACCCAAGCGTTTTCATCAAGTTTCGGCACCCATGATTTCAAAGCCGGTGTGAATGCTTTTTTAAACAAAAGTGTGCCTGAATTTAAAGGGGAATAAAATGCCCTGCTGCCTCTCAGAAATTTTCTGATACAATGATTGAAATTTTCAAGCGAGTGAAAGGCTTTTTGATGCCTTTTTTGGTTTTTGTTGTTTTAGGGTTGTTGGCAATACTTGTTTTTTTTGATAAAGGCACCCTCCTTCTGTGGCTTAATGACCAAAATAATATTATACTGGATAGGCTATTTTACTATAGTACATTGTTAGGCAATGGATGGGTATTGCTCATATTAGGAGTATTACTTTTCTTGTACCGATACCGTTTAGGTATTATGGCAGGGCTGGCTTTTGGGATTCAGGGTGGCTTTATTCAATTTTTGAAAAGGGGGATATTTGACGAAACGCTGCGCCCCATTAATTACTTTGAAAATGTTTCAGATGTTCACTTAATTCAGGATGTAGCCGTTAAAGGATATTACACTTTTCCCTCTGGTCATTCCGGTGCAGCATTTTGTTTATTCACCGTAATTGCCTTGTTAACCCAACAAACCGGTTTACAATTTTTAAGTTTTATGATTGCTTTGATAGCCGGAATTTCTCGGATATACCTTTTCCAGCATTTCTTTATTGATATTTATGTCGGGGCTATTATCGGTACTTTTGTAGCGTTCCTCATGCTTTACAATGTTTATTTCCTGGTTCCTGATTCTTTAGCAAAAAAAGAATGGTGGCAACATAAAGGGCTTTTATTTAATTAAGGCTTTGGCAAGGTTATTTTGTATTTTAACTGATCTGATCCATAATATTCCAAGGCTAAAAATCAATGATGCAAAACTATAAAGCATACCTTGTCATCTTATTTGGGGCGGGGATGTTATTTTTGCCTCTCTTAGGACAGGTACACCTGTTTGACTGGGATGAGATCAACTTCGCTGAGTCAGCCCGTGAAATGCTGGTAACGGGCAATTGGACCAGGGTAATGGTGAATTTCCAGCCTTTCTGGGAAAAACCCCCTTTTTTTATTTGGTTGCAGGCCCTCACAATGAAGCTTTTTGGGGTTACTGAGTTTGCCGCTCGCTTTCCCAATGCGGTTTTCGGTATGGTAACCTTATTGGTACTTTTTAGGATCGGAAAAGAATTGTACGATAGCTTATTCGGCTGGCTTTGGGTGTTGGCTTACGCTGGTACCTTTTTACCGCATTTTTA
>CAZQQN010000014.1:39090-47370 GCA_964595485.1 uncultured Sphingobacteriales bacterium | reverse complement strand
ACTTCAAATCCGGTATTATTGATCCGGTATTTAATTTTTTCATGTTCTTAGGTATTTATTGGCTAAGCCGAATGACGAGGCCTGAAAATCAAACCATTCAACAAACAAAGCGATACAGTCTGCTGGCAGGCATTTTTACAGGCCTTGCTGTTTTGACGAAAGGACCTGTCGGGCTTCTATTACCTGCCCTTACAGGTTTTGTGTATTGGGGATTTAAAAAGTTTAAGCCAATTTTTTATTGGTCTCATGTAGCACTGTTTCTGCTTTTAACACTGCTTGTTTCCTCTGCTTGGTATGGATTAGAGACATTAAAAAATGGGTTCTGGTTTTTAAAAGAGTTCATTGTTTACCAAGTGCACCTGCTTAGCCAAGAAGGAGCCGGCCATGGCGGACCATTTTACTACCATTTTTTGGTTTTGTTGGTTGGGTGTTTTCCAGCATCAATATTGGCTTTGGGGGGCTTGTATGATTTCAGCCGGATGAATGCTACTCAAAGACAATTCAGGCAGGTGATGATTATTTTGTTAACTGTCGTATTAGGCGTTTTTTCAATTGTAGAGACTAAAATTATTCATTATTCTTCGCTGGCCTATTTTCCGGTTACATTCCTGGCTGCTCATTTTGTTTACCATTGGACCCATAATAAAATAATTCATTGGCGTGCCTACCAAACCTTATTGCTAACATTGATTGGTTTGGGGATAGGTTTAGCCTTTACTGTACTTCCTTTTATTGGTATGAATCCAGATCTTATCAAACCATACATACAAGGGGAGTTTGCCAAGGGGAATCTTCAGGCAGATATTAATTGGACTGGCTGGGAAGCGGGTATTGGGCTATTATATTTCATCGTCATTATTTCGGCAGTCGTATTGATAATCCAAAACCACAGGCATGTGAAAGGATTCATTGTTTTATTCGGGGGCACAACCATTGTCATTCAGTTAGCGATGTACATCTTAGTCCCTAAAATAGAAGGTTACACCCAGCATGCAGCAATAGAATTTTACAAAAGTAAAAAGGATGAAGACGCTTATGTGGAAGTTTTAGGGTTTAAAAGTTATGCACATTTATTCTATAAAAAGAAAAGGCCAGCGAATGCTTCTCCCAAAATTGATGATCAAAAGCTTTTGAATAAACCCATTGATAAACCTGCTTACTTTGTTGTGAAAAACCACGACTTAAGTGATTATTACCCAGATGAAAATTTGAAGTTGTTAGACCGGGAAAATGGTTTTGTTTTTCTGAAAAGGAAAGGGAAAAAGAAAAATTCAGAATAAATCAAGAAAGCCGGCAATTAAAGGGGGATGAAGCAGGTTTTGGGGGAGGGAGGGTAAACACTGCTAAAATTTTAACTGTCCGGCCTCCTTGATTTTACTTGCTATGCATTAATTAAAACTTTTTTAAGTGTCGAATTACCATCTTTCGCTACCCTTAATAGATAAGGTTTAGCGAAACCCTTTTCACAGTGAATCTGGTGCATATATTCTCCTTTTTTAAGGAAATCTGAAAAATTATAGAGCATGCTACCATCAAGATCCAGTACAGTAACTTCTACAAAGCCATCTTCTTCAAGCTTATGCTGAAATCTGAGTTGATCTTTCTGATCTGCTAGTTGGTATACCATCTAATAACCTTTAAAAACCTATCAAATAATGAAATCGTTATCAAAAGTAGCCTGAGTGGCTGCTTTAATACGCATCATGTAAAAACTTTTAGTAACACCGCTACACTTTAGTATTGCCCCAATGAATTTGTGTGTTAGAATTGTTTTATACTGAAAGACAAGCTTAAATGCTTTTAAGTTAAACGCATTATAGCATTCAAAAGTAACATTTACGCGGCGCTTCTAATAACACATGGCTTGTAGCTTGTCGATACCAGGTTATTTTATTTAATGAAAATTGGCACCTTTGCTGCAATTATAGCGCTACTTTTTCAACCAAACGTTGTTAATATTGCACCTTACAAAAAAGAAAATGATGCAAATCTTCCTAAAAAGCCTCCTGATCCTTATTGCTCCTTTATTATTAGTTGCATGTCAAAAAGATGAGAACACCAATCTTAATCCATCCGAGAACCCTGATTGGGAGCTTGTTGAGACTTTTGAAGGGCACCAGAAAGGATATACGGATCGCTTTGAGCTTAACGATAGTAAAGCCCTCATAGAATACGAAGCTAAATCTTCTGAAGATTGGACTCATTCGTCTCTTGAAGTTTTTGTAGGAAAAGGAGATGAAGCGGCATGGGAAAACCCTGAAGTAGAGATTTTCAACCGGAAAGATGCCAAAGGAATTTCGTTTTTTGAACGCTCAGAAGGTTCTTACTTCTTATACATCAAACCACTCGAAGTCCACTATAAACTTAATGTTTATCAGAAGAAAGGTGTTTCAAAACCTGAATCTGGGGATTCTCAAACCTCAGAAGAAAGCCATGGTGGTCATTGATAAATAGCCCTTTTTATTAAGAAGAAGTACTATTTGTTTTGAAGCTAACCTTAGCTGTTAAAAATGGCCCTGGTATTCATTAAAAGTAACGGAAATCCTTGTTATTTTCTATGTTAAGCAAGCTATGATATAGCAGGGCTATCACTTGGTTTACATCTTCCTTTTGCGCCATTTCCACTGTTGTATGCATATAGCGGATAGGTAAAGAAACCAATGCCGAAGGAACCCCACCATTGGAATAAGCAAATGAATCGGTATCCGTGCCTGTACCTCTTGATGTTGTTCTCCTTTGAAAAGGTATATTTTGGGCCTTGGCAGTTTCTATAATAAGGTTTAGTAAATTGTATTGGATGGCCGGGCCGTAGGTAAGTACTGGTCCATGCCCTCCTTTGTTGTCACCTTGGGTTTGTTTATCCATTCTTGGTGTATGGGTATCATGGCAAACATCATTTATGATAGCAACGTCTGGTTGAATTTTTTCAGTAATCATTTGAGCTCCTCTTAACCCAACTTCCTCTTGTACAGCGTTGGTTATAAACAAGGAAAAAGGAAGTTGATCATTGTTTTCATGGATCAACCTGGCCACTTGGGCTATGATAAAGCCTCCGATTCGATTATCTAAAGCCCTGCCTGTTAAGAATTGATCATTCAAAACAGTTAAAGGGTCATCAAAGGTTATGGGGCATCCAACATGGACCCCTAAAGCCTCTACTTCTTTTTTGGAAGTACAGCCACAGTCAACAAAAAGATTTTGTGCACTGGGCGAATCTTCTTTCCCTGCTGTTCGGGAATGGATGGCAGGCCAACCAAATACAGCAGGAACCGATTTTTCTGATGTATGAATAAAAGCCCTCTTTGAAGGGGGTATTTGATGGTCTGCACCACCTATTTTTTTGACATAAATAAAACCCTCTTCCGAAATAAAATTAACAAACCAGGAAATTTCGTCTGCATGGGCTTCAATGACAACTTTATAGTCAGCTCCCGGATTCATTATGCCAGCTACACTGCCATAATTATCTACCATGTAATCATTAACGTAAGGCTTTATATAGTCAAGCCATATTTTCTGGCCGGGCGCTTCAAAACCGGACGGTGAGGCATTGTTGACATAATCCTCAAGAAATTGGAAATTATTTTTATCAAAAACGTCAAATTGAGCCATATTAGATTGATTTATTACCGGCCAAAGGTAATGGTCCTTGAAGGTACTAGGCCAATCTTATGGACGTAAACTAATAAAGCACCCTGATTAACAATTTCGTGGATAATGGTACAGATTTTGAGCTTTCTGTGGTAAATAATTGTAAATCCGCCCATTTCTTGTATCTTTATGAACCAAATAAAAAATGATAACTTATGAGTAAATCAGATTCTTCCGGCAAAGTGTTAGTCTCCTTTTTAACAGGTTTAGCAGCTGGCGCTGCAACTGGTCTTTTGTTAGCTCCGGAATCCGGAGAAAAAACCCGTGAAAAATTGAAAGAAAGAGCTTCAGATTGGGAAAATGAAATAGAAGACAAGGTGAAAGAGCAGGTAAACAAAATGAAAGAATCCATTAAAGAAAATTCGGGCAAATCTTAACAACCTTTATTTCATCCTTCTAAAACCTCAGAAAGCCAGGTTTTTTAAACCTGGCTTTTTTAAATTTGCGAGGCTATGCCTGAACGCAAGATTTCTGAACTGCTAAGTGATATCCTTGAGCACATCAAGGATTATATAAGGAATTATGCCCAGTATTTTGGCTATTTGGCCACAGAGAAAAGTGTCAAAGTTACTGCCTATGTTTTGACCAATTTCATAGTTGCATTAGCAGTCGGCCTGTTTTTAAATATAATCGTTATAGCCCTCGCTTTTTATTTTGGTTATATCTACAATGCCATTGAGACGTCATTTTTATTCCTGGCGATTTTTTACTTTGTTTTAACTTTAATTTTCATTTTACTCCGCAGGCCATTGATTAAAAAGCCTCTTCAAAAACAAATATTGAGATTCATTTTCACCGATTGGGATAAAGAAGATTAAAAAATCCAGTGTAATGGTTAAAAAGATAAAGCGGAAGAAAAAAAAACGCATTGATAGTATTCAGGATCTGCAAGTTGAAAAAGAAAAATTAAGTGTTGCGATTGAATATTCAGAAAAAGCCATCGAAGAAGATTGGGAAGAAATGAAAGATAACATGAGGCCCAGAGGCCTGGGTCGATTGATCAATACCGGTTTGCCTTTGATGGGTCAGGCTTTACCCATAGGTAAACTGGCTTTCAAGCTAATACCTAACTTGTTTGGTTCATTGGGGGGGTCAAGTGATAAGGAAAATGATCAAAAAGATGAGGATTTAGGAGAATCAACCGGTGAAGATAAGCAAGCAACTGGATGGCAGAACTGGTTTAGAAAAGGCTTTTTTAAAAGCTTAGTCCCTTTTATAGCCGGGACCTTAGCCAGTGCCACGGTGCTTTTTCGCAAAAAGCAAGGTTAATAAAAACTTCCTTTTTGCAGGGTCATTTTATATACCATCTAATGATTCTTAACCCAAAAAGGTAGGCCACTCATTTTATGCCATGTTTTTATCAATAGCCTCTAAAAGGTCATCTTTCTTGATAGGTTTGGCTAAATAGTTGTCAAATCCTTGTTGCAAAAATGCTTCTTTGTCTTCAGGCATCGCATAAGAAGTAACCGCAATAATGACCGGTTCCCCGTAATCAAAGGTTGATTTCACATTTTGCATTATTTCCGTACCGTTCATAGAATCCTCACCAAGGTTGATATCCATCAAAATAATATGGATATCATGGTTTGCTAACGCATGAAATGCCTCTTGGCTATTTTCGGCAGAAACAATATGAAATTGCTTGCCCAGCATTTTTTGTAGGACTAAATGGCTTATAGAATCATCCTCAACGATCAAAACTTTTTTGGCTTCTCGCATATTATCAACCGGTAATTAAGCTTAACTTAACGAAAATAAGGATTTAATCCTGATTTGACAAAGTATGCTTTAATGGGAGGGTGACTTTGAAAGTGCTGCCAACATTTTTTTCGCTTTCGAAATTGATCGATCCGCCAAAAAGTTCTACATACTTTTTAACAATGGACAAACCTAATCCGGTACCCTCATAATTTCTGCTATGCCCCTGACTTTCCTGCTCAAAAGGGGAGAATATTTTTTCAACGTTTTCCTGCGAAACACCAATGCCAGTGTCTATAACCTCAATTTCAATTTTATCCTGGTTATGGCGTTTAATACTTGATCTTACGGTTACGCTTCCTTCGTTGGTAAATTTAATGGCATTGCCTACCAGGTTATTGATGATTTGATCAAAAACTTGTTGATCGATCTGTACATCCAGTTTGTAGGAGGATAGATCAGTATTAAGTGCTATACCTTTTTTATCTGCTAAAATTTTTAAGTGCGGTATCAGCTCTTTTATTCTTTCATTAATTTCGATGGAAGCCAAATTAATGTTGACATCTTTTGCTTCAAGCTTAGAAAAATCGAGAATGCTTGTTATGGTATTCAAGAGTCTTTCACTGCTTTCCCTGATCATTCGGGTATAATCATTCAACCCTTCTATATGGCCATATTCTTCTTCCATAACCTGAACCAAACCCATAATGCCATTGATAGGAGTCCGGATTTCGTGACTCATATTGGCCAGAAAATTAGTCTTTAATCGACTCATTTCTTCAGCTTTTTCCTTGGCTTCAACAAGTTGGTTCTCTACGTCCTTTTGTTCCGTAATATCCCGTATAGCACCATCAAAAAATATTTGGCCATTTTCATCTTCAAGTAATTTACTACTGAGCAAACCCCAGAAAGTACTGCCATCTTTCCGTTTGAAAAGCACTTGTTTATTCTGAAAATTCTCTTCTTCCTGAACGTCATGAAGTAATTGATCACGTTCTTCCGGGTTAGCGTATAGCTCTAAACCTTTAGTTTGCAAAACCTCATCAGCAGATTCGTAACCAAACATATCAGCAAATGGTTTATTGACGTAAATAACCCCATCCTCGGGAGTACTCCTGAAAATACCTTCGTTGATATGCTGATTGATAGATTCCAGGAGTTCTTCATGCCTTCTGAGTTCTTGCTCGATTGTTTTTTGATCAGTGATATCAATCCAGTACATGAAGACATAATCTTCTTCTTTATTGGGATTGATTCGAATGTTGTAGGTTTTCTCCTCAATTTTCGATTCAAAGCTAATACTTTGGTTGTTGCTTAATGCTTGCTCAATTTTAACTTTATACTCATCAGGAACGCTATGTTTCCAATTTTCTATGAATGGCTCCCCAGCTTTATTGGTGTAAAGAATTTCTCCATCTCCCGAGGCGCGAATGATCGGGTTGGGGTTGTCTTCTGGAAAGCGGGATAATAGTTTGATTTTCTCTTCATCCCTTTTCCGGTCTGAGATATCTGTTAAAAAAGCAACGAAATGGGTTACTTCTTTAACCTCGTTTTGAACCGGCGATAAGATGAAATAATTCCAGAATGGTGTGCCATCTTTTTTGTAATTGAGGATTTCACCCCGGAATTCCTGGGCATTATCAATGCATTCTTCAATGGAATTTATGGCCTCTGGGTCTGTATCTTGCCCTAACAGGAATCGCCAGTTATGACCCTCAACTTCTTCGGCTGAATAACCAGTGAGTTCACAGAACTTTTTATTAACGAAGACAACCGGGTTATCATTTTCAGAACTCGCAGTCAGGATACCTTCCCCTGCATTTTCAATAACCCTGTCTCTTAAATGGAGTTTTTCACGGGCTTTTTGTCGTTGGGTTATATCCCAATTGATGCCTAAAATGCGATATGGCTCTTCATATTCATCAAAAAATGTTTTGGAAGCTGATTGAATATACCTGAGATTTCCATCTGCGTCATTGATGCAAAAGACCTTTTCAAATTCCTTTTCACCTTGCTTTGCTTTTTCCAATGCTGATTTGGTACTCTCAATGTAATCCGGGTGAACGAGGTCCCAAAATCTTTGGAAGTTGGATTCATACTTTTTGAAATTATCTTTTGTGATACCGTATAGGTGATAATTTCGAGAATCCCATGTAAGTTGGTCATCTTTTATTAACCAATCCCACGTACCAAGCCCCGCGGCACTTAAAGCGAGATCATTCCGCTCCTCATTTTCTCTGAGGGCTTCTTCGTAACTTTTCTGATCCGTAACATTTTTAGCGAAAATGGATACCTTAGAAATAACACCCTTATCTGCTTTGACCGGGAAAAATGATACCTGGTAAAGTTTGCTTGGATTAAGAAGTCTTTCATTGTCAAAAGTAAGCCGCTTACCTTTAAGGGCTTCGTCAATTCTTTCTTTAAAGAGATCTGCAAACTCAGGGTTTTTAGCTTTAAGCGCTTTTACCAGGTTCAAGCCTTTTTTAATTTGTATACCATGGTCTTCGAAAAATGATTGAGCAAATGCTTTGTTAAACTCTTCTATTTCGTAATGGGCATTGGTTAGCCATATCAGGTCATCCGTATTTTCAAAGATGGACCTTAGCTTCTCTTTGTTCTCCCAAATGGCATTTTGAGCTTTGACTTTTTCCGATACATCCTGGAATACCGCTTGGGAAGCTGGTTTACCATTGTAAAGCGTATAAGAAGCTCCGACCTCAACATTGATTGGTGTGCCATCCAATTTTTTGAACTTACTTTCGATAATAGGTACCTCAGAGTCTTTATTATCGTAAATATTCTCAATACGTTGCTTGGTCAATTCCTTGTAATCAGTACTAATAATATCCAATACCGATTTGCCAAGGAAATCTTTCTGATCACTTCCCCCCAGTATTTCAACTGCTTTTTCATTCAGAAATACAAACTCGA
>CAZQQN010000014.1:0-38996 GCA_964595485.1 uncultured Sphingobacteriales bacterium | reverse complement strand
TCACTGTATTTGAGCTCATCTTCCGCAGCCTTCCGCTCGGAAATATCCCTGGTGGCATTTTGAACCTTTACAAGGTTTTGGTTATCATCGAAAATCGGCTTAGTGAGGGTTTCCACCCATGTATAATCCCCATTCTTCAGTTTTAAGCGATATTCATGTTTTGAAGGCTGACCATTTTTATAATACTGAGAAGCTTCCTCTTGAATTTCTGGAAGGTCATCCGCGTGAATGAGGTTATTAGCCAATGTACCTATTAGGTCTTCCTGTTCATAACCAAGTACATCCTTAACACTTGGCGAAATATATTGTAAGACCCCATCTGAATCCTGTAAAGAAATTATATCTTTTGTGTTTTCTGTGATTAACCTAAACTTGTGTTCTCTCTCTTCAAGATCTTCTCGGTATTTTTCAAGGGCTTCATTGGTTTCTCTTAATTCCTGATTTTTATTATTCAATTCCTCATTCAGGGATTGCAACTCTTCATTGGATGTTTCTAATTCCTCATTGGCTGATTTTAGCTCTTCGTTTGCTGATTGTAGTTCCTCAGTTAGCGATTGAGATTCTATTTCGCTGTCTTCAAGTTGCTTTTTATAAGCTTCAAGTTGTTCATTAGAAACCTCTAATTCCTCTTTTAATTTTTTAATCATTTTGTCTTTATCATAATCGGAACTTTCATCCAATTCACTTTCAGGGTTTTCCTTCTCATCTAAGGCCACGGTTTTAAAAATAACCAATGAGTATTGAGTCAGGGCTTTTTCTTTGATAACGGGCCTAACTTCAATTATTACCTGGTAATTTTTTTCAAAAATGGTAAAATTAACCTTAGCAGATACCTGGGGTAAGTGGGTATCATGGTATTTCAAGAGGGCCGTATGAAGTTCATGTTTTAGCTCTGGATTGATAACTTCAAAAATTTTGTCACCGCCTCCTTTGCCTATTTGCATAAATAACCTTAGTTCTCCATAAGTCTCTATTATTTGGTTTTTTTCATTAAGGACTACGAATGGATGTTCATAAGTATTCGCAATGGTTTCCATTGCTAACTCCTTAATGGAAGGCTTAGCTTCAGCTTCTGATGTTGAATGCCCCGCTTCATTAGTATTGAAGATTTTTTTGTTGAAAGACCTTAGAGATTTTGAGGTAATGGGTTGCTGGTTACTATAAATCTTTGCTTTAGGGTTTAATAGCTCAAAACTATCCGTATAATCTTCAATATTTTCTGATTTACCGATGACCAGGTAGCCATTTTGGTTAATTGAGTAGCTAAAAAGGGGTACCACGAGTTTTTGAAGATTGCTGTTAAAATAGATTAAAAGATTTCTGCATGTAATAAGGTCTACATTCAGGAAAGGAGGGTCTTCGGTCACATCGTGTTTGCAGAAAGTAACATGTTTACGGATTGAATCATCTACCTGATAGTGGTCGTTTTCAAGTGGCACAAAATAATTTTCAAGCTGTGAGGGGGTTAAATTTTCAAGGGTTTTCTTTGAGTAAATTCCTTTACGACCATCTTTGATAGCGTTTTCGCTAATATCAGATGCAAAAATTTTAATATTGTAAGCATTCAAATCTCCTAATAAATCAGCAAGTAAAATAGCCAGCGAAAATGGCTCTTCTCCCCGGGAACAACCTATAGACCAAATTCTAATTGGGTCATTGTTGTTTTTTTGAGTCAATAACTTGGCGAGGTATTGATGAATGGCTTGAAAAACTTCTGGATCTCTAAAAAATTCCGAAACGCCCAGAAGCATTGTATTAAAAGCGGTATCAACCTCTTCCGGATGGGCTTTTAAATAAGCCAGGTAATCATTATAAGTTCGAATATTTAACGTATTCAGCCTTTTTTCAAGCCGCCTTTTAAGGGTTGATCTCTTGTACGACAGGAAATCAATATTGGTCTGATTACTTACGTATTCTAATACAGGCTTCATTTCCTATGAGTTATTACCTTGAAATCCGAATTTAGCAATATATTTCATTTCATCGCAAAAAAGGTCAAATAATTTGGTAATTTATTCAGTGGTTTCAATATTGAAAGCAGGTTTAATCTGCTACTCATTTATATTTTTTTCTTCCTTCAATCATCGGGTTGGAATTAACCCTTTGAATTTTTTGGCTTACTAACGGCCAGCAATCCCATAAATGTCAAAAGGCCATTGATAATTAGTAATTCAAAGCCGATCTGGTAACCTGACAAAATCAATGGGGCATAATGACCTATTAAAAACGAAACAATTGGCGATGCAAGGCAAATCAATGGTATTAGTTTATCCTTGGGGAATCGATTCATAAATAAGCCAAAGCTAAAAAGTCCCAGCAAAGGACCATAGGTATAAGAAGCTGCGTCAAATATTTTACTTATTACACTCTTATCATTAAGGTAATGAAAGAACAAGATGATACCGAAGAGTAGTAATGTGAAGGCGAGGTGAACATAATACCTTGTTTTTTTATTACTGCTCGATTCACTTTCCCGGAAACCCAGGAAATCTATACAAAAAGCCGTGGTTAGCGCTGTTAAAGCAGAGTCAGCGCTTGAATAAGCAGAAGCTGTCAAACCCAGGATGAAAGTCAGGCTTGCAAAAAGGGGGAAATGCTCAAAAGCAATCCTTGGGTAAAGGTAATCTGACTTTTCGGGTATTGCTATACCATTTTGATTGGCATAAATAAATAAAAGCGCTCCAAGTACGAGAAAAACAAACTTGACTATCACCAGCCCACCAGTGAAGGTGAACATGTTTCTCTGAGCATCCTTAAGCGTGGCTATGCTTAGGTTTTTTTGCATCATATCCTGATCGAGGCCTGTCATGACAATGGCTATGAATGCCCCGCTTAAGAATTGCTTTGGGAAAAAGTTTTCAGACTTGAAATCATCGAAAAAAAATACCTGGCTGTAATCACTATTGGTAATAGTTTGTGTAAGCCCACTCCAGTCGAGATTCATAACGATTGACAGGTGGACAATGCTTACAATCAAAGCGGCTATCATCAGCCCTGTTTGCAGGGTGTCTGTCCAGACAATGGTCTTGATCCCACCACGATGGGTATACACCCAGATCAAGGCTAAGGTGATAAGCACCGCAAGAAAGAAAGGAAAATTGAATTCTTGAAATATAAAAACCTGGAAAACGATCGCTACTAAGTAAAGCCGGAAAGCTGCTCCGATGCTGCGGGATACGATAAAAAAGAAAGAGCCGGTTTTGTAAGAATAATTACCAAAGCGTTGACCCAGGTAGCTGTAAATAGAAACCAGGTTGAGCCTGTAGTAGAGCGGAAGAAGCACCGTTGCGATAACGGTATAACCCGCAATATACCCTAAAACCATCTGGAAGTAAGAAAACTCCGTAGTACCCACCCATCCGGGCACTGAAATAAAAGTTACTCCTGAGAAGGTGGTTCCGATCATCCCAAAAGCTACTACATACCAAGGAGACTGCCGGTTGGCATTAAAGAAGGTTTGGTTATTTACCTGGTTACGAGTTGTTATCCGGGAGATGATGAATAAAAGGCCAAAATAGCCGGCGATTACAATAATCGTTAGCAACGTTACCAATGGCATTGAAAAGACTCCTTGTAAATTTGATCTTGAACACTAGCAAGGTGATGGTTTTTAAACCAAAGCCAATCGTTCAAATTTAATAGATGTTGGCTTTTAATTGTTAAAATCTTCAGAACTTTGAAGTTTTGTTAAAAAAGGGGCTCTCATGGAATACCCATCGAAATTAGTGGAAGATGCAGTGGCTGCTTTTGCTAAATTGCCCGGCGTGGGTAATAAAACAGCGCTAAGACTGGTTCTGCACTTACTGAAAGAAGATGAGGAATCGGTTAAAAATCTGGGTAGTGCTATTACTAACCTCAAAGATCAGGTCCATTACTGCCGGATTTGCCATAATATTGCTGACCAGGAAGTTTGCTCGATCTGTGAAGATCAAACCCGTGATCATTCCATTGTGTGTTTGGTTGAAGATATGCGGGATGTTATGGCGATTGAGGCTACCGGTCACTACAGGGGGACTTTTCATGTTTTAGGGGGGTTGATCTCCCCCATGGATGGGATAGGGCCTGAAAATCTGAATATAGAGTCATTGGTATCCCGCGTAAAAGAAAAGGGAGTGAAAGAAATTATTTTGGCTTTGAGTACTACCATGGAAGGGGATACAACCATGTTTTATGTTGCTAAGCAATTACGGGAATTTGATCTAAAAATTTCTTCGATCTCAAGGGGAATTGCCATTGGCGGGGAACTGGAATATACGGATGAAGTGACGTTAGCGCGTTCTATTAGCCAACGGGTACCCTATTCACAATAAGGATATTGATTTGGAAGTTAATTGGGTTATTGGTAAATTACATCCATAAATTATAAATCATCAAATGAGTGGCCCCTGATGCCATATGCGTTAAGCGAATGATAAGGATTCCATGAAGCTATCGGTAGTAATCGTTAATTATAACGTCAAATTTTTCCTTGAGCAGACCCTACTATCCGTAAGGAAGGCGGCTAATGAGCTTAAAGCTTTGGATCAATCCTTTGGTACGGAAGTGTATGTTGTTGATAACAATTCGGTTGATGGGTCACTTACGATGCTTCGCGATAAATTTCCCGAGGTTAAGCTCATCGCTAATGAGACCAACGTTGGGTTTGCAAGAGCCAATAACCAAGCCCTTGAGCAAGTTACCGGTGAGTATAGCTTACTTTTGAATCCGGATACCGTTGTTGAAGAGGATACTTTTATCAAGGTAGTACAGTTCATGGATCAACACCCAGAGGCTGGAGGATTGGGCGTCAAAATGGTAGATGGTAAGGGCCGCTTTTTACCAGAATCCAAAAGAGGGTTCCCGTCTCCTGAAGTTGCTTTCTACAAAGCATTTGGTTTATCGGCACTCTTCCCCAATTCCAGAGCTTTTGGTAAATATCACCTGGGATACCTGGATAAGGATGAAATCCACAAGGTGGATGTTTTAGCAGGCGCCTTTATGCTTGTTCGCACCAATGTCCTCCATAAAATAGGGCTGTTGGATGAGACCTTTTTCATGTATGGCGAGGATATTGATTTCTCCTACAGGATCAAGAATGCCGGTTATGAAAATTACTATTACCCTGAAACCCGGATAATTCACTACAAAGGGGAAAGCACTAAAAAACAGACCATTAATTATGTATTCGTCTTTTACAAGGCGATGATCATTTTTGCCCGGAAACACTTTTCTGCCAAAAAAGCTGCCGTTTTCTCCTTTCTGCTGAATTTAGCCATTTACTTAAGGGCTTCGTTGGCCCTGGCCTTTCAATTTGCAAGGCGCATGGTCTTACCGGCTGTTGATTTTGGCTTGACTTTAATTGTTTTATACTTAGTAGCTACCCAGACTAATATCCTCTTTCAAGGAGACGCTGAAGCACTGCCATTTGATTGGCTCTGGTATCAATTACCAATTGGGGTATTGATTTGGATATTGGGGAATACTTTTGCCGGAAATTACCAAAAGCCATACACACCTCCTAAAATTGTGAAGGGCACTTTATTGGGTACCCTTGGCGTGGCAGCAGCTTATGCTTTTCTACCAGATGCTTGGCAGCATTCGCGGGCTTTTATTTTGGCAGGTGGGGTCTTAGCCGGATTGGTATTCACTCTTACCCGTTTGGTCTACCATTACAAAGATTACAGAAATTTTCAATTAGGAGCCAAAGGATTGAAAAAAATTACGATAGTGGGGGAAAAGGAAGAAGCTGACAGGGTGGAACAATTGCTCAGGGACAGTCGCGTAAACTTTCAATTGGTTGGGTATGTGCAGCCAAATGGGCATGTTGAGGAGAGTGGCTATCCATTTCTGGGTCATTTGAGTCAATTGGGAGAAATATCTACGATCTATGATGTAACTGAAATAATCTTTTGTGCTAAAGATGTACCGTCTCATAAAATAATCAACTGGATGGTTTACATCCAGGATAAGCAAATTGACTTTAAGATTGCACCGGAGGAAAGCCTCTTTATTATCGGGAGCCGTTCTAAAAATTTGCCAGGAGATTTTTACACCATTAACATAGAATTGGGGCTTGCCCAATCAACTAACCTTATCAATAAATACATTTTCGATGTTCTCTCAGCTCTGCTATTGTTAATCTCTGCGCCTGTTTCTGTCTGGTTCATCAAGGACAAGAAGGGATTTTTTCAAAATATTTTCCGGGTCCTTAGCATGAAAAGCTCGTGGGTTGGCTATGAGCCATCTCACCAAACCTATAAGCTTCCGGAACTTAGAAGAGGCGTCCTTAGCCCCTGTGATGAATTAAAGGAAAACCACCTGGATAAAGCTACCATTGAAAGATTAAACTTCCTTTATGCCAGGGATTATGAGTTAACCAAGGATCTTAAGATTATGAGCCGTAATTTTTCCCGCCTTGGAGAATACAATTAATGCTGGATAAATCCGTACATGCTACTAATCATTAAGGGTTTCGGCTGGAAGGTTCTTATTCATCCAGGCTTTCTACCATTTGAATTAACTCATCAAAATCTTTGTATCCGGGTCTTTCTTCACCACCAGCATATATATTGATGCCGTATGGACGGAAATCATTTACCATATCAACAATGTTCTCAGCATTGAAAGGAAAGTTCAGTATTACGTTCAGGTCTTCGGTAAAATCCTTTACTTTTTTAGTAAAATTGGGGTTGTTAAGGAAATCTTCAAGACTTTGTTCATCATAGATTGAAAACATGTAATAGGTGATATTGCGATAACTATCTTCGATGTAGTACTCCAGCTCTTCCCGGTCCCGAAAAGCTCCTAAATCCAGGTTTTGAATGATTTGTGCCTTGAGTTTGGAATAAGAAAAAAAGTTGGTTGCTTCATTGAGTTGCACGTAGTCAAGGTTGAAATCCTGTATAGCCTGGCTGATTTCTTCAAAATCCTGCTTACCGAATTCACCGACTAAGCCGATTCCTTCTATCCAACCAGTAATTTCTTTTAAATCTTCTGACTCAATGTAGTTTTCATTTTCAGGATCTAATGAAAATCCCACGAACTTTGCCTGTGAACCTGCCGCAAATCGGGCATCGCTAAGGTTGGTCACTTCGCCAAATTTAAGGTTGGTAATCAGTGTCATTGGTTTGTTGTAAAAGTTTTAAGTTTTTTGATTTTGGTTCGAAATAAATAATTTTTCTGGAAATTGCGGTTAAACGACAATTTTCCATGGTAATAATCTTTAAGTGAATTTGTTCAATTCCTGAAATCATTTTCAATTGCGGTTTTACAAACCTTAAATTACTTTTGGCCAATGCCTGATAATACCAAGGAATCTTTTTTTGAGAAAGTATATGCTGTAGTCCGCCATATACCTAAAGGGCGCGTAACCACTTATGGCCATATTGCACGTTTCCTGGGTAGTGCCGGATCCGCCAGAATGGTAGGCTGGGCTATGAATGCCTCTCACCGAAAAGAACCACCGGTTCCTGCTCACCGTGTAGTCAACAGACAAGGCCTGTTAAGTGGTAAGCATCATTTTGAAACCCCCGATATGATGGAAGAACTTCTTAAAACAGAGGGTACGGAGGTATTAAATGACCAGGTTCAGAATTTTAGGGCTAAGCTTTGGGACCCCGCTGACTATTTAAATCCTGAAGATTTTCATTAAGGTTATTCTTTAAGTACAAGTCCCAGTAACTGAAATTCTCACTTTTTTATACTTACCATGACATAAAAAAACCCGGCCGGAGCCGGGTTTTTATGGTAAGCCGGGAAATAAAGCTCGTTAGTCAACCAATAGCTTCACGTCTTGTGCTTGATCCCCAGCTTGTATTTTAAGGTGGTATAGGCCGGCCTCAAGCTCCTCAACGTTAATGTTTTCGGTGTATTGACCGGCAGCTTGGCTGCCTAAATCTTTTTGCTTGACGGCTTTACCGCTGTTATCATAAAGTTTGAAAGTGATAGCTTTTTGTTGATTTAATTCGTAGGCAACGGTTGTATTATCACTTGCTGGATTTGGGAATACAGAAGCACCAAAGTCAGCCCGGGCAGCTTGGTCAACGGAGCTACCATCACCGCCATCATCATCGTCATCACTGCCATCACCGGTATCTACGTTGTTATGATCCAATGTTTTATCAAACATGACCGTATCCCCGTTGGGGAAATAACCAATAAGTTGCGCTTCAGGGCCATCCTGGTTGGTACTGTCCGGTTTGAAAAAGCCGGAAGCTTTGACCTGGATCACACTATCAGCAAAATTGGATAGGTCCCTTTCGAATTGGTAAACAGTATCAATTGGTGTGCTGGAAGAATCTACAAAATGAATGGTATAATCAGCCGGGGTGTTTTGCGGGAAGAAACCAGTAGTTGCCGGGTATTCAAAGTCATCAATGTTATTGACTTGCCCCCCTACTACTGCTGGGTCAAATAACATATCAATGGTTGGCATATCAGGGATAAAACTGCCGAATTGGAATAATATATTGCCCTGATTGTTGGCTGGATTAAACCTACTGGAAATTTCGGAATTCAAATTAACACCTATTGAATTTCCATCAGGATTATCGGCAAAGCTATCCGGTTCAACAACACCAGCTGCTGTGTGAGCATAACTTCTTGCACCAACTGCTCTTCTTTGAAAATTAACCAAGGTATCATCAACACTTGAACTATTTGATGGAGCGATGCCGATGTTGCCCTCTTCGCTTGCAATCGGGAGGGTTACATATTGGGTGGCCTCCCTGAATTTGAAGTCATCCAATGCTAAATTCCCGTCAACATAGACATCAACCTCATTGAGAGACGGATCCGGAGCATTGTGAATAATTTGGTGAAAGGAGATATCGATTGAAATGTTCAGCGTTATTCCATCAACAAGAGCTACCATGATACCTAACCTCTCCCCATCTTGATTATTTTCAGGGTTTAAAAAACCTGATGCAAAGGCAATAATACCTTGCCCTTCTAAAGGTGTTAATAAGTTTTGTGAAGGTGCAAATGCCGATCTAACCACGGTGTTGTTAGCTGAATCGGTAACGTCAAGAATCAAATCATCGGTAACTGGTACATCCAGGTACCCACTGAAATCTCCATAGGCTGCATTGTCCACAATAGGGTTTTCGGTACCAAATGGGACTAAATCCACAAAAGGGGCATCCGTTGCACCGTGATAAACACCTAAGTCTACATTTCCCGAACCAGCCTCTAACTGGTTAACATCCTGAATTAAATCGAGAGAAAGAGCGGTGCTTTTATTATCAGGATTGCTGGCATAGTTACCGGGATTGGCTACCCCGTTGACAATAACCGCATGGGTATCGGCCGGAAATGCTCTGGTAAAGGTTTTTACCACATCACCCGGGCCTGAACTATTTTTCGGGGCGATGCCTAAGTCTACGTTAGTGGCAGCGGGTACCGGAGGTAATTGTTGAACACCTTGTGGGACAGCACCCTGAGGCAACCATGATTGTGCCGTGGCTTCCCGAAATCCTAAATTATCCAATTCCTTAGTGCCGTTTACGTACACGTCCACCGTGTCAAACGATACATCCGGGGAGTTGTGAATTAGCTGAAGGTGTGCTTGCTGAGCCTGGGAGACAAAAGCAAAACTAAAAAGTGTTAATAAAAAGAAAATTGATTTGTTCCTAACTTGTTTCATAATTCTGGTCATTTTGTTTTACAAATTAAAATTTACTTAAGCTCCCTAAAACTACCGTAATATCTTAATTCATTAATTTAAGGGTCTAAAAAATACTTTTAGCATCTTATTACTTTGCACCATACAAACTTAATATTTCCATAACAGAAGACAAAAGGTTTCAAAGCCTTTTCCGGTTAATCACTTCATTGGTCGCTCGCTTTACTAATATGAATACATTTTAAGGTACGATTGAAGGGTTTGTGATTTGGATCGTTTCTGTAAGCCAATAAGTTGCCTGTTAGTAGGATCAAGGTTATTTTTAATTAGAACAGGATCGGCACAGGGTAATTACTTTTCACTGTAAAGTACTGGTCGCCAAGAGTCTTTGTTTTAACAGGTAAGGTATTATTAAAGGAAGATCGAGTTGAATAAAGATAAAAGTAATCAAACATGAGCATGAGAAGGTAAAAGGTAACACAATTAATTCTGAAGATTTGTTTTTATTAGCATCTTCTTTAAAAGGATAAGAATGAATTACCCTATCAATGAATTGATTCAACAAGGGATTTGTCATGAAGAAACGTATTAAAAAACAATTTTCACGTGTGCTAATCTGCCTGATTTTCCTTATTGCTCAAGAAGGATGCGCTCAAAATAACAAACAGGATAAGGATCCAAGTGGGGAAGATGTTACTCAATCAAATGAGGATAATCACCTATCTGATGCCACTAGCCCCTATCTGCGCCAACATGCTGATAACCCGGTAAATTGGTATAAATGGGGAGATAAAGCTTTTAAGAAAGCGGAAAAAGCTGATAAGTTAGTCATCATTAGCATTGGCTATGCCGCTTGCCATTGGTGCCATGTAATGGAGCATAAATCTTTCATGGATACGGTGGTTGCTAATTACATGAACGATAATTTCATTTCCGTAAAAGTGGATCGTGAACAACGGCCGGATGTAGATGACATCTATATGTCGGCTGCCAGGATGATTACCGGTAAAGGGGGATGGCCTTTAAATGCTATTGCTCTGCCAAACGGAAAACCTATCGTTGCTGGCACCTATTTTCCTAAGCAAAAATGGCTAAGGTTTTTAAAGCGAGTTAAGAAAGCTTATGATGGGAACCCTGAGCGCTTACGCAAGCAGGCCAATAAGTTAACCCAAGGCATACAGGAAGAAAGCTTTATTGAACCTGCTGAGTCCCTCACTGACTATAGCATGAATGACCTGGATGCCTATTTCAATCAGGACGTGGTTAAAAATATTGATTGGAAAATAACCTATGAGGAAAGCCAGCAAAAAGGCAATAAATTCCCAAACCCAAGCAATTTTGCTTTTCAGCTTCATTATTATCACCTTACCGGTAATGACACAGCATTGAAAGCTGTCACCACAACACTTGACCAAATGCTGAGAGGCGGTATTTATGACCAGGTAGGTGGTGGTTTTTCCCGTTATGCCACCGATCAAATGTGGAAAGTCCCTCATTTTGAAAAGATGCTTTACGATAACGCCCAATTGGTCAGCCTCTATTCAAAGGCCTATAAAATTACCGGTCATGACCGGTATAAAAGGGTGGTCACCGAAACCCTGGATTTTATTGATCGCGTGATGACCTCTCCAGAAGGAGGATTTTATTCCTCTTTGAATGCAGACAGTGAAGGCGAAGAGGGCAAATACTATGTTTGGACGGAAGAAGCGATCGATAAAGTATTGGGCGATAGGAAGGCATTGGTTAAAAAGTATTACAATATTCAACCGGAAGGTAACTGGGAACATGGTAAGAATGTACTATTTAGAAAAAAGTCGGATGAGGCATTTGCTGATAAACATGGCTTATCAACCGATAAGTTGAGAGAGATCATAGATGAAGCCGGTCAAGCTTTGATGAAAGCTCGTCAATCGCGAAAAATGCCTTCAAAAGACAATAAAATTTTGACATCATGGAATGCCCTGATGCTCAAAGGGTACCTTCAAGCTTACGAAGCCTTTGGAAAGCAATCTTACCTTCGGAAAGCCTTGAAAAATGCTCGCTTTCTAAAAGCGAACATGATAGAGGAAGATTATGCTGTTAAAAGGGTTTTTAAAGATGGAGTGGCCAATATTAATGGCTTTCTGGATGATTACGCTAATATGATCAATGCTTTTACACGCCTCTATGAAGCGACCTTTGAGAAAAAATGGCTGAAAACAGCTGATCAACTGGCTGACTATGCATTAACCAATTTTTATGATACAAGCACCGGCTTATTTTTTTACAAATCGCGTCAATCAGAAGCCCTCATTGCTGATCAACGTGATTTGACGGATAACACCAAGCCCTCTGGAAATTCTGCTATGGCCAATGCCCTTGTTAAACTTGGCGCTTACTATTACCAGGATCACAACCATTATTATGATACCGCTCTAAAGATGCTGAATAATGCCGAAAAGAAGATTAATAAATCCCCAACCCATTTTGGTAATTGGTTGACCCTGATGGCCTATTTCACTAAAAAACCATTGGAAGTAGGAGTTATAGGCCCTAATTGCCGAAGCATAAACAAAGAACTTCACCAGCATTACTTACCCCATTCCTTTTTCATGGGTAGTGAAAAATCGGAAAACCTGCCTTTACTGAAAAATCGTTATGTAGAAGGTCAAACCACAATTTATGTATGCCAGGACAGGGTTTGCAAGCAACCTGTCACGGATGTAGAAAATGCACTTAACCAAATGAAAGAGTTAATAGGAGGGGGTGAATAATTCAAAATGGTGTAAAGTATTTGCAGAGGTTAGGAAACCCGCTTTTTCTTGTAAGGGAACCGCATTTTGTAATCAACATCCACTTCACCTTTAGCTATGTTATCCAGTTTCTTCTTCAGCATTCTTCTTTTCAAGGAGGCCAAGTGATCAGTGAATAAAATTCCCTCTACATGATCATATTCATGCTGTACAACCCTACCAGCCAAATCGGAAAACCATTCTTCCTGTTCCTTAAAATTTTCGTCTAAATAATTGATAAGGATGCTTTGCGGTCTTTTTACTTTCTCCCTTATGTGTGGGATGCTTAAGCAGCCTTCTTCGTATTCCCACTCTTTACCCCTTAGTTCAACCAATTCCGGGTTAATGAAAACCCGTTTTAAGCCTTGGTAAGCTTCATCCATTTTGGAAGCATCAATGATGAATAAACGGATGGGCTTACCGACCTGGGGCGCCGCCAGCCCTACGCCTTCACTATTGTACATGGTTTCAAACATGTTATCGATCAACTCCTGAAGGTTTGGGTAATCCTCTTCTATTTCCTCTGCCTCTTGTTTCAGAATCTGGTCACCATAAGCGACAATCGGTAATATCATAGTAAACTAAACGATTACATTTTTTTTACCTACGAACCAAGGTAAGATTGCAAAATTAATGTTGCGCTGATTTTATCCACGACACCTTTATCCTGGCGCTTTTTCTTTTTCATTCCTCCCTGAACCATAGCGTTTGTTGCCATTTTGGAGGTAAAACTTTCATCCAATGTCGTTATAATTTGACTTGGGAATTGCTTTTTTAATTTTCTTATTACACCTTTAACCAACGGAGTGGCATGGGTTTCAGTTCCGTCAAGGTTTGTCGGATAACCTACTACTATTGTCTGTACTTTTTCCCGGGACAAGTAATCTTTTAAATAATCCATTAGGTCTTTGGAATGAACGGTGGTTAAACCATTAGCCACTATCTGTTCCGGGTCGGTAACCGCAATGCCTACCCGCTTGCTTCCGTAGTCAATGGCCAGAATACGTCCCATTAAATTGCTTTATTGATAGAAATGCTTTTCAAATAAAAAAATTCCTCTTATAAATTTTTACAAAGGCAAAGGACATAAAAAAAGGACTGCCCCTTTTAGAGCAGTCCTTTAAACAAATTTTCAAAAAGGTAAGGTGAGCCTTATTCTTCGCCCTCCTGTTTAACGTTTATAGCGTTGAGACCTTTTTTCCCTTCCTTAACTTCAAAAGCAACTTTGTCATCCTTTTGAATTTCGTCTACTAAGCCAGTAGCATGAACGAAGATTTCTTCGTTGGATTCATCGACTTTAATGAATCCGTAACCTTTGTTTTCATTAAAAAACTTAACAGTTCCTGTTTGCATGATAGTCTAATAATTCTACTTTATAATTTAACAATCCCTGCAAAGCTACAGAAAATTCAGACTTGACAAACTTTTTTACCTTAAAACTTTGCTCCAAGAACTTTTTGATTATCAAGCCCCTATTGTTTATAAAAGGGTCAGTTGACGCTTTAGGGAAGTTTGAAGCATTTTTTTCCTGCGTGTTTCGGGAAGCATTCATTAAATTCAGTAATTTGCAAAGCAGAAAAAAGCAGTGAGAAAATTATGATCCAAGCAAGTGATGTAACATTACAATTTGATAAAACCCCTCTTTTTGAGGATGTAAACCTTAAGTTCACGCCTGGTAATTGTTATGGAATTATTGGTGCCAACGGGTCCGGAAAATCTACTTTTCTTCGGATCTTATCCGGTGAAATTGAGCCTAACCAGGGCTCAGTCGATGTTGCCCCGAACAGTAAGATAGCTGTGCTAAAACAGGATCATTTTGCTTATGATGACTACAATGTAATGGATACGGTTATCATGGGCCACAAACGCTTGTACGATGTCATGAAGGAAAAAGAGGCCATTTACGCTAAAGAGGAATTTACGGATGAAGATGGCATGAAAGCTGGTGAGCTGGAGCGCTGAAAGTGATGCCAGTGAAATGTTGAGTGGTTTGGGTATTGAAGAGGCTTATCATAACAGACAGATGAGTGAGTTAAGTACTAACCAGAAAGTCCGCGTTTTATTAGCGCAGGCTTTATTCGGAAATCCGGATATTTTACTTCTTGATGAGCCTACCAACGATCTCGATTTGGAAACCGTTAGTTGGCTGGAAGATTTCCTGTTGGATTTTGAAAATGTGGCGATAGTCGTTTCTCACGACAGGCACTTTCTGGATACCGTTTGTACCCATATTGCCGATATTGACCACCGTAAGATTACCCTGTATACGGGTAATTATACCTTTTGGTATGAATCTACACTCCTGGCTAAGAAGCAACGACAGGAGTACAATAAAAAGTTAGAGCAAAAGCGGAAAGAGTTGAAAACTTTTATTGAAAGATTCAGCGCTAATAAGTCAAAATCCCGTCAAGCAACCAGTCGAAAGAAAATGCTTGAAAAAATTGAACCCGAAGATATCCCACCATCTTCGCGTAGAGCACCAGCCATCATCCTTGAGCAGGAGCGTGAAGCCGGTGATCAAATCCTGGAAACAGATGGTTTACAGAAGTATGGTAACCAAGACCCGCTTTTCACGGGCTTAAACTTTTCATTACAAAAAGGGGATAAGGTTGCTGTACTTTCAGATGACCATACTGCTGTTACAAGCTTTTTTGATATTATCATGGGTAAGGCTAATCCAGATAATGGGAATTATAAATGGGGTATAACCGTGAAAAGTGCCTACCTCCCCAATGACAATACCGAATATTTCAATGAGCACCTTAACCTGATCGATTGGCTGCGGCAGTTTACCAATAACCGGGAGGAAAATTTTGTCAGGAGTTTCCTGGGAAAAATGCTGTTTTCCGGTGAAGAGCCATTTAAAAAAGCTAACGTCTTATCCGGTGGTGAGCGTATGCGTTGTATGATTGCGAGGTTAATGTTGCAGCAGGCTAATGTGCTAATACTTGATGAGCCAACCAATCACCTCGACCTTGAAGCCATTACCGCCTTCAACAATTCAATAAAGGAATACAAAGGAAGCGTTCTTTTTCATTCCCAGGACCATGAATTTCTTCAATCAGTTGCCAATCGCATATTGGAATTAACGCCTTCAGGCTTCATTGATAAGCGCATGTCCTTTGATGAATACTTGGCCGATGAATCCATTAAGGCTCAGCGGGAGGCGCTTTATCAGCCGGCTTAAGGCAAAAGAAACAGGGAAGTTAAATATACGCTACTCCGCTATAGGAATAAGCTTTTTTGGATTAAGCCAATGATAACTTAGTTGCTTCCAACGCTCAATCTTGGCTTATACAAATTGAGACCTTGCCAAGTGCCCTTCTAAACTTTTTTTAGTCTTCAGCTTAAGGAAGTATTGTACCCATTTTTCAGGGATGCTATAAATTTACCCTTCCTCTGAACCTTTGGTTTTTATTAGGGTAGTTCCCTATGCTGCCAATGATAAAAAAATGGTGATAAAAGCTTTAAGTCTTGAAAATTGAGTAATGCTGGTTTTTGGAAAAGGCAAAGACTAAATTGTAAAAGGCCAAAGGAGATGAGTAGCATTTTGCACCCAACATGGGTTTCGAGCATAGTGTGATTTTGCTGAACCCATTAATGATAGCTATTGAAATAATAATTGAGTAAATCCTGAAGGAAAGGTTTGTTGATCATAATGCAAAATAGGGTGAAAAAAGCTGAGCTTTCCAATATCCTATTGCAGGAGTAATTTTAGAAAGTCTTCCTGCCAATAGTTAGGCCAGATCAAAGACAGGCTGCTGAACTTTTATTTGGTCACAGAATCAGCCGCATGGTTTACATTGTTCTTTTTGCTTGTGATAAATTTTTTATACCTTAGTATTTTATAGAAAGCTTACCTTATGCATTTCAATTTCCTTATTACGCTAGCGAGTTTGTTATTTCTAACGATGAGCTGCACAACGAATAATCAAAATGGCGAAAGCCAAAAAAGTTCTTCAGATACCGTTGCATCAAAGCCATCTGAGGGCCAATCTGATCAAGGAAAGGTTGATGTCGAAATTCCTGAGGCTGATAAAGTAAAGCCTAAAAGTAATGAAGTGCCACCTCGCAAAAGTTTGACGCAATTAATGAAGGTTGACTTAGGCACTGCAAAGGATACGCTGCAATCTTCTGCGGCTCTTCCTGATTTTCAATCCATACAAGACACTGAGGAACGCAAAAAACTTTTTGTCCAGTTTTTAAAGCCTGTTATTAAGACAGAAAATGCCCGTATTTTACAAGACCGTTATTTGATAAAACGGATTTACAAAGGAGTGAAAAATGGTGATGAGCTTTCTAAAAAGGACAAACGATGGTTGGCAAGCATTGCCAAACAATACCGGGTGAAAAACCGTGAATTCCCTTCAAATGAAGCCTTTTTGGATCTGTTGATGCATGTTGACATAATACCTGTAGACTTAGCTATCGCTCAGGCAGCTAACGAATCCGCATGGGGTACTTCCCGTTTTGCCCGAATCGGGAATAACATGTTTGGTCAGTGGTGCTTTAAGCCGGGTTGTGGCATTGTCCCGGGCCAAAGGAAGGAAGGGTCCACCCACGAAGTAGCAGCTTTTCAAACGGTTGCTGGCTCGGTAGAAAGTTACATGCATCACGTAAACTCTCACCCTGCTTACCAGCAATTAAGAGCACTCCGGTATAAGAAAAGGTTGGAAGGCCAAAAACCAGATGGCTACACAATGGCTTTAGGGCTTCAGAAGTATTCTGGAATCGGGATGAAGTATGTGAATATCTTACGCTCCATGATGAAAAAACAAGAACCTTACCTTTAAGGCTTTTTGATAGGCTTCGTTTTTATTCATTGCTATTTCTCCCATATGATACCATTTTAGCCTGGAATGGGCTTGAGGTGCATGATAATTACTGATGAACATAATTCCACCTTCGGTTTAGAAATTTCACCTTTAGCTGCTATTTTTGTGGCTACCAAAAACAATGTTATGGCCAATCAAAAGAAAGAAGACATCCAGTTTAATAAAAACGAAGATGAGAATAAGCTTCAGCTCAGCTACATTGAAGAGACACGCAAGCAGATGCAAGCTGGTGGTGGTGAGAAAAAGGCTGAGAAACAAAAGGCCAAAGGGAAGATGCTGGCCAGGGAAAGAATCGACTACCTGCTGGATGATGACGCGGAAACATTAGAGATCGGGACTTTTGCCGGTTATAATATGTATCAGGAACATGGCGGCTGTCCGTCAGGGGGTGTGGTCGTAAAAATTGGGAAAGTTAGCGGCAGAAAGTGTATTGTGGTTGCCAACGATGCAACTGTAAAAGCCGGTGCTTGGTTTCCGATTACTGCCAAGAAGAATTTAAGGGCTCAGGAAATAGCGATGGAAAACCGCATACCCATTATTTATTTAGTGGATAGCGCTGGTGTATATTTACCGATGCAGGATGAAATTTTTCCTGATAAAGACCATTTCGGCCGAATTTTCCGAAACAATGCGATCATGTCTTCAGAAGGGATTCAGCAGATTGCTGCGATTATGGGCAGTTGCGTGGCCGGTGGAGCCTACCTGCCTATTATGTCAGATGAGGCCCTTATTGTTGAAGATACAGGTTCCATTTTTCTGGCAGGCCCCTACTTGGTGAAAGCCGCTATTGGAGAAGATGTTTCGGCTGAGGAATTGGGAGGCGCCACTACCCAGTCTGAAATTTCCGGTGTAACAGATAATAAATACCCGGATGATCAAAGTTGTTTGGATGCGATCCGGGATACATTGGATAAAACGGGTCATTCGGAAGAAGCAGGTTTTGACAGGGCACAAACAAAACCCCCAAAGGACAATCCGGATGAGTTATTGGGGCATTTTCCCAATGACCGTTCCAGGCCTTACGATACGCTGGAAATTATCAACCGGCTGGTTGATGATTCGGATTTCAAACAATACAAAGAAGGGTATGGTAAAACCATGCTCTGTGGTTATGCCCGCATAGATGGCTGGTCAGTTGGCATTATTGCCAACCAAAGGCAGGTTACAAAGAGTAAGAAGGGAGAGATGCAGGTTGGTGGGGTTATTTATTCGGATGCTTCGGATAAAGCGGCCCGGTTCATCATGAACTGTAACCAGAAAAAAATCCCGTTGGTATTCCTGCAGGATGTAACGGGCTTTATGGTGGGTAGCCGGTCTGAGCAAGGAGGAATAATCAAGGATGGCGCTAAACTGGTTAATGCGGTTGCCAATAGTGTTGTTCCGAAATTCACTGTTATAATTGGGAATTCCTACGGAGCCGGGAATTATGCGATGTGCGGTAAAGCTTATGACCCGCGACTCATTGTTGCCTGGCCTTCTGCCCGGATAGCCGTTATGGGAGGAGGGCAAGCCGCCAAAACCTTAACCCAAATTCAGGTATCCCAAATGAAAGCCAAAGGAGAAGAGCCGGATGAAGAGAAAGAAAAAGAATTAGAAGAAAAAATCAAAGCGGATTACGAGGAGCAAACCAAACCCTTGTATGCGGCAGCTCGCATGTGGGTGGACGATATCATTGATCCGGCTGATACGCGTAGTGTGATTTCACAGGGTATTGAAATGGCTAATCATGCTCCTATTGAAAAGAAGTTTAATCCCGGTGTCATTCAGACTTAAAAAATCCGTATTCTTTCAATAAGGTTTATATTATCAATGGCTTCTCAGGTAAAATGGCTGCTAAAAATGATAAACAATTCCTTGTTTGAATTAACCAATCTTTTCAAGATGAAGCTTATTTAGTCCCTCTAAGCTAAAACCTTCCAATCAGTTTTAAAAAATTCCTAATTTTAAACCTGTAACCTAAGTCTTATAGGTATGAGCGAAGCCCTTTTAAAAGCTTTAATGCAATTGTTTGCTCTGGCCTCCGGTGAGGGAGATATTACCCACGAGAGCCGTAACATTGTTGAGCGTTTTTTAAGCCAAGAGCTCAATAAGGAGCTTGCCCAGAAATACCTGGCCCTGTATGATGAGTACAAGGCAATCTATCATCCACAGAGTGAGGGTGAGGTAACCACTGAAACATTGGCTTCTTATAAGCAAACCGTTGAGCATGCCACCACTGCAATAACCCAGGAATTAACCCAGCGTCAGAAGGTTGTAGTCTTATTAAGGTTACTGGAATACATTTACGCCGATCAGCAGATATCACAACATGAGTCCGAATTCCTGAATACGGTATCAGAAACTTTCAAAATCGAGGAGAAGGAATTCCAGGATGCGGTAGCTTTTATCAAAAGCACTTCATCTGAAATACCGGATCGGTCTGAACTATTGATTATTAATAACCAGGATACCCTACCAGAACGCGAATACAATCACCACCTCAAAGCTTACCATTTTAACGATACCATAGTGGTTCTAAGGATCCCCAGCGTCAATATGTTTGCTTTCAGGTTGTTTGGGCAACAAGAACTTTATTTAAATAGCCAGCCTATACAGGAAAATAAAGTTTATATCCTAAGTAACGGAGCTTCTATTCGGGGCCAGGGCATTCACCCGATTTATTACAGTGATGTGGTGAATAAATTTCTGAAATCTTCGGTAAGCACCAATATTGTTTTTACGGCTGAAAATATTGCGTACGAATTTGAGTCAGGCGGGTATGGCGTAAGGAGCATTAACCTGAGCGAAGAATCAGGGAACCTGATCGGAATAATGGGGAGTAGTGGCTCCGGTAAGACGACCTTACTGAATATCTTAAATGGTAACATGCCACCGACCTCCGGGCAGGTGACTCTGAACGGTGTAGATATTCACCATGAAAAGGCTAAGATAGAAGGTGTGATTGGCTATGTTTCCCAAGATGACTTGCTATTTGAAGGATTGACGGTTTTTCAAAATATTTATTACAATGCTCAACTTTGTTTCAAGGATTATACGGAAGAGCAATTGAATGAGACCGTTAACGGTGTGCTCCAGAGCCTTGGTCTTTATGAAGTTCGGCATCTGCGAGTGGGTAGTCCTATGGATAAGGTGATAAGCGGCGGGCAGCGTAAACGTTTGAACATTGCCCTTGAATTGATCCGCGAGCCTTCCGTGCTTTTTGTTGATGAGCCAACTTCAGGGCTATCATCGCATGATTCCGAAAATATCATGGATTTACTCAAGGAGTTGGCCCTGAAGGGCAAGTTGGTTTTTGTAGTCATTCACCAGCCATCGTCAGAGATCTTTAAAATGTTTGATAACCTTTTGATCCTTGACACGGGTGGATATCCGATTTATTACGGAAATCCGATAGATAGCGTTGTTTACTTTAAGCGAAGTATTAATCACGTTAAGAGTTGGGAAAGTGAATGCCCCAGCTGTGGAAATGTAAACCCGGAACAAGTTTTCAATATCATTGAGGCTAAGGTTATAGATGAGAACGGTTATGAATCACCGAACCGTAAAACGCTACCAACCGAATGGCATGCTGAGTTTAAAGAACGTTTAGCCGGCCAGATCTCTCCCCAAAAAACACCTTCAGAAATACCAGAAAGTACATTTAGCCTACCCGGTAAGCTCAAACAGTTAAAAATTTTTATAACAAGGGATATCCTTACCAAACTGAAAAACAAAACCTACCTGTCGATTAATTTTTTTGAGACACCGCTGTTGGGCTTGATTCTCGCCTATTTTGTCAAGTTTTACCCGCCTGGCGAGACCAATCAAGCAGGGTATGTCTTTTTCCAAAATGATAACCTTCCGGCTTTTATTTTCATGGCTGTGATAGTAGCACTTTTTGTTGGTTTAACGGTCAGCGCGGAAGAGATCATTAAGGATCAAAAGATCCGCAAAAGGGAGCAGTTCCTGAATCTGAGTACTGGTAGCTATTTATGGTCTAAAATACTGATCATGTTTGGTTTATCGGCCATTCAAACCTTGCTTTTTGTGGTAGTTGGCAATAGCATACTTGAGATAAAAGGAATGTATGTTGACTATTGGTTGGTCCTTTTCTCGACAGCTTGCTTTGCTAATTTACTGGGCTTAAACATATCGTCAGCTTTTAATTCAGCGGTTACAATTTACATTCTTATCCCACTGCTTCTGATCCCTCAGCTCCTTTTCAGTGGGGTCATTATCAAGTTTGACAAACTGAATCCCTCCATCACTTCGCATGATAAAGTGCCTGTTGTTGGGGAGTTAATGGCTTCACGCTGGGCTTTTGAAGGCCTTGCTGTTAACCAGTTTAAAAATAATAAGTACCACAAAAAAATTTACCCTTATCAAAAAAAGCTGAGCAATCTCCAATACCGAAAAAGTTACTGGATACCTGAACTCCGGGGTAAGGTTAATGCCCTTAATCAATATGGGGATGAAGAAAAAGGACAAGCAAAGGAAGCCATAGCGTTAATCCGGAATGAACTTAGTACTTATAATCAAAACAATCCATTGATTAAATTTCAGAATCTATCAGCTATTGAGTATCCCTTATCAAATGAAGTTAAGGATGAGTTAAGCAAGTACTTAAAAGACCTTAAAAACAAGTATGTGGATAAATATAATAGTGTAATGGCCAGGAAAGAGGAAAAACTTCTCAAAATCAAGGAAAAGGGTGTTGATATAACGCAATTAAAAAAGCAGCATCAAAACAAAAGGCTCAAGCAATTGGTGACCAATAAGAGTGCACTGGAAAAGATCATAGAGGTGGGTGATTGCCTAATACCTCAAAGTGACGCCATTTATAGACCTTCATCCAATAGTAGGGCTCACTTTTTTGCTCCAGCCAAGCAACTGTTTGGCGTCCAGCTTAGCACTTATTGGTTTAACATCTTAGTACTTTGGACTATGACTGGCATACTGATAGTTACCTTATACTATGATGTTCTAAGAAAAGTATTGGAATATCCGGAAATTTGGGTTAAAAAACTCTCCGGGAAAATAAATTAATTAAAAAAACTGTTCATTTATTTAAAGCTTAATAAAGAATTCCTTCATCAAAAGGATCATTGAATAAGGTAGCATTTTTAGATGCTAATTAGGTTAGCCATGATGTTCAAGTTAATACTGCTTTTAGCCAAACACAATGAAAGTTATTACTTAGCTTGAACCCTGAGAAAAAGAATCTTTTGTATGATAAATACATAAAAGATTAATGCGTAACGTAATTCAGGGAAATCTTATTGGGATTAATTACCTTCCTCTTCATCATCGCTGCTGAAGAGGTTACTAAGGAAACCATCCCCGTTTGAACCATCACTTTCTGAAGTACCTGTATGTTTCACCTTGTACCCTGCCATTAAAATAACGCAACCTCGCTCTGTAAGATCTAAGTTATCACTCTGCTTAGCTGGGTAAATGAAGTCAAAATATAAATGGTCGTACTCTTTGCTTTTCTTGGATTCATAGGTAAACTGGCCGCCGTCAGTCGTTTTCTCAAAGATTTTTTCCCGGTTATCATTTTGCTTTGATTCCGGATAAACCCTCACTGTTAATTTACCGGGCAAGCCGTTGGCATTTACAACAAACTTATACTTAGTATCCTGAAAAACTGGCACAACCGTCTCCGAAAACTTATTGTGGTTGGCTAAAGTTATATTATTCCGCTTTTGGGCGGTATACCGATAGGGTCTTAAAGCTAATTTTGCTGAATCACGGGATTCTTGGTAATTACAATAATTTTTCACTTCGTTGTTTTGGCCAATGGTAGCACTTGTGGACAAAAAGAAGCAGAGAAGAGTGAGTAGTAATGTATATTGCATTTTTTTAAAGCTTTTTATGGAATTGATAGCAAATTGCAAGACTAAAGGGATTTTTATTAAGCGTTAATGATTTGCTTTCTTATTTCCTTAACCTTATTCGCTACTGATTCGATTTCCTTGTATTCAACTGAAATATCGCCATCTCCTTGCTTTTCTTTTCTTTTTTCTGCAACGAATGACTTAAAATCGCTATTTAATTTTTCCAATTGCTCTATTACATCTTTCATCATTTTTGAATGGCCCTGCTGGTTATTTAGTTTGTTGACAACATTTTCCAGGAGCGTTAATTGTTCTATTAGGCGGGCAGTTAATGCTGGATTATCCTTATTTTCTACAGCGCTGAAGCCTATGTACATACCTTCAACCCATGCACCTGTGAAAATAACCATTGATTTAGTGGATTGATCGCTTGTATTTAAATAATTGTCAATATTTTGCTGAATCTTAGTCATTATTTCGAGTGCTGAATCCCGGTTATCAAGGTTTTCCTCGAATCTATTGAAAACCTCTTCTGATTTAAAAACGCCGGCAATACCAACTTTATTGGCTAATCCCTGAATCGTTTTTAAGTACTTACTTGCTTCCTGCGATTGTTCGTTCAGCATACAATAAGAAAGGTCTGCTGAATAAACACCGAGGTTCATAAGGCGTTTTGTACTTGAGATATATTCAGATGCCTTATCAGGATTATGTGTTATACCCTCCATGTAACTTAACCCTGTTTCCTGGAAAATGGTAGCCACTTGGAGCGGGGATGGTAACAACAATGAGGAAGATGTCTCTGACTTTTCCATCTTATTGGAAGCTTGGGTTGTATCTTCTGTAGCTTCCGATGTATCTGCTCCATCCTGATTATCTTCCCCTTCCTGACCGGACTGGCAACTGAAAAAACTAATACAGAGTATTATCGCTAAGTACTTAGTGTAACCGTGAATTTTCATATTCTTTTAAAATATTTAGTTGGTTATTGGGACGTTTCAAATATACTAAAAAGTTTACATTGCCAAAATGCTTTAAGTAAAAGCTAAATTGGCTATTTTACCAATCTTAGTTTATGCCACAAAACGCTAAAAAGCATACTGATTCTTCTGGATTTTTTAATCTTATCTCTGTTTTTCGGGTTTTGTAGCGGTTTGCTACACTTTCCGGGTTTTTAGGCGGAAAGGAGCTTTTTATATTGAAAATAAAAACGGTTTGGCTAAAGTAGAATTCCGATTTAAAATAGCGTTATAAAGCTATCTTTGGGAATCTTACTAAATTTGCCCATGGAAGCGTTTGAATACCTTGTTTGCTAAAAGGATTGCCATTCCTGTATTATTGGGTTACCTTAACCCAACATGGCTATATTGTTAAAGCTTAAAGACAGGCCTGCAAAATGTGGTTGTGATTAAATGGAAACGGTCGTTAAATTTCTAAAATTCTCCTTGGTTGGCTTTTCAGGAATGATACTTGATTTCCTGGTCACCTTCCTGCTTAAAGAAAAAGCTAAAATCCACCGGTACGTAGCCAATTCAGCGGGATTTACCTTAGCTGTCACAAGTAACTATTTATTCAACAGGATCTGGACGTTTATGAGCGATAATCCCAATATAATATCTGAGTACAGTTACTTTGTGGCCTTTGCCATTGTTGGGTTAGCAATCAACAATTTTTTCCTTTATGTATTCGAGCAATGGATTGGTATTCGGCAGGTGCTAAATGGAATGTTTAATCTTGATTTAGGTCAACAGTTTGGCTTTTATTTAGCCAAAATGGGCGCTATTCTTATAACAGTTATCTGGAATTTTTTTGCCAATTATTTAATCACCTTTAATGTATGAAAGGCAAACAAGGTTTTTTTTACATTAGCGTGATAGGTATATTCTTAGGGGCGATAAGTCCTCAAATGTTTTCAGAAGGCATGTTTATGGACGGGACTACCTATGCTGTTTTATCCCGCAATTTAGCCTTTGGCATTGGTAGCTTTTGGGACATACACTTTACCAGCACTTTATATTCGAGTTTTTTTGAACATCCGCCGTTGGCATTCGGGCTTCAGAGTATAGCTTTCGAAGTATTCGGGGATACCATTTTAGTGGAAAGGGCTTACTCATTACTAACCGTTTTCTTAACTGGGTGGGTCATTACACGGATTTGGCGCAAAATAAGTGATGACCATTTAAAAGGTTATGCATGGCTTCCTTTGTTATTTTGGATCGCTATACCCCTTTTGATGTGGACAGCGAGGAACAATATGCTGGAAAACACCTTAATGATATTCACAACTGGAGCAGTGTTTTTTTCTTTAAAAGGCCTTTTCAAAAACAGGTGGTATCCTTACCTGGCAATTGCTGGTATTTGTATATTTCTTGGGCTGATGACGAAAGGCTTGGTTGCTTTATTCCCCTTATCGCTTCCTTTCTGGATCTATATACTGACTCATAAAATCAATTTTAAAGCCTTTTTTGGGGGAACGCTTGTAATGATTATGGTGATTACCGCTTCTTTTTTGCTAATTTTTAGCCTGATGCCAGAAAGCATCCAAACTTTAAAGCAGTACTTGCATACTCAGGTGCTGGATAGTTTGACAAGCCATGAAAGTGGAGGCTCCAGATTCTCCATACTTAAAAGGCTGATTGGTGAATTAATTCCCGTACTTGTACTTGTTTTCATTGTTGCGGGGCTTACTTGGAAAAGACCTTTATCCAGTAATGGTTATTGGCATTATGTTATGCTGGCATTAGGGTTGTCAGGAACGTTACCGATTATGATAAGTTTAAAGCAAGGCGGGTTTTATATTGTTCCTGCTTTGCCATTTTTTGCCCTTGCAGCCGCCTATTGGGTCGGGCCGCGAGTAAATCATTTAGTTGGTAAAATTAACCCCACAAGCATTGGATTCCACATTTTTCAATATGGTAGCGTTGCGTTGCTTATTGTAAGTATTGGTCTGAATATATACTTTAGTAATGGAATTGGGCGGGATAAAGCTACCGTCAGGGATGTTAAGAAAGTGGTCGAGCAATTGCCGAAAGAATCTACGATTTCTGTCACCCCTTCTCTATGGAAAAAGTGGGGTTTGCATGCTTACTTCCACCGGTATGGTTTTATTAGCCTGGAAGCTGAGTCAGAGTTTGAAAATACTTATGCCCTTCTAAAAAATGCTCAGGCCAAAGGTGGCATGGAAGGCTATGAAAAAGTTGCTTTAGGCTTAAAAAAGTACGCTTTGTACAAAAAAACTGGCCAATAGCTAAAATAAAAAACCTTAAACTGATCTCATTTACGGACTTGCCAATAATATTCTATTACTTGTTAATAAATTAGGAAGAAGAAACAGCTCCGACTTTACCATTTTTCAGAATTCTACGCATTCAGCTAATTGAAGCTTAACTTTTTGTAGACGATTACTTTTGATAAGAAAATAACAGGTTTAGCCATTGAAATGCTTTTAGCCGGGTAAACGCTTTTCAAGCCAAGGTTACTCCCTCAGTTTAAATTTACAACTGTTGGTACTTTGGAAAAAATCAAGGTTGTTTTTAATTATGTAATAAAAAAGCATTTAATTGTATTAAATTTTGATGATATTATACCATAATTTAGGTTATAGATAGCTTAAGGCACAAAATAATGCGCTATGAAAAAAAATTTTTTCCGGAATCACGAAAAGTAGCTTAAGAATGTTTAGTATTCAGCGATTCATTTTTTTTATTCTTGGGTTATTACTGCTTTTTACTGGTTGTAAAACCCCTAAATTAGAGGTATATAACCGGCATCACCGCCCTGGCTTATACGTAGACCTCCAGGTTGGATTTAAAAACCAAAATCAGCTCAATGATGGAAGTAAGGATAGTAAAAGGCATGATTACAAAAGCATGAAAAAGCAGCCGAATAAGCCGGTATATGCCAAGCTCAAAAACAACAAAAGCCCCTTACCGTATGCACCTGTTAATAAAAATCGTCAAACTGATTACCGGTACCCTGCCAATAATACGAATAGCGGAGGTCGGGAAACAGGTCTGAAACCTCGGAAACCGATTTTTACGAGTGGCGGATTAGGGGTTAATCATAAAATGTTACCTGTTTTAAGCAATGATAACGATAAGGAAAAAGAGCGGAAAAACGAGCCTTTTGGCATTATCGGATTAATTACTGCGCTAGCCGGAGGGGGAATGATTGGTGCTGCATTTTTAGAAACTTCCCTGGCTTTGGGAATATTGGGTTTCTTGATATTTGGTTTGGGGCAAGTCTTTGCCATTGTTAGCTTAGTTAGGATTGGCGAAAATGAAGATAAATACAAAGGGCTCTTTTTTGGTATTGCTACGATAGGATTGACTTTACTGGTGCTCCTTGGGGCCTATTTCGGGTTGATTATTACCGCATTTTATGTGATTTAAATGAAAATAAAACTTTTACGTTTTGGTGAAATTCTATGCATTGATCACCGCCAATAAGGTATGGTTGGTTGCTTTAGAAGTGTTGCTCTTGCTAAATAGCTGTAAAACGCCTCAATTAGAAATTTATGATCGCCATCACAGGCCTGGCCTCTACGTTGACCTTCAGTTAGGCTTTAAGGATAACCAAACTTTTCAAAAAGGAAATGACACCAATATTACCCCTGCCAAACTAGCAAAGCTAAATGGTGAAAAAATCTTTATGAACGGAATTTCCGCAGTGACCATTCAGCTGTGTCAAGGGCGCCGTTAATCGAAGGAAATACCCCGAAGTTGAGCCGGCCAAAGTTGACAAACGATAACTTATCCCATGAAGGACAATCTGACCCTAATCATTTAAGATCAATTCCTCAAATATTAAAGGATAATGATTCAAAAAAACAGCCCGAAAAGGGTGAAGAAGTAATTCCTAAAGAGGGGAAAATTGCTTTTTTCTCAGGTCTCGCTGCCCTCATTAGTAGTGGAATAGCTGTTCTCTATAGTAGCCCATTATTTTTGTTGGTTTACCTGCTTTTAGGGATATTATCAGTTGGTACCGGATTAAGGGCCACTGAAAAAATCGATACGCACTCGCAGTTGAAAGGTAAAACGCTTGTCAATTTGGGTTTAATAGCAGCCTTAGCACCCATTGCCATTGCGTTTGTTGCTGCTATTGCATACCTTATTGCTGTCGCAATTATATTCATACTTTTAGCAATCATTTTCTCTAACAGGTAGATTACTTACCATTATTACCTGATTTGACGGTTTATAAAGGCTTTTATCCAACGAAAAACGGCTGATTTTTTTATCCTTTGACCATCCAACGCATTATTTCACGGGGCGTCACTTTTTTACCATACATGAGGATGCCGGTTCTATAGACCTTAGCCGCTAACCACACGCAGAGGATAAACCCAAGGATCATAAGCAGGTAAGAGCCTATTAGTTCTAAAGGCGGGACCCCAAAGGGTATCCGGGCCATCATAACCACCGGCGAAGTAAACGGGATCAAAGAGCCGGCAATAGCAATACCGCTATTCGGGTTGGTCAGAATCACAGTGGGTGTGACCACAATTGCCAGGATCAAAGGGATGGAAAGTGGGAACATGAATTGTCGCATATCTGTCTGATTATCCACAGCCGCTGCAACTCCTGCAAAAAGCGAACTGTACATGAAATAACCGATCAGGAAATAGAATATGAAAGAGAAGATGATCAGGGGAAAATTAATACTTCCAAGTGACTCCAGGATGTTCGATAACATGGCTTGCTGAGCCTCCTGGTCAGCCATAGCGGCACTGGGTCCCCCGGAGGCTTGGGCATCGGCAAAAACGCTTGGCCCCATAACAGCCATTAAGACCCCTGATACAACACCTGTCAGCAATAGCCAGAGTAAAAATTGAGTGAGGCCAACCAGTGCAATGCCTACAATCTTGCCAAACATTAATTGTACAGGTCTGACACTGGAAATGAGAATTTCTACGATCCGGCTCGTTTTCTCCTCATGAACACCGGTCGTTACTTGCCCTCCGTACATGAAGATGAAAAAATACATCAAAAAGCCGCCTATCATACTAACGCCGTAAGCAATGGAAGTACTGGATTCCTGTTTCTTACCGCCCTCCTGCAATACTATATTACCGAGGTCTATATTCGTATTCAAATTAGCCAACACATCTTCACTCAGGCCCGCTTTTTTGATTTTAAGGTCGCGGATCTTCTCCTCAATCGTTTCCTCGATGTCGTTGGATAATGTTAAACTGGGGCTTTGTTTACCCATTATCTCGAATCCTTGCGGGTTATCCAGCTCAAAATCCGGTATTTTAAGGATGAAGTTATCGGGATTATTGGCCAGTAATTCATCCTGCACAACCGATATTTTTTTATCAACAAACACAAAGTCAATATCCGCTTTATCTTTGAGAACCTCTTTGAAATGACCGCTTTCATCCACTACGTAGATGGTTTTCTGACTATCGGTCATTTGCGCGAGTAAAGTAGGGGCTAAAATGATAAAAGCAAATAGCAAGGGTGCCAGGAAGGTGATCAAAAGAAATGTTTTCTTTTTTACCCTGGTCAGGTACTCCCGCTGAATGATCAATAGTGCTCTATGCATGGTTGGCTTCATTTACGGTTGCCAAAAATATATCGTGCATACTCGGTAATATTTCCTGAAAACCTTCCATGGTCTGGTGTCTCATGAAAAAGTTAAGAAGGTCATTGGTATTCCATGTTTTGGGGACTTCAATCCGCAATTGAGTCTGGTCTTGTGCTGGCTGGTACTTAATGGATTCTATGGTGAGGGCTTTATCCAGGCCAAGGTCATTTTCCGATAATTTACCCCTTAGTATGACCTCATACCTTCTGGCCCGGTATTGTTCCTTGATACTGGCAATATCGCCGTCTAAAACTTTGCGGGATTGGTTGATCATGGCAAGGTGTTCACACAATTCCTCCACATTCTCCATCCGGTGAGTCGATAACATGACGGTTGTACCGTTTTCCTTAAGCTTAAGTATCTTTTGTTTTACCAACTCAGCATTAATCGGGTCAAAACCGCTAAAAGGTTCATCCAGAATGATGAAATTCGGACGGTGTACCACGGTTGCTATAAACTGCAGCTTCTGAGCCATCCCTTTAGACATTTCTTCTACTTTTTTATCCCACCAATCCAGTATATCAAAATCCTGTAACCAATGGCCGACTTCTTCATTGGCTTTTGTACGCGATAAGCCTTTGAGTCGTGAAAGGTAGATCAGCTGTTCACCCACTTTCATTTTTGGGTAGAGCCCCCTTTCCTCTGGTAGGTAACCAATATTTTCCACATCTTTTCGTTGCATGGGATTGCCATTGAAAATCACTTCTCCCGTATCGGGGCCAATGATCTGGTTAATAATACGGATAAGGGTGGTTTTGCCGGCACCATTCGGCCCAAGTAACCCGTAAATCGTTCCCCGCGGGACCTTTAAGCTGACATCATCCAATGCCTTGAACTTGTCATACGTCTTAGTAACCCTTGATACATCAAGTATAGACTCTTCCATGGTTTTGAAATATTGAAGAATTCGTGCAAAGGTAGGTCAAATTCATAATTAGTGGTTTGAAAGATCATGATACCTAACAATCAAAAATGACATTAAATTAAAAAGGTGCTTAAATAAAGCGCATGTTTCCTATTAAATGAACAATGACATCGTAATGTTTTCTATCTTTTCATACCTTGCCAAATGTTTTCTTATTACCTAAAATAATTTTGGCAAAATATCCTCCTTCACACTAACTGAAATAAATTACTAGCCTTCATAAAAATTTCGTGGCAGCATTTGACATTGAATGATAATAGCCTTGAAAAATAGTTTTATCTCGCCTTGATAAGCGGTTTTGTGACACTTTCATTATAAAGTCAAAAACTTTGCCCCAAGTTCTCATTAAATTAGCTAATCCGACTTTTTCCTTGTTATTTTGCACTAAAATAACAACTCATGGTAAAGCCCCAGTTACCGGCAGGTCTTCGGGATTTCGGGCCGGATGAAGTCTATAAACGCAATTATATCTTTGACCAGATTCGCGAGGTTTTTGAGCTTTTTGGGTTTCATCCGTTGGAAACACCGGCTTTTGAGACCAGCGCTACCCTGACGGAAAAGTACGGGGAAGAAGGCGACCAACTGTTGTACCGCCTCCTCAAGAGTGGGGATTTCCTCAACAAAGTTCCTGAAGAAGTGCTACATTCTGGTGATTATAAGCAGATTCTGCCATACATCAGTGACAAAGGATTGCGCTATGACCTAACAGTCCCGCTGGCCCGCTATGTAGCCATGAATACCAACAACATCAGCTTTCCCTTTAAGCGGTATCAGTTCCAGCCTGTCTGGCGGGCAGATAAGCCGCAAAAAGGGCGTTACAGGGAGTTTTATCAGTGTGATGCGGATGTCATTGGTAGCTATTCCCTGGTCTATGAGGCGGAGATGATCGGGTTGTTTGATCATGTCTTTGATGCCCTGGGTATTTACCAGGTGGACCTTGAGATCAATAGCCGGAAAGTCCTCATGGGATTGGCTGAGTCTTTTGGCTTTGAAGACAGGTTTTCGGACTTCACCATTGCCTTGGATAAAATGGATAAGATCGGTATTGATGGGGTTAAGAAAGAGCTTGGAGAAAGGGGTATCCCAAGCGAGGTCCTTACCAAAATAGAACCGGTGCTCCAGGATACCAATTACAATGAGAAAATCGCGTTTTTATCGGATTATTTCAGCAGTAATGCAACCGGTATGGAAGGCGTTCGGGAGATTAAGCAGGTCAATGAGATGATCAATTCAATAAACCTCAACGCCATTCAATTGGATTTTAACCTTACGTTAGCTAGGGGCCTTGACTACTACACCGGTGTTATTTACGAAGCAGTACCGCGGGACATTCAAATGGGCTCAATTGCCAGCGGTGGTCGGTATGATAACCTGACCTACTATTTTAATTTACCAGATGTTTCCGGCATTGGAATTTCTTTCGGGGTAGAAAGGATTTATGACCTGATGGAAGAAAAAGGGCTTTTCCCGGATATGGGATCTAATCGTTCACAGGTGATGGTGATCCAGCAAGAAGAAGAGCGATCAATATATGCTTTTCAGGTCGCGACAGAGCTGCGAAAAAGTGGCATTTCAACAGAAATAACACCCGATGTGAAACGGCTCGGCAAACAGCTTAAATATGCTGATAAACGAGGGGTAGCATACGCCCTTATTCTCAATCCATCCGATTCGGGTTACAGTAGATTTTCTCTGAAGCACATGGCTTCAGGGAAGCAATGGGATTATGAAGATTTTGACCAATTAAAATCATTCCTTCAACCAAATAGTCGTCTATGAGCGGCCATCTATTTCACCGCAATTACCTGGCTATTGATGAATTGATCAATACGGTTCGGCATCAAGAAAAGGTATCCGTTCCGCAAACGGCTTGGGACCAGGTAGCCCGCTGCCGTCAATACCTGGATGATAAACTAAACCAAACCGAGGCTAAATTCTACGGTGTGAATACCGGTTTTGGGGATCTTTGCCATATCCGGATTTCCGATGAAGACCTGGGGCAATTGCAAGAGAACCTTGTTGTATCCCATGCTTGTGGGGTAGGAGAGGAGGTGCCTTTGGATATTGTCCGGCTCATGTTACTGTTGAAGATTCAATCTTTACTTTACGGTAATTCAGGTGTTGCTACCCAAACCGTTGAGCGTTTGCTATGGCATTACAACGAGGATGTGTTACCTGTCGTTTATGAGATGGGTTCCCTGGGTGCGTCCGGTGATTTAGCACCCTTAGCCCATCTGAGCCTGCCCTTGATAGGCTATGGTGAGGTTTGGTGCAAAGGGGAAAAGCGGTCGGCATCGGCTGTGCTTCATGAAAAAGGTATCAAACCCTTGACCCTTCAATCCAAAGAAGGTTTATCACTGCTCAATGGCACCCAGTTTATGACGGCCTATGGCTGTTTGTGTATCCGGGAAGCGGAGGAAATGCTTGGTTGGGCCAATGGCACAGGTGCCATGTCTATTGAAGGTTTCCAGGCTAAGCAGGAACCTTTAAATTCGCTTATTCACGAGGTTCGTAATTCAGCAGGTCAGGCTAAAGTAGCAGGCCAGCTCAGGGCCTTATTGGCAGAAAGCCATTTAGCCGAAAAGGCCAAGTCACAAGTACAGGATCCTTATTCTTTCCGGTGTTTACCGCAGGTACACGGGGCTTGTCTTGAAGCGATTGAGCATGTCAAATCGGTTTTTGAGCAAGAGATCAATGCGGTAACCGACAACCCCAATGTATTTCCCAGTGAGGATGCCATCTTTTCCGGTGGTAATTTTCATGGTCAGCGACTGGCTATGGCTTTGGATTACCTTGGCATAGCGCTTAGTGAAATCGGGAGTATTGCTGAAAGAAGAACTTACAAACTCCTATCGGGAGAAAGAGGCTTACCGGCTTTTTTAGTGGCTAACCCGGGTTTAAACTCCGGTTTAATGATACCCCAGTATACCGCTGCCTCTCTGTGCAGTCAAAACCGGCAGCTTTGTACACCCGCCTCTGCGGATTCCATTACTTCTTCCAATGGTCAGGAAGACCATGTCAGTATGGGTGCCAATTCAGCCCTCAAAGCCTATCAGATTTTGACCAATCTCAAGCACATCCTTGCCATCGAGCTAATGACCGCCACCCAGGCATTGGACTTTCGGGAAGAACAAACCAGCCCCGCATTAGCAGATATCAAAGCTCATTACCGCTCAACGGTGCCTTTTATAGATGAAGACCGGATTCTACAGCCTGATATCCAAAAAACGGTTGGTTTCATGGCTGAAAGGCCCGGCTATTTCCTGCCTTACCAAAAAAGCCCAACTGTATGATAGCCGGGAAGCGTGTCGTGGTTGTATTGCCTGCCTACAACGCTGCACCTACGCTTGAGATCACCTACAATGAGATACCTTTTGATGTGGTGGATGATGTTATCTTAGTGGATGATGCCAGTAATGATGAAACCGTAAAAATTGGCAAAAGGCTGGGTATCCAGCACATTTATCAGCATCCGGAAAACCTTGGTTATGGGGGCAATCAAAAAACGTGTTACCGAAAAGCCCTTGAACTGGGAGCGGATATCGTTATCATGCTTCATCCTGATTATCAGTACACGCCAAAATTAATCCCTGCCATGGCCGGTATTATTGCCAATGATGTTTACCCTGTCGTTTATGCCTCCCGGATTTTGGGTAAAGGCGCTCTTAGAGGGGGCATGCCCTTATACAAGTATGTGGCCAACCGATTTCTTACCCTGTTCCAGAATATCCTCATGGGCCAAAAACTTTCCGAATACCATACCGGTTACCGGGCTTTTTCCCGGGAAGTATTGGAAAGCCTGGATTTTAGCGCTAACTCTGATGACTTTGTCTTTGATAACCAAATCACGGCCCAGGTCTTTTACGCCGGCTATGAGATTGCTGAAGTGACCTGCCCGACCAAGTATTTTGGAGAAGCCTCTTCCATTAACCTCAAGCGAAGCACGGTTTACGGATTAGGCGTCATCAAGACCTCTTTTCAATATTGCTTCCAGAAGCTGGGTTTGGCTAAGGTGAAGATTTTTGAGCGGTTGCAGGTTAAAGAAAGGATGAGCGGATAAATTTAGCATATCAGGATTCTGAGCACCAAGCCTTTGAGGAAAAGAGGATTTCGATTCTAAAAGAATGGCCATTCATTGGCGTTCAGCTTCCTTATAGTGGCTATCCCCCTACTTTAGTATTACGATTATGATTCCAAAGATATAATACAGCCTTGCCCATTAAGGTTTGGGCAATAAACCTTTTCTTTTTTAGTAAATTTGGAAACAATTCTAAAGCTTACAAGCATTACTTTTTTTAATGAGGCCAGATTAAGGGGTCACTTTTCAGAAGCTATGGTATATGGTTAAAAGGGGCACAATTTTTTCCGAACGGGAATTGGTCAAAGGCCTTCAGGGGGATAATTGTGAAATTTTTGAACACCTGTATAAAACCATGACACCCTGTATTTTTAAGGATGTAATCGGTAATTCCGGTTCAGAAGAAGATGCCAAAGATCTTTTTCAAACAGTGATGATTGTTGTTACTCAAAACGTGAAAAATGGCAAATACCAATCCGGCAATATTTACGGCTATATTCGAAAAGTAGCGCAAAACCTTTGGCAAAAAGAATTGCGAAAAAAAGGAAGGGAATTAGGAAGTAACCATTTGCCAGAAAATGACATGGTAGAGAATTTCAATTACGAATGGTATTTAAACCTTGTAAAATATGATAATCAAATTGAAGAAATGCAGGCTAAATTGAACCATTTGGATGATACCTGTCAAAACATATTAAAGCAATATTACTATGAAAAAGTCGATTTGAGTACCATAGCGCAGCAATTTAATTGGTCCTACCAATACTGTAAGAAGAAAATTTACGGCTGCCGGAAAAAATTGAAATCCTTAATTGAAGATCAAAGCTTTTAAGAATGAGCAATCCTAATCAAGAAGCATTAATTGAAAAAATTGACCGCTACCTGCAAGGTGAGATGCCGGAAAAGGAACGGAAAGATTTTGAGGAACAAATCCAAAAAGATCCCGCACTGAAACAAGAAGTTGACGAAAGCCGGGCTTTTTTGCTTGCTATGGAAAGTGATGACGAAGAAAGGCAGGCCTTAAAAGCTACTAACCAGGTATTGCAATCAGTCAGGGATAAAACTCCTGTCAATTTTGAGACTTCCGAAAGGGAAGCAGTTGATCAAAAAACATTTACTGCCACTAAGTGGAAAAAGATAACCCAATGGTCAGCCTTTGCGGCCCTTTTTATAGTGTTAGCAGGGGTATGCTATTGGAGCATTTTTACCGATCAGAACCATGAAAAACTCTTCAACCAATATTATGAAACCCCTGCCAATACTTTAGCCATTGAAACCCGTGGGGATTTGGAATCAGCAAACAAGAAAGGGCAGCTGGCAACCATTATGGAGCTTTATGAAAATGAACACTATAAAAAGGCCCTGGAAAAATCAACCAACTACTTTGAAGGCCAAAATAGCCCTGCTGAGTTAAGATTTTACCAAAGCATCATTTATTTAGAGCTCAACCAAAGTGAAAAGGCCATTGAAGGTTTGAAAAAATTGAAAGGTTATTCAGCCGTAAATAAAGATCGGATCCTTTGGTATTTAGCGCTTGCCTATATGGCGGAAGAAAAATCCGGTAAAGCGCAATCTACCCTCGAGACTTTGCTTGACCGCCCACCTTCCCGTTACCATGACAAAGCCGGGGCATTGAAGAATGAAATCTCATAATAGAACCGGATTTCCTGGTTTTCTATTCTGGTCAACCCTCAACGCTGGCCCCTCTCCCAGGCTTGGGAGAAGGGAAGGAATAGAAAAAGGTGTGGCACAGTTTTACCAAAGGCATGAAGCACCTAAGTAATAGTCGTGGTTTACTTGCCAAGCCTCCGTTCCTTTTTTAATTCACTACTTAGTTTTTTCACTTCCTCTTAACGTCTTATTTTCGAAATAGATAAAAGCCCATCTTTTATGAAAAGAAGCTTGTTAGGAATCATTCTCTTGGGTTTTATCACCTATTTTGACGCAAGCTTCGCTCAAAAAAGCACTCAATGCAGGGTTTTTGAACAAAAAATAGATAGTTTTTACCAACTATATAAACAAGGTCGCTATCATGCATCGGTTAATGCTGCCAGAAAGGCCTTGAATTATGCCGAAGCGCAATGGGGCGAAGTAAGCCATGCTAAAGTTTGTGCGCTTAATAAGGTTATCATGGGTTTGGGGATGGCCGGACGTTTTAAGGAAATTTTTCCCCTATATGAAAAAACCAAAGCGCTCATTAAAAAAACAACGGGGAAATATGAGCGGGAATACCCTATTCTGCTGAATAACGTAGGCTATGCTTATTTATCAATGGGTTGTCTAAAAAAAGCCGAGCGGGTATATGAAAAAGCTATGAAGGTTTCGGTTCCTTTAAAAGGTAAGGCTCACCCTTTGCATGCCGTGATGCTGAATAACCTGGGCAACATCTATGAAAAGCAGGGTAAATTTGATGAAGCCTTAACTTATTATAAAAGGGCCAACAAAACCAATCAAAGAATCAAGCCGGGTGGGAATAACCTTAGGAACTATGCCAACAATATTGTAGACCTGGCGGGCCTCTATGCCTTAAAGGGCATGGAACAAAAAGCTTTGATCCATTATCATAAGGCCGTGCAATTTTTCCGGGATTCCCTGGGTATTGACCAAAGTAAGTACAGTGATGCCTTGCTCAATTTTGGTAAGTTTTACCTTAAGACCGGCTCACCTCAAAAAGCTTACCCTGTTTTAGTGCAGGCCTTGGATCATGCAAAAAGCCACTTAGGCAAAAATCATTCTCGTTATTTCAAATGCCTGTATGCCATTGGCCAATATTACCAACGCATCCGGCAAACTGATTCAGCTTTTTTTTATTACCGGAAAGCCAACCAAAATATCAAAGCCCAGATTAACCGGAAATTTTCCTTTCTTAGTGAAAGTGAAAAAGCCCAATTTATTAAGGAGGTTCAACCTTATTTTGAGCAATTCCGGGCTTTTGCAGCTTGCTACCATGATAGGCTTCCGGCAACAGCGGATTTTGCTTACAACAATGCTTTGTTGCTGAATGGCTTGGTGCTGAACAGCACTCGCAACATGCGTGAATTCATTAGGAAATCAGGTTCAGATGTTGTAAAAAGGCATTACAAAAATTGGCAGCACATTAACAGGCAAATTGCAGACATTCATTCTCAACCGATCTCCCTGCGAAACGGCCGGTTGGACAGTCTGCAGAATGTGGCCGACCGCCTGGAAAGGGAATTGGTCAGGCATTCGCAAAAATTCCAGGATATTCGGGAAGCGGAAAAAGGGGCCGATTGGCAGCAGGTTCAAAAGGCGTTAGATCAGAAGGAAGCCGCTCTGGAATTTATTACCTATCGACCCCGCAGAAGCGGAAACAAGGATAGTTTACAATATGCCGCTTGGCTGATCAAACCCGGAATGAACCATCCGCGTTTAATTAAGGTTTTTCCTGCCCAAAAGCTTGAAGCTTTGCTTGAAAAGCCGGACTCCGCAAAAGACCGGCATTACATTACGGAATTGTATAGCCGGGAGGGAAAAGGCAGCCGGTTATACCGTTTGATTTGGTCGGCATTAGCACCCCACCTGCAAAAGGTAAAAACCATTTACTATGCCCCTGCTGGGCAATTGCACCGTTTGAACCTTCAGGCACTTCCCCATCCCCGCGAACCGCGATTAAGCGATCAATATGAGCTTATTCGCCTGAACGGCACCGGGCGGCTTCTACGGGAAAATCATCCTCCCCGATACGATTCTATTGTCTTGTTTGGTGGGGTTCAATATGCTTACGAACCGAAACAAGACAACACTTCCCCACAATCAACCCAGCTTCCTCTCAAAGCCATCAATGGGTATAAAAAAACCCGCTCCATTCAGGAAGATTTTGATTTTTTGGAGGGTTCCTTCAAGGAGGTGCACAGCATTAGCCGGATGTTTGAAGACAAGGTTGCTACCCGGGTTATGACCGGAAATCAGGCTTCGGAAAAAGCCTTTAAAGCATTGAGCGGTAACAGCCCTGATGTGCTTCACCTATCCACGCATGGGTTTTTCTTCCCGGATCAGCCGGCCGATTCAGGAACTCAAGGTTCCGGGCATCAAGCAGCAAGTTTTAAAACCGCCCAAAATCCTCTTTTCCGTTCAGGTTTGGCTTTTGCCGGCAGCCATTACGCCTGGACCAATGGTTTCAACCCGTACGAAAAAGAAGATGGCATCCTTACGGCTTATGAAATTGCCAATCAAAGGCTCTCCAATACCGATTTGGTGGTTTTGAGTGCTTGTGAAACGGGACTCGGGGAGATCCGGGGGAATGAAGGCGTATATGGTTTGCAACGGGCTTTCCGGCTTGCCGGTGTGGAGCATCTTATCATGAGTTTGTGGAAGGTCCCGGATGAGCAAACCCACCGACTAATGACCACCTTCTACAAGCA
>CAZQQN010000013.1:12072-64041 GCA_964595485.1 uncultured Sphingobacteriales bacterium | reverse complement strand
CCAGCTGATTACAAATCAGCTGCTCTAGGCCAGCTGAGCTACATCGGCATTCCTTTTATCTCAATTTTAAAGAACTAATAAACCTTTAAAAAGGGCTGCAAATATAGAAATCTGCAGCTAAATAAAAAAATTTAATAGCCAAATTTTGAACCTGCAGGTTAATCCTTTGTAGATAGGTTTTAAATCCTTTTCTACCTATCTTACATTAAAATTAAAGAATAAAGGAAATTTCAAGTAAGTTGCTTTAAGCCTGGGAATAACTTAAATCACCATGATTCACCGTCAAATGATTCATACTTTAAAAACAAAATTGGCGATTAGTAGCTATTGCTATAGAGTGACGCAAACCATCATTAAACCCATTAACCAGATTACTTGGCCCGTTTCTTATCCTTGTATTTCTGGAGTTGCTTTCGCATTGCCTCAACTGCTAAATCAACTGCTTTTTCAAATGAGCTCTCCTTCTCTTGACAAAACAGCGTATTCTCCTTCACAATCAGTTTAATCTCCACTTCCTTGTCATTAACACTATTACCATTATCATGGAGGTAAACAATACAATCCATGATGTTTTGGTAAAACTTTTCCAACTTTTGAACTTTATCTTTCACCACGCTCTCAAGGTGGTCTGTTAAGTTTACATTATCTGGTGTTTGAATATCAATTTTCATTGTTATTGGCTTTTGGATGTGCTTGTTTATAAACTGATTTTAGTTTTTCAACAGAATTCTGCGTATAAACCTGCGTAGCAGCTAATCCTGAGTGACCCAACAAAGTTTTTATAGCATTCAGATCAGCACCCTTGTTTAACAGATGGGTTGCAAATGCATGACGTAGTTTATGAGGACTTTTCGAAGATAGGGAAGTAACACCAGAAAGCGCTTTATTAACAACTCTGTAAACATACATCGGATAAATGGGCTTACCTTTGTCAGTCAGAAAAAGGAATTCGTCTTGCTTTAATTGACGATAGCCTTTCAACAAGTGGAAATATTGTGCTATCCTTTGGTTAAGGGTATTATTCAAAGGGATAGCCCTATCCTTTTTACCTTTCCCTATAACGGTTATGGAATCTTTACCAATATCTCCAACTTTTAACGAAATCAATTCTGACAGCCTCAAACCTGTACCATATAGCATTTCCACAATTAGCCTGTTGCGTAAGCCTTTTTCGTCTTCTCCCCAATCTATATGATCAAGTAAGGTTATCATATCAGATTCCTCTGCATACTTAACCAAACGTTTTGGAGGTTTTGGTGCGTTAATCCCTTCAGCTGGATTCGTAGTAAGGTCAGTAGTTTCTTTAAGGAACCTGTAGTAAGTTTTTACTGCGGATAGTTTTCTTTTAATGGAACTTGGTTGCACATTTTGTTCCATCAAATTAGCCAACCAGGATTTGACCTGCTGTTTATTTGCTAATTCAGGGGTGTTGAGATTAAATGAATCTTGAATAAAATCCAAAAACTGCTTTATATCAGTTCCATAGGCCCATGCTGTATTTCCAGGTGACCTTTTTTCATTGACTAACCAGTTTTGAAAGTCATTTGTATCCATTTAAACAATGTTATCAGGATTGTTTGTTTTGCATTGTTTCCCTGTACTGAGCCCTGGCTACTTCCATTCTTCGGGCCTCTGATGGCTTTTCATAAAACTGACGGTTGCGAAACTCCCGCAGTACACCACCCTTCTCGAGTTTTTTCTTAAACCGCTTTAAGGCTTTGTCTATTGATTCATTTTCTTTCACACTTACTTTGATCATAATGGGTAAGTTATTTTTTAGGTTGAGTTGGGATTTCTCCTCTTAAATAAAGTACAAAGTTAATTAAAATCAGCAAATTAAAAACCTTTTCCAAATGATTGGCTAAGGTTATTCATTAATTAATTCACGGGAAATAACCATCTTTTGGATTTCAGAAGTTCCTTCCCCTATTGTACAAAGCTTGGAATCCCGGTAATGTTTTTCCACGGGATAATCTTTTGTATAACCATATCCTCCAAATATTTGGACGGCATCTGTTGAGACGCTCACAGCTGTTTCAGATGCATAATATTTTGCCATTGAGGATAGTTTAGTAGTCTTGTTACCAGCATTTTTTTGCTGGCCAGCTTGCAGGGTCAATAACTCGGAGGCATCAATTTCAGTTTTCATATCAGCAAGCTTGAAAGCAATCCCTTGAAAATCACCTATTGATCTTCCAAACTGGTTCCGTTCTTGAGAATACTGAAGGGCAGCTTCGTAAGCACCTGTTGCGATGCCGATACTCAAGGCCGCAATGGATATCCTACCTCCATCCAACACCTTCATAGCCTGACGAAAACCATCACCAACCTCTCCGATTCGATTAGCATCCGAGACCCGGCATTCATCAAAATTTAATTCAGTTGTTTCAGAGGCCCTCATACCAAGCTTATTTTCTTTCCTTCCCGGCTGAAAGCCTTCAGCGCCCTTTTCTATAATGAAGGCTGTTGTGTTAGCGCTTTCGTTTTTCTCACCGGTTCTTGCCATCAAAACGATGACATCCCCTGATTTACCATGTGTGGTCCAATTTTTTGCGCCATTGATAACCCATTCATTCCCATCCCACTTAGCTGTAGTTTCCATTGCACCCGCATCAGATCCTGTATTTGGCTCAGTCAATGCCCAACCTCCGAGGTGTTCACAGGTTGCTAATTTGGGTAAATAACGTTTTTTTTGATCTTCATTTGCAAACTGCAAAATATGCCCGGCACAAAGCGAATTATGAGCGGCCATTGAAAGCCCTACTGAGCCATCAATTTTAGCTAGCTCCTTAATAGCGGTAATGTATTCAAGATAACCAAAACCAGAACCATTGTACTCTTCCGGGATTAAAACACCCATTAAACCAAGTTCTCCCATATTTTTAAATAACTCCACTGGTAAGGTCTGGTTTTCATCCCATTCCATTTTATAGGGTTCAATCTCACGTTTACCAAGATCCATAACCATTTCACTGATCATTCTTTGATTCTCACTATAACGGAAATCCATGCAGCACTTATTTTTATTTTGAAGTTTCTTGTTTCATCGGCATTTCCATGAAAACGTCATGGTTAAAATGCAATCCCATTAAAAGTTTAAGGTAAGGCTAAATATCCGCTAAAACTTTTTCATTGGCCTTTGTTTAAGATTTTCAAAAATGTCTTTTTTTCCCTAAAAAGCAATGAATTACTATATTACTCATTCCTGCCACTTTAAACCAACATCCTGTCCAATATATTGTCTTTAACTAAAATATTTCATAAATCAGGGAACTAAGTAAGGTTCAATTTTATGATAAAGCCGTTCTCCTATAATCTGATCGTCTTTTAATTTTTTAATGTTATCAACCTTTTCTTGTTTTTCTTTATAGTCAAAAATTGCTTTAACATCCGCATAATCCAGGTATGGATGTTTCAAAAAGGCTTTAAAACTACTATCATTTAATGACAAAGGATCAATCCTGCCAGGTTTCAGTGTTAATTGAGGTTTTATTTTATCAAGGTTTCCTGTATCCAACCTGTATACCATTAAAAGTTGACTTTTATTATGAAATCCCCCCAATGATTGCCTTTTTTCAACAATTTCCCTGGCAAAAAAGTCCCCTATACCATTTACCTCTTTCAATTCAGCCGTGTCAGCTGTATTCAATGCAACAGTAATTTTACTTTGCTTTTTCTCTTCCTTTTCATTAAGCTGATTGGTGTCCGTTGTAGTATTAGTAGTATCTTTTCTGGCTTTGGCTTGTTTGTTTTGTCCCGGTAATTTCATATAAGGAGCTATCCGTTTATAAATGGAGTCATTTAACCCATAAACAGCTTTCAAATCAGATTTTTCATAAAACTTCCCGCCAGCCTTCTTATAGTTTTCAATGGTGTGAGCTAATTTAGCTGATAGACCCAATTTTCGCCATTCTTCGTAACCAATATCATTTGGGTTAAATTCAAAGTAAACAGGCTCATCATACTTTTCCACACTTTTTCCAGACGTTTCAAACCCAGCCGTATCTCCTTGTTCTTTTGTTTTCTGCTTTTCAAGGAATTGTCTCACCTCTTCATTGAAAGCATCTTCTTTCTTTTTTACAATGGGGTTTGAAAAGTGGTCAATAAAAACAGGTAAAACCAGAAGCGCTATTAAAAGAATGGCTAGAACCGTAAAACCTATAGTTTCCCCTTTTGAAAAATTGAAATATGCCTTAAGCCACTTCATATTTTAAATTATCGTAATAAATAACGAACCAAAAATTTACTTATTAACCAATTACGATATTAAATAAAAACAGCTTAAAAAGCAAAGATAAACGCCTAAAAATATCCTTTATTTGATTTTTTAATGCTTTTTGAGCATCAACTAAGGCATTCGAAAAGATAAACCAGATCATCGCCGGATGATTTCACCGGATTTGATCTTTTGCAAATAATTATTAAGCATCTTGGTAACCTCAGGCATCAGGATATAAAGACCCAGGACATTTGGAAAGCACATAGCAAATATCATGGCATCTGAGAAAGTAAACACTTTACCTAAGGACATGGCAGACCCAAATACAATAAATAAACAGAATAATGCTTTATAAACCAAGTCCACTATGCGGCTCTTTCCGAATAAATAAGACCAGGCCTGCTGCCCGTAGTATGACCACGAAATCATCGTAGAAAAAGCAAAAAATAAGACAGCTAAGGTTAGCACTATATCAAACCACGGGATAACTGAGGAAAAAGATTGAGAGGTCAAGGTTACCCCTTCTACATCCTGTTGAAAATGATAATTATCTGTAATAATAATCACAAGGGCTGTAAGGGTACAAACCACAATAGTATCAATGAAAGGCTCGAGTAAAGCTACTAAACCTTCACTAGCAGGGTTATTTGTTTTTACGGCAGAGTGAGCAATCGGTGCAGACCCAATACCAGCTTCATTAGAAAAGGCAGCACGCTGAAAACCAACGACCAATACACCCACTATGCCGCCATAAACAGCCTTTGAGTTGACCGCTCCTTCAAAAATAGCGCTAAAAGCTCCCGGAATTTGCTCATAGCTTACACCGATAATAAATATTGCAGCCATGAAATAAATACCCGTCATTAAAGGTACCACTTTTTCAGTGACCCGGGCAATGCTTTTAATACCCCCTATGATGACAATTCCAACTAAAAATGCCAAAACAACGCCGAAAATCCATCCTGGCAAGTTGGGTGCGATATTATCTGAAAATTGGGAATAAGCTTGGTTAGCCTGGAACATATTGCCACCACCAAAAGAAGCTCCAACGCACATAACGGCGAATATAATCGCCAGAATTTTTCCCAAAACGCCCAATCCTCTTTCTTTAAGCCCTCGGCTCAGGTAATACATAGGCCCACCATAAACTACACCGTGTTCATCCAATTCCCTATACCTAACCCCAAGCGTACATTCTACAAACTTCATTGACATCCCCAATAAACCTGCTAAAATCATCCAAAACATAGCACCAGGTCCACCAATAGAAATAGCAATGGCTACACCAGCAATATTTCCCAAGCCAACAGTCGCGGATAAAGCTGCCGTTAAGGCCTGAAAATGAGAAACCTCTCCACTTTCATTCGGATCCGAATATTTACCCCTAACAATGTCAAGGGATAGCTTGAATTTTCTGATATTTATAAACCGGAAAGCAACCGTAAAAACCAACCCGCCCAGAATTAACCAAATAACAACAATCGGCACTTCAACTAAAGGTTTTGACAGGGATTCGCCTTTTTCAACGTTATCACCTTTTTCAACGACTCCCCCTTTTGCGACAGGAATTTTGGATGTATCTACTTCTCCTCGCTTACTTTTTAAAGTAACAGAATTATACTTCACCCCTGAAGTGTCAATTGAAGTCACTTCTCCTGTATATTTAGCCTTAATAGCCGGCTTTATGGTCACAGGATAGAAAATAACACCTGAGATAGCATCAGCTAAGGGACCGACTGTCTCATTGATCTTATCGTCAATGCTTTGGGTGGTATCCTTTAGAGTGGTATCATTTTGTGGAGAAGCGAAGAAGGGCAGTAAAAATATCAAACTTAAAAGCAGGGCTGTTCGCATGCTATGTAGGGATGTTTAATTAAGCGCTCAAATATAAAGGTAGAAACCTTAAGAAATCAAAAATTGGCATTTGTGAAACAATTTTCCAATAGTCAATTTTGTTATTTAAGAAGGTTAACGCTATTGACAATCAAATTATTAAGCATTTCAATTTCAGTAGATAAAAGAAGCTGCCAAAATGGCAAATTGGCCTCAAAATTTTAACTTTGTCCAGTTAAATAAAAAACGATTAGCAAAAATCAATATCCATATGGAAACACTAAGTGGCAATGTGCTTCTTAATGAAGAGCGTCAGGGGGAAGCCTACACTGATAGTAAGCAAAACGAAGCGAATAAGCCAAAATATTATTTAGAAAGCTACGGGTGTCAGATGAATTTCTCGGATAGCGAAATTGTCGCATCAATCCTTAACGAATCGGGTTATGCGCCTACCAAAAAGGTAGATGAAGCGGATTTAATATTGATCAATACTTGCGCAATCCGCGATAACGCTGAGCAAAGGGTTAGGAAGCGCCTTGAAATTTTCAATAGCTATAAAAGAGAAAAACCAGATTTAGTAGTAGGTGTATTGGGTTGTATGGCTGAGCGGCTTAAAACCAAATTGATGGAAGAAGAGAAAATGGTCGATCTGGTAGTTGGGCCGGATGCCTACAGGGATTTGCCAAAATTGGTAAGGCAAGCAGATGAGGGTGAAAAGGCTGTCAATGTATTTCTTTCCAGAGAGGAAACTTATGCTGATATCAGCCCGGTTAGGCTTGATGGGAACGGTGTTTCAGCATTCATTTCAATCATGCGGGGCTGTAACAATATGTGCTCTTTTTGCATAGTGCCATTTACTCGCGGGCGTGAACGAAGCCGGGATCCCTATTCTATCAAAAATGAAGCTGAAAACCTTTTTAATCAGGGCTACAAAGAAGTCACCCTGCTGGGCCAAAATGTAGATTCTTATTTCTGGGAAAATGGCCAGGTATTTGATTTTGCTGATTTATTAGCATCTGTAGCAGACATTGATCCATCCTTACGAATCTGGTTTTCAACCTCTCACCCAAAAGATATAACGGAAAAGGTTGTCCAGACAATGGTTAAGTACGACAATATCTGCAACTACATTCATTTTCCGGCACAATCAGGGAATACAAGAGTGCTTGATGTTATGAACAGGGGTTATTCAAGAGAATGGTATTTGGATAAAATCAACATGATCAGGAGTATTGAGCCCACAATGGGACTTTCATCTGACATTATCACAGGTTTTTGTACAGAAACTGAGGCTGAACATCAGGATACCTTATCCCTCATGGAAGCGGTAAAATTTGACATGTCTTACATGTTCTATTATTCAGAGAGGCCTAATACCCCTGCTGCCAAAAAATATGATGATGATGTTCCATTAGAAACCAAAAAAAGAAGACTACAGGAGGTTATCGAATTACAGAAACAACACTCTGAGGAGAACAACAGGCAGCAAGTCGGTAAGACATTTTCAGTTCTGGTGCTGGGAACATCCAAAAAGTCTGATAATGACCTGAAAGGTAGGAATACAAACAATCGCATGGTCGTATTCCCAGATAAAGGCTATCAGGTAGGGGATTATGTGAATGTGCATGTAATTGACTATACGAGTGCTACTTTAATAGGGGAACCCGTTGGTTAGGAATAAAAAGTAAAGAAAGACCGTTAATGAGTATCACACAGGAAAAAATCGAACAAATTAAAAGGCGGTTTGAGATCATTGGAGAATCTCCATTGCTTAACCAATCAATAGAGAGGGCAATTAAGGTTGCTCCTACGGATTTGTCAATTTTACTCACCGGTAAAAGTGGTGTTGGTAAAGAAGGTTTTTCCCAGGTAATTCACAGCCTAAGCAAACGAAAACACAACAAATTCATAGCAATTAATTGCGGAGCTATTCCTGAAGGCACTATCGATTCTGAGTTATTCGGTCACGAAAAAGGAGCATTTACCAGCGCCATAGATTCCCGCAAAGGGTATTTTGAAACCGTAAACGGTGGTACTATTTTTCTTGATGAGATAGGCGAGCTGCCTATGGGCACCCAGTCTCGTCTCTTGAGGGTCCTTGAAACCGGTGAGTTCATTAAGGTAGGATCTTCTAAGGTTCAAAAAACGGATGTTAGGGTAATTGCTGCTACCAATCAGGAACTTGCGGAAAGCATAAGGGATAAAAAATTCAGAGAAGACCTTTATTATCGCCTGAGTACAGTCCAAATCCATATACCCACTCTGAGAGAGCGTCAAGAAGATATCCTGATGTTATTTGCCAAATTTGCCAGTGACTTTGCTGATAAGCACAATATACCGCCAGTGGAATTAACACCCGAGGCAATGGAAGAATTGAAAAATTACTCATGGCCAGGGAACATACGCCAGCTTAAAAACTTTGTAGAGGAAATCTCGGTCCTGGAACCTGACAGGACGCTGGATGCTGAAACCATACGCCAGTATATGCCGGCTGAGGAAACAACTCAATTGACAAAAGTTAAAGATGAAAACCCGGATGAGGGGTTTCAAAATAATGAGGAAAGAGAGATCCTTTACAAAATCCTTTTTGATCTAAAAAGTGACGTATCAGAGCTCAAACGCCTGATGCAAGAATTTTTCAAAGCATTTCCATCTGGTTACCAGCCCGATTTCAACAATCCTGATCCTGAATCCGAAAAAAAGTTACTCGAAGCTGCTGAGAATCAAGCCAGTACTGGCCCGGTGACGGCTAAAGCTGCAGAAGAAACAGATCACGTAGCTAAAGAACCCGAAGCCAAAGAAGAAACGGTAGAACCTAAACATGATGATCAGCTTTTATCCCTACACGAAGTGGAAAAAGAAATGATTAAGAAAGCTTTGGAGAAATACCAGGGAAAAAGAAAAATTGCCGCCCAGGAATTAGGTATATCTGAAAGAACACTTTACCGTAAAATAAAAGAGTATGAGCTTGAGAAATGGTAAAACCACGATCAAAAGATGGTTTTTCAACCAAATGACTCATACCAAAGGTTTTTTAATCATATTACTGATAATCCCTTTATCAATAGGCGGATGTGGAACCTACAGTTTCAGTGGCGCTGCCATATCAGAGGAAGTCAAAACGGTTACTATTCAGAATTTTCCCAACAATGCTGATTTGGTTGTCCCAACCCTAAGCCAAACATTCACCGAAAAACTGAAACAAAAATTTCTCAGGGATACACGTCTGGAATTAGTTTCTCAAGGAGGTGACCTTGTTTTTAGCGGCAGCATTACCAGGTACGATGTTTCGCCTGAAGTGGTTCAGGATGACAGAAAAGAAAATTTATCCAAGTTAGCGATTACAATTCAGACAAAATATACCAACAAGGTGAATCCGGATCAAAACTTTGAACAAGCTTTTACTCAAGATGAGCGATTTGAAAGTAATAAAAGCCTAAGTAGCATAGAAGATCAACTAATTCAAAACATAACAGACCGAATAACCGAAAACATTTTCAATAAGTCAGTAAATAACTGGTAAGGAAGATAAATGGGCGTTTCGCTCATATTTATTAAAAGCATAAAAATTTTCTTTGGCGCATCACAATGGACAGGGAAAAATTCACTAACTTTATCAAAAATCCGGGCGAAATAACCATTGATCCCAATAATACCCTTTTTGAGGAGGTATTGAAGGCTTATCCTTACTTCCAAAGTGCTCATTTATTAGCTATCCTGGCCAGTCATCAAACCAATAGCATTTTTTACGACCAGACCATTAGAAAAAGAGCTATATATGCAGCCGACAGAGAAATGCTCCTTCAGCTGGTAAACCATCCCTACAAACAAACCGCTAAACAACAAAGTAAAAAATCATCTCAAAAAGACGAATGGCATGAACTCCAGAGGTTAATTGAAAGTAGCGCATCAACCGCAACCAATGAGCAGTTACTACAGGAAATAGAGCAAAATTCCGATTCAAGTGATTATCGAAAAAGTAGTAATGAGCATGAAAATGAAGCCGAAGACCAGAACTCAGTTGAACAGTCAACCAATGAAAAAAGCTCAATAGAAAAGCGGGAAGCAGGTGAGAAAGGAAATGAAGAAAAATCAGGAGAAAAGGAAGGAGCACCTTCACTCAAAACTGAAGTAAAAGAGCAGGAAGATCAAAGAGAAAAATCCTTTACAGAATGGTTAAAAGCATTAAAAAAACCTGCTAAGCCCGGTAAAGTAAAGGAAGAAGAACCCAATGAAAGCACTCATAATAGCAATACTGACGCAAGTTATGAGGAAGATATTGATGAAAAAAAACACGCCAATCAGGAGATTGTGAATCATTTCCTAAAGAATGAGCCAAGGTTACATCGACCTAAAGCCGAATTTTATGACCCGAACGAAAAAGCAAAAAAAAGCATTACGGAAGATGAGAATTTGGTTTCAGAAACTTTAGCCCAAATTCACTACGAGCAAGGCCATTACAAAAAAGCAATTGATATTTACCAAAGGCTATCTTTGCTTTATCCGGATAAATTTGATTATTTTGCAGAGAAAATTAATTTGATAAAATCGCAAAGCCATTATTCTAAATAAGCTGAAACATGTTAATACTTCTTTTACTACTAACCTTAATAGCATGCGTTGTCCTAACGCTCATTGTGCTTGCCCAGAACCCAAAAGGTGGCGGACTTTCTTCTGCATTTGGTGGCGGTATGGCAAGTAACGTAATGGGAGTAAAACAAACTACCAATTTTTTGGAGAAAACAACGTGGATTATTGCGGTGGGTATTATGGCAATAGTCATTTTCACCAATTTCTTTTTACCTGAAAGAAGACAGGATAATACCCAAAAATCAGTAATGGAAAAATATGAAAATAAAGAAAGCCTCCCTGAATCTCAGCCTCCACAGCCAACAATTCCTGAAGGCGGTCAAGGGGAAGGTCAAGAAGGCGGACAAAACCCCCAACAAAGGCCGGCTATGAATGAAGGACAAAACCAACAAAATAATAACCAGGGAAGCGGTAATGAATGATTACCGCTCTTCAATAATTACTAAAAGCCACCTTTCGCAGATTGGTGGCTTTTTTATTAGTGATTTTCAGTTTATGCTTTAACTGAAATTGAAAATAAGATCAGCTAAAATCCAAGTTGCGTATTAATAAACGTTTGGCAATGGGCAACAGGGTTTCTTTTTCCGGTATATTGAAAGCGGATTCCACTGCATAACCGCCTGGTGCAGAAAATCGCTTGTAATTCTTAACCATTTCTTTTTTTAGTGCTTCATAAGTATTGGTAAGGTTACGTTTAAATGAAGCCAAGTATTTAGTAGCCACACCACGGAACTGTTCTTTAGAGGTCTTATATGTTTTGGTTTTGTAAAAGTAAACTTGTGTAATAGTTTGATCCCCATTCCGAATAAATAAATACCCGGTCTCAGGGTTTAAAGAAGCCAGACCAACTTGTTTAAATTCAAGGTTTTCTTCAACGAATTCATAGATCTCTTTCCCTTCTTTTAAATAAGGCTCCATGGTTTCAACCGAATTTTGCACAATGTTCTCTAAGCGTTTCATTAGGTCATCATCCTCAATGAGTTTTCGGTAATACAATTTTAGTTTTTTCAGGTCCATGCCCGTTAGCTCCTTGGGAAATTCCTCAAAAAGGTCATTTTTATGATCCATGAAGTTTTTAAGGTTCCGGTAATGATAAATTAAATCCGATAGATAAGGATAAAGCTGATTATTCTGAAACGAGTCATTCAATCGTTTCAAGTAAGCCAGTAGCATATAATGCTTGTATTCTTGATCCAGCCGGCCTTTGAAAAACCAATCAGTGGGTAAGCGATCGTAGCGAAATCCTTTTTCACCTTCCATATTTTACTATTTTATTAGTTATAATAACAAATTTGATTTAAAAATCATTGGCTGACACCCTTAAATAATTGATAAATAGCCAGTTAAACAACCTTTGGTTCTTGATACTGTCAAAATGACTATTTAAAATACATTACAAATTGGTATTTATGAAAAATTGGCGTTGATTGCTTTTGGCATGAGATATGACCAGAAGAAATTGAACAAATTGTGTAAACATCAAACCGTTAGCTGATCGTGTGATCATTAAACAAGCCAAAGCTGAAGAGAAAACACAAAGTGGTATTATCATTCCGGATACGGCACAAGAAAAGCCTCAAAAAGGTGAAGTAAAAGCAGTAGGGCCCGGTAAAAAAGATGAGCCAACAACCGTTCAAGAAGGTGATGAGGTTCTTTACGGTAAATATGCTGGAAGTGAAATCACTGTTGATGGTGAGGAATATCTTATCATGCGGGAATCAGATATTCTTGGCGTGATTCAATAATGGAAGAGGCTTTATTATTCTTTTGTCTGAGTGACAATTGTTACATAAAGTAGCTAAATTGATTATCAAATAATTTAAAAACAAAAAAAGAAATTGCTATGTCTAAATTAATGGAATTCGACACCGCAGGACGAGATGCCTTGAAGCGGGGTGTTGATCAACTCGCTGATGCAGTCAAAGTGACTTTAGGTCCTCAGGGTCGTAATGTTGTAATGGATAAAAAGTTTGGTTCACCCTCAATTACAAAAGATGGTGTTTCCGTAGCTCAAGAGATTGAACTGAAGGAACCCATGGAAAACATGGGAGCGCAAATGGTTAAAGAAGTTGCTTCCAAAACTTCAGATACTGCTGGAGATGGTACCACCACCGCCACAGTATTAGCAACAGCTATTATCAATTCAGGTTTGAAAAACGTTACGGCTGGTGCTAACCCTACCGACCTTAAGCGGGGTATTGAAATTGGTGTCAATAAAGTTGTGGAAGATTTGAAGAACCGTTCCATTGAAGTTGGCGATGACAACCAAAAAGTTCAGCAAATTGCCTCCATCTCTGCTAATAACGATGATGAGATCGGTAAGTTGATTGCCGATTCCATGCAAAAGGTTAAAAAAGAAGGAGTCATCACGGTAGAAGAAGCAAAAGGTACGGATACTTATGTCGATATTGTAGAAGGGATGCAATTCGACAGAGGTTATCTTTCTCCTTACTTCGTAACAGATACGGAGAAAATGCAAACTGATCGTGAAGATCGCTACATCCTTATCTGTGATAAAAAGATCAGTAACATGAAGGAGCTCATGCCCCTTCTTGAAAAGGTAGTTAATTCAAACAAGCCCGTACTCATTATTGCCGAGGAAGTAGAAGGAGAAGCCCTTGCAACCTTGGTTGTGAATAAAATGAGGGGTACCTTCAAAGTTGCTGCCGTTAAAGCACCGGGCTTTGGTGATCGTAGAAAAGCCATGCTTGAAGACATTGCCGTATTAACCGGTGGTACTGTCATTTCAGAAGACAGGGGTCATACTTTAGAAAATGCTGACCTCAGCTATCTTGGTTCTGCTGAGAAAATCAGTATTGATAAAGATAACACAACCATTGTTAATGGCAAAGGTGAAAATGACGATATCCAAGCTCGTATCAAGCAAATCAAAACCCAAATTGATCAAACGGATAGCGATTATGATAGTGAAAAGCTTCAAGAACGCCTGGCTAAATTAGCCGGTGGTGTTGCTGTCCTTTACGTTGGTGCCTCCTCTGAAGTCGAAATGAAGGCTAAGAAAGACCGGGTTGATGATGCGCTTAACGCTACCCGAGCCGCTGTTGAAGAAGGTATAGTACCAGGTGGCGGTATTTCCTTTATAGGTTCCGTGAAGGCGCTTGATAATACGAAAGGTGAAAATGAAGACCAAAACACCGGAATAAAGATCGTTCAGAAGGCTATTCAAGAGCCACTGCGGCAAATCATAGAAAATGCCGGCCAGGATGGCTCTATTGTTCTTGAAAAGGTCAAAGAAACCGATCAGGATAATTATGGTTATAATGCCAGAAGCGAAGAATATGAAGACTTGCTAAAGGCTGGTGTAATTGATCCAACCAAAGTAAGTCGCGTAGCCATTGAAAATGCTGGTTCAGTAGCTGGCATGTTGCTAACTACTGAATGTGTTCTGGCTGATAATCCTGAAGATGAACAAGAGTCCGCTGGTGGCGGTGATGCCGGCATGGGCGGAATGGGAGGCATGGGCGGAATGATGTAAATCGCCCTTCCCTCCAAAGTTAAAAAGCCCCGTTGATTAACTTCAACGGGGCTTTTTTTTGCCACAACCTAAATAAAATAATCCCTATCAATGTTTATTGGAAAAATTGCCACTAACGATCATTTCAAATAATGCCCGATACACCTTAAAAAGACCATCGGTTTCAGATTTTAAAGGATCCAAATTGATCCTTGGTTTAATTATCAGATAGCAATTTTTGGAGTTCACAACTATTCTTAGCCTAATGTGCCACAAATTGCTAACAGCAGTTAATTTAGGACAAGACTTTGATTATTGCTTAGCGCTTAATAACTTTTTTGGTGACTCGTTCTCCACCGCCATTTAAAGCAAGAATGTAAGTACCCCGGCTTAGCTGTTGGTCATTATCATACCTATAAGTATTTGGCCCGCTTTTCCCTTTTAAATTCTTTTCGAACATTATACTACCCTGCATATTTCGCATTGAAATTTTAACAGCCCCAGCTTCTTTTAAATGATAATTTACTTTAAAGCTATTATTGAAAGGATTTGGCGATATGTCATTGATCTTAACCCAGCTATTATTAACGTCATTTTTGCGTTCCTCCCATTTCATTGCCTTAACAACAGAATATTCGTAAGATCCGTCATGATCCACTTGTTTCAAACGGTAATAGGAAGTGCCTGAATTGGGTTCATTATCAATAAACTGATAGGCTTGTTCCCGAATTACAGTGCCAGAACCTTCAACCTTTCCAATCTTAGTAAATTCATTCCCTTCCTGACTTTTTTGTACTTCAAAATGACTGTTGTTGGTTTCTGAGGCAGTTTTCCAGGTAAGTTTTGCCCGATCTTTTAGCTGGTTAACTTTAAATGCTATCAGTTCCACAGGTAACGGGCTATTAGAACTTTTAGAACCATAGGTATAAGGGCTAAAACTGCTTACGCCTTTAGAGGTAATAGAACCTTGACCATTAAGGTTACCCTTAAGATTTGAATGGCCTTCATTCTCCCATTTTTGACTGGATTTGTTGTAGTGAGCAACTACTAAATTGGTATCTTGTGATATGTTTCCGATGTGAGAAGGAGTATTATTATCCCAAAAGAGCGTCACTTTACAATTAGTAGAGTTATTCGTAGTTTTATCAATGGTCCAATACTCATCAACACTGACAAAATTCAAATTGGAACCGCTTGCCATTTGATTGTTGAATTGGTTTGTAGGGTTCTTTTCATGGTAGTTAACCTGAAAAGTGTTAGCATAACTTAAACCATGGATGGCAACTTTATGCATATCCTTATTACCCATTAAGCGAAATACTAAGCTATCATTGGGGTTTCCCTGTTGACCATAAGTACCGTCAATATAACTATTGTTTTTGTCCCATCCAGTAACAGCACCACTGGCCCCTATTTCAATAGAATTACTGCTGGAACTTTTGATAACACCGTTTTTCAAAGCTAACGTATCCTTAATAGTCAGATCACCATTCAACTTAACCTGTGGACTCTTACTGGCGGAATTATTAATCTTTAACTCATTGACTGAAGCAAAATTATCACCAGGCATGGTTTGCTGTGAGCTACCATTTAAGACCAATAGCCCTCCTGAATTTACCGTTAAATCACCTGAGCCGGTATTTACAAAACCACCACTAAGCTTCAAAGTACCATTATTTTTTACATTAACATCATGTTTTTTGGTAGTGTTACCATTTGAACTAAATAAAATATCGTCACTTATAGCAATTTCACCTTTTTTCACATCCACTTTTGAGGGTGTGTAAACAGTCGAGCTACCATATTTCGAATTAACGTTCTGGGAAGTGTATTGCAACTGAAGGTGATTAAAAGTTAGATTCCCCCCACTTTTAATCACCAGGTCAGCCCCTTTAAGAACAATCGTGTCAGCCATTGTTCCAGTATTATTAACAGTAACTTTCTCGGAAATGACAACATTATCATTTGAATCCGGGATTGTTTTGGATGTTCCTGAGGTTGACCATGTTGAAGCGTTATTCCAATTCCCTTTATTCACTGAAGTAAAGGTCTGAACAACACCATCTGCTTGCTTAGGTGTGCTCATTATTGATAAGCCGATGAAAACTGCTATTAAAATGATAACCACGGAAGATCCTCCCGCAATTAAAATTTTAGTGGTCTTACTTAGCTTCTGTTTTTGTTGCGGTTTTTGATTGAGTTTTGGTGCCATAATTTTCCATTTTTTATTCTTGTAGTCTTTTATAAATGCTTTTCCAAAAGGATCAGTTAAGGTTAAAAAACAACCAATTGAAAAAGCTTTGTTGTTAAGTTTGACTGTTTAAATTCGCAAACAATATTTTAATCAAATTCCCTTGTTTTATTAAAATAGAATGTTCGTTTGAGCTGAAATTAGCCTGTAGTGATTTTACATAACCCAACTGATTATGCAAAAACTTGGAATAAAATTCACAGGTTTGTTAAACCAATTTGAATTCTGCGTTCTAGCAAAGCCTAATAACCAAAAGTAGCTTTCCTCCAAGTTGAAAAAGGAGATGGCTCGCTTCGTGAGAAACCTACAGGTGTTTGTTTTCAATGATACCATCATTTCTTCCCATTTTTGTAAAAAGTGATAAATCCAACAGAATCAAAAATTCTGAAGCCCAAAATATTTCTTATACACTATCCAAATTTACAAAATTTATCGAAACAAAAAAATTTTACCTAAATAACCTAGCAATTCTTTTGAAAGTTGAATAAATTTTTTCCTCCTTTTAACGGATTAAACGCTTTTTATGAAACTTCTTTTCATTAGAAAGTTGGTTTTTGTTCCGCTATTGTTTTTTTTTCACATTCCTACGGCTAAAGGTCAATACCAGGGATATGATAGCAATTGGCATGAAATAACCATAGAAGTCATCGAGCCTCTTATACAACAGATCTACCAAGCTGAATACCGAATCAATTTTATCGAGCATTTTCATATCGTTGGCCGCACCAGCTACCAGCAATACCAGGATAAAATTGCCGATAACGATTGGTTTTATAACTCGGTTAAAAATATCAATGAAACGGGGCATATACGAACAGAAACTTTTATTTACGGGGGTGGGATTGCTTTTGGTTACCGGTTTAAAAATAAAATAAGGCCTAAAAGGTATTTTGCCAGTTTAACCTATGAACGGGTTGAATCAAAGATACATGATAAATACGGTTCAATTTCCGAACCTTTTTCATACCAAAACAATGGTAACCTGGTACGGATTGATTTTCGGAAATCCTACAATTTTCACAAACGGTTCTTTGCATCAATTGGTGCTACTTTTGGCCTTTATTTTGGTGAAATTGATTTGCTATCAAACGATAAACAACCCGATAAGCAGGCCTACCAGCACAAAAGTATTACCTCACCGCCTGTAGCTCCACGTTACATTTATCCCAAATCCTTACCAAGGGCTAACTTAACAGTAGACGGCGGAAGGCCCAATGATAACAAAAAGTATTTGTATTATAATTTCTACATCACCCCTACCATTAAAGTTGGCTACCTTTTTTAGTGTTTTTGAGTTTCTGGCTAATCGAGCTTTCAAAATCATTATAAGGTGTTTGTTTTCAGCAATGTTAGCCCAAAAATTTTTGAGGTATGTAATAAAAAAAGGAATAAGGGTAACCCTATTGGTAAAGTAATGGGTTAGCAGCCCCCCTTTATTGCATACCAATCACCTTACGACCTTTCACCTTTGAGCCATCCCGTGTATTAATAACCCGAAGATATAGCATCCTGTTTTTTAGGTCTGTACCCTGAAATCTAACGGTCTGCTGTCCTTTAATGGATTGCAGCTTTTTCCTGCCTAACGGTTTACCTGAAATGCCTGTTACAATCAAAAGCCGGTTTTTTGACCGTACATCACTCAGATTAACTTTAATTGAGCTATTATTCAGCCTGACCTTATCGATTGACAATTCGTTTCCATTTTTGACGCGAATCGATTTAACCGCAGAAGTTGATTGGCTGCCATCAAAATCTGTTTGACGTATTTTATAGTAATAGTGACCAGCTTTATTGACTTTATCTTCTTGCGAATAATGAGTGGGTATCGTTTTGGTTCCTTGACCCTGCACCTTAGCAACCGGTTTAAAGCCTTTACCCTCAAAATTGCGTAATATTGTAAAGTAATCGTTATTGGTTTCGCTGGCTGTTTCCCATGAAATTTGGATTTTATTAGGTTTACGTTTTTCGAGGTTAAAACCAGTAAACGCTACCGGTAAAGCTCCACACGCTCCGCTGTTATTCATGGTCCCATTCACATTGGAAGTTTGCGGGTTGTTTATAGTTTTTACATGGTTAGCCAACTTAGCTTTATCCATAGAAAAGTCAGAATTCTCAGGATCATCGCTTAGAAGATTAGAAGCATTCAAAGATTTAACGCTGATGGAGGTTGTTTTAGAGCAGCAGTTAGTCCCTGAATTGGTTTGCATTAGGTAAAAATTACCAGCTCCGCTGGAATATGGAGATGATTGGGATTTACCCACACTCATAAAAGCGCCAAAATTGGTTTCAGTAACCGCATTCCCATAATCTGTACTGCTACCACCACTTTCCAAGCTCCAGGTAACAGAACTCAAATCACTTTTCGTTTTAAATGAAAACATCTTATCATTGCCACTTTCACCAGTAAATACATAGTTTTTGGAGGATACCGATATTGCCTTTGACTTTTCAGTATTACCAGTGCCGAACTCCTTTATTTTATTGGCTGGCTTGGCAGCACTGGAAGGATTGCTGGTAGTTTGGCTTAGCTTTAAGGCAAATGCAGATTTCGCACTTAAGCTGGTACCCTGAAATTTTCCGGTTCCTGTCACCACCATATCATTTCCATCTGCCTCTATGTCATTCGCTGATTGATTATTGGATCCATCATTCAAAGCAGCCTTATAAATAACATCAGCAGATGTATTGTTGGAAAAATTATTTGTCAGTTGGTAAATAATGCCCAAACCGCTATTATTGGTTTCTTTTCCAGCAACCCAATAATCACCTTGAGAGTCCTGTTCTAAAGCATAAGCATTGTTGGTATTACCGGTACCATAAGCAAACTCTCTTTTAATGTTAAAAGAAGAATTGCTCATGGTAAACTCCATGACAAAAGTCAGAATACTATTTTGCCCGCTTGTTGTTTTTGTTCGCCCGGTAATTGCCAGATTACCACTTTTGGTCACAATTATATCAAGCGCTGCATCAAGGTCACTATTACCAAGGTACCTGTTATTTTTAACAGCTCCGGTAGCAGTGTCAATCTTCAATAAGAGCACATCTTTATCCCCATCTTTCTTTGTAAAGCCGGCTAAATAAAGGGCCCCGTTGTGAAGCGTTAATGCCTTGGCCGATTCCTTTTTACTATTAGTCCCATAAGTTTGGTCCCACTCTTTGTAGGAATTACCGTGTTTAAATTTCATTAAATAGGCATCTCCACTGTTTTGGTCAGATTTACCGGCTACAAATACAGATCCACCGCTGGTTTCAACAATATCAAAAGCCTCTTCTGTATTGCTGCTACCAAACCCGGTACAACCCCCTTGAGCTAATGATAGCTGTGGAAGTAAAAGCAGTAAAGCAGCTGGTAGAAAAAAAGGGTTTCTGAAAAGCAGGATGTTTTGAACACTACTTTTCCAATTCTTTGCGCTGAGTAAAATAGTCTTGTAATACATAATATTCCCATTTTTTATCCCTATTCCTAAACATTAATAATTGGTCTTTTCGAATTTGGCTACTTAAGACTATCAATTATTAATGCTAATGCGAATTTGAATTCACATTCATTACCAGTAATGATCAATTATCGAAGCAAAGTAACACCACTATCAGCCAACTACATTAAACATTTTAACTACAAAAAACTGATAATCAGTAGTTTAAAACATTATAAGCGTTCCATTTTTCCTCATTAAGTAACTCTGATATGAGATTGAAAATCAGGTCCTAAATCTCAATATCAGCTAAAGCCTTTTTCCTGGGATTAACTTTAACTTGTATTGCCTGATGATAAATACAGCCAACGTAAAGAGCTTTTTTTGAAATCAGGGTTCATTGTCCGTCCATCGCAATTCTGAAATATGAATTATTAAAGGGCTCTAACAAAATAGCAATTCATTAGGGGATCAATTTGAAAAAAATAAGTTTCAAGCCTAATCGTGAACTTTAAAAAATGATTTCATAAGGTTCCCCTAAAGCTAAAATGTTAATTTTGGTTCTTATGCGACTTAAAAATTTCAGAATTAATGCCTTTGCCGCCTTCCTGATCATTCTTTCCCTTACAGTTTTCATAATGGTAGTTGGAAGGGCTATCCTGATTCCTATCATTACCAGCATTTTCTTTTCAATGATCATTTACCCGTTTTGCCGGTTTAATGAAAAATATTTGAAAAACAGGCCTTTAGCTATTCTGACAGCGCTTCTCGTGATAATTTTAATGATAAGTGCAGGGGTATGGTTAATATCAAAACCTTTATATCCTTTTTTCTCAGACATTAGTAAATTGCAGGATCTTATTCCAAGTATGATCAATCAGGCCATCGCCTGGCTGGCCAAAACTTTTCAATTAGAAGCTGCAACTGCTCAGAATTGGGTAGCCCGTTTGGGGAGCGGGTTCTTTAACTACTTGGTAGGTTCCATTCCGAATTTCTCTATCTTATTTACCACAATTGGGTTATTGCCAATTTATAGCTTTTTATTTCTGCTTTATCGCTCATCAATTAAGCAATTTATTTTAATTCAGGTTAATGAAACAAAGCGGACAAGCCTAAACCGTTTAATCAGGCAAATCATTAAAATAGCGCAAGGGTATATTTATGGGCTTGGCCTTGTGGTAATCATTTTGGCTATCCTGAACGCTTTAGGGTTGTGGATCATTGGTTTACCCTATCCTTATTTTTGGGGTATAATTGCTGCCATACTTGCCATCATACCGTATATAGGCACTTTTATAGGAGGGTTATTACCCACACTCTATGCATTAATCTATACTGGTACCATCTGGCAACCAATAGCTGTTGTTATCCTTTATTTAACGGTGCAACAATTGGAGGGAAATCTCATTACACCCAAAGTCGTGGGCTCTTCCGTAAAAATCAACCCACTAGTATCAATCATAGCCCTTTTCTTTTTTGGAGCCATCTGGGGCTTAGCAGGGTTAATATTAGCGTTACCGATGGTGGGGATCATCAGGTTGTTCTTTAGCCATATTGAACCGCTAAGACCCTTTGCTAAATTGCTGGGTAATCAACTCTACCAAAATGAAGATACTTTTATAGAAGCGTTCAACCACCCGCGCTACCGGGTGTTAAAACTTTTCTCTAATAAAGACGATTAACAAGACCCGTAGGCCATTCCTCTTTCAGAGTTCTGTTTAAGGGCATTTAAAATCCAATAATTTCCAGTAGTTATAAAAGAGAACATTTTGTGAGCAATCAGCGAATTCAATTGTTTAAGCTCAAAAAATTACCTCCTTGCTTTCATTTACTGATAAAGGGATCTATTGCGCAAATGGCGATTTTTATATCGACCCGTGGCAGCCTGTTGAAAGGGCTGTCATAACGCACGGTCACGCTGATCACGCAAGACCCGGGCACCGTTATTATCTATGCCATTCCAATTCGTACCCGGTTTTGCAATACCGGTTGGGTCAGGATAATAGTATTGAAACCCTTCCCTTTGAAAAAACCCGGACAATAAATGGGGTGAAGGTATCCCTGCATCCGGCAGGCCATATTATCGGATCGGCCCAGGTTAGGGTAGAATACCAAGGGGAGATCTGGGTAGTGGCAGGTGACTATAAAATTCATGATGATGGATTGACCACTCCTTTTGAACCGGTTCCGTGTCATAATTTTATAACTGAATGCACATTTGGCTTACCGGTTTACCGCTGGCCCTCTCAGGATACTGAAGTCCAAAAAATAAGGGATTGGTGGCATGCCAATCAAAAGGAGGGTAAAAGTAGTCTGCTAATAGCCTACAGCCTGGGTAAGGCTCAGCGTCTATTGCATGCCATTGGTAATGACCTTGGGCCTATATTAACCCATGGTTCAGTGGCAAATATCAATCAGCAATTCAGAGATGCAGGTTTTCACCTTCCGGAAGCCCCAAAATTAGATCAGTCTATACCCAAGGCTGACCTGAAAAAAGCTTTATTGCTTGCCCCCTCTTCCGTTATTGGCACTGGATGGACAAAAAGATTTGAACCTTATTCCATAGCAATGGCTTCCGGCTGGATGATGCTTAGAGGTACCAAAAGAAGAAGGTCTGTAGACAGGGGCTTTGTTATTTCCGACCATGTGGATTGGGATGAATTGAATCAAGCTGTCAAAGCCACAGGCGCAGAGACTATCTATACTACTCATGGATACACGGATGTAGCCACACATTGGTTCCGCCAGCAAGGATACGAAGCGCATGAAGTGACCACCCAATTTGAAGGCGAAGCAGATGAATTGGAGTGAGCAATATTATATTGACTTCTATTAAAAATAACTGAAATATGTAGCTTAAATCCTTGTGAAAATTGCAAGCGTAAATGGCAAAGTAGTAGAACTACTAAATACAGTCTAAGCGGACTCTCTATATTTGGAATTTTATTGTGAAATTTCTTCTAACAAGCTTTAAATCCCAAATGAACTTACAATAAGGTAACCCTAACCTTGTTTTTATCAATTGTAATAAAGTAATTTTCGGCAGCAGATCCATATTGGTCAATAGCTTTTATGAGGGCCCTTTTAAGTTTGTTGAATGTCATAGATTCTCTTTTCAGGAAAATCACTGATAGCCTACCATCTTTATAACCATAGGAAAACAATAATTCGCCAAAGTCTTTATCCTCCGTCACTAGAATACCTTGATTATCCAAGACTTTTTGAATGACCTCTTTATCTGTTATTCCAGGGCTATTTTCGCGGATTGAGAAGATTGTCCATGACCTATTATAAGCTTCTATCACCTCAACAATCTCTTGGTCAATGTTTTCATCAAGAAAAATCATGAATGGAGAATAGTATCTTCCCGAGCTATCATATCTGCCGTATATTCAAAAGCAGCTCGAACCTGCTCAGTTTTCAGGTGGGGGTATTGTTGTAAAATGTCAGCTATAGCATATCCTGCCGCCATTTTTCGCATGACCAGTTCAACTGTTATGCGGGTCCCTTTGATGATTGGTTTCCCTAACATCACCTCCGGGTCACGAGTAATATATTGCTTGTAACTCATATTAACCAAGTAATTTCATTCACTTTTAAACAATTATTGATAAAGTTAAGTTTGTCAATTATCTTGATGCCTAATATAAAGTAACTTTATGCAATACTTAAACTTTGAAAATAATCCGGCCGCAATATAATAATCATGAAAGATTTCGCCCGGCTTTTCTACAATTTAGACCAAACCAATAAAACCAACCCCAAGGTTGATTACCTCACAGAGTATTTTCACGAAGCCAATAACCAAGATATCTTATGGACCTTAGCACTATTTACCGGCAAACGGCCTAAACGACCTGTTAAAACGCCCCTCTTGCGCCAATGGTGTGCGGATGAGGCGGAAATACCGCTTTGGCTTTTTGAGGAAAGCTACTATGTCGTAGGTGATTTAGCGGAGACTATCGCCTTACTACTACCGGAAAAACAAGAAGACTCAACCTATACTTTAACGGATTGGGTGCATTTTATGCAGTGGTTAGTCAACCAGCATGAAGAGGTGAAGGAGGGTTACATCAAAGAAGCCTGGCGCTGTTTTGCCTACCAGGAATTATTTGTTTTCACCAAACTTATGACCGGCGGCTACCGAATAGGTGTTTCACAACGATTAATGGTTCGGGGCCTTAGTCAAGTAACCAACCTCCCTAACACAGAATTAGCGCATAAATTAATGGGCTATTGGCATCCGGATGAAATAGGATTCGAAGAATTATTTTACAGCAATGAAAGCCAAGCCGATGTATCACGGCCATACCCCTTTTTCCTTGCTCATCAAATTGACGAAAAAACAGATGAAATGGGTAAACCTGAGAATTGGCATGCGGAATGGAAATGGGACGGTATTCGGTCCCAGATCGTACACCGTAGGGGTCAGCTTTTTATATGGTCAAGGGGCGAAGAGTTGGTGACCGATCAGTATCCTGAACTTAAAGTATTGACAGGCCAGCTACCTGACGGATGTGTATTAGATGGGGAACTATTACCATTCAAGGATGATAGGATCTTACCATTCAATATTCTGCAAAGGCGCTTAGGTCGGAAAAATGTATCCAAAAAGCTGCTCGAAGAGGCTCCTATCATTTTCATGGGATATGACATAATGGAGTTTAATGGTCAGGATATCAGGCAGTGGCCGCTTTCAGAAAGGCGAAAAGTACTCAAACAAATGCTGGAACAAGTGGATCATCCAGTATTCCGTTTATCCCCAGAGATTTTCTTTAATGACTGGGATACGCTTGCCAAATACAGAGAGAATGCTTTATCCTATTCAGCAGAGGGCCTAATGCTGAAAAGGCTTAATTCAACTTACCAGGTTGGCCGTGCTAAAGGGGATTGGTGGAAATGGAAGGTCGATCCTTTTACCGTGGATGCGGTAATGATTTATGCGCAGCGCGGCCATGGAAGGCGAGCAAATTTGTATTCAGACTACACCTTTGCTGTATGGAATGTGGATAAGACAAGTCTGGTCCCCTTCACGAAAGCCTATTCAGGTTTATCGGATAAAGAGCTCAGAGAAGTCGATAGATGGGTTAAACGCAATACGAGAGAACGCTATGGGCCCGTTAGGGCGGTTGAGCCTTACTGGGTATTTGAGCTGGCCTTTGAAGGTATTCAGCAGTCCAACCGTCATAAATCCGGCATAGCCCTTCGCTTCCCCCGTATTCATAGGTGGCGAAAGGATTTAAGCATACAGGATGCTGATCATTTAAACCATTTATATGATCTGTTAGAGCAGTACTTTCAGTGATTAGCTACTAAACCAAAAAGAAGAGATACCTTTATTTTGAACTTTCATTATAGCATTTGAATAATTACATTAATAGGCTAGGATGACTAGTAAAAAAGAAGTGAAAGCCTTAAATCAGGGTAAACAGGTGATCCAACAATGGTATGAGAACAGAGGTTGGGAACCTTTTACCTACCAGCAAAATACCCTCGACTATTATCTAGCTGGTTATTCAGGCATTGTGAATGCCCCAACGGGTATGGGTAAAACAGAGGCCATTTGGTTACCCATTTTAGCATCCTGGATTAATGAAAACCCTGATACCTACCAATCCGCCAAGAAGAATGGATTGCGGGTATTATGGATCACCCCTTTGCGAGCACTCGCAAAGGATATAGAAGAATCCTTACAAGGCATGTGCGATGATTTATTGATTCCCTGGCGGGTTGGAAAACGAACGGGTGATACCTCATCCAATGAGCGGGAAAAGCAAAAGCGGAGCATGCCGGAAGCACTGGTCATTACGCCAGAAAGCTTGCACTTATTGCTAGCAACCAAAAACTACCATAGGCTTTTTGAAAACCTACAAGTTGTAGTGGCAGACGAATGGCATGAGTTAATGGGGTCAAAGCGAGGCGTGCAAACCGAATTGGCCTTATCCCGTCTTAGAGGTTTGAACCCGGGCCTCCAAACATGGGGCTTATCTGCAACCATTGGTAATATGGAGGAGGCTTTGGAAATTTTATTAGGGCCAAAGCACGATCAGGCAAAATCGGTAATAGTAAAAGGCGAACCACCTAAAAACACTTTTTTAGAGACCATTTTACCTGATACAATTGAAAAGTTCCCATGGGCCGGGCATTTGGGTATAAAGCTGGTTGAAAAAGTCATACCAATCATTAAGGACAGTAAAACGACACTTGTTTTTACCAATACCAGATCTCAGGCAGAAATCTGGTATCAAAACCTTCTCCTTTTTTATCCGGATTTAGCAGGACAAATGGCTTTGCATCACGGCTCATTGGATAATGAGATTCGCTACTGGGTTGAAAATGCCTTGCATGAAGAAAAACTAAAGGTGGTGGTTTGTACCAGCAGCCTTGATTTAGGCGTTGATTTCAGACCTGTTGAAACAGTGGTACAGGTAGGTAGCCCGAAAGGAGTGGCACGCTTTTCACAAAGGGCAGGAAGGAGCGGTCACCAACCAGGAGCCCAAAGCAAGATATATTTTGTACCGACTCATTCTCTTGAGCTCATGGAAGGTGCAGCGCTAAAAACAGCCATTCAGGAGCAAATCTTTGAGGAAAGGATTCCTTATATCAAGCCATACGATGTACTGATCCAATATTTACTAACTTTAGCAGTGTCTGATGGCTTTCGGCCATGGGAAATTTTCTATGAAGTATTAGGAACCTACGCTTACTTCGAGCTCACCAAGGCTGAATACCAATGGGTCCTGGATTTTATTGAGCACGGTGGCCAATCCCTCCAAAAGTACGATGAGTACAACAAAGTGGAACAAGTAGACGGCTATTACCGCATTAGAGATAAAAAGAAAGCCACCCGCCAGCGATTGAATGTCGGCACTATCGTTGGGGATACGGCCTTAAGGGTTAAATTCCTGAAAGGAAAGACACTTGGTACGATTGAAGAAACCTTCCTATCCAAGATTAAAGAAGGGGAGCCTTTTTGGTTTGGTGGTAGAAACCTTGAATTGGTTAGGATTAAGGATATGACCGCCTGGGTTCGGCTTTCTAAAAAGCAAAAGAGTGGCAAAGTTCCCAGTTGGCTGGGAGGACGGATGCCCTTGTCATCGCAATTAGCCGCTAAGCTCAGGCAAAAAATGCAGGAAGCAACCACAGGATACAACAATGATCCGGAGTTAACCCTTTTGCAACCCTTGTTCGATCTTCAGAATCAGTGGTCTCACCTGCCCGGTGAACATGACCTTTTGATCGAGAAAATCAAATCTCGTGAAGGTTGGCATATGTTTATTTACCCTTTTGAGGGCCGGTTCGTCCACGAAGGGATGGCAGCTTTAGTAGCTCACAGGATATCCCAAATCCAGCCGATCACCTTCTCTATGGCTATGAATGATTATGGTTTTGAGTTACTTTCCGATAAAGCCATTCCCATTGAAGAAGCTTTAACCTACAACCTGTTCTCAGAAAACAATTTAATGGCGGACATCAACGCTACTTTGAACGGCACTGAAATGGCTAAGCGAAAATTTCGGGATATTGCCTGTATTGCCGGATTAATATTTAAAGGATTTCCCGGTAAACAAAGTAGTGAGAAGCATCTTCAATCCTCTTCCCAGTTGTTATTTGAAGTCTTCCGCGAATATGAGCCAAATAATCCCTTAATGCAGCAAGCTTCAGAAGAGGTTATGCAGTTTCAGTTAGAAGAAGTCCGCTTAAGGCAGGCACTCAAACGTATTCAAAATCAAACTATCATTGTAAAAGATCCACCGAAGCCTACTCCATTTGCTTTTCCGATCATGGTAGACCGGATGCGGGAGCGCCTAAGCACTGAAAAACTTATGGATAGAATTGAAAAAATGCAGGTTAATTTGGAAAAAGCTGCGGCTAGGTGATGAAGTTTTACTTTTAGCAAGTATATGGTAATAACAAGGGGAATATGCCACGAAAGTAGAACTCCGGATTTACTAAAATTTTCTAATTGAAATGCTCATTACCGGTTTAAACAGTTTAAAAATTCCCCTTATTTGCCATATATTTGTAGATCAATCAATTTGGCTTATTTTTTGATAGACAGTTTGATTGCTATAAAATTAATCTTAATTGCAAGTGAAATAGCCATTAATGAAACTCCCCAAATCTGGTTTCCTCGACCAGTTTAAGATTTCTCCATTAATACGGTTTTTCCGTGTTTTAGCGGTTAATAAGCGAGAAATCATTTACATTTATATTTATGCTATTTTCAATGGCCTAATAAGCTTAACAATCCCCTTAGGTATCCAGGCCATTGTTAACCTGATTAGCGGGGGCCAAGTGACCTATTCATGGATAGTGTTGGTGGGCGTTGTTGTCCTAGGGACTCTTTTCGCAGGGGTTTCCCAAATCATGCAATTGGCTATCAATGAACGGGTTCAGCAAAATATTTTTACAAGGTCAGCTTTTGAATTTGCCTACCGCATTCCAAGGCTGAAGTTGGAAAAATTGAAGAATCAATACACCCCTGAGCTTATTAATCGCTTTTTCGATACCTTGACCATCCAAAAAGGGCTGGATAAGGTATTAATCGACTTCTCTACAGCTTCATTCCAGATATTATTTGGTTTTATCCTGTTATCGTTCTACAGCCCTTATTTCATTTTCTTATCCTTGATCTTCATTTTCCTTGCTATACTGATATTTCGTGTGACTGGCCCGGCAGGTATTCGTTCTGCCCTTGAAGAATCAAAATACAAATATGAGGTAGCTTATTGGCTTGAAGAACTGGGGCGAGGTATGCTAACATTCAAATTATCCGGAGTACCCAAGTTTAGTATAAAAAAGACAGACAACCTGGTATCAAGTTGGTTAAATGCCAGGAAAAACCATTTCAGGATTTTGATGACTCAGTTCATTAGCATGGTTACCCTTAAGGTCCTGGTAACAGCCGGATTGCTAATAGTGGGCGGATTACTGGTTATTAACCAACAACTCAATATTGGGCAATTTGTAGCTGCTGAAATCATCATTGTAATTTTATTAAACTCCGTAGAAAAATTGATACGTAGTTTAGAGACAATTTACGATGTGGTAATAGGAACGGAAAAAATAAGTGATTTAACCGATTTGCCGCTGGAAGAAGAAGGGGGCTACAAGGTACAGGATGATGACACCAATAACGGGGTTTCTATTAAAGCGGAAAGTTTGAACTACCGTTCTGAGTTGAATAATGTTTACATCCTTAAAAATATAGATCTTGAAATCCAGAAAGGAGAAAACGTTTGTATTTCAGGATACAATGGTTCCGGGAAAAGTATGCTTATTCAAGTTTTATCGGGCCTATATGAGGATTATAGCGGTAACCTCCAGTTCAATGGAATTCCCCGTAAGAATATTGACATCAATGACTTACGCTCAAAAGTTGGGGATAACCTTTTGGATGAGGATGTTTTTTACGGGACCATTAAGGATAACATTACCATAGGACGGGAAGATATCTCCAATGAAATTTTCCGCGAAGCAGTAGAAGCTTCAGGTTTGGCTCCCTTTATCAAACGAATGCCGAATGGATACTCCACGATAATAGGCCCAAGGAGCTTTTTACTCTCAAAATCAATCGCTAAAAGCATCATTCTTGCAAGGAGCATTGTACGTGATCCTTTATTAATGGTTATAGAAGATGATTTCCTGCAGTTTGAAAAAAACAAGAAGAACAATATCATCCAATACCTAACGGGGGATGATAAAAGTTGGACGCTACTTGTTGTTAGTAATGATAAAAAAGTAGCAGAATCTTGCGACAGAATGCTGGTGTTGAATGAGGGAAACATACTGGCAAACTCAGAACCAACTGTGTTAAAGCAGGAAGAGTGGTATGATCAAATATTGTCTTAAGTATGCTTAACATTTCGCCTAACAATTCTATTTCTGATAAAGTGAGCACCGAGGAAAACAGGGCTTTCGGATTGGTGTCTCCATTCAAGGGCGGTATTTTATTAGCACGTTTTTTACTAATTATTCTGGGTATAATTTTGATAATTATGTTTCTTCCCTGGAATCAAGTCATCCATGGCAGAGGGGAAATCAGCACTGTAGATCCGCAAAATCGCCCTCAGAATATACCTTCAGTCATTCCCGGCAAAATAAAAACCTGGCATGTACAGGAGGGAGATCAGGTTGAGGTAGGGGATACCATCGTACAAATTGAAGAAGTGAAAAATAAATTTTTTGACCCTGAGCTGGTCAGAAAAACCAAAACACGCATTGAGGCTAAACAAAGTGCCTATGATCAATATAAAAACAAAGTAGAAAACCTGCAGAACCAGATTGATGCTTTGAATTCAACCCGTAACCTTAAATTACAGCAACTAAACAACAAAATCCGCCAAACGAAATTAAGGGTACGGTCAGACAGCATAGACCTTGTTGCTGCTAAAACAGATCTGAAAGTAGCGAAGAACCAGTTTGAACGTTTCCAAAAACTTAAAGAAAAAGGGTTGAAATCTTTAAGTGAGCTTCAGGAAAAGCGGCTTAAGCTCCAATCAGCCAAAGCCAAACGTTTATCCGCATCCAACAAGCTTGAAAGTAGCCGGAATAAATTAATCAATCTTAACCTTGAGCTTACCAGGGTCCAAACCCTTTATGCTGATAAAGTAGCCAAAGCGAAATCGGACCTAAATTCAGCCAAATCCAACATGCATTCAGTGAAAGCCACAATCACTAAACTTCAAAATGATCTGGTGAATTACCAAACCCGTAACAACCAACGTTTTGTAACAGCCGGAAATGAGGGCATCATCACCAAAGTCAACCAAACCGGTATTGGTGAAATCATAAAGGAAGGCGAGACAATTGTACAGATCATGCCGAATCAATACAAAAAGGCTGTTGAATTGTATGTAAGACCCAGGGATTATCCACTGCTTTATAAAGGGGAAAGTGTCCGGTTACAATTTGATGGATGGCCTGCCATCGTCTTTTCGGGGTGGCCTAATATTTCACATGGAACATTTGAAGGAAAAATTTACGCCATTGATAACTTCATTAGTAAAAATGGTAGGTTCCGAATTATGGTAGCTCCCCCCAAAGAGGCTGATTGGCCAGATGCTTTGAGAGCAGGCTCTGGTGCTACAGGCATGATCATGTTAGAAACAGTACCTGTTTGGTACGAGATATGGCGGCAATTGAATGGTTTCCCTCCCAATTATTACAAACCAGACAATGCTTCTAAAAACAATGAAAGCCAAAAGCCTGAGAAAAAGCCTAAAAAACCTAAGCTAAATATCAAATGAGGCCCATCGCAATAAGCTATTTAGTATTCGCCTTGGTTTGCCTTATGCAGCGTTCATCGTTTGGTCAGGAATACAAAAAGGATAATGGGGACGCTGTAAAGGTGCTTTCCCCGGCAAACTTTAACCAATTCTTACTCAACAATCACCCCGTTGCCCAAAGGGCCAATATAATCGCTGAAAGCGGAAAATTTGCGATAAAGAAAGCTCGAGGAAATTTTGACCCCAAACTTTTTAGTGACTGGGATTCTAAAAGCTTTGACGGGAAAAATTACTACCAGGTTAATGAGTCAGGTGTCAAAATTCCAACATGGCTTGGCCTGGACTTAAAATTATATCACCAAAATAACACAGGTGTCTTTCTAAATCCCGAGAATAAAGACCCAAGCAATGGCCTTTACGGCATAGGAGTATCCGTACCTATTGGCGAAGGGCTATTTACGGATGAACGCCGAAATGCCCTTAACAAGGCTAAGGTTATGCGGGATATGAATCGCAACCAGCAGGAAAGATTAGTAATGAACCTTTTGAATAGCGGGTTTAAAGATTACTGGGAATGGGCAGGTCAATTCCAGAAATTATCTATCATTCAATCAGCCAGGGAAACTGCCAAAGAACGTTTTGATAACGTCAAAACAAGCTTTCGCGGCGGAGAAAAACAAGCTGTCGATACGACAGATGCCCTTAGTCAGCTCCGAAGATGGCAGATCAGACGATCTGAAATAAAGGGAAAATATGCCAAAAAAAGGCAAATGTTAGGTACTTATCTATGGGATGAGGAGCAATCCGCGATTGAATTAAAGGATAATGTGAAGCCACCTGATTTACTTTCACTAAACGTAAACACCATTGAAAAACTGAATCAGGAAGTACAGGACCTGGACAGTATCCCCGACAAACACCCACAGCTCAGGAAATACCGCAATAAACTGGAAGTATTGTCCATTGAAAACCAGTGGAAAAAAGAACAAATTAAACCTGAGCTGGATTTACGGTATAATGCCCTTCAGGGTGGGCCAACCCCTCAAATACCGGAAGGAAATGATTTGGCAGCTGACATGAAATGGGGCTTTTCCTTTGAGTTTCCCATTTTTCTCAGGAAGGAAATCAACAGCTTGCGCCTGAATAAAATGAAGCGGGAAAGTACTCAGCTTGCGTTTAAAAATAAACGGCAAAAATTAAAAGCTAAATTAAGAGGTCTTCAGCGCGTTTTAGACAACTTAACCAATCAGGTTAAACAAAATAAGCAAAACCTGGCTAACTATGAACGATTGGTTGAAGCTGAGAGAATCCGTTTCAATACAGGGGAAGGGGATTTATTCCGGATCAATTACCGCGAAATGACTTACCTGAAAGCCCAAATGGACCAAGTGACCTATTTGGTTGATTTTTTCAAAACCTATTCAGAAATCATGTATCAATATCAACTTTACAAAGGTGACATAGACGCCTTCAACCAAGAGGAATAGCGTCAAAGGCTTTACAGATAACGCACAAAAATGTTTTGCGTAATCCCCGCGGGATATGCTAAGGTTTTATTTTTGCCGCTGCGTAAAAAAGGGGTTGTATGGATTTAATTCACGAAGGCGTCAAAAGTTTATTAGTAAATGGACGCAAGGTCATATTACTACCCGAAAAAGCCCTTTTTTTAGAGGAGGAAAGGGCTTTAATCCTTGCCGATCCTCATCTGGGTAAAACAGCTCATTTCCGTAAATCCGGTATTCCCATTCCCAGCGGTGCTGATGGCACTAACTACCAAGTGCTGAACACATTGATTGATAACTATCCCATTGATACCGTTTACATCCTGGGCGACCTCTTTCATAGCGATCAAAATCATGAATGGCATTTTTTTAAACAATGGCTGAAGCATTATCCTCGATTGACTTTTAACTTAATTCGGGGTAACCATGATATTTTACCCAATGAAAGTTATAAACAAGCTGGTTTGAGGGTTTTTGATGATCCCCCTTCAATAGGTGCTTTTTGGCTAACCCATAAGCCTTTCGAGTCGCCTGAGGATGGTTTCATTAACTTATCAGGCCATATCCACCCGGGTATCCAATTAAGAGGGAAAGGCCGACAGAGCCTTAAATTGCCATGCTTCTACTATACCACTAATAAGATCATATTACCCGCTTTCGGAAGCTTTACCGGTACATCCCCAGTCACCTTAAAATCTGATGACAGGGTTTTTGCAGTAGCAGAGGAACGTGTTTTTGAAGTCTAAGCTCAACCTGGTTCAATGGTTCATTGACTTTTCTGTCAGCATTATCCCAAAGTTGGCAATGAAAAGTTTTTTGCTTGCTAAAAAATGTTTACCAAGCTTTATCTTTGACCAAATAAAAAAGATCGATTTATGGCACTGTACGAAAAACATCAGGAATCAATAGAAAAAGCCATCCAGGCAAATAAAGAAAGAACTTTTTACGCCCATTATCCTGAACATCCGAAAGCTTATGGCAAGGAAAACTCTGAAGCTGGTGAGCAGAATTTCCAGGCAATGAAGGGAAAACCGTTTCAGGAGCTAAAGCAAGAAGGTGCCAGGGAATGGGTTGGTGAAGAAGTTTCTCCATACACACAGGAAAAATTAGGCATAACCTATCCTAAATTTGATGCAGAAACCCTCATCCAAAAAGCCAATGCTGTATACCAAGAATGGAGAGCAATTGATTATCGCGAGCGGGCAGGTATTTTGGTAGAGGCCCTTGAGAATATTAAAAACCGTTTTTTTGAAATAGGATTTGCAACCCAGCATACAACAGGTCAGGCTTTTATGATGGCTTTCCAGGCTTCTGGACCCCATGGTAATGATCGGGCTTTAGAAGCAATATCGATGGGAGTAGCTGAAATGGAAAAATTTCCCGATCAAGCTCATTGGCAAAAACCGATGGGTAAAATGGGCGAAGTTAATGTCCAGAAAGAATGGGAACCCGTTCCCAAAGGAACTGCTTTAGCCATTGGTGTATCCACATTTCCCGTTTGGAATTCAGTTGCTGGTGTCTTTGGTAGTTTAGTAACCGGCAACCCTGTAATTTGGAAACCTCATCCAATGGCCATTCTGCCGGTGGCGATAGAGGTAGCAGAGATTCAAAAAACATTGGAAGCTCATGGATTGAACCCCAATATCATCCAGTTGGCGCCGGATGAACCTAAAAACCAAATTACCAAAGACTTAGCAGAAAACCCGGCCGTTAAGATCATAGATTTTACTGGTAGTAAACAATTTGGTGATTATGTGGAAAGCCTTGAAAAAGAAGGGAAGGTAACATTTACCGAGAAATCAGGCGTTAATCCTATGATCCTGCATTCCATGCAAAATACCAAGGAAGCTTTGCAAAATATAGCTTTCTCGCTGTGCCTTTATTCAGGACAGATGTGCACAGCCCCTCAAAATATCTTTGTTCCAGAAGATGGCATAGAAGCCGATGGTGAAAAACTATCATTTGACGATGTGGTCCAAAAAATTTCCGAAAGTGTTCAGGGCTTAGTTGACCATCCTAAAATGGGACCTGGTACCCTTGGTGCTATTCAAAACCCTCAGACCGAAGAGCGTATTCAAAGTGTCAAGCAAAAATTGAATGGTAACGTAGTTCTGGACTCCAAATCAATCGAGCAAGAGGGTTTTGAAAATGCCAGAACAGCCACACCAATGATAGCAACTGTGGATGCCAGTCAGGAAGATATTTTTAGCCAGGAACAATTTGGCCCGATTGCCTTAGTCATAAAAACAAAGGATATAGATCAGGCCATAGACTTAGCTAAAAACCTTACACGTGATAAAGGTGCTATTACCTGCACAGCCTATGCTACCGATTCCAATGTTAAGCAAAAGATTAAGCAGGAAATGGGATCTGTTTTTGCGCCCGTATCTTTCAATTTTGTCGGGCCAGTTTGGGTCAACTTGAACGTAGCATTCTCAGATGTGCATTTGACAGGGGGCAACCCAGCCGGCAATGCAGGCTTTTCTAATCCGGAATTTCTACAAAAGCGCTTTGTATGGGTCGGCCACAAAGAAGAAGTTCCTGGTGAAAGTAATGAGTGACGGTAATCCAGTTTATGGAATGAAATGGCTTTCATCCTGTGAATGGTAATAAGCTTAGCCCAAAAGGTTAATTCCTCAAAACATTCCAATGGTGATCTTGTCATTCATCTACAGGCTGGCGAAAATTTGGCCTTTGGTTTCAGAAGTTTAACTCCCTTAAACTACTTCAATTGGGTGAATAAAAATTCTTAGAAAGAGGGATGGCTTAAGTAACCATCCCTCCTTCTGAGGTTGGAACAAGCAAAAAAATGAACAATAATTCCATGGGAGAGTATCCTGAGATACGCTTCCGTGTAAAACCTAAGGTTTCAAACTAAAAATAATAGCTCGGCTTTTGCATCATCTCTACTCTCCTAATTCCCTATTTGAGCGCTGGGGGAGCGTTTCTTTCTTCTTAGTATACTTCCCCAAAGCCGGGCTATGATCACTTGGTTAAAGGAAAGGTTAAAGATCGATTTCATTGCACATTACTCATGCAAACATTTTTACCTAACAAGTTGGACTGAACCATCCAGGAAATAAGCTTTCCCATCAAGGCCATAGGCTTTAATCTTGTAAACGTAATTGCCAACAGGCGCCTTAGCACCAGTCTCGTCTGTCCCATCCCAACCTTGGTCTACTTTGTTGCTCTTAAAAATCCTTTGACCCCACTTATTGTAAATGGTCAACTTATATTCCTTGATATCATCATTTTTAAAGTTTCCAATAGAATTACCTACTATACCAAATTCTTCATTCAAACCATCCCCATTAGGACTGAAGGCATTCGGAAGGTAAACCTCAGATGGCATAACTGCCCAAGCTTTACTGGATTTTGAGTGAATCGTCCCTTTATCGTTAAATGCCAACACCCTGTATTCATAAGCTGAATCAACATCAGGGTTAATTTCCTTATCTGTGTATTTAGTTTTATTACCACTTACTTCTCCAATTGTCTTAAAACCTTTGTTCTCCGTATTTACCTGGATTTTGTAAGATCCAACGCCGGTATTCCACTTACTGTAACTGTCCCATTTTAATTGAACACTATTCTCAGCGGCGATGGCTTTTAAATGAATAGCGGTACCTTTATTAGAAAAATTGCTCAAATTTCCGCAGTGATCACCAGCCCTTACTCTGTATTGGTAAGAATTCTGTTTCACATTAGCCTTTTTATCTATGAAAGAATTTCCTTCAATGGTCTTATATCGCATCTCCCAAGTGTTTTCACCTTTGAGTTTCCGAGCTATTTTGTACTCATTGGGTTGCCATTTTTCAGGCTGTTTCCATTCCACTTTGACGTTACCATTTTTTACGGTTGCTCTTGTCAAATTATCTCCTACAAAGGGATCACGATATTTGGGGGTTTCACAAGCAGTATTACTATATGATTCATAGCGCTTATTTTGATCCATAGCTACCACACGATAGCAGTAGTTTTTACGGCATAAGCCCCGATCGCGATACTGCCTTTTATCTCCGCTTACAGTGGCTATTTTTTGCCAATTCTCTCCTTCAACCCTTCTTAATATTTTATAGCCACTAACTACCTCCCATCCTTTATAAGGCTTCCAGGTAAGATCATTGGTAAAAATACTATCTGAGGAAACTTTCAATTGCGGTATTTTATGCTGATCAGAAGTATCTGAATTGAAACCGCACTTACCTTTGAAGTATAGTTTGTAATGCTTGCTTGCTTTTTTATTATTAACGGGATGGGTGTAAGTTCTTTCAGTCCTGTCAGTAATAATAGCTTCATCTTTTTTATTAAGATTACTAAACCCTCCATCCCGTATTAAGCGATAACTAGCGTGTGCCTTGGTTTGGCTAGCCTTCCAGGCTATTTTCCTTTTAGCGGATGCTTTCGATGTTACATATTTAATAGATGGGTTTTCTTTAATTTTATCAAGACTAGTAACGTAATCCGGTTTTTTAATGCTACCCTTACACCCCTTGTCATTGATAGCCGTTAGTTTCACATCATAATTACCACTTTCCGAGTAATTGACCCTCACGGTTTGCTGGCTCTTTAATGTATCCAGCCCCTTTTCGTTTTCAACTTCCCATTGGATTTCATTTATAGGGACATCACCCTGAATATCCTCTTCAAATGTTATTGATTCATCGGGGCATATTACGGAATCTGAGCTAATAAAATCAACTGAAGGAGTCTCAAGTACCTTCAGAGCTTCAGGTTTAACATTGGTGTCCCTGCACCCATATTTTGTTTTAACCTTGAGCGCAATGTCATGCTTACCTTCTTTGAAAGTATGGGTTGGTTGTCCATTTTTACTTTCTACCTTACCATCCCCGTCAAAATCCCATTCAGTTTGGACCGGCAAAGCCGTTCTATCTTTAAATTGTACATTGAGCGGTTCACAGCCATTAATAGTGTCCATTACAAACTTGGCATCGGGTCTTTTAAAAACCTTAACCGGGCTTTTCGCCTTCTTCATAGCATAACAACCAAGACTATCCTTCGCTACCATAATAGGAGTATAGGTTGAAACTTGGCCATTATTGCCTTGCCAACTGTAGGTGTGTCTGAAAGTCCCAGATGAGTCAACATTTGATTTATCTCCATAATCCATGTAGGATTGGATATAATGCTTACCAGTCTTCTTAAAAGTTGCATCCAGTTTTTCACAACCTTTCCTTTTACTTATTTCAAAATCCGGAACAGGCCCTATCACTGTTATGTATTTGCTTTTTTTGACGGTTTCACGGCAACCTTTCTGACTTTCTCCAGTGATTTTTACATCATAACCACTATTCCTTCCGCCAGTGTTTTTATTGTAAGCGTGGGAAATATTGGTTTTGGTTGTTTTTTGCTTGGTACCATCACCAAAATCCCAGTGATACTGCTCCACATTTTTACTGCTGGTTACTTGAAAATCAGCTACTGAGGGAGCACAATGAAATAGTGTATCCCCGGCAACAAAATCTACAAAAACCCGCTCTACATTAACTTTTTGTTCTTGCGTATCCTGACATCCGTATTGATCTTCCATTGTTAAGCGAAGCTTAAAGAGCCCACTATCTTGAAATTTTACCTTTTGATCCTTTGATTTTTTGCCATTTTCTAATGCTAACTGCTTATCCAAAGACTTCCAATTATAAATAACTTGACGGCCCCCTTTAAATGATTTATTGGGAACCGAACTGCTTTCATCATAGCAAGCATTCGAAGGCAAGTCAAAATCCGCATCCAATCCTCCTTTAATAAAAGAAGGTTTTTTGAGTTTGTCAACGCAGCCTTGACTACCCGTTACTTTAAGCGAGAGGTCATATATACCGGCTTGCTGTAAGCGAATATCCAGTTGTTTCTGGTTTGAGTTCTTTAAGTTTATTCCCTTATTAGCAGAGGTCTCCCATTGGTATTGTCTTGTAACATTTGAAGGATAAGTATAATCAGCACTTAACTGGCTTGATACTTTACTTTTATAAGAGGGTACGCAATACTCTTGAATTTCCTCTGAAAAATCAATATCGGCTCCCCTTACACCGATAAATCCCTTATACAAAGTATCAAAGGAATGCAATGAATCAACAAAAACCTGGTAAAAAACATCATATAGGCCTGCAGTATCAATTTCCTTGGTGATGGTCTTACCCCATCCCTCGTAAGTTTGAGTAGAATCTTTCGAATGCCTTATAGTCCATTTATGTTTATAGTTCAGCACCTTGGGGAACGTGTTTTCCTCCAAAGTGATTGAATCCCCTTTACAAATAATCCTGGATGGGCCTTTGGCTTTTTGGTTTGAAGAATCTTTAATTGCCGGTTTAGGTTTAAAGGTTTTAATTTTTCCTTTAGCAGTATTTGAGCTTGATTTAGATTGACAACCGGATTTAGTAGAAACACTCAATTTTAACTCATAGGTGCCTGAATCTTTAAAAGTTACGGTTGGATTCCTTTGGTTTGAAAATTTAATTAGATTTCCTCCCCTATCGTATATAGCCCATTGGGTATGCAGGGAATCCTTGCTACAAAAAGAATCTTCCGGGAAGTCTATTGTTAAAGGGATGTTTACAGCATAGGTTTGAAGATCCAACTGAATCTGATCCTGTAAAGGTTGAAGCTTAACAAAGTTATTCTTATAGCTTGTATCTACGCAACCATTGTCATGCTTTGTAATTAGTCTCACATCATATTTTCCGTATTGGTAGTACGTTACTTTAGGATTTTTTCTGTTAGATTTCCGTATTACCTTTTGACCATCCTTATCAAAAAATGTCCATTGGTAAGTAGTATTGCCATAATTAGGAGATTGGCTTTGGTTTGTAAAACTAACTTTGGTTGGAACGCTACAATGGCACCGTGTTGAGGTAGTAAAATCAGCTTCAACGTTTTTGACTTGTAGCACATTCTTTTTCTTATGTACCTGCTGTACTCCATTTAGCTCTTGAATAAGACTTACATCATAATCACCTGGCTTTCCCAGACTTGTAATGACTTTTCTTTTATCCTTCACTATTTTAGTTTGGGGTCCCTCTATCTTCCATTTAAAAGTCCCTGAATTTTGTGGCCGTGTTTTATTGGTAAGCTGAAATTTTTCTCCAGGGCAAACGCGCTTTGATGTTACCTTGAAATCCAGGTTTGTACTATCCCTCACCTTTATGTGGTCTACTTTTTTATTTAGATACTGACAACCACGCTTGGTGGTTAATTGTAAAGCAACATCATAAATGCCAGAATTTTGATACTTTTTCTTAGAAGGGTTTGCTGATACAGCTTTTGATTTGTTAGCACCCGGAAATTGCCAATTATATTGATCAACCCTTGATCCTTTATTCTGAGCTTTGAAATCAACTTCATGGGTAGAAAATCCATTGGGATGATCAGTCTTGAAAGAAGGTTTAATCGGGTTTTTGATAAGGATTATACTATCAAAGCTTTTAACAGATTTACAACCTAACTCGCTAATGGCTTTAACTGTCACATCCTTATAACCTACTGACTCAAAAGGATGGGAAATTTGGTTGGTTGTATCAGAAAGGCGTTTGTTTTCTACAACCCAGTTCCATTTCTGCACATTATTACCCGAACCTTTAAAACTCACTGTTTCAGGACCATGACATAAATGGTTATTAGAAGGGTTGACCTTAATTTGATCAGGTTTTTCACCAATTTTTGTAAAATTTGATTTGGTTTTTTTACTAACCTTACCATTGGACTTATGGACTATCATGGTGATATCATAATTTCCCTTTTTGATAAAAAGCTTCCGTAATTGTTTTCTGCTGGTAAATGTGTCGCCACTTACAACCCAATCGACTGTAGATGAAGAAGATACATTCTGTGAATTAAAGGTAATTACTGCGGGAGCACAGGCCTCTATGTGAGAAGAAGTAAAATCAATTTTAGAACCAGGGGATTGACTATATCCAATCCTGGAAATAATGAGCAAAAAAACAACAAAACTAAAAGTAAAACTATACCATTTCATATCAACCATTTTTTATCCCTATGAGGAGGGGGAGTGCTCCCGAAACTTAAACTTAACCAGGTAAGAAACAACGCCCAATCATTTCTTTACTGTGGCTAAGATCAAGATAAAAAAACCTGGAATGATCCTATTGCTTTCAGAAAAGTATCATTACCTCTGGCTTGAATGGTTTTACAATTCAAAACATTTAAAAGGTAATAATCAGGACTGAAAGCTTCTTCCAGTTCTAAATTTTCAATCTTCATTTGAAGTGGTTGTCCTAAATCAATCATAGTTCTTTCCATTTATTCCATCTACAAATTTAGGAATTTAGTCGAAAGTACAATGGATTTAATCGAAAAATTTTCGGTTTTCATCCTTTACAAATAAACTGATTGACCATGTCCCCTACCTTCTATATTATTAAAGCATCAGGAAATTTTTTCAACTACCTCATTAAAATTCGGATAAAAATTTTTTAAACCAGAAGATTTGAACAAATGGTAATCTTCCGGGGATGCCCCAATTTTAGTTGATCTTTGCGCAACTAAAAATTAGCATCCCCAATCTTCCCGTATGGATAGCAAAATAAAGTTTATGAGTGCTTTTTTTAGCGGTGAATCAATAAATAGTATTCCGATCAAAGAAAGCTGATTTTTTAACAGCTATTCCTTTTTAATCAGGAAGAATCAGACTCAAGGGAAGTTAATAAAGATAAAGGTTGTAAAATGGGTTATGTATATCCCTTAAAAGATTTTCTCAAATAGCGATTGGATACAATTAAAATCTAAGCAATGGAGGCTTATTAGGTAAAGGTTGTACTAAAAAGCTTATCTAAATGTAACCACAACTTTTCCCTTGGTTCTTCTACTTTCTACGTGCTGGTGAGCCTCAGCGATTTTTTCAGGCGAGTAGATTTGATCAACATAGGTATCTAAATGCCTTTTTTCCATCATATCGGCAATTGCTTTCATATCGTTTCCCGAAGGTTGAACCATCATAATGCTGCCTTTTTTCCCTTCTTCCGCAGCCTTTTCCGGGAGATCAGTAGCAATCCCTACTAATGTGACAATAGTTCCACCCTTTTTTATTGCTTTTAAGGAGCGGTAACTATTATCACCCCCAACACCATCCCAGATTATGTCAGCATCCTGTACTCTATCTTCAAATCTTTGTTTGGTATAATCAATATGATCATCGGCTCCAAGGCCTAAAACAAAAGATCGCTTACTTTCGGAAGAGCTGGCAATTACATGGGCTCCCATGAATTTAGCGATTTGAATCGCGAAATGTCCCACACCACCTGCAGCAGCTTGGATCAAGACTTTTTGGCCACTTTTAATATTGGCTTTATGGATTAATCCCTGGTAAGCTGTAAGAGCTGCTAATGGCGCTCCTGCTGCTTTTTCCCATGATATATTGGTGGGTTTAAGGGCTAATTCATGGGAAGGTGCGGCTACATATTCAGCATAGGCATTCCCGCGAGAGGGGAATTTAATCATACCAAAAACTTCATCTCCTTCTTTGAAATCTTTCACATTACTCCCAACCTGCGACACGTAACCAGCAATATCCCATCCTAAAATCCGGGGATAAGTATTTTCAAATGCTTCTGTAAAAGCATAGCCACCACGGATTAATGTTTCAACCGGATTGATAGCAAAGCACTGATTGGCAACCAATACCTCATCCTTACCTATTTTGGGTTTTGGGCTTTCAATGATCTGAAATTTTTCTGTACCCCCGAAGTCATTTAGGTGGATAGAACGCATAAGCTGCCCATATTCAATATTGATAGTTTGTAATAGATGGTATGCTAAACCCCTGGCACCATGGCATGGATTAAATCTATCATACCAGTCGGATAAACACCATACCAAAGAACTAAAACGCCCAAGGCAGCTAACGCAATGGTGTTTGCAAAGTTCAGTGAAGGTTCTTTGGATTCACCGGCCTCTTCTGAAGCAGCGCTAAACATTGTAGCAACAATCCTTAAATAATAATAAAGACCAATCACGCTACTTATCACCAAAATAATCACCAAATACCACAGGTCAGATTGAATCCCAGATGCTACAATGAAATATTTACCAATAAACCCTGCTGTAAGGGGTATACCTGCTAAAGAGAGCAACATAGCCGTAAACACGAGAGCCAGTAAAGGCTTTCGCCAGAATAAACCTTGATAATGACTGATTTGGTCAGCCTCTTCATTCTCACTCGAAAGCACCGATACAATGCCGAAACTCCCGAGGGTAGTTATAAAGTAGGCAACAAGGTAAAAAGTGGCTGCCTCTGCGCCCGTAAACACGCCGTCACTTTCAGTAATTATGCCTGCAGCCAGGAATGCCACGAGCAGGTAACCCAAATGGGCTATAGAGGAATAAGCAAGGATACGCTTAACACTATCCTGCAAGAGGGCCAGTAAATTACCCAATAACATCGAAACTACAGCAATGATACTAAAGATAGTCACTATGCCAGGGTATTGCCCTCCTTCCATGATCATATAAAAATTAAGCCAAACCCCAAACATACTTCCTTTTGATATAGTAGCAACTAATGCTGTAACAGGTGCCGGAGCCCCTTGATAAACATCGGGCGTCCAAAGGTGGAAAGGTACAATAGCCAATTTAAAACCTATACCCACTACCATGATTGCTAAACCACCCGTAAAAATTAGAGGAATTGTCTCCAGGCTACTCAATTTCGAGGCAATCAGGGTAAAATCCATTGTACCCAAAACATTGTAAATAAGAGCCATTCCAAATAATAAAAACGCAGAAGAGGCAGCGGCCATGACAAGGTACTTAGTACCTGCTTCTAGTGAAGCATCCCTTTCACGCAGGTAAGCAATCAAGACGTATAAACAAATGCTTAGTATCTCGAGCCCTAAAAATAATGAAATAAAATGAACACTATTCACCAAAGTAGCAGCGCCAAATGTTGAAAGCAGTATAAGGATGTAATACTCTTCCTTTTGATCCGGGTAATTAGCGAGATAGCCATAGGAAAACAAGGTTACAAATAGACTACAGCCAACAATAAGGCCGGTATAAAAAACCGAGAATCCGGTCACCTCAATAATATTCCATACATTGTCCGGTGTACTGGAATTGGCGAAAAACAATGAAATAAAAGCTGCTCCCAAAACTACCACGGTGAAGCCGTTCATAAAAGCATGATTCCTGTAAAAAGCCGCAATTAGCATAGCCAAAATAGCTCCACCTCCCGTAATAAGTAATGGTAATAGCGCCTGGTATTCTTCTGGAGTCATAACCTGTATTTATTGGTTAAGAGATTTCACTTTGGTTTTAGGTATCATTTGGGCCTCCTCCCATGAGATAGTTTTATCCTTATCCTCAACCGGTTCCTCTTGCTTATCAGTCACCGACTGCGGTAAGTTTTGTTTTACTTTCTTAATACTCCCCTCGGAAGTATCTAAAACAGGTTGTGGGTAAAAACCAAGTGCTACAATAGCAACGGTTAAAGCCCCCAGGATTATTCCTTCTCTTGGGTTAAGGTCTTTAAGCGTCCATTCTTCCTGCTTCTCTCCATAAAACACCCTCTGCATAATCCGTAGAGAATAAATCGTAGAGAAAACAAGCCCCAACGATGCCAAAACAGCTATTAGCACATCAGCTTGGTAAGCTCCGACAAGGGTCAGGAATTCCGCAACAAAATTACCCAGCCCCGGCAGACCTAATGAGGCCATGACAAATACAAGGCCCATTCCACCCATCCATGGAACTTGGCTCCATAAACCTCCCATACGATTTATATCTCGTGTATGAATTCTTTCTTGTAAGATTCCTACAATAATGAACAAAGCACCGGTACTTATACCGTGAGTTATCATTTGCATGACTACACCCTGGAGTGCTAATTGATTGAAAGCAAAAGCCCCAACCAAGACAAAACCCATGTGACTAACACTTGAGTAGGCTACTAAGCGCTTCAGGTCATCCTGTGCAAAAGCCAATTTAGCGCCGTATAAAATGCCAATTACCCCTAAAACCATAGCAATTGGGGCAAAATCGATAGCCACATCAGGAAACATGGGAATGACAAAACGCAATATACCATAGGCACCGGTTTTAAGTAATAAACCAGCAAGGATAACACTACCGGCTGTCGGCGCTTCGGTATGGGCATCAGGTAACCAACTGTGAAAAGGAAATGCAGGCAATTTAACAACAAAGGCAATCAGAAACCCTAACATCAATGGATATGCAACAGCCTGACTCATCGAGGTATCCAGTAAAATATTGTAATCAAAAGTGTGAACACCGGTAGCCTGGAAATGAACAAAATGAAGCCCCAGAATGGCTAAAAGCATTAGTAATCCACTGGCTTGGGTAAAAATGAAAAATTTATAAGCTGCGTAAAGCCTGTTTTCATGACCCCAGATTCCAATCAGGAAATACATGGGAATCAACATGACTTCCCAAAAAAAGTAAAAAAGGAAAAGATCAAGGGCTACAAAAACGCCTACAATCCCAGCAAGGATAAACATCAGGTTAAAATAATAGAAGCCAACATATTCTTCTATTTCCGTCCAGGAAACTAAGACTGCTAAGATACCGAGAAACATGGTGAGAATGATCATCAAAAGACTAAGACCATCCATACCCACGTTAAAACTGATACCAAAATAGGAGATCCAATCCGTTTTGAAGTGAGTTAACCAAGTATCACCACCGGATGGGCTTATAGGGAATCCCGAGCTAATCCAATAGCCAATACTCATCGTAAATGGTATAGCCAGGGCTAACAAACAAACCCATTTTGTCGCCTCTTCACTCCATCGGCTAACCAACCAGGCAAAAAGGCCGCCACCCATTAAGATGATTAGGAACCAAACCAGGATCATAAGAATACAATTATTGTTACGGTTAACACTGCTCCAATTGTCAGACCCATTACATACCACCTCAGCTTACCGGTTTGGGTAAGGCTAAAGATGTAATGGAAGGCCTTGGCCAGAAATGCCAAAAAGGAATAAATTTTATCGATGATATCATTCCGGTTGATCCGGGAAATGAACATAAACGGCTTCACAAATAATACTTCATAAAGCCTGTCAAAGCCCCATCCTTTGTTCCAGAAATTGAACAAACCTGCCCCGAATCCGGATTCAACTAATTTCTCTGATTGAATGACACGCCTATTAAAAACCAAATAAGCACCATATATACCGCCTAGCGCGGCAACGACTGCCAATATTTGTAAAATAAGCTCTGTCCCCATTCCTAAGTATTCTGCATGGTGTACTCCCGGTAATACGCCTTCTACAAAATGGGAAAATATGGTTACATGACCAAGGGTGTGAGGCGTTTCAATAAAACCACCCAAAAGAGAAAGTACCCCTAGAATAATCAAGGGTAATTTTATCAAATTGCCTGGCTTATGATGAACCTCCATTTTAGCTTCCCCGTAAAAAGTCAAAAAGACCATTCGGAATGTATAAAAAGCTGTGATGATAGCCCCCAGATAGCCTATTAACCATAACCAGAAACTTCCCTGGGTACTGGAATAAGCATACCAAAGGATCATGTCTTTACTATAAAACCCGGCTGTCACTAATGGGATCGCCGCCAGACAAGCAGAGCCAATAAGGAAAGTCCAGAATGTCACTGGCAATTTATGCCGCAGGCCTCCCATTTTGAACATATCATGCTCATCGTGTAGCGCATGGATGATAACGCCAGCGCCAAGGAAAAGCAAAGCTTTGAAAAAAGCATGTATCATAAAGTGGAAAACAGCTGCGGACCAGGCACCAACCCCCAATGCCAGGAACATATAGCCGATTTGGCTAATGGTAGAATAAGCTAATACGCGCTTGATATCACTTTGGGTCAAAGCGCTAAATCCGGCTATAAATAATGTGAGTGCGCCTATAATCGCAACAACCGTCATTACAGATGGCGCCAATTCAAATATAAAGTGTGTCCTGGCAATAATATAAACGCCCGCAGTAACCATTGTGGCAGCGTGGATCAAAGCACTAACAGGGGAAGGACCTGCCATAGCATCAGGCAACCAGGTTTGTAATGGTAGCTGTGCAGATTTCCCTATAGCACCGCCAACGATTAGTAGAGAAGCAACAACCGGTAGAAAATCGCCTTTGCTCCAATGATTGGCAGCAGCTTCTTCCAGGCCGATAAAATTGAGGGTTCCAAGGCTTGCGAACATTAAAAACAACCCAACGCCCATTGCCGTATCCCCTATCCGGGTAACAATGAAAGCTTTTTGAGCAGCCATTCCATTGGGGGTTTCTTTGTAATAAAAGCCAATAAGGAGGAAGCTGCACAAACCAACACCCTCCCAGCCAAGATATAGCATTACCAGGTTATTCCCTAAAACAAGAATAAGCATGGCGCTAACAAAAAGGTTCATGGCCGCAAAAAAGCGCCCATAACCTTCCTCTTCATACATGAACTCCGAGGAGAAAAGATGGATAAGAAAGCCGACAAAGGTGATAACGAAAATAAAGGCAAGGTTAAGGTTATCCAGTTGAAAGCCAAATTCAGGCGAGAATCCCCCAACTTGCATCCATCCCCACAATGTTTGATTGAAAGTTCCTCCGTCTCCTGTTAAATAAGCTATACCAACCAATATTGTTAAAAGCGCTGATAACCCGACTGAACCAACACCAAAACCAGCTATAGCAGGTTTTGGCATCCGTATTCCAAATAAGGCAATGATTAAAAAGCTAAGAAAAGGAATGGTTGGTATTAACCAGAGCAGCGAAACCATAGGTCTTAAAAATTTTTAGGCTTATCCCCTTAAACGGTTCATAGAATCTGTATCTAAAGAATTAAAGTGCTGAAAAACTTTAATGATCAGGGCTAATCCGACTGAGACTTCAGCTGCCGCCACGGCAAGTATAAAAAGGAACATAACCTGTCCTTCTGCTTCAGAATGGGCAGCGCTACCAACGACAAACGCTAAACCAGCAGCATTCAGCATTATCTCAATAGACATGAGCATAAAAATGATGTTCCGGCGAACCAAAACACCAATAAGCCCCAATAAGAAAAGAATACCTGACAATAAAAGGGCTGAATTAATGGGTACTTCCATGGCTCATTTCTTCTTTTATATAGCGGTGAATAGCTTTCTTTCTTTTCCTTCCCAGGTGATAAGCCCCAATGATACCAGCCATTAAAAGCATAGCTGCCAACTCTACTGCGAGTAAGTAAGGGCCATACAAATAAATACCAACCTCTTGGGGATCAATTTTTCGAGGCTGAAGTGCCTCAGGCTCTCCTGAGGTAAGTAGTAAGACCAATTCTACAAATAAAATAATTGAGAAAATTGTTGGCGCAACCCACATACCAGGCGATAAAATACGCCGCTCATAACTTACAGATTCTTTCCCAAGGTTAAGCATCATGACAACAAATATAAAAAGTACCATGATAGCTCCGGCATATATGATAACCTCAAGTACCGCAAGAAACGGGGCTCCTAACGTATAAAAAACCATAGCGACCGATAAAAGGGAAAGGATCAGCCAGAGTAAGGCGTGAACACCATTTGTTCTGGTTATCACCATTATGGTTGCCAAAATCGAAATAGCTGAGGCCGTGTAGAAAATTAAGTCCAGGTTCATGGATTAACCACTAATTTACGGTTTAATGCGGGATGCATTTATGGGATTAAACTTTTTGTATCAACTGGTTCATCTTCTCTCTCAGCTTCACCCTTATCTTTACCACCGATCGTCATACCAGCAACTTTGTAATAATTGTAACCATGATGTTTACCTTGTCCATTTATGGTTAAATGCTCTTTTTCATAGACCATATTCTGCCTATCGTATTCACACATTTCATAATCCGGAATTAATTGAATGGCATAAGTTGGGCAGGCTTCCTCGCAAAAACCGCAGTATATGCAACGTGAGAAATTGATCTGGAATGTCTCCGGGTACCGCCTACCATTTTCATCTTCCGTTGCTTGGAGGGCAATGCAATCAACAGGGCAAGCAACGGCACAAAGGTAGCAACCTACACATCGCTCACCCCCATCAGGATCACGGCTGAGAACGATCCTGCCCCTGTAGCGAGGGGCCAGATATGGTTTATGATCAGGATATTCAACAGTTTCCTGCTTTGAGAATAAGTGCTTGAAAACCATCCACATACTTCTCAACTGACTAAACATAACTTCTCCATCTTTAATGGTTCAAATGTAATGATTATGTATACAATAAAATAGCAGCCGTAACAATAACATTCAATATTGCCAGCGGCAACATGATTTTCCATCCATAAGCCAGCAACTGGTCATAGCGAGGCCTTGGAATGGATGCCCTTAATAAGATAAAAACAAAAATAAAGAAAAAGGTCTTAATAAGGAACCATGCTAAAGGTGGCAAAAAATCAGGCCCAAGCCAGCCACCAAAAAATAAGGTGGCGGTGACCGCCGAAATTAAAATCATACCCACATACTCCGCAGCGAAAAACATCCCGAATTTCATTCCGGAATACTCAGAGTGGAAACCTGCTCCCAATTCACTTTCTGATTCAGGCAAGTCAAAGGGCAAACGGTGGCTTTCAGCCAAACCAGCAATAAAGAAGACAATAAAGCCCAGGAATTGGGGTATGATAAACCATCCATCTTTTTGCGCAAGCACTATATCCTTAAAACTTAAAGAGCCCGCCATCATGACTACCCCCATTATGGAAAGCCCCATGAAAACTTCATAAGTGATCATTTGAGATGACCCACGCATAGCACCTATTAACGAGTATTTATTATTGGATGCCCAGCCCCCTAAAACAATGCTGTAAGCACCAAGGGATGACATAGCAAGGAAATAAAGCACCCCAACGTTGAGATCAAGTATTATAAGATCTGGTGTGAATGGAATCACCAAAAAATTCATGAGAATTGATACCAAAATAATGGCTGGGGCAATTACGAATACAAACCTATCCGCAAAAGGTGGCGTCCAATCTTCCTTAAATATGAGTTTGATTACGTCAGCTACAGGTTGTAATATACCTAAAGGTCCAACCCTATTAGGCCCTTTCCGGTCTTGCCAAAACCCAAGGAACCTTCTTTCAAGCCAAATCAAACCTGGCGCGATGGTGAGGACTATACCCAGAACAATCGGAATATTTGACATCGATAATTGCTATTTTGTAGCGTTTAGCTCAATTCCAGTAATCTTTAGGACTCCATTGCTGGAGTAAGCACCTTAATGGTTCCCCACAGCGGCAAAGGTAAAGCTTCTTGGTCGGGTAAACCAACGGGGTAACCTGCTGATCCTGACGGTATATCTTCTTTAATACTAGCAGGTAGTTGAATTTCTTTCTCTTCAACAGTTAAACTTAATTGATCTCCTGATTGGACACCGAGTTTCTTAGCATCCGATGCATTAATAGCAAGATAAGGTTCAGGCGCGCGGGAAGCTATTCCAGGTGACCTCATGCTCATTTCATCTGACCCAAAAATGTGATGAAGGGGCTGAATATACCATTGATCTGAGCTTGTAGGTACTGGCTCAGGAATTTCTTTAAAATATGCCCGGTCTTCAAGATTCGCAGGTTCTATAAGTCTTCTTCCGGGATCACCGCCGTGTAACTTACCGCCAACCTCTATCTGGTGTTTATTGACAGATTGAATTGAATTCCAACCAGGCGACCAGAAAAAAGGAATGTTCGCAGCGGGTGGTTGCCCCCTGAAACCTTCCATCGTAAATGAAAGTGGGGAATCCGGGTCTTCAGGTGGCTTAGGCTCACTGACATTAATGTGGGCATCTTTTGCCGTCCTTCCACTATGACGGTGTGGTTCCCTTGGAATCTTTTGCCCATTGATACGGTATCCAGGGGGTGGGGCAATATCTTGCATCCCTTGAAAAATGGGGAAATCAGTTATCATAGCATTGGTGAAATCGGCTAATGAGTTAAGCTCAGTGATTTCTCCTTCTCGGTTAGATGAACGATGCAATTCCCTTAGCCAACGCCAGCTTTCACTAATATCATCATTGGTTACAAATACTTGGTAATAACGTTGGGCTCGGCCCTCATTGTTAACTAAAGTTCCGTCTGATTCAGCAAAACTACCGGCCGGTATTACATAATCAGCATTAACACTGGTATCAGTAGAATGATAGTCTAAGACAACAATGTTTTCCGCCTTCTGAAGGAAATTGTCTACATCCTTATTATTAGCACGCCTGTAAAGATCGTTTTCTAAAATCACTACGGTATCCACTTCCCCTTCCTCAACTTTTTTAAATGCTCCGGAAAGGTCTTGACCACCTAACATTGACGTTCCCATGCTATTTACTTCAGGAACTGTAAGGCTTAAATCAGCGCGATGGTCATTTGTGCATAAGGCATAAGCTATGTTTGCGGCTGCCTCCATGATTTTTTCGCTGCCTAAGCTGGTACCAGAGGCTACAAGCGGCTTATTAGCTTTTTTAAGGCTTTCTGCGATTTTACCCGCTAACTCATCTGTTTCTTTCGATATATCACTAACAGCCGGGGCCTCATCGCTTATCTTGTGCGCTACAGCAAAACCTAACCGGGCTATTTCATCAACCGCAGCATGGTAAGTGTCGGAAGCTACATCATCAAGCTTGGTCTCTGTTAAACTCGCAATGTAAAGCGGTCCGTACATCCCATTTGTAGCATTGGCCAAACCTGCTTCGTGCCATCTGTCTACACCAGCATAGGATTCAGCCCAGTCCCTTGGCTGATTTTTCACAGTTTGCCTTAGGTATAACGCCATCATTGGCGCTGTATTGGTCAGATCTTCACCAAGCACAAAAGCAGCATCAGCATCCTGGGTTTCGCGCAAACTAGGTACATGAGCGGGCCCATTCTGGAGAATATTGTAAGCTTTTTGATTCAGCCGATAATCTTTGTCACCATCACCATTGTGGAAGTTCTCATTGCCAACTAACCGTTGGAGCATGTAATTAGATTCCAGAGAAGCTCTTGGTGAACCAATTCCAACAACGCCTTTGCTATTCATAAGGGTATCACCAATGTCATTCAGGACATGATCTTTGCGATAGACTTCTTGCTCACCATTAGCTTTGCTTTTTTCCAGCGTAAACCTTATTCGCTCATCGCTATTGACATATTCATACCCGAAACGCCCCCTATCACATAGAAAATAGCCATTCACCTCACCATTGTATCGTGTAGAGATCCTTCTCAGTTTGCCATACCTTTCACCCGGTATGATGTTACATCCCAATGAACACTGATGGCAAATTGAAGGGGCGGTGGTTAGATCCCATTTACGGGTGTAGTGTTTTTTAAGCGTCTTATCGTTGAAAACTCCTGTCGGACAAACTTCAACCAGGTTACCGCTAAACTCATTTTCTAGTGGCCCATCTTCATGACGACCAAAGTAAGTACGATTTCCGTTGGCTTGTTCATGAAGATCTTCGCCCCCTGCAAAATCCCTGTAGAAACGTACACAGCGGTAACAGGTTATGCAACGATTCATTTCATGGT
>CAZQQN010000013.1:0-12062 GCA_964595485.1 uncultured Sphingobacteriales bacterium | reverse complement strand
GGTTAATGAAAGGCCCTAAATCCTGGTTACGGAAAGTCCTTTTGTTGAAACGGTATCTCCTGTAATTATGCCCTGTCATAACGGTCATATCCTGTAAGTGACATTCACCACCTTCATCGCAGGTAGGGCAGTCGTGTGGATGGCTCGTCATGAGTTCTTCGATAACCCTTGCTCGGAAATTACTTGCTTCTTCATCCTGAATGGAGATGAGTGACTGATCCTTTGCCGGGATCATACAGGACATTACTATTTGTCCTTTGGTATCATTTTCATCTTTGTATTGCTTTACCGCACATTGCCGGCAAGCACCTACAGAACCCAATTCCGGGTGCCAACAGAAATAGGGCAGATCCAGGCCATGGGACAATGAAGCCTCAAGTAAGTTCTGCTTTTCACTTACCTCGTAAGGTTTGTTATCAATATATATGGTAGCCATAAGCCAATTATTTCAATCTTACGCTGGTTCCTTTATGCATGCTTCAAAATCTTCCCGGAAATATTTAAGCCCACTTTGCAAAGGTTCCACAGCACCAGGTGCAAAAGCACAAAAAGTTTTGCCCGGGCCAAGATAGTCCACTTGTTCCTCTAATAACTGGATATCACCAGGATTGCCTTTGCCTTCATACATGGCTTGAAGAGTTTTCGATATGAAGTTAGTACCTTCACGACATGGTGTGCACCAACCGCAAGACTCTTGTTTGAAGAAACGTTCAAGATTGGCCACAAAACCAACAACAGAAGTCTTATCATCTAAAACGATCAATGTGCCTGTTCCGAGACGGCTACCGTTTTCACTGACAGTCTGGTAATCCATTCTGGAATCTAAGTGCTCCGGTATTAAGAAATCTGTAGAAGCACCTCCGGGCAATGCCCCCCTGAACTCATAACCGTCTTTCATTCCACCTGCATAGACTTCAATGATCTCGCGCATTGTAGCACCTAACGGTAATTCCCAAACGCCGGGATTTTTCACATTTCCACTCACGCCATACAGCTTAGTACCGCCTTCATCCGAGTAACTTAGGCTCTTAAACCATTCAGCCCCATTATTGACAATATGCGGTACACAACATAAGGTTTCAATATTGGTAACAATCGTAGGCTTACCGAATAGCCCAACAACTGGTGGAAATGGAGGCTTAGCTCGCGGTGTTGCCCTTTTTCCTTCTAAAGCATTTAAAAGACCAGTTTCTTCGCCACACATGTAGCGGCCTACGCTAGTATGTATATACATGTCAAGGCTGTAGCCACTTCCCAGTATATCTTCGCCAAGGTATCCTGCTTCGTATGCTTCTTTTATGGCATACTGTAACCTTTCGTGGGATAATTGATAAGCCCAGCGAAGAAATATGTAGGATATATCCGCTTGAATGGCGTAAGCCGACAGTATCATTCCCTCTAATAATTGATGAGGATCCCCTTCTAAAAGAAGACGATCTTTAAAGGTACCTGGCTCCATTTCATCAGCATTCGCGACCAAGTATTTCCGTTTAGGGGCATTCTCACTTATATCAACAAAACCCCATTTCATGCCTGCCGGGAAACCAGCACCTCCTCTACCTTTTAAATTAGAATTTTTCACCTCCTGCGTAACCTCAGAAGGTTTCATTTCCTTCAAAGCATATTTTACCGCTTGGTATCCACCAGCTTCTTCATATTCCTTAAGGCTCAGAGGAATCCGATCCTCACCAATATTTTTCGTTAAAGGCGTTTCCATAGCCACTATAATTTATCATTCATACTGTTCTAAAACCTGCTCTACGTTATCTTTAGTAAGGTCTCGATGAAGGTTATTGTTCACCATCATAGCAGGAGCATGGTCACATGTTCCAAGGCAGGGCATTGTCAGCAGTGTAAACCTGTTATCTTCCGTGGTTTCTCCCAAGTCAATGCCCAGGTATTGTTTAATGTGGTTCATGATTTCTTCATAACCGATAATCCAACAACTTATGCTTTCACAAATTAAAATCACATTCCGTCCTACCGGTTTCCTGAAAATCAGGTTATAGAAAGTAGCTACACTCTCCAGCTCGTCAGGTGCCATTTCCAGGTAATCGGCAACTTCTTTCAATGTATCGTCAGAAATCCATCCCCTTTTTTGCTGGACCAATTGCAGCGCCTCCAAACAAGCATTTTGCTTGGTGGGGTACTGGGCAATTTCTTCATCTATTTCATGTTTTTCTTCTTCAGACAGCATTTTATTTTAATTGAATGGGTTAATTAACGATCCACATCTGCTAAAACATAATCTATACTGCCAAGGATGGTTAAAAGGTCAGCAACCGTATAACCTCTTGACATATATGGTAACATTTGCATAGCCGGGAATGATGGTGCACGTATCCGGTTCCGGTAAGCAGTTGTACTGCCGTCACTAACCAAATAATAACCATTGTTGCCTTTTGTACCCTCTACGCCCACAAAAGCTTCCCCTGAGGGAATAACCGGCCCCCAACTAACACCTAAGAAGTGGTTAATCAAGGTTTCAATATCGTGCATTGTGTTATCCTTAAGAGGCGGGGTAGTTAGCTTATGCCGGGACTTATGTTCACCGGCTGGCATATTGTCAAGACATTGCTGAATAATACGCATGCTTTGCCGCATTTCTTCTATCCGAACTTCTGCACGGGCAAATGAGTCGCCATCTTCAGCAATGGGAACATCAAAATCAAATTGTTCATAACCTGAGTAAGGCCTCATTTTACGGTAGTCCCATTCATAACCTGTTGCCCGCAAGCCGGGTCCTGTTATACCCCATTCAATGGCCTCTTTCCGGTTATATACGCCTACACCTTTTGTACGGTCACGGAAAATCCTGTTTTTGACCAGCATTTTGTGATAGTGGTCCAACCGCTTTGGGAAGTAATCAAGGAACCATTGAATTTTTTCATGCCACCCTTTAGGTAAATCCTGGGCAACCCCTCCTATCCTAAACCAATTGGGGTGCATCCTGGCTCCGCAAATAGCTTCTATTATCTCAAGGATTTTTTCCCGGTCACTGAACATGTAGAAAACCCCGGAAAAATGCCCGATATCCTGAACAAAGGTACCATACCAAACCAGGTGGTTAGAAATTCGGAAAAGCTCAGAAAGCATGATACGAATGACCTTAACCCTATCTGGTACATCAATGCCACCAAGCTTTTCTACCCCAAGCACATAAGGGAGGTTATTCAGAACTCCACCAAGGTAATCAACCCTATCCGTATACGGTATGTAAGTATGCCATGATTGCCTTTCAGCCATTTTTTCGGCACCCCTGTGGTGAAAACCAATTTCAGGCACTGCGTCTACTATGTCTTCACCATCCAGCTGAAGCACCACCCTTAGGACGCCGTGAGTACCAGGGTGCTGGGGACCTATGTTCAGAAACATAAAATCGGAATCCTCACTTTGCCGCTGAAGACCAAAGTTTTCGGGATTAAACTTGAGAAGTTTCTCCTGTTCTTCGTGTTCATTATCTGGTAAAGAGAATGGACCAATTTCAGTACCCCTGGCCGGATGTTCTTTCCTCAAAGGATGACCCTGCCAATAATGGGGCATGAGAATTCTGGTCAGATGAGGGTGGCCATCAAACGTAATCCCGAACATATCGTATACCTCCCGCTCATACCAATTGGCATTGTACCAAAGGTTTACAATGCTGGGGAGCGAAGGAAAATCTCCTTTTAGGCCAACTTTAAGCCGGATGTCATCATTGCGGTCAAATGAAGTCAAATGGTATACCACTGTGAAATCGCTTTCAGGCTGACCCTCCCGGTTAGCCCTTGACCGCTCATCTATTGCCGTTAAATCGTATAGAAGGGTATAAGGTTTATCAACATCTTCTTTTAAGTAGCGTACAACCTCAACTATGTTATTTTTGCCTACCCAAACTGTAGGAAAATCGTCATGCGTTGGTTGTAATTGGAAAGCATCTTCTCCAAATCTTTTTTGAAGACTTTCAACTATTTCATAACCGGTATCAACGGCTTGGGTTTCCATAGGCTATTTCACCAGCTTTCATTTTCCTAAAACCTTTTGAAACTTATACTTCATCAGGAGGCCTAAGCTCAGTCATTTCCATCCTTTCAGGGTTCTTTTCGTCACGCATTGATCTAGGCTCACCTTTTTGCACACCCTGTGGTCCAATAACCCAGCTCAACGGCCGTCTTTCTTTCCCCACAGCATCGTTTAATAATGTGAGGCCTTCCATAAAAGCATTGGGCCTTGGTGGGCATCCGGGTACGTACACATCTACCGGTAGTATTTTATCTACTCCCTGAACAACGCTGTAGATATCATACATACCCCCTGAATTAGAGCAAGAACCCATTGAAATAACCCAACGAGGTTCCATCATTTGTTGATAAAGTCGTTTTATAACCGGCGCCATTTTAATAAAAGGCGTTCCGGCTACAACCATCACATCGGCCTCTCGGGGTGTACCACGAAGAACCTCCGCCCCAAAGCGCGCCACATCATATTTACTGGTAACGGTTGTTGCCATTTCTACAAAACAGCAGGAAAGTCCAAAGTTAAATGGCCAAATACTATTTTTACGGCCCCAACCTATTAAGTCCTGAAGTTTGGTGAAAACCACGTTTTTCTGCAAAGTTTCTTCAAAAGAACCCGTTCCTTCTAACGCCCCCTCTGGCTCTTGTGCTCTGCTTAACCACCATTTCATATACTAACTGTTTTAATCTTAATTTTTAACAATGAACTAATACTTGTGTTCAGGTAACTTATCATCGCCTAAATTCCTGTATGCCTTCAATATGCGCTTATTATCAGGGCCAAAATCCAGGGCTCCTATTTTCCACTCATAAACAAGCACTGCTACAAGAATGATGATGAAAACCAAGGCTCCTAAAAATCCAGTCCATGCTGCCTGCTCGAAAGCTATTGACCAAGCTATAATAAAGACCGCTTCAAGATCAAAAATGACAAAAAACATAGCTACCAGGTAGAATTGAGAAGAGAACCTTAAACGGGCAGAGCCGGTTATAGGTAAGCCTGATTCATAAACTTCATCGGTTACTCTATCTTGGTGGCGTTGCCCTAATAGAAAAGAGATTAATAAAATAGAACCAGCTAATCCTAAAGCTGTACCGGCAAATGCAAAAAAGGTTAACAATCCATCCGGTGACATGCTTTCCTGGGCAGCTAAAATAATATTCATAGCGTTTGAATCTGTTAATTAAGCTTGCACAAAAGAATGCAGGCTTTTCAAATTGGCAAGCAATTTTATTAAATAATCTGAAATAAAACAAATCCATCAAAACGCATTTTAACAATATCCCTACCCTTGTTTTTTATAAAGTCCTCTTAATTCATAAAAACAATGGTTCTGCTTCGGCTTAAAGCCCAGAATACTTCTTTTCAACAAGTATATGAATTCCTGTAGCATTGTCCTTAATAGCGTAATTTGTACTGGAAAATATTGCTTCTCATGTACACCATTGCTGTGAAAGAATTTCTTGCAAAAGGCTGGATCAATAGTATTAATAATGTGAAGAAAGCTAAACCAAAAAGCCGATCATTTGATGACTTTGAGAATTTTTTGCTTTTGCTTTGTCTGCAAGCGGATTAAATAAATACCTTTTGCCAAATTGCTATGATCAAGGGTAAATGAGCTTTTTCGCCTAAAATCTTTCCGGTTTAGTATCTTACCACCGGTTGTTTGCAAAGTAACTTTCAATGCAGGCCGCGGCTTTCCAAGCTTCACTTTAAAATTACTACCTGTATTGTAAGCTTTTGCTTCAGAAAATGTCTTAACCTTTTCCTTATTATCTTCAATAGAAAGGTACTCTTTATCAATTAAGCCACTTTGTGCTAATTGCTTGGTGATTGGCCAAAGATCTTCACCATCATACAAAATGGTATCTGCTTGCCTTAGCAATTTGGCTGCATCATCCAACTTCATACTTGGTGAAAAGCTATTAAGGGCGGCCAACATTAGCTTATCGGTCTTTTCCCTGCCAATCCGGCTCCAAATTTTCATGAGGGTACCGGCCCATATTTCACCATCATCATATTTACCATTTCCCATATCTTCCGGGTATTCCTGGGTTGTGGTACACCACCGACCCGGCCAATGTTTCCCATTGCCATTTGCCTTGATACCAGCATCCCAAAAGAATAGGCGCTCCCATTTAAAACTATTTAAATGCCGGGAGTAAGAGCAAGCAAAATAATCTGCCAACCCCTCCTCTAAAGCCTGGGCTTCATCTGAATTAAGGTGAGATCTCGGTGCCACGTTACCCGAAATAGCATGGCCATATTCGTGAATTATGGTTTCTGCATCCTCCCCATCATCTACACCACCATCTCCAAAGAATAATTTACCAATATTGGTATCAGCCCTTTTGGAAAACCAAGACCTTTCCCATTGAGCAGCATGAGCGTCCACTGGAATAGGATAATCAGCTGCATTATTGAAACCAAGGGATTGAATATATTCCTGGAAGCGATTGATATGGTAATAAATGTTGACATCTTCAAACCAAAGGCTATCCCGCTTGAATTCAAGTTTGCGATCTCTCGAATATGGTACGGCATTATTGGGTTTGGAAAAATCCCTCATTTTAACATAAGGCCCTTCCAGATAAAATGTATCCCTCTTTGGCTGATTCACCCGCATCCTCACCTTATTCCTTTCTTGGTTAAGTTCGGGGATGTTTTTATCCTCATTATCCCAATAAGGTGGCCCGTAGTGCTTGTTAGCAGTTTTCAGGGGATTGGGTAAAAAGACCTTACCTGTTACCGTAGTGTCAAACTTTTTAAAATAAAGGTTATTATCTGTTTCTTTTAACGGCTCTAATGCTTTATTGTATAGCACTGATTCATTGATTCCCTTGTTGTCATTAATGAAACGAGCTTTTTGGGCAAAAACAGCCCTTTTCCCATTATAGTAAATAACAGGTTTGGTTTTGATTTCGCCTTTGAATCCTGTTTTAGCTTTAATTAAACTATCAGGGTTACCCCATTCAAATTGCTGGATTACCCATCCATCTGTATTGGCTGTTTTATGAAAAAGGGAAAGAATTTCGTTATCAGGGCCCAGATTCAGTTTAACAGAGGAGGTTTCAATGGGTATCCCATTATAAGTCTGGACAAACGTTATATGGTGTCCGATAGGGCTTGATTTTTCATGAACAACCTTCAAACCCGTATTTGTGGCGTTCAGGTCATCAAGTTTATTAGCAAGGTAATACCGGCTTTCAATAACCAAATCCTCGCCTTCAGCAGCAAAATTAACGTTGCTAAGGTTAAAATGGCTTTTAGCCGTTTGACCAGGCCATTCATTATCCTGCGCTAAACCGGGCAAGGTCAAACCTCCGAATAAAATAAGACTCAAAATTCCTTTGCAGTAAGCTGGTAGTTTCATGCTTGAATGACCATTTCCTTAATTTCATTTAACCTATTTTTCCAAGCTTCCGTTTCATTTACAGGCACATAAATTGTGAATTCACAAGTATTATCAAACATTTGTTCTCCAGTTTCAATGTTGTATTTCTTTATCAACTGCATGAAATCATTCATCTGGGTATAAGGAAATTTAACCTTCAAGACCTTGGTCAAAGTGCTTTCTACCGTGATTGCATTATCAAGTGCATACTTGGCCGCTGTTCCATAGGCATTGATCAAACCTCCTTTACCCAGCTTAGTACCGCCAAAGTACCTTACTGCAAAAATACCGGAAAAAGTTAAATCTCTGCCTTTTAAATGATTCATTATGGGGGCTCCGGCTGTATTAGCTGGTTCACCATTATCATCCATCCTGGCTTTTTCTCCGTGTAAACCAATACGATATGCATAACAAATATGGCTGGCTTTTGGATGATCATGCGATAGCTGCTTAAGGATAACATTCACAACCTCCTCATCAGAAAGGGGATAAGCAAATGCCAGAAACTTACTTCCTTTTTCCCGATATTCGCCTTTACTTAAACTTTTTATGGTTAAATAGTTCCCCATATCAGGCCAATGTAATGAATAAAATAGCCGCAATAGCCAGGAAAAATCCGATGATATTCCAAGTATTCAATCGTTCCCTGAAAATGAAATAAGATGCCAATGTTGACAAAACGACAATACTAACGCTGTTAACAGGGAATAAGACCGACCCTGCCAATTGGCTTTTTGATAAGGCCAGTAAGAGAAAATAAATGGCAAAGAAATTGACAATCCCCAGGAGAAAACCCCATGGAATTGTCCTGGCTTTAAATGGTTCCCCCGTAATTAAACCATTCACCCCCATGACCAGTAGACCCACTAAACCCGCAAGCCCGAATACGATCAGTAGGTATGCTACATTTGGGATAGCCATCAAAAATTCATTCTGAGCAACTTTAAAAAGGCTGTCAATGATACCTGTTCCCAGGAAAGCTCCTAAAGGAAAAAGTAATAACAACTTATTAACCGGTAAGGAAGAGGTGCTTTCGCTTTCTTCTGATTCATAGAGGCTTAAATAAATAGCTGCCAGAGCAGTAATGATCCCAATTGCTTTGACAATATTCAAAACCTCATTGTAAGCAAAAATTGAAAAAAAAGCCGGTATAACAAGCGACATCCGGGCAGTAATAGTAGCAGGTGCCACTCCAAATACCTGTGTTGTTTTGCCCATCAGCCAAAAATTGAAAACAAATAAAAAACCATTGAATGATCCAATCACATAAAACAGGAATGGTAAATCCAGGAGCTTGCCATAAGCCTCAATTGGCAGAAAAATCAGACCCAATATTACACAAACTACGTAATTAACCACAATAGCGTGAAAGGTGTGAATACGGTATTGGCCAATGAATCGAAACGTAACAAAAACCAGGGTGGTAGCAATGATACTTAGAAAAAGGTAACCCATTCAGGTAATTGGCTTTTAGGATCTTCGTTCATTAGCAAATGGGTTAGTAGAAAGCAAATAGCAAAGCATTCCTTTGGTTTCTTTTCAACTTTTCAGCCGTTGAATACTAATATTCGGTATAGCAACCGATGCACCCAAAACCTAAGCATCGCTGCCATTGACATCAATCACCTCACTTTCTTTATCCACCATAGACCGCTTACATTCCCAGAAGAATTTTTGCTTATCAACCGGAACGACCCCTACTTCCTCACAAACAAGACCGCCCGCCAGGTTAGCCATTTCAGCGATCATGTCAAGTTCCAAACCAGAAGCCAAAGCCAGCGTAGCTACGCTAATAACCGTATCACCAGCACCAGAAACATCAAAAATATTCCTGAGATGGGCAGGGAAGTGTAATGATTGGTCATAATCGGTTATTAAAACGCCTTGTTCTGATAGGGTGATAAATGCTAAATGATTTTTAAGCCGGTCCTGAAGCGTTTCAACAGATGATTTCAAAGCGGCTATGTCCAAAGGATTACCTAAATCTACGCCTAAGCCATTCTGCAATTCTTTAATATTTGGCTTGAAGAGGGTTACGCCTTCATATTCAAAGAAATTACGCTTCTTAGGATCTACGATAGTGGGTAACCCCTGATTTTTAGCCATTTGGACCACTTCCCGGATAAAATCGCCATTTAAAACGCCTTTATCATAGTCCACGAATAAAATAGCATCAGCTTCCTTAATTGCTGCTTTGACTTTGGTTAGTAAAGCTGTTTCCTCGCCTCTGCTTAATGGCTCAGTGGTCTCATTATCCATTCTTAAAAGCTGGTGCTTATCCCCCATCACCCGGGTTTTAACAGTAGTTGGCCGCTCATTGGACTGAACCAGGTAATCAGAGGCTATTCCCTCTTCTTTGATCAAACCTGAAAAAGTCTTTCCTTCCTGTTCCGTTCCAATAACGGAACATAAAAGCGGCTTAGCCCCTAATTTTTTGAGGTTAACCGCAACATTGGCAGCGCCTCCTAAACGGTATTCCTTTTCGCTGATATCAACAACCTGGACCGGTGCTTCCGGTGAAATGCGATTGACGCCACCCCACCAATAAGCGTCACTCATGACATCCCCTACAACCAGGATCTTTTTTTCAGCAAACTTTTCGAAAATGTCTTTTAACCGGTTTTCATCGGTGTTAAAATCATGTTCCATGGGTTAACGCTTTGTCAGTTCTATCATTAAACGACTGTTTAAAAACCCTTAGTATTGTTTAATAAGCCGGTTTATGCCAGTCAATTCAAAACGGATTTAATCAAAACATGACCAAAATGGTAGCATTTGATTCATGGCAATACCTGCTTAATTCTTTGGATAGCTTCGGATAAGTCGGCCTCCGATGCCGCAAAAGAGATCCGCATACAATCATCATTACCAAAAGCCACCCCCGGTACAAGCGAAACTTTTGCATGCTCCAACATGTACATGCAAAAATCCTCGCTACCATTGATTGTTTTATCACCAAATGGTTTGCCATACAATTCGCTAATATCCGGAAATAAGTAAAATGCACCTTCTGGCTTATTAAAACGGATCTCTGGAACATCGTTTAATTCCTGCATCACTAAATCCCTGCGACTCCGGAAAGCTTCACGCATTTTATAAGTAGGCGCCAAGTCAGTAGAAATAGCAGTTTGGGCAGCTTTTTGTGCTATCACATTGGCACCTGAGGTAAATTGCCCCTGAATCTTTGTACACCCATCGATGATCCATTGCGGACCAACCGCAAAGCCTACCCGCCAACCTGTCATGGCAAAACTTTTGGATACCCCGTTAACCAGTATGGTCCGCTCTTTCATGCCATCAAACTGGGCGATAGAGACGATTTCACCAGAAAAATTGATGTAATCATAGATTTCATCGGAAATTACCTGGACATGAGGGTATTTTCTAAGCACTTCTACCAATCCCGCCAGTTCTGCTTTGGTATAAATACTACCCGTTGGATTAGATGGGGAACACAACATGAAAACCTTGGTCTTATCTGAAATGGCATCCTCTAATTGTTGTGGGTTAATTTTATAATCGGTTTCCACGTTAGTGGAGATGGTAACCATCTCACCATCAGCAATTTTCACCATTTCCGGATAAGAGACCCAATAAGGAGCAGGAATAATTACCTCATCACCGGGATTAAGTAAGGCTAACAAAATATTGATCAAACTTTGTTTAGCCCCGGTGCTAACAATCACCTGGTTAGGGTCATAATGCAAATCCAGATCTCGCTTATACTTTTCCGTGACAGCTTCTCTTAAATGCGGGAAACCGGGCACTGGCGGATAACCGGAATACCCATCCTTAATGGCTTGTATACCCGCTTCTTTAATATGGTCAGGCGTATCAAAATCCGGCTCACCAAGGCTTAAGTTAATGATATGCTCACCTTGGTCCTGCAATTCCCGGCTCAAACGGGCCATTTTCAAGGTAGCAGATTCGGATAGACGGCTTAAACGATCGGCTAACTGGGGCATAATGATTCGTTTCAAGTTTCAATTAATGGCCCAAAATTAAAGGAAATTTGGTTGTTGTAAGGGACTAAAACTTTTCTGGCTGAATCTCAAAGGGTTTTCAAAGGTATTAGCCGTTATCCTAAAAGGTAAAATAGCAAGGAATAAGATAGGTGTAAGTTGTTAAGCCTTTGCAATAATTGTAAAATACAATAATTGAAATCCAGGAAACTTAAGCATACCAACTTTCCAAAAGTTAGCTAAAAGCTAATGGGAAAGTTCTCTGGCCAAAAGCTAAACTTATTGGGAGTTAACACGCTGTTTTTAAGGTCATTTTGCTTACGACTAATCCAAAGGAAAAAAGCATTAGTTCGGCAGAAGAATTTTCTTACCTAATACCTGTTCACCGGTTTTTTTATCGATCAAGTTTAAGTATATAAAATTTTCAGAATGGTTAGGCTTTTCAAATCTAATACGCCCTGGTTCATCTGAAAACCTGATATCTTTTTTTCCTAATGAAATGCCTTTGGTATTGAAAGCGCGGATGGTGTAATACCCTTCCTGGACACCCTTTAATTCGAGGTAAAAAGCATTTTGAGTCGTTTTTAAGTGGTGTAATTCAAGGGTCTGATTTTCCCGGACAGTAATGGCTTTAACGGAAGAAGAGGATTGGCTACCATCAAAATCAGTCTGTCGAATTTTGTAATAATAGGTTCCCGCTTTCAAACTTT